>NZ_BANF01000182.1 GCF_000964425.1 Komagataeibacter intermedius TF2 | reverse complement strand
CAGCCCGCCGCCCCCGTGGGCCAGCCCGCGACGGCGGCGCCCCAGCAGCGTCCCGCCGCACCGCAGGCGCCGTCCCCCAATGCCGTGCCGCCGCATGTCGCGCAGGCACAGCGCGCGGGTTCCCCGCGTTCGCCGCTGTTTACCGAAAGCGCCAAGCCCGCCGCGCCGGAACCCCAGCCCGCGCCGCGCAGCCTGTTCGGGATCGTGACCGGCGCGCTGCGCCGCCATTCCACCCCGGCAGCACCCGAGCCCGCGCCCCGCACGGAACCCGCCGTGCAGCCCCAGCCCCCGCAGCCATCCCAGCCGTCGGCGCAGAACACGGGCGGAAACCCGACACCAGATGATGGCGGACTGGACATTCCCGCCTTCCTGCGCCGCCGTTCACCCTGATCAGACCGATGCGCGGCCAGTCCCGTACGGGCAGGCCACGCTTTCCTTCCAGATAGGTAACAATAGGCAATAATCCTTGACTGTCCTGCGGAGAGACAAGGCAGTAACATGATAACATGCCAGTTACTGTGAGTTCTCCCACTCTTCCGTCAAGGATACAGGCAATGGACGGCATGCTGCCGCAGACACACGCCCCCTTCATTTCGGAACCCCGGCATGAAGGGCAGATGCAGCACACCATACGCCAGCCGATCAGCAGCGTCGGCACCGGGCTGCATACGGGCGCGCGCATAAGCCTGCGGCTGTCCCCCGCACCGGAAAATACCGGCATTGTCTTCCGGCGCACCGACATTGACATGCCGCCGGTCGTCGCACGGTACGACATGGTGGTCGATACATGCCTGAGCACCGTGCTGGGCTGCGATACCACCGGTGGCCATGCCGAACGTATCGCCACGATCGAACACCTTATGGCCGGGCTGGCGGGGTGTGGCGTCGATAACATCTTCATCGACGTGGATGGTCCTGAAATCCCGGTATTCGATGGTTCGGCGGCGGAATTCGTGTTCCTGCTGGAATGCGCGGGCATCGTGCCGCAGGCCGCCCCGCGCCAGCATATTCACATAAACCGGACCGTGCGGGTGGAAGACGGCGATGCCTATGCCGAACTGTCCCCCACGGCGCAGCCCGGCCTGACGATCGACATCTCCATCGACTTCCCTGCTGCCGCCATTGGCCAGCAGCGGTACATGACAGGCGTGGAACCGGGGCAGTTCCGCGAGCATCTCAGCCGGGCACGGACATTCGTCCTGCAGCCGGAAATAGATTACCTGCATTCCGTGGGGCTGGCCCGTGGCGGATCGCTGGATAACGCCGTGGTCGTCAATGGCGACAGCGTGGTAAACCCGTCGGGACTGCGCCATCCCGATGAATTCGTGCGCCACAAGGTGCTGGATGCGATTGGCGACCTGTATCTGGCCGGAGGCATGGTCAACGGCCATTTCCGGGGCCATAAGTCCGGGCATACGCTGAACAATCGCCTGTTGCGCAAGGTCTTTGCCGAACAGGCGAACTGGCGCCGCGCCCCGCTTGACGCATCCCTTCCCGCCCCGCGCGACCGGGCTGCCTAATGGGACGGTGCGAAAACCGCACGCGGAGACTTCACCCGCCCCCGGCACATGATATAAAGCTTCCGTAACTGGAAGAGCCGGGTATGTTCGCACGCACATCACACTACGTTCCGCAACCATCGCGCGCCCCGCGCCAGACAGCGCCCTGGCTGGCCCTTCTGCCGCTTGCCGGTCTTCTGGCCGCATGCGGACAGAGCGCCAGTACCATCAACGAACGCGCGCCGCGCGTCGGCTCGGCCGAAACGTTGTACAACAACGGTGTGGACGCCCTGCGTTCGGACCGGTACCTGCTGTCGGTCAACCAGTTCGATACCCTGCAGCGCAACTACCCCTATTCCCAGTACACCGCCAACGCGCAGTTGATGGAAGGGTATGCGAACTACCTGCTGAACAAATATCCCGAAGCGGTGCAGCAGCTTGACCGCTTCCTGGAACTGCACCCCACCAGCGCGGACGCGGCCTATGCCTTCTACCTGCGCGCGCTGTGTTATTATGAACAGGTGGCCGACGTGCAGCGTGACCAGCAGGGCACCATCGAGGCCATGGACGCGCTGGAAGAAGTCATCACCCGCTTTCCCCAGAGCCCCTACGCCCGTGACGCGCAGCTGAAGATCGACCTGTGCCGCGACCATCTGGCAGGCAAGGAAATGCTGGTGGGCCGGTGGTACCAGCAGCAGAATGACTACCTTGCCGCCGCCGGCCGCTACCAGCGCGTGGTGCAGGATTTCCAGACCACCAACCACGTGCCCGAGGCGCTGGAACGGCTGGTGGAAGTGTATCTGGACATGGGCCTGCTGGAACAGGCGCGCAAGACCGGCGCGGTGCTGGCCTACAATTACCCCAGCAGCAAATGGTATGAAGACGCCTACGACCACCTGCGCGCGCATAACCTGATCAAGGGCGCGACCGGCAAGGACCACAAGCAGGGACGGAACGTATTTTCCCGGGCGTGGCATTCGGTTTTCTGATTTCCGCCAACGATTATCTGTGCTGAACGGGAAGCCTGCATGCTGACACAGCTCTCGATACGGGATGTGGTCCTGATCGAAAAACTGGATCTGGCCTTTCCCCCCGGCCTGACCGTGCTGACGGGGGAAACCGGGGCTGGCAAGTCCATCCTGCTGGACAGCCTGGGGCTGGCGCTGGGGGAACGGGCCAGCGCGTCCCTTGTCCGTGCGGGATGTGAACAGGCCAGCGTCAGCGCCAGTTTTGAAATCGCGCCGGACCATCCCCTGCACCAGCTGTTCAGTGAACAGGGCATCGTGCTGGATGACGTGCGCGAACCCGTGCTGCTGCGCCGGGTCGTCACCACTGACGGACGTTCGCGCGCCTATATCAATGACCAGCCCGTGGCCGTCAGCCTGCTGCGCCGGGCGGCGACCCTGCTGGTGGAGATACAGGGCCAGCATGAACAGATGGGACTGGCCGACCAGTCCACGCATCTGGACCTGCTGGATGCCTTTGGCGTATCGGGCACCCTGCGCACCCGCACCGCCGGGGCCTATCGTAAATGGATCGAGGCCACGGCCGCACTGGCCGCCGCGCGGGCGGAAATGGAAAATGCCGCGCGCGAGGAAGACTGGCTGCGGCAGGCAGTGGACGATCTGTCCACCCTTGCCCCGCAGGAAGATGAGGAAACCCAGCTTGCCGGCCTGCGCCAGGCATTGCAGCAGGGCGAACGCCGGGCGGAAGCGATCGCCGCGGCACTGGCCGACCTTGCCCCGCGCGACCGTCGCTCCCCCGGTCCCGCATCGGCGCTGCGCAACGCCAGCCGCGCCCTGCAACGCCTGCTGCCCGCCCCCACCGACCTGAACCCCGAAGCGATCGGGGCAGCCGAGCAGGAAGCCGCGCAGGAAGCGCTGAATGCGCTGGAACGCGCGGAAGAAGCGCTGGCGGAAGCGGAAAGCATGCTCTCGCGCCTTGCATCGGACGCACAGGCCGACCCGCGTCTGCTGGAACAGACGGAAGAACGCCTGTTCGCCCTGCGTGCCGAAGCGCGCAAGCATGGCGTGTCGGTGCCGGAACTTCCGGGGCTGCTCGCGGCTTTCAACGACCGTCTGGCCGCCCTTGATTCGGGCAATGCCCGCATCGAGGTGCTGGAAAAAACCGTGGCCGAAACCCGCGCCCGGTTTGAAGAGGTCGCCCTGGAACTGACCGCCGCACGTGAAAAGGCGGCCCGCAGGCTGGAACAGGCGGTGATGGCGGAACTGAAACCGCTGAAGCTGGAACGCGCGCGCTTCATCGTCTCGCTCCTGCCGCTGGAGGCGGAAGCATGGAACGCGCGGGGCAAGGAACAGGCATCATTCCTGATTGCCGCCAACCCCGGACAGCCGCCGGGACCACTGGCCAAGGTTGCATCGGGGGGCGAACTCTCCCGCCTCATGCTGGCGCTGAAGGTGGTGCTGGCCGGTCGGTCCGCCATTCCCACGCTGGTGTTTGACGAAGTGGATTCCGGCGTGGGCGGGGCCACGGCCTCGGCCATCGGGGAACGGCTATATACCGTGGGCCGTAGCGTGCAGGTGCTGGTTGTCACCCACAGCCCGCAGGTCGCGGCCCGAGGCGACGCCCATCTGCGCATAAGCAAAAGCGTGAACAGGGGCCGCACCGAAACCCATGCCGCACCGCTGGATGCACAGGCCCGGCGCGAGGAAATCGCCCGCATGCTGTCTGGCGACACCATTACCCCCGCCGCCCGCGCCGCGGCCGACAGCCTGCTGAAAGGGGTCTGACATCATGCCCCATGACCCGTCATCCATCCCCCTGTCCGAACAGGCGCGCCGCCTGCTGGCCGATGCGGCTGCGATGGAACAGGACGAAACCCATGCAAAAGCGGTCCTGGCGCGGCTTGCCACCGTACTGCCCGCGCTGGACGTGGCCTATCACCAGAATGACGCGCCACTGGTTGACGATGCGACGTATGACAGGCTGCGTCGGCTGAATACCGAACTGGAGACGCGCTTTCCCACCCTGCGCCGCGCCGACAGCCCGGCGGACAGGGTCGGCGCGCCCGCCAGTGGCCCCTTCCACCGCCACCGGCACATGGTGCCCATGCTGTCGCTGGACAATGTATTCTCGCGGGAGGAATTCGAGGGGTTCATCAGCCGCATCGCCCGTTTCCTCGGGCTGGGGGAAGACCAGGCCCGCGCCCTGTCCTTTGTCGCGGAACCCAAGATTGATGGCCTGTCCATAAGCCTGACCTACGAACATGGCCGTTTCGTGCGCGGCACCACGCGCGGCGACGGCACCGAAGGCGAGGACGTGACCGCCAACCTGCGCACGCTGAAGGACATTCCCGAACAGTTGCCCGCCCCCTTCCCCGACGTGATCGAAATCCGGGGCGAGGTGTTCCTGTCCAAGCAGGCGTTCCTTGAACTCAACGCGGCACAGGAGCACGCGGGGGAAAAACCCTTCGCCAATCCCCGCAACGCCGCGGCCGGGTCGCTGCGCCAGCTTGACCCGGCGGTGACGGCCCGGCGTCCCCTGTCCCTGTTCGCCTATGCCGCGGGCTTCTGCGACACGCCACTGGCCGCAACCCATCATGGCTACCTTGAACAGCTTGCGGCATGGGGATTTGTGGTCAATCCACTCAGCATGCGGGTGAAGGACGCAGCCGAGGCCGAGGCCTTCATGGAGCGGCTGACGCTGGAACGCTCGGCGCTGGATTATGATATTGATGGCGTTGTGTACAAACTCGATGACCGCGCGCTACAGGACCGCCTTGGTTTCGCGGGGCGTGCGCCACGCTGGGCGGTGGCGTGGAAATTCGCAGCCGAGCAGGCCATCACCCGCCTTGAAAAGATCGACATACAGGTTGGCCGCACCGGCGCGCTGACACCGGTTGCGCTTCTGGAGGCGGTTAATGTGGGCGGCGTGATCGTCACCCGCGCCAGCCTGCATAATGAGGACGAGATCGCGCGCAAGGACATCCGCGAGGGCGACCTCGTTCATGTGCAGCGCGCGGGCGACGTGATCCCGCAGGTGACCGGCGTGGTCCTGCCGCGCGACCATGACCGCCCGCCCTTCCCTTTCCCCCACACCTGCCCGGTCTGTGGCGCGCATGCCGAACGGCCCGAAGGCGAGGTCGTGTGGCGATGTTCGGGCGGCCTGACCTGCCCCGCGCAGGTGGTGGAGCGGCTGATCCATTTCGTATCGCGCGATGCATTCGACATTGACGGGCTGGGCGATCGCACGATCGTGGAATTCCACGAACTGGGCTGGCTGCGCACGCCCGCCGATATTTTCCGCCTGCCCGCGCATGAAGCGGACATCGCGGCGCGTGACGGCTGGGGCAAGGTATCGGCCCGCAATCTGGTGCGCGCGATCGGGGCGCGGCGCACAATCGAACTGTCGCGCCTGATCTACGCGCTGGGCATCCGCCGCATCGGCATCAACAATGCCCGCCTGCTGGCGCGGCATTACGGGTCCATGGCCAACTGGCGGCAGCAGATGGAAAAGGCCGCGGTCATCGGATCGGACGAGCGGCTGGAACTGGGCTCGATCACCGGCATCGGCTCGGCCATTGCGGATGAACTGGTGTCGTTCTTTGCCGAATCCCATAACCGCGCGACGCTGGATGACCTGACATCGGTGCTGGCACAGGTCACGGACGAGGAAATGGTGGCCGCAGGCGCGCTGTCGGGCAAGACCATCGTCTTTACCGGCACGCTGACCACCATGACCCGCCCCGAAGCCCGTGCCGTGGCCGAGCGCCTGGGCGCGCGCGTGTCCGACAGCGTTTCCAAAAAAACCGACCTTGTGGTGCTGGGGGAAAAGGCCGGGTCCAAGGCGCGCAAGGCGGCCGAGCTGGGCGTCGCCACCATGGATGAGGCCAGCTGGCGCGCGCTGGCGGGCATGCCGCCAGCCGGGACCGATCACGCCTGATGCGCCGGGTCGGACCGCAGGTTGCGCGATGGTCTTGCATGTACCTGCTTCGTAACGTTTACTAGGTACGGCACACCGGACAACGCAGCGACAGGAGCATACGAACAGGTCAGCACGCCATCTTGCCGCAGGGGGATACGGCATGGATTATCAAGGGGATAACATCTTATGACAGCTTCAGGACCGCGGGGGCGGTTACTGACAACGCGCCGGGCACTGCTGGGCATGGCGGGGGCGGCCGGCTCCGGCCTGCTGCGACCGGCCCGTGCGGCGGCCACGCCCGCGTGGCGCAGGCCGCTGGCGGAAGCCGACGCCATTATCGGCTTCGGCCATACCGGGC
Source organism: Komagataeibacter intermedius TF2 (assembly GCF_000964425.1). GTDB lineage: Bacteria > Pseudomonadota > Alphaproteobacteria > Acetobacterales > Acetobacteraceae > Komagataeibacter > Komagataeibacter intermedius. Next base: position 17,196 of record NZ_BANF01000182.1, on the reverse strand, counting down.
CGATTACAGACGGCGGGTGGTCCATGGTGCATGACCGGGGGGTGCAGGCCGTGCGCCGCGAATTCCCGAAAATCCGCACCATATATGTCGAAAGCGTGCCCTATTCCGCCGACGCCACGCGCATTTTCCGACAGTTTGTGGCCGAAGGCGCGCAGATGGTGTTCGCGACCTCCGAATATGGTGATTTCATCAAGGATGTGTCGGACCGCGCGCCCGACGTGGCCTTCATGGAATGTGACGGCACGAATGTGACCGGCAACCTGGGGTGGTATTACGTGGCGCACTGGTATGCCAGCTACGTTATCGGGATTGCCGCGGGCCTCATGACACGCACGGGCAAGATCGGGTTCCTGGGCGCGTTTCCCATCCCTTCGGTCTATGCCTCGGCCAACGCCACCCTGCTGGGCGCGCAGTCGGTCAACCCGTCGGTAACATTGCAGAGCATCACCATCAACGCGTGGTTCGACCCGCAGGCCGCAACCCAGGCGGCCACGGCGCTGGCGGATAACGGGTGCGACTTCCTGTGCGGGATCATGGATGAACCGGCCTATCTGCGCGTGGCCGTGCAGCGCGGGCTGAAGGCGGCGATGTGGAACACCGGCATGCTGGATTACGGGCCGGAAGCCTATGTCAGTTCCGTAACCCTTGATTTCAATGATTTCTATGTCTCGCAGGTGCGCAACCTCCTGGCGGGCACATGGCAGCCACAGGGGCGTTTCCTGACGCTGGGCCACGGCGTGGACCGTGATGCGTGGGGTCCGACCGTGCCGGTCGAGGTCGCGCGTCAGGCCGACGCCATGCGCACGCGCATGCTGGCGGGCTACAACCCGTTCCGCGGGCCGATCCATGACAACCATGGCCGCCTGCGCGTGCCCGAGGGCGTGACGCTGAGCGACCTTGAAATCTATCACAGCGACTGGGCTGTCGCGGGAGTATCCGGCCTTGAGTAAGCAGCCTGCCCCCGCCGGGGTCGCCCCCGGCACGCCGCCGGTCCTGCAGTTGCGCGGCATTGGCAAATTCTTCCCCGGCGTGATTGCCAACAAGGACGTGGACCTGGATGTCTGGCCCGGTGAGATTCATGCCCTTCTGGGGGAAAACGGGGCTGGCAAATCCACGCTGATGAACGTCGTCACCGGCATTTACCAGCCGGAGGAAGGCGAGATCATCCTTGATGGTTACGGCCAGACCTTTACCTCCCCGCAGGACGCGATCCGCGCGGGGATCGGCATGGTGCACCAGCACTTCAAGCTGGTGCAGGCCTTTACGGTGGCGGAAAACATCCACCTTGGCTGGGATGAAGCGCCCCGCATAGCCTCCCCCGCCGTGATGGAAGCCCGCACGCGCGAGATTTCGGAACGCTTCGGCTTTCCCGTCCGGCCCGATGCCCGCGTATGCGACCTGTCGGCAGGCGAACAGCAGCGCGTCGAGATCCTGCGCGTGCTGGCGCGCAAGGCCCGCCTGCTGATCATGGATGAACCCACCGCCGTGCTGACGCCGGAGGAAACGGGCGAACTGTTCCGCGCGCTGAGGGCCTTCCGCGCGCAGGGCAACGCCGTCATCATCATCAGCCACAAGCTGGATGAGGTGATGGAGATTTCGGACCGCGTCAGCATCCTGCGCGGGGGGCGCAAGGTCGGCACGTTCAGCACGGCGGACTGCAATCCGTCCATGCTGGCGGCGACCATGGTGGGGCGCGACATTGTCCGGCGCAACATGCGCGCCCGCCCCGAAGGGGCCGCCCCCATCGCGACCGACCCGGTCATGCAGCTGCGCAATGTCAGCGTGCGCGACGACCGTGGGGTGGACACGCTGCGCGATGTCAGCCTTGACCTGTATGGTGGCGAGATCCTGGGCATTGCCGGGGTCGCGGGCAACGGACAGCGCGAACTGACACATGTGCTGACGGGCCTCATGGCCCGCACGTCGGGCGAAATCCTGCTGGACGGCAACCTTGTGGATCGTGCGGACCCTGCCCTGTTCGTGCAGGCGGGCGTAGGGCATATCCCCGAGGACCGGCTGCGCAGCGCACTGGCGCCATCGCTGTCGGTTACCGCCAACATGGCACTGCGTGAATATCCGTACCCGCCCATCGGGACACACGGGCTGTATGATGCGCAGGCGGCGGGCGTGCTGGCGCGCGACATTGCGGACCTGGCGCAGGTCACCATTCCCGATTTCGCCATGCCCATCCGCAACCTGTCGGGCGGCAACCAGCAGCGCCTGGTGGCGCGACGTGAAATCCGTATCGCCAGCCGGGTGCTGGTGGCCGCCTACCCCGCGCGCGGGCTGGATATCGGGGCGATCGCCACCATGCTGGGATACCTGACCGACCTGCGTGACCAGGGGGTGGCGGTCGTGTTCATATCCGAAGATCTGGAAGACCTGCTGAATGTATCGGACCGGATCGGGGTCATGTTCCACGGGCGGCTCATGTCCGTAATTGATGCCGAGGCGGCCGACATGGCCACCATCGGCCTGCTGATGGGTGGCCGGGACGCCACCCACACCCAACCGGGAGTGGCACAGTAATGGCGACACGTGCATTCCAGCGCCTGCCCAGCGCACCGGCGGGACGCATCCTTGTGCTGCGGCTGGCGGCCATCGTGCTGTCGCTGTGCATCATCGCGGGCGTGCTGGCGCTGTCGGGACACAGCCCGGTGGTGCTGGCGGAACTGATCCTGCGCTCCACCCTTGGGTCACGCTTCGGGCTGGAAGATCTGGCCCTGTTCATGTGCCCGCTGCTGCTGACAGGGGCAGCGGTGACCGTATGCGGCACGATCGGGTTGTGGAACATCGGCGCGGAAGGCCAGTTCTATGCTGGCGCCATTGCCGCGACCGGCGTTGCCCTGGGGCTGCATGGTCCGGCCATCATGGTGCTGCCGGTCATGACCATTGCGGGAATCCTTGGCGGCATGGCGTGGATTACCGTGCCCACGCTGGCGCGGGCCTATGCCGGGGTAAATGAAATCATCACCACGCTGCTGCTCAACTTCATTGCATCGCTCCTGACCTATTACCTGACCACGGGGCCGTGGCGGGACCGGATCAGCGGGGCGCAGGTATCGACGCAGCGCCTGTCGGTTTCCATTCCCGAAATGTGGGGCATCGTGCACTGGGGCTTTCCGGTGGCCATCGTGATCGTGATCGGGCTGGCGCTGGTACTGTCGCGCACGCGATGGGGATATGAAATCCGCATTGGCGGCGCCAACCCCGAAGCCGCGCGCTATGCCGGGATTCCGGTGCGGCTGCGCATCATTTCGGTCATGCTGCTGTCGGGCGGGCTGGCCGGCCTTGCGGGCATGTTTGAAGTCGCGGGCACGGTCCACCGGCTGCAGGGCGGCATGGCCAACAATTTTGGTTATCTGGGAATCGTGGTGGCGGTTCTGGCGCGCGGGTCGTGCCTGAACGTCATTCCCGCAGCACTGCTTATGGCGCTGATCCTTGATTCGGGCATTGTCATGCAGACACAGCAGCTTTCGGCGTCGGTTGTCCTCGCCATTACGGGGCTGATCCTGTTCATGATCGCCATTGGCGACGAACTGGCCCATTACCGTCCGGTGGCGGGCGCCACGCCAAAGGGAAACGCATGATGATCACGCTACTGACAGGTATGCTGGCCACCGCCGTGCTGGCGGGCGGCGTGCTGGCGCTGGCCGCCCTTGGCGAAGTGCTGGCTGAACGGGTTGGCGTGACCAACCTGGGCGTGGAAGGGCTTATGGCGCTGGGGGCCGTGACGGCTGTCATGACCGTGGCGTCCATTCCCTCGCCATGGGTCGGGCTGCTGGTTGCCGGTCTGGTCGGCGCGGCGGGCGGCATGGTGTTTGCGTTCGGGGCCGTGGTGATGCGGGCAAACCAGGTGCTGTGTGGCCTGGCGACGACCTTCATGGGGCTGGGGCTGTCCACGGCACTTGGCCACAACTATGCCGGGCAGCCGGTTGCGACAACGTTTGGCCATGTCACCGTGCCGCTGCTGTCATCCATTCCGGTCATTGGTCCGGCATTGTTCGGACAGAATATCCTGATCGTGCCGATTTACGTCATCCTGCCCGCGCTGGTGCATTTTGTCATGTTCCGCACCCGCCACGGGCTGAACATGCGTGCGGTAGGAGAAAACCCGGCAGCGGCGGACGCGGCTGGCATTCCGGTCATGGCCATGCGGTTCTGGTACGTCACGCTTGGCGGCGCGATGGCGGGCATGGCGGGGGGATACCTGACGCTGACCTATGTGCCCGTGTGGTCGGAAGGCATGGTGGCGGGGCGCGGGTGGATCGCGCTGGCGCTGGTGATCTTTGCGGGGTACCGCCCGGTTATCGTCACGCTGTCCGCGCTGCTGTTCGGACTGGTAACGGCGCTGTCGTTTGTCGGGCAGGCCCATAACTGGCCGATTGATCCGGCGTTCCTGAACATGCTGCCGTATGTGGGCACCATGGCCTTCATTATCGTGCCGGTGGTGGTGTGGCACCGCATGCGCCGGGTCATGGCCGCCCCTGCGGCGCTGGCCCAGCCCTATTACCGCGACGTGCGCTAGGGTCAGGGCCTGCTGTTTTCATGGCGAACGGGCATTCAGACCGGGATGCCCTGACACCCACAGCAGAGGGCATACCGGTTATTGCACCAGCGCATCCGCCCGGTTCCAGAAAAACCGGGCGCCGCCGGGAACGCCTGCATGCCGCGACGTCCTCGCGTGCTGCAATATCCAGTCAGTCCGGAGCAGCGGACAGGCGTGCCAGCCACGCAGGGACACACAACCGGAACCCAATCATTTTGAAGGACGATCGTGGACTGACCTGCCCCAGCATGCCGTGACGTCCATGATCTCACTTGCGCTTTTCTCCAGTCCCGGCGCGGCATGGCGGCTGGACGGAAAAAGGACGCACCGAGACCCCCGGTCCAGCCTGCTGGCAATATGACAGATCATTCCTGATCGCATCCCGCCACGCATTCTGCCAGGGCAATATCTGGCAGCTGCCCATAAAACCCGGTCAGACCTGCGGGAGAAAATGCAGGCCTGGAACGTTTTTCCGGGAGGACCATTGCTGACGCATCGTCCCCCTGCCCGTCGCCCTGCGCTGTATGGAACGCGCGTACTGTCGTTGCGGCGGTTCCATATTCATCCGCACGCTCTACGGACTGTGCCTGTGCGGGTGGGACAGAGGTGACTGTGGCAAACAGGCATTCGTGGTCATGATCCCCGTAAGCCATCTGTTCATGCCTTCATCCGCATTCTGCTGAACATCCTGGAACGGGCTGTTCTGGTCGGCATACGCATTGCCGAAAATGCAGATGGGGTCATGCAGCCTGAGGATATATTCAGGCTCTGGCATGTCGCCCTTCTGCATATCTTCATAATCCGGCGGTCCGGGGAACATGAACTGATCCGGCAGCGCATTGCAATGACCGCGATCGTCCGGCCCGGATACATCCCGTCATCGTGCCGGACGGTCTGCACGTCGCATGCACTTCCTGCGTGCCTGTTGACCTGTCGGTACGGCAGGCTGCGGCCCTGCCGCCAAAGTGAGAAAAATGCTCCACCGGACCTTGTCATTCAAGGTGACACGTTTTGATATATGTTGCAAATGATTCGCATTAACCTTAAGAACCCACTTCCGAACGGCAGAAAACGCCACAAACGAGGTCAGGCATGCAGCGCAGCAGGGTTTTTTATGTATTTCCGCTTTCCCTTCTGGTGACAGGGAATGCCCTTGCGGCGAATCCGGTCGATACATCCGATTCCACCCATCCGGCCCGGACCCAGACTGCGAAACAGAAGACCGGCCAGCCGGACACGACCGCCGCGCGGGCTGAAAAGCTGGAGGTACATGCACGCAGGCCGTCAACGGTCGCGTCCTCGGCAACGAAATCCGATACGCCGCTGATTGAAACCGCCCAGTCGGTGACGGTCGTGACCCGCAACGAAATGGACGTGCGCGGGGTACTGAACCTGAACCAGGCCGTGCGGTACACGGCGGGCATTACCCCGGACCTGCGTGGCGGGGGCGAAGGCACGCGCTATGACCAGTTCGCCCTGCGCGGCTTTACGGTCCCGACCTTCCTTGATGGCCTCAAGCTGCAGGACAGCCCCACGGGCTATGCCACGGCGCAGACCGATACATCCCGGCTGGAACGGGTCGAGATCCTGAAGGGACCGGCATCCGCGCTGTATGGGCAGTCCAGCCCCGGTGGCCTTGTCGCGCTGTCCAGCAAGCTGCCGACCGACCAGAGGTTCTATGGTGGCGTCACCACAACAGGCGGCATGTTCGACCTCTATCGCGTGGATGCCGACGTTGGTGGGTATGCGACGGATAACGGCCTTGTGCGCTATCGCCTGTATGGCACGGTCAACGGCCAGCACAGCCAGATGAGCCGGACGGGAAGCCGGCGCTTTTCCATCAGCCCCTCCTTCACGTTCGGCGGCGATGGACCGACAACGCTGACCATTCTGGGCAATTACCAGTACGATCCCGAAAATGGCACCTATGGCGGTGAGCCGCTGGTGGGGTCGCTCAAACCTGCATCATACGGCTACCTGCCCCGGGATTTTTATGACGGCGATGCATCGTTCGAGAAATTCAACCGTCGGCAGGGCAGTATTACCTATATCTTCAACCACCGTTTCAATGACAACTGGAGCTTCACCAGCCGCGGTCGGTATGATGACATCAAGACCATTTATCGCAGCGTGTATAACAACGGTTATTATACAAGCGAGGACATGCTCAGCCGCTCCGCCTTCGGGACGAACGAACATACGCATAACCTGACATTCGACAGCCAGTTCAAGGGCCACGTCCGTACCGGCCCCGTGCAGCATACGATGATGTTCGGCTTCGACTACATGCAGCAGAGCGCGTCCGAACAGGGTTTCTTTGGCAGCGCGCCCGCCCTGAACGTCCTGCACCCCGACTATAACATGGTCATTCCCGCCATGGCCCCGTATGTGAATTACCAGACCAATTCGCACCAGATCGGCATGTACGCGCAGGATGAAATGCACTGGCGCGGACTGGTCCTGACCGGCAGCCTGCGTAATGACTGGTACCGGTCACAGCAGCATGAATACATCTCCCATTCCACGTCGGAGGAAAGTCCCCGCCAGATCACATGGCGCGCTTCGGGCCTGTATCATTTCCGGTTTGGACTGGCCCCTTATGTCAGCTACTCGACATCATTCCAGCCGCAGTCGGGCACGGTCTCCAATGATGGCGGCAAGACGTTCCGCCAGGCCGATCCCTCCCTTGGCAAGCAGCTTGAGGGCGGGCTGAAATACCAGCTTCCGGGCACGTCGCTGCTGCTGACGGCCGCAGGTTTCCATATTGAACAGAGCAACGTGCTGGTTGCCGTGGGCAACCTGGGCTACAGCACACAAAGCGGGAAGGTACATTCGGACGGCTTCGAATTCGAAGCCCATGCCGAGCCATACAAAAACCTGATGATTACGGCTGCGGTCAGCGTGCAGAAGGTCCATGATGATTCAACCGGCAAGCCGCTGATCCAGTCCGGGACGGGCAATGCATCGCTATTCGCGTTCTACACCATGCCTTCGGGGCCGGTAAAAGGCCTCGGTTTTGGTGGCGGCATGCGATATTCGAACAAATCCTATGGTGGCGAGGCCAGCTATGGCAGCGTCTGGGTGCCGCAATACGCCGTGTTTGATGCGTCAGTTCGCTATGACCTGTCGAACCTTTCCCCCTCGCTTCATGGCTGGACCGTCGCGGCCAGTGCCCGCAACCTGTTCGACAAGAATTATGTCGCGAACTGCCTGAGCTATGCCTCCTATAATCAGGAATGGTGCTATTATGGCGAACGCCGTAATGCGCAGGCGAGCATTGGCTATACGTGGTAAATCCATCCCGGCCCGGCAGCCCCATGCGCGTGGCTGCCGGGCGGATGCAACCGGCAGAGCGCCGTATCCGCCGTTCAGCCCGCCTGCCCCGCACCGCCTTTTCCACCACGCCCGTGGCGCAGGATATCAGCTGAAATCCGGCGGGCGTAGCCGGCGGAATCAAGGCTGTCGGGAAACTGGCCCAGCAGCTTGAGTTCATCCACGTAACGCGCAATCTGGATCTTCAGGTCATTGCCCACCGGGCTTATGCCCAGCACTTCATGGCGCATCATCTGCAGGACGGTGTCCTGATCCATGCCAGCCACCCGGCCATCAAGCAGGGTGGCTGCTTCCGACATGTGTTCGGGCAGCCAGCGCGCGGCATGCGACAGCGCCAGCACAAGGGCCACCGCGGCACCGGGCGTCCGGTCCAGCAGGTCCGTCGAGACGCCCAGCGCCAGGTTCGTGCGTTCCGCGTACAGCCCCTTCACGCTGTTGACCAGTTCAACCATATCCAGCGCCCGGTTGTTCAGCAGCTGCCACGCCAGCGGGTCATGCAGCGCCACCGCATCCACCGTGCCTGCCGCAAGGGCATCGTCAATCTGGTCGGGGGGCAGGATCACCCAGTTGGGCGCCGTATCCGGATTCAGCCCCTTGCGCCGCAGGATAACGGAAAAGAACAGGCGGTCCGCCATGTCCGCATTCAGCACGGCAATCCTGCGGCCCACCAGATCCTCGATCTTGGCAATCCGGAGCCGTCTGCGCACCAGCAGGCGGAATGTCCCCGCCTGCAGCCCCATGACCAGCCGGGCGGGCAGGTCCGCATTCGCCTGGTAGGCCTGAAGCCATGACAGCACCGGCGCCACGGCGGCCATGCTGCGGCCTGCCTGCAGGTCGGCAATGGCGTCCCGCCCCGTCATCGCGCCGGGCTGCAGGTGCACATCCAGATGATACTGGGAAAAGAAGTCCTGCCTGAGGGCGACATTGTACAGGGTCGATGCCTGTGCGGAAGGCCAGGACAGCGTCAGGTCATGGGGTTCGCCATCCAGCAGTTCATCATCATGCCGCACGATGCGGGCCTGCTGCCGGCTTTGCAGCCACTGCGCGCCCACAACGGCGCACCCTGCCCCGACCAGCAGCGGCACAACCGCCCGACGCAGCAGGCGCGGTGCCTGCCCTGCCCTGTTATCTTCTTCCATTACCTACAGTTTCTCCTGCTCCGCGAAGGCTCTACCGTGCTTTTAGCCGGTCCGGGTTCCCTTTTTTCCCCTTTTTTAAAAAAAGTTCAAAAGGGGGGTTTACGCCCCCCCACCAGTGTGGCTATAAGCTGCTCAACGCTGATCCCGAATAGCTCAGTTGGTAGAGCAAGCGACTGTTAATCGCTGGGTCGTAGGTTCGAGTCCTACTTCGGGAGCCACCTTTCCTTAAAAATTAGTGTCAGATCAGTAGGTTACGGATTTCATAAAATCTGGACCCATGATGAGTGATGCGCTTTCCGGAAACGTGCTGACACGTCCAGACCAGTTTCTTATGCTGCCTGCCCCCGTTCCAGACCCACATAATCACTCCCCGTCATTTCATATTCCAAGCACCTTCGGCTGCCGTCACCAGCCTACAGGTAACGGCTCCTTTGCTCTGGTTGAAAATTGTAAGGAAGCCTTGCTGTGATGCATGACACCATCACCAGCCGGCCCCATGCAGCGATAAACGGACGTGCGGGCAATCTCGGTCGGTCTGGGCAAGCAATGAGCACTGGAGAGTGAGCATCGTCCAATCAAACTGACGCAGGGCCGTTGCGCAGATTCAACCTTTTCCAACCTTGCTGGATAACGATAACAAAACTGCCCGGTGCAATGCGCCCCCTCCCAAACGGCGATCCGCCATGGCAAGGAAGTTGCTTCCTGTGATCGATGTGCAAAATCGCATATCAACAGTGGCATAACCTGCACAACCTGAACCATGACGGGAGAACGCACCCTCCATGTATTATGGCAAGAACGCCTTTTCGCTACTTCTACGCTACACGCTGGCCCACGAGATCGAGGAATGGGGCTGGGAGATCGGGGACCATACGTATGGCGCCAAGGGCTCTCCCATCATCATAGAGGCCGAATATGCCGGCCTGAAGATCGGGAAATACTGCTCGATCGCCCGCGAGGTGCTGATGATCCTGGGCAACCACCGCACGGATACGATCACCACCTATCCATTCAAGAACCAGTGCAATTTCTGGCCCGAAGCGGCTGATGCATCCGACGACCATTCCACCAAGGGGGACATCGTCATCGGCAATGACGTGTGGATCGGCGCGCGGGCCAATATCATGTCGGGCGTGACGATCGGCTCTGGCGCAATCATCGCCACGGCGGCAGTGGTGACCAAAGACGTGCCGCCGTATGCCATCGTCGGTGGCAATCCAGCCCGGCTCATCAAATACCGCTTCCCCGAGGAGATCATCAAACGGCTCCTGGCACTGGCATGGTGGGACTGGCCGGAGGCGGTCATCCGTGCCCGGATGCCGTTATTGATGAGCGATGATATCGAGGGGTTCCTGCGCGCATACGAAGATGCCCCGACGTAGCACTTCGGGCGCCCCCAGGATGGCCCGTTTCCGGACAGAGAAAGCGGAAGACTTTCCTCCCCGGCCATGACACCACCATCATGACCGGGAAAAGCGTTGATATTACAGACCCAGCGTACGCTTCAGGCCCGCGCAGTATGCATCCATGAACCGGCGTGACAGTTCCGCATCCGGCACGAACATGTCGAAGACATGATAGGCCCCCGGTACGACCATGACTTCGGTCGGCACGCCCGCAGCCATCAGGCGGCGGCTGTAGTCCAGGTCTTCACACAGGAACAGATCCATCGACCCGACGCCCACAAACGTCGGCGGCAGGCCGGACAGGTCCTTTGCCCGCGCGGCAGAAGCATAGGCCGGCGTATCATCGCCCCCCGCCGCAGCCCCCAGATACGCTTCCCATGCGTATTTGTTAGCCGAACGGGTCCAGACATATTCACCAAAATCAGGCGCGGGATCGACCTTTGTGGCCGTACGATCGTCCAGCATGGGATAGATCAGCAACTGGTAGGCCAGCCTGTATTCCTTGCGGTCGCGCGCCATCAGCGCCAGTGCGGCACTCAGCCCGCCACCGGCGCTTTCCCCCGCCACGACAACCCTGTCACGGTCAATGCCCAGTGCGGCCGCATTCTCATGCACCCACTTCAGGGCGGCGTAACAGTCCTCGATCGCGCCGGGATACCTGACTTCGGGCGCCAGACGATAATCGACCGAGACAATGACAAATCCCATCTTGCTGGCCAGTACCTGACATTTGGGGTCATCGACCTCCGGATGGCCCGAAACCAGTCCGCCGCCATGGATATAGACCATGGCCGGGGCGTTGGGGCGCCTGACGCGGGGGCGATAGATCAGCACGCGCACATCCGGCGCGCCCGCGGGGCCGGGAATGTATTCTTCCTGCGTTTCGACATCCGACAGGGGACGTCCTTCGATCAGCCTGACCGCCGTCATGAAGATCTCGCGCACTTCCGGCAGCGACCGTGCGGACAGGCCATCAAACGACGGCATCTTTTCCAGGATCGGGAGGAATTCGGGATTTACGACATTCTTGGGCATGGTGAAGCGGGTCCTCTTCAATCAGAAGTCACCCCATGGATGGGGCGTCTTCCCTATGCCCAAGGGTCACGCACGCAAGCGTGACCAGCCATGACCGACATCAAATAATTTTCTCTGTATTTGTATATAAACTATAAAATTATGGGTTTTTCTTATCTATTATATTTGGAAAGCAATTCATTTTCATAGTTTATGTTTGCCATGCAGATATGAAATATTATTGCATTTCAGGAACGGAAAGGCCGTTCCCCCACATGATGCCGGGAAGGTGATGCCCCCGACGCGCTCCCACGCCAAACCCGATGCCCGGTATCGACGTTTTCATGTTCTTGTACCAGATGACACTGGATCATCAGATCAGCAGACAAGAACTTCTGCCTGCTTTATAGGCATAAATCCGCACAAGAGAACGCAGAATTCCCCACGCCATCAATAAAGCATATATTCCTGCACCTTACAAAAAATAAAAGTTCTCATCCAAAATTTTTATATATAGCCTGTTCGCGTTCTCGATAAGAAAGGTTCAAGATTGGCGAACATTACGGCACTTGTTCTTGATGCAGCCCTGTTTGTTCTTCTCCCGTGGGGTGTATGGCGGCTGGTGCATCGGGCCATTCCCATTGTCGTCCTGCCGATCCTGCTCGGGATCGTGCTGGCCGTCATGCATGTGCCGGTACAGACGATCGGCATTCCGTCCGTTTATGGCAACAACCTTGGCTGGCTGGCCGTGCTGGTGCTGGCGTTTACCGCCGGGCTGGAAATGTGGCAGCCGCCCGACGCCAGTGCCTCCGCCCACACCATTCCCCCACCACCGCTTGGCCGCCTGCTGGGGGGCGCGCTGGTGGCGCTGGGGGGACCGTTCGTTATCGGGTCCGTCCTGGTCTATTATTTCTTTCTGCCGCTGCATGGATGGCATCCGCCGCATGTAGGCCGCCTGATCGGGTCACTGGCCATTGGCCTGTGCATCGCGGTCAGCGCCCTGCCGGTACTGATCGGGATCGTGCGTGAACTCCCGCCACTGCAACGCTCGATCGGGCAGCTTGCGCTCAAGCTGGCGGTGGTTGATGACGCGGCATTATGGATCGGGCTGGTCATCCTGCAGTTCGCCGCCCGCGGGCCGGCCGCGCTGCATGGCTGGACCGGGCTGGAAGGGGTGGCGGTCGTCCTGCTGGTGGCACTGGCGGTCATCAGCAACTGGGCGACACGTAACATGCGTAACCCGCCTCTGGTGGTTATCTGGACGGCCGTGCCGGTCTATCTGGCGGCCGGGTCATGGGCCAGCATGCAGCTTGGGTTGCATGAACTGATCGGGGCATATTTCGCCGGTGCGCTCATGCCGCCACGCTGGGTTGCGCGCCTGCCGGTGGAACAGGTCGGGCGCTTTTCCCTGATCTGGCTGGCGCCGATGTTCTTTGGCCATAGCGGCCTGCACATAAATGGCGATGCGCTGACATGGCCCTCCGTCACCGCATCGCTGATGCTGGTGGTCATTTCCGTTCTGGCCAAGATCGGGTCGGTCTACGCCTTCCCGCCCGCACCGGGACTGACGCGGCGGCAGGCGCTGGGCGTGGGTGCGCTGCTGCAATGCAAGGGGCTGATGGAAATCGTGGCCGCCACCATCCTGCACGCGCAGGGCATGCTGTCGGATTTCGCCTTTGCCTCCCTCATGGTGCTGGCGGTCATTTCAACCGCGCTGACGGGCCCGCTGTTCCGGCTGTTCGCCCCGCGCACGGAAACCGACCGACCGCCTATTCCGGGGTAATGTCATCCAGCCGGTCCAGACGCCACAGCCCGGGGAACATCCGTATCCAGGCAATGGTTATGGCCAGCGTGCCAATCCCGCCCAGCGCGACCGAGCCAACCGGCCCGATCATGCTGGCCACCATCCCGCTTTCAAATTCCCCCAGCTGGTTGGATGACCCGATAAACAGCATGTTCACCGCCGAAACCCGGCCCCGCATGCTGTCGGGCGTGCGCAGCTGGACCAGCGCGCCGCGCACCACCACGCTGACCACATCCGCCGCCCCCAGCACCGCCAGCGCCGCAATGGACACCGCCATGGAACGCGACAGGGCAAACACCACCGTGGCCACGCCAAACACCGCCACGGCCAGGAACATGCGCGCCCCGGCATGACGGTTGAGCGGCCGCCACACCAGCACGATGGAACAGACCACCGCCCCGATGGCGGGCGCCGCGCGCAAAAGCCCCAGCCCCACCGGCCCCGCATGCAGGATGTCACTGGCGAAAACCGGCAGCATGGCCGTCGCTCCACCCAGCAGCACGGCAAACAGATCCAGCGAGATCGCCCCCAGCATGTCGGGCCGGGCGCGCATGAAATCCATGACTTCGACAAACGTGGCCAGCGACAGCGGCACCCGTGGCCGGGGAACGTAAGTCAGGCGGATGCGCAGCGTCCCCATGCAGGCGCACGCAAAACCAAGGGCGCAGACAAGATAGCACGCCCCCGCCCCCGCGCCGTACAGCAGCCCGCCCACCGATGGCCCCGTCACCGCCGCCGCCTGGAACAGGGAAGAGGACACCGCCGCCGCGCGGGGAAAGACATGCGCGGGCACAAGGGCGGGCAGGAAAGTCTGCTGGCATGGCATTTCGAACGCGCGCGCCGCGCCAAACACCATGACCATGGCATAGATCATCCACGGCGTGGTCCAGCCGCCAAATGCCCCGATGGCCATGAACAGGGCGGACAGCGCCTCGATGCACTGGCACGTCACCACGATCAGGCGGCGGTTGAAATGATCCGCCGCATGCCCCGCCGGCAGCAGCAGCCCCGCCATGGGCAGGAACTGCGCCAGCCCCACCAGCGCCAGCGCCGTCGTGCTGTGGGTCAGGGCATAGATCTGCCACCCCACCGCCACGGCCTGCACGCAGGCGGAAAAGGACGATGCCGTACGGGCGGCCAGGAACGCCGGCAGGCCCGGATGCCGGTGCAGGGGCACGGTGTTCATGGAGTGTTCGTTATCAGACGGTGACGGTGGGGCGGAGACAGATGACATGATGCCGCCACCCTAACAGCAGCCGCGAAAAATATCCTGCGCTTTCGCCCTGAAAATTACGTTCACGTGTTTGCAAATCGGCCCCGATACGGGCAAAAGCTGTTCCATGACAGACCCTGTAGAGCATGCAGCCGTGCCCGGCACGGCAGGGGACGTAACAAGCGCACGTGACTGGCTGGATATCCGGGCCGGCACGGTCGTGGATGCACATCCCGTGCGCGAGACGCCACGGCATACCTTCCGGCTGACCATTGATTTCGGTCCCCATATCGGGGTCCGGTCGTCGGTCGTGCAGGTCAATCACCGTTATGTCCCCGCCCGGCTGATCGGCCGCCAGATCTGCGCGGTCATCAACGTGCCCCCGCGGCAGGTTGGTTCGCTGCGCAGCGAAGTGCTGACACTGGGCATGCCCGACAGTAATGGAGAGGCCGTCCTGATCCGACCCGACGGCCGTGTTCCCGATGGAGGAAAACTTTTCTGATGGCTACAAGCTACGCAACCGTAACATGGGACCAGCTGCACCGCGATGCCCGCCAACTGGCCAGCTCGCTGATGGCCCGTGGCCCCTTCAAGGGAATCGTGGCCATCACGCGCGGCGGCATGATCCCGGCCGCGATCATCGCCCGTGAACTGGACTGCCGCCTGATCGACACCATTTCCGTCGTGACCTACGACGAGGAAAAGATGGGCGAATCCAACGTGGTCAAGAAGGCCGACGCGGCTGGCGATGGCGATGGCTTCCTGATCATAGACGACCTGGTGGATTCCGGCGTCACGGCCCAGCTGGTGCGCAAGATGCTGCCCAAGGCGTACTTCGCCTGCCTGTATGCCAAGCCCGCGGGCCTGCCGGTCACCGACATGTTCGTGGTCGAAGTCCCGCAGGACACATGGATCCTGTTCCCGTGGGATACGGCGCCGCTGTTCATCCCGCCCCTGGCCAGCCAGCCCACCGAAAAGGCCTGATCGGAACACCCGTTTCCCATCACACGCCTTGTTGTTCGCCGCGCCCGTCCTCACTGCTTGCCGCAGGGACGATGGGCGCGGTATTTTTTTGCAAGAATGTGCTTGCCAGAACAGCAGTTGCCACATAGGTTCCCGCTCGTGGTCGCGGGGCGTGGCGCAGCCTGGTAGCGCGCGTGTTTTGGGTACACGAGGCCCCCGGTTCGAGTCCGGGCGCCCCGACCATATCCAGGGAGACGGATAGTAATGCGAGCCCGGATTTACAGGCAGTCCAAGCCCTCCACCCAGTCAGGGCAGGCCCGGACCCATACATGGGTACTGGAATACGGGCAGAGCCGCCCCCGCCATGTCGATACCCTGATGGGCTGGACAGGCAGCGCAGACACTCCATCGCAACTGCGGCTGCAGTTTCCCGATCAGGATAGCGCGGTTGCCTATGCCACACGGGAAGGGATCGCCTTCGATATCGAAATTCCGGCCCCGCGCCTCCGCCGCCCCAAGGCCTATGCCGATAATTTCCGTTATGACCGGATCCAGAACTGGACGCATTAGGCCCGATCTGGCACAAGCACAGGCTCGCGCCCTTAGCTCAGTTGGATAGAGCAACAGCCTTCTAAGCTGTGGGTCGCTGGTTCGAATCCAGCAGGGCGCGCCAGTTTCCAATGATTCGGCAGCTAAAAAATTGGCACTGTCTGCAGTGCACCATGGCTTGTCGTGGGATTTACCTACCCCAGACGGCCACGTGTAGCAGCGGAAGGCCACCTTGCTGGTCTCGCCGCTGCTGATGCTGTTCCCGCAACTGCATGCCTGCGCCCTCCGTGCGACGGAGCAGATATGTGTCGATGATTCGCTGGAAATGATCGATCCCATGTCCACGAATGGAAGCGATCCGTGGTGTTGTCGCCGCACCTGCTTCTGCCAGACGGATACCCCATGCAACGAAAATCACGGCGCTGCCTGTGATTCTCCACAAGCTGCTCCCTGACATCCTTTTTTCGAAAAGCCTTCGCGGAAAAGCTGTCTGACCGCGCGATGAAATCCGCATTCGCCCCCAGCTTCCGTCATGGCCAGAACCGCACCTGGCCCGCAACCCGGCCAGAAAGGACGCGTTACATATACAGGCCGCCGGACGCTGCTGACGGATATGCCGAAAGATTTTATTAATAAAAATGATGAAAAATTTTCAATACGTTATTTTGTTTTTATATTTTCTAAATAATGTTCAATTAATTTTATAAGTTAATTAATAATAATTATCCATACGGACAATTTTTATTCAGGACAGTCATAACATGACAGGAAGACCATGAAAAAAACAATCCTGTGTCTGGGCATACTGGCTGTAACGGGGTGCACCACCAGGCCCGCCGAAATCAATGCGCAATATGTGAACCCCGAACCCTACATGCGGCAAAGCTGTGCACAGCTTGCCCTGCTGGATGAAACGGATACACAGGCGCTGGCTGCAGCAGGCCCCCAGCGCACGACACGCGCCCGACCTGTCCAGCCCGGTCAGCTGAAAGGCGAACTGGAAGCCGTCCATACGGCCGAACGTGGCAAGAACTGCGTGGGACGTTATAATGCCGCAGATTATGACAGCACTGGCGCGGTCTATCCCGACAGGGTCCTGTCCGATCGTCCTGCCCCGGTGGAAACGACCACCCCCACCCGCAATACCATCCAGACCGGCACCAATCCGGACACAAGCATGAACACTGGCACTGGCACTGGCACTGGCACTGGCACTGGCACTGGCA
>NZ_BANF01000183.1 GCF_000964425.1 Komagataeibacter intermedius TF2 | reverse complement strand
CGTTTTGATGAAGAGCGTCCCTCGCGGAGCGCTGCACAGCGCCCGGCCCCTGCCACAACTTCCAGCGCGCAGGACGTGGATGACGAAATCCCGTTTTAGACCGCTCGGTGTTCCGGGTCGTCAACGACCCGGAGCATTGTGCCTGTTCAGGGAGAAGAAAATGCGGTTTCTGCTACGCCAGTTCCCGTCATGAATACTTGTGAGGCCTGTTCGACCTGACGGCGCGGGCTATCGGGAAAGCCTGTCGGCCGACACCGGAACGCCGGTCGTCCGTCCACATCGGGGATGAACTGTGTCTTTCCTGTTTCTCCATCGGCCTTTACGCGGGTTAGTGAACCTTATTTTTCGTCAGTCGCATGATGTGGGCGCAGACGGGACACTCCACAGGGAGTATCTGGCGTCGTGAGTGCCCGCTCGTCCATAGTCCCGGTAATGCGTGCGCAGTGGCGCGGGCACATGCCGTTTGCTGCCGCGCGTAAACTGCGGCCATTCGTGCGTCCTGTATTCTTTTGCAGTTCACGCAGAATAAAACCCTCAACGCGGATCATCAGGACGCAATATCTCGACGAACCATACAGAGGTCGTCGTGTGTTTCCGCACGATCATATCAAATACTCACCGTAAATACCGGAGCGGTCTGAAACACAATCCATGCTGTTCGTGAAGGAGTGTCTTTCATGGCTTACACGTCTTCCCCAGAAGCACAGCAAAGAGAACTTGATGAGCTTCGTAATGCCGTAAACTGCGCCGTCGTGCTGGAGAAAGCCGGGTTCCGGCTGGATCGGCAGGCCACTGCGCAGCGTTCCGCCCGTAACCTGAAATTTCGCCGCGACAGTGAGGCCATTATTGTCAATCACGATGGCAAGGGCTGGTGGGA
>NZ_BANF01000184.1 GCF_000964425.1 Komagataeibacter intermedius TF2 | reverse complement strand
GCGCCGGGCTGGTGCGGCTGGCCGTGGGGGACAGTGCGGAGGTATACCGCATGACCGCGCCGCCGGGGCTGATCGTGGATTCAGGTGCGCTGGACGCGCTGCTGCAGGATTCGCGCAGGCATGTATGGGTCTGCGGTCCCGGCCTGTCGGTGGGGGAGGTGGCGGCTACCTTCCCCGCGCTGGTGCGCGCGGGCCGCGACGTGATTGCCGATGCCGGGGCATTCACCATGGCGGCGGGCCAGCCCGACCGGCTGAAGGGGGCGGCCATCATCACCCCGCATATCGGTGAGTTCTCACGCGTGTTCGGCAGGCCGGGACCGGATCGCGTGGCGGCCGCGCGGCAGGCGGCGGCGCGCACGGGCGCGGTCACCGTCATGAAGGGGCCGGACACCATCATCGCCAGTCCCGACGGGCGTGTCGCGATCAACAGCCATGCCACCCCCATGCTGGGCACGGCGGGGTCGGGCGATACGCTGACGGGAATCATCGCGGCCCTGCTGGCGGCGGGCATGCCACGCTGGGATGCGGCCTGCGCAGGGGTGTGGATGCATGGCGATGCCGCCCTGCATGCCGGGGAATGGCCGATCGCCGAGGATTTTGATCGCCACCTGGGCGCGACAAGGGCGCGGGCGGAGGCCGCCGCGCAAAAAGTTTTCAGCTGAAAACGCCATTCGGGCCGCGTGGGATATTGCCCCATGGCCAATGGTGCGCTAAAGCCCCGCGCTTACAGCCTGGGCACAGTGCGGGCGTGGTGGAATTGGCAGACACGCCAGATTTAGGTTCTGGTGACGCAAGTCGTGGGGGTTCAAGTCCCTCCGCCCGTACCAAGATGCCGGCAAGTCGCGTTATGCGAGCAGACGTGGTGGCCAGACCGGCCTATTGCGTTCTTTGACACGTTCTGACCGAGAGGATGGCCTGGCAGATGCAGGTTACTGAAACGCTTTCCGATGGCCTGAAGCGCGGGTTCACCGTTACGGTGCCTGCCACGGAAATCGAGAGCAAGCGCACCGCGCGCCTGAAAGAAGTTGGACAGTCCATGAAGCTGCCGGGCTTCCGCCCCGGGAAGGTGCCGATGAGCATCCTTCAGCAGCGTTTTGGCGAATCCGTTCAGGGCGAGGTCCTGGAGCAGGTTGTCAGCGAAGCAACCCGCACCCTGCTGGATGAGCGCGGCCTGCGCCCGGCAATGCAGCCCAAGGTTGACCTGGTTTCCGGCAGCGAGCCGGGCAGCAAGGAAGACCTGAAGTTCACGGTCGAATTCGAGGTCCTGCCCGAAATCACCATCCCCGACCTGTCCGACCTGTCGCTCGTGCGCCTCCGGTCCGAGGTGAACGCCGAGACCGTGGACAAGGCGCTGACGGAAATCGCAGGCCGCCAGCGTGAGTTCGAGAAGGTCGAGGAAGACCGTCCCGCCGCCACGGGCGACGTGGCCGTGGTCGACTTCGTGGGCAAGGTCGACGGTACGGCGTTCGAAGGCGGTTCCGCCGACGACGTGAGTGTCGAACTGGGCGGCGCGGGCTTCATCCCCGGTTTCGCCGAGCAGATCGAAGGCATGAAGGTCGGTGACGAAAAGGTGATCACCGTGACCTTCCCCGCCGATTACGGCGCGGAACACCTTGCGGGCAAGGAAGCCACCTTCGACATCAAGCTCAAGGAACTCCGCCGTCCGGTCGAGGCCAAGATTGATGATGAACTGGCCAAGAAGCTCGGCTTCGACGGGCTGGAGCAGGTGCGTGAACTGATCAGCAAGCAGGTTGGTCAGGAATACGAACAGCTGTCCCGCCTGCGCCTGAAGCGCGAACTGCTGGACAAGCTGGCTGAAAAGACCGATTTCGAAGCCCCTCCGGGCATGGTCGATGCCGAGTTCTCCCAGATCTGGAACCGCATCGAGGAAGACCGCAAGGCCGGTCGCCTGGATGATGAAGACAAGGACAAGGACGAAGACACGCTGCGCGCCGACTATCGCAAGATTGCCGAACGTCGCGTGAAGCTGGGCCTGCTGCTGGCGGAAATCGGTCGTGTGAACAACATTGCCGTGACGCAGGAAGAAATCGTGCACGCGGTCCGCGCCGAAGCCTCGCGCTATCCCGGTCAGGAACAGGCCGTGTTCGAGTACTTCTCCAAGAATCCGCAGGCTGTTGACGGCCTGCGTGGCCCGATCTTCGAAAACAAGGTCATCGACTACATTGTCGAGCTGGCGAAGGTCGAGGACAAGGACGTGACGCCGGAAGAACTGGCCGAAATGCCGGAAGCTGACGTCTGATCCGCTTCCACGGCATAGATGGCGCATGCGGCGCGCGGAAGGGGACTTCCGTGCGCCGTATGTGTTTGCGGACAGGTGAGCACGCACAGTTTGTCACCCCCGTTCATGGCAAAATGACGCGGGTGGGGTGGTATCTGGCGTGTTTGTCTCTATTTTGTCATAAGTAACCGGGAAGGGTCCGGCTGCGTCCGTGCTGTCCGCGCATCATTTGCCGCCGGCCGTGCGCGGGGCGGGCCCTTGCTTTTCAGGATCGGGAATATGGCTATGAGGGATCGGGATCCCGTAGAGATCTTCAATAACGCTCTGGTGCCCATGGTGGTGGAGCAGACCTCCCGCGGGGAACGGGCATTCGACATCTATTCCCGCCTTCTGCAGGAACGGATCATCTTTCTGACCGGGCCTGTCTATGATCAGGTTTCAGCCCTTGTGTCGGCGCAGCTGCTTTATCTGGAAAGCGTGAACCCGACCAAGGAAATCTCGTTCTACATCAACAGCCCCGGTGGCGTGGTGTCGGCGGGACTGGCGATTTATGACACCATGCAGTACATCCGCTGCCCCGTCAGCACCGTGTGCATCGGGCAGGCGGCGTCCATGGGATCGCTGCTGCTGGCTGGTGGGGAAAAGGGGCGGCGATTCGCGCTGCCAAACTCCCGCGTCATGGTGCACCAGCCCTCCGGCGGTGCGCAGGGACAGGCCAGTGACATCGAAATCCAGGCGCAGGAAATCCTGACCATCCGCAAGCGCCTGAACGAGATCTACAAGGAGCATACCGGCCGCACGCTTGAGGAAATCGAGCAGAAGCTGGAACGCGACAGCTACATGTCGGCGGAAGAAGCGCAGGCATTCGGGATTGTGGATGAAGTGGTCCGTCGTAACGTTGCATCAAAACCTGCGGAGTAATCTGCATAAGGGAGCGCGCATACAGGCGCGCTTCCTGCCACTGTGGGTGAAAGTCACCTGCGGCGTGCCGGGGCGGTACCACCCGGCCGCAAGGTATGGAGAAGTTCCCCCGCGTGGGAATAGGAGCGGTTATGAATAACAAATCCGGCGATTCCAAAAATACGCTTTACTGCTCGTTCTGCGGCAAGTCGCAGCACGAGGTCCGCAAACTGATCGCCGGTCCCACCGTGTTCATTTGCGATGAATGCGTCGAATTGTGCATGGATATCATCCGTGAGGAACACAAGACGCATCTGGTCAAATCGCGCGATGGCGTGCCGACACCGCGGGAAATCTGCAAGATCCTGGATGACTATGTCATCGGTCAGGCCCATGCGAAGAAGGTGCTGTCGGTTGCGGTGCATAACCACTACAAGCGCCTCGCCCATGCCCAGAAGAATAATGATGTCGAGATCGCAAAATCCAACATCATGCTGATCGGGCCGACCGGTTCGGGCAAGACGCTGCTGGCGCAGACGCTGGCCCGCATCCTTGACGTGCCCTTCACCATGGCCGACGCCACGACCCTGACCGAAGCCGGCTACGTGGGCGAGGATGTGGAAAACATCATCCTCAAGCTGCTGCAGGCTGCGGATTACAACGTGGAAAAGGCGCAGCGCGGCATTGTCTACATTGATGAGATCGACAAGATTTCGCGCAAGTCGGACAATCCCTCCATTACCCGCGACGTCAGTGGCGAAGGCGTGCAGCAGGCGCTGCTGAAGATCATGGAAGGCACTGTCGCCTCCGTGCCGCCGCAGGGCGGGCGCAAGCATCCGCAGCAGGAATTCCTGCAGGTCGATACCACCAACATGCTGTTCATCTGCGGTGGTGCGTTTGCGGGGCTGGACAAGATCATCAGCGCGCGTGGGAAGGGGTCGGGCATCGGATTTGGCGCGGATGTGCAGTCGCCTGACGAACGCCGCATGGGCGCCGTGCTGCGCGATGTGGAACCCGAGGACCTGCTGAAATTCGGCCTGATACCGGAATTCATCGGTCGTCTGCCCGTTGTCGCGACACTGGAGGATCTGGATGAGGCAGCCCTGATCGAGATCCTGACCAAGCCCAAGAACGCGCTGGTCAAGCAGTATGCCCGCCTGTTCCAGATGGAAGACGTGCAGCTGACCTTTACCGAGGATGCCCTGCGTCAGGTGGCCCAGCGCGCCATTGCGCGGCGGACAGGTGCACGTGGCCTGCGCGCCATTCTGGAAAGCATCCTGCTGTCGACCATGTTCGAGCTTCCAGGCCTGAAAAATGTCGAGGAAATCGTGGTCAACAAGGAAGTGGCCGAAGGCAAGGCGCAGCCTGTCTATGTGTATGGGAAGAACGAGCCCGCCGAACAGTCTGCCTGACGGCAGGGCCGGTTTTCGCCGAAATGCCATCACCGGACTTGTGATGATGGCGCGTCGTGACAACATGAAGTGAAGTTGTCGCATATGCGGCGCGACGGATGGGCAGGCCGCAATGTTCGGGTGCCCATCCGGGATCGTCCATACAGGAGGTCAAAAAAACAACATGTCTGAAATTGACAGGCTGAACCCCGTACCCGAGGGAACGGAAACGACGGATAACAACATGGTAGCCAATCCGCCCGTGGCCAAGCGCGAAACGGAAGAAACAACCAGCGCACATGACACGATCGCCGTGCTGCCGCTGCGCGATATCGTTGTTTTTCCGCATATGATCGTGCCGCTGTTCGTCGGACGTGAAAAATCCGTGCGTGCGCTGGAAGCCGTGACCCGCAGTGACAAGCAGATCCTGCTGGTCGCGCAGAAGAACGCGGCGCAGGACGATCCCGCGCCCGATGACATCTATCGCTATGGTACCGTGTCCACCATCCTGCAGTTGCTCAAGCTGCCTGATGGCACGGTCAAGGTGCTGGTCGAAGGTGGCCGCCGCGCCCACATCACCGCCCTGCATGAAGTTGACGGCCATTTCGAGGCCGAGGTCGAGGACGTGCCGGAGCAGGAAACCGATGGCAAGGAAGCCGAGGCCATCGGCCGCACGCTGATCGGCCAGTTCGAGCAGTATATCAAGCTGAACAAGAAGATCGCGCCAGAGGTGCTGGTCTCGCTCAACCAGATTGATGACCTGTCGAAGCTGGCGGATACCATTGCCAGCCACCTGAACCTGAAGATTCCCGAAAAGCAGGAAATCCTCGAGATCCAGGACGTGAATGCGCGTCTGGAGCGGGTTTTCGCGCATATGGAAGCCGAAATCGGCGTGCTGCAGGTGGAAAAGCGCATCCGCAACCGCGTGAAGCGGCAGATGGAAAAGACGCAGCGCGAGTACTACCTGAACGAGCAGCTCAAGGCGATCCAGAAGGAACTGGGCGAAGGCGAGGATGGCAAGGACGAGACCGCCGAGCTTGAGGAAAAGATTGCCAAGACCAAGCTGACCAAGGAAGCGCGCGAAAAGGCCGTGGCCGAGCTGAAGAAGCTGCGGAGCATGAGCCCGATGTCTGCGGAATCGACGGTGGTGCGCAACTACCTCGACTGGATTCTGGGCATTCCGTGGAAGAAGCGTTCCAAGGTGCGCCATGACCTGTCCGAAGCGCAGAAGGTGCTGGATACCGACCATTATGGTCTGGAGAAGGTCAAGGAGCGCATCATCGAATATCTGGCGGTGCAGAGTCGCGCGCAGAAGCTGAAGGGACCGATCCTGTGCCTGGTGGGACCGCCCGGCGTGGGTAAGACCTCGCTGGCCAAGTCCATCGCCAAGGCGACGGGGCGGCAGTATGTCCGCATGTCGCTGGGCGGCATGCGTGATGAAGCGGAAATCCGCGGCCATCGCCGGACCTATATCGGTTCGATGCCCGGCAAGATCATTCAGGGGATGAAGAAGGCCAAGACCTCGAATCCGCTGTTCCTGCTCGATGAAATTGACAAGCTGGGCGCTGACTGGCGCGGTGATCCGTCTTCCGCGCTGCTGGAAGTGCTGGACCCGGAGCAGAATTCAACTTTTGGCGATCACTATCTGGAAGTCGATTACGACCTGTCGGATGTGATGTTCATCACCACGGCCAACAGCCTGAACATGCCCCAGCCCCTGCTGGACCGCATGGAAATCATCCGCCTGTCCGGTTACACGGAAGACGAAAAGGTCGAGATCGCCAAGCGTCACCTGCTGTCCAAGCAGACGGCGGCGAACAATCTGAAGCCGGGCGAATGGTCGGTGACCGATGACGCGCTGCGGGAACTGATTCGCAGCTACACCCGTGAAGCGGGCGTGCGTAATCTGGAGCGCGAGATCGCGACCCTGGCGCGCAAGGCCGTGACGGAAATCGTGACGGGAAAGGCCAGGACCGTGGAGATCACGGCCGAGAACCTTGAGAAATACGCGGGCGTGAAGCGCTTCCGCCATGGAGAGACCGAGTCGGAAGACATGGTCGGAGTCGTGACCGGACTGGCCTGGACCGAGGTGGGGGGAGAGATCCTGACCATCGAAAGTGTGATGGTGCCCGGCAAGGGGAACATCAAGCTGACCGGCAAGCTGGGCGACGTGATGAAGGAAAGCGTCGCGGCGGCCCTGTCCTATGTCCGCAGCCGCGCCGTGACCTTTGGCATCAGTCCCGACCTGTTTGAAAAGCGTGACCTGCACGTGCATGTGCCCGAAGGGGCCACGCCCAAGGATGGCCCTTCGGCCGGTATCGCCATGGCGACATCCATCGTCAGCGTCATGACGGGCATTCCCGTGCGCCGTGACGTGGGCATGACGGGGGAAATCACCCTGCGCGGGCGTGTGCTGCCGATCGGTGGCCTGAAGGAGAAACTGCTGGCCGCCCACCGGGCGGGACTGACCACCATCTTCATCCCCAAGGATAACGAGAAGGATCTGGTGGACATTCCCGAAGTCGTGACCAGGGCCCTGACCATCCTGCCGGTCTCGCATGTGGATGATGTGATCGGGCAGGCGCTGGTCAGCAAGCCCGAACCAATCGAATGGACGGAGCCGGTCACTTCCGGCACCACGGAAGGCACGGCAGCCCCCGCGCTGACGCATTAGTCAGGGCGCGTAGGGTCGCAAAATTGTCATGATGGGGGGGAATGACGGAATTTCTCTGTCATTCCCCGAATTCTGTCGGTTGACGTGAGAAAAAACAGCGGCATAGTGCGTGCAGAAATGCGGCGCGACTTTTGAATGATTGCGTAGGCGCACAGTACAAAGAAAGGCGTAAAATGGAGAAGCCACTTAACAAGCAGGAACTCGTCGCTGCGGTAGCCGAGGAAGCCGATCTGGCCAAGGCAAAGGCTGGCGAAGTGGTTGATGCGGTTTTCGGTGCGATCGAAAAGGCGCTGGCAAGCAAGCAGGAAGTCCGTCTGGTTGGTTTTGGCACGTTCGTGACCGCCACCCGCAAGGCGGCCAAGGGGCGCAACCCCCGCACGGGTGAGCCGCTGGACATTCCGGCTTCCACGTCCGTGCGTTTCAAGCCGGGCAAGAACCTGAAGGAAGCCGTCAGCAAGTAAGGCTGGCTGTTTTTTCAGATAAAAAAGAAGGGGCAATCCATTTTTTGGGTTGCCCCTTTTTTTGCAATCGCTTAGTAGGGTCGCGGGCGATTAGCTTAGCGGTAGAGCATCTCGTTTACACCGAGAGGGTCGGCGGTTCGATCCCGTCATCGCCCACCATATGTTCCCATGTTTGCGGGAATATGCACCACGCGGGTGTAGCTCAGTTGGTTAGAGCGCCGGCCTGTCACGCCGG
>NZ_BANF01000185.1 GCF_000964425.1 Komagataeibacter intermedius TF2 | reverse complement strand
CGTAACCGGCCGTTTGAGGCCGCCTTATGATTGAGGATTGTGACTGGTAACTTACCGTCGTTAACGACGTCGTTAACGACGTCGTTATTGACGTCATTTGAGAGGTAAGAATGACCCAGGAAATCCTGATTGGCGTTGAACGCCGCCGCCGCTGGTCGGATGAACGGAAGCTGGCGATACTGGCTGAAGTTGGTGTGGATGGAGCAAGTGTATCGGATGTGGCACGTCGACATGACCTGACCCGCCAACATCTTTACCAATGGCGGACGTCATTCCGTCAAAGACTATCTTCCCCAGATCAGTCTGTGGCGTTTGTTCCTGTTGCTTCAGTGACGACACCTGCTGTGGCATCTGGCGGTGATCCTGACGAACTGGCCATAGTGCTGCGCAATGGCCGTAGTATCAGGGTGACGGGACATCCTGCCGAAGATCTTCTGGCCCGGGTCATCCGGATTGCGGAGACGGCATGATTGGCGTGGGCAACGGCGTGCGTGTCTATCTGGCCTGCGGGGTGACCGATATGCGCAAGGGCATATCGGGTCTGGCAGCACTGGCACAGGACGTGCTGCGTCAGAACCCGACATCAGGGGCGCTCTTTGCCTTTCGTGGTCGCCGTGGGGACAGGATCAAGCTTCTGATGTGGGACGGTCAGGGGTTCTGTCTTTATTACAAGGTGCTTGAGAAGGGACGTTTTCCATGGCCGTCTCCGGCAGAGGGCGTTGCACGCCTGACGACAGCACAGATGGCCATGCTGTGGGAAGGCATGGAGTGGAGACGCCCTTCCTGGTCTGCACCACCGTCTCGCGTGGCCTGATTTTTATGGCGTGAGAGTGCAGAACATTTTGAATTTTCTTAGGTTTTCTGCTATTTTTTCATAATGACGTCTGCACCTGCGGTCCTGCCTGATGATCCGGATACCCTGAGGGAAATGATTGTTTCCCTGCAGACCGAAGTGGCTCGGCTTTCTGCGTCAGCTCGTGCGTATGAAGCTCTTGTCCAGTCTCTCAAAATCCGGATCGCACGTCTTCAGAAACAGAAATTCGGGGCCAGTTCAGAAAAGATAGACCGTGAGATTGAACAACTCGAACTGCTCCTTGAAGATGTAAAAATCGCCATCGCGGCAGCCGATCCTTCTCCTGATATCAGGGAGCATGATGTCAGCGATGATGCACTCTCTCCCCCACGGCAGCGTGGCAAACCAAAGGTTTCTGACACGACACCACGGGAGCGTATTGTTCTCGACCCAGGTGAGGCCTGTCCTGCCTGTGGCGGTCCCCTGCGTCTTGTAGGCGAAGATGTCACCGAAATACTGGACTTTATTGCGGCAAAACTGAAAGTTGTCGAAACGGCACGGCTGAAGAAATCCTGCCGTCACTGCGAAACACTGGTGCAGCCTGAAGCACCGTCGCGCCCTGTCCCACGGGGGATGGCTGGCACCGGGCTTTTAGCCCATATCCTGGTCTCGAAATTCGATGACCACATTCCGCTTTATCGTCAGAATGAGATCTTTGCCCGTCAGGGTGTGGACATTCCCCGTTCAACCCTGATCGACTGGTGTGGTCAGGCCGTTGCCGTTCTGCGTCCTCTGACAGATCTGATCCGTCAGGATGTCGTAAAGGCAGACCTGCTACATGCTGATGATACACCCATGCAGGTTCTTGACCCCCGTCTGCGTCAGGCTGGCAAACCCCGGGGCGTGAAGGAAGGGCGGATCTGGAGCTATCTGCGCGATCCCCGCCCATGGGGAGGGAGTGATCCGCCCGCCGTGGCCTACTGGTTCTCTCCCGATCGCAAGGGGATCAATCCCCAGACCCATCTGGCACAGTTCCGGGGCATTCTGCAGGCTGACGCCTACGCCGGGTTCAGGGATCTGTATAAACCAGACGCAACAGGAACCGTGCACGTGCGCGAAGCGGCCTGCTGGGCTCATCTCCGCCGGGCCTTCCATGATGTCTGGAAGGGCAGTGATTCGACAATCGCAAGGGAAGCACTTGAACAGATCGGAGAGCTCTACGATATCGAGCGCCAGATCACCGGACACCCGGCCCCGTATCGTCTGGCTGTCCGACAGGAACAAAGCCGCCCCCGTGTCACAGCATTCCACGCATGGTGCGAAACACAGCTTGCCCGTATCCCTGGAAAGGGGGAACTGGCAAAAGCGATCCGTTATGCGCTCAACCGGTGGAAGGCCTTTACCCTGTTCCTCGAAGATGGTCGTGTCGCCATCGACAACAATCCTGCCGAACGCGCCATACGGCCCGTATGCGTGGGGCGAAAAAATTATCTCTTTGCCGGATCCGACACCGGGGGCGACAACATCGCTGATGCCATGACGCTTATCGAAAGCGCAAAACTCTCCCGGCTTAATCCGCACGATTACCTCGCCGACGTCCTGGCCCGTATCAACGAGCACAAGATCAACCGGCTCCACGAACTGTTGCCATGGAACTGGAAACCCGTGAATACACTGCACAGACAGGCCGCATAATCAAGGCGGCCCAGAGCGGCCGGTTAC
>NZ_BANF01000186.1 GCF_000964425.1 Komagataeibacter intermedius TF2 | reverse complement strand
AACCTGAAGGTCATAGGTTCAAATCCTATCCCCGCAACCAAGCATAAACGTCTGAAAAGACAAAGAAAAGCCACCCTCAAGGGTGGCTTTTTTTGTGCCCGGAACACGCCGCAGGATGCACATAGGATGCAAATGGGACTGAAAGCGCAGCGTAGGTTGGGCTGATTTCACGTGTGCGTGAACGTGGGAGCGAGGTCATTTTGACGGAAACAGATTCTCCGTCATGAAGTCGATGAACACCCTGAGCTTCGGTGGGAGATAGGGGCTGGACGGCCACAGAAGACGAAATACCCCTGAATGTGCGGTATGGTCGGACAGCACAGGAACGAGATGTCCGGTCCTGAGATGCTCGTGAAGCACGAAATCCGGCAGGCTGACGATACCCAGCCCAGCTTCGGCCATGCTGATCAGCGGTTCCAGCGCCGAGGCAACAACGGTTGCCGGGGGTTCAATGGCCCCAGCCGGGCGATCCTGCCGCAGTGGCCATGCTTCCAGTTTTCCGGTTGTGGGATATCTGTGGCGCAGACAGACATGATGCACCAGATCAGCCGGTTCGATGGGTGTGCCATGGCGCTCCAGATAGATAGGACTGGCAACCAGCCGGTGATGGAATGTGCCGACGACACGGGTCATCAGGCGTGAGTCCGCAGCATCGCCAGTCCGGAGAACCACATCGAAGCCTTCGCCGATGACATCCACAAGGCGATCGGTGAAATCAAGATCGGGCTCGATTTCCGGATAGGTCCGGATAAAGGCGTTGACGGCAGGCATCAGCAGCATGCCCACCATGGGGAGGCTCACGCGCAGACGCCCCGATGGTGTGGCGTGTGTATCGGCCAGCTCCTGTTCGGCAGCCGCGACTTCTCCCAGGATCCGACGGCAGCGCGCCAGAAAGAGATGCCCTTCCTGAGTCAGCGTGATCGTTCGCGTGCTGCGATGAAACAGCCTGACGCCGAGACGCCCTTCAAGACGTGCAATGGCCTTGCCGACCGCAGAGGCGGACAGGCCCAGTTGCTGACCGGCGGCCGTGAAGCTGCGTGTTTCCGCAGCCTGTATGAAAATGGGAAGAGCGCCCAGACTGTCCATCGCATGATCCGGCCATTACGGACACATTCGTCCATTATGTATGGAACTATAGCCTGATTAATCCGGAGTAGGGACCATCTTATCGTGAGGGCAACGAGGGGCGGCAAAGCGGCAGGCAGCTTTGCGCCACGACATGCTTTGGGATGGATGCTTCCATGAGTTCAGAAACGACCGAATATGACCTGTCCACATCGGGACGCCTGCCGCTGGGAGGCCTCCTTGCTTTGGCCACGGCCGGATTCATCACCATCCTGACCGAGGCTCTGCCGGCAGGTCTGCTGCCCCAGATGGGCAGGAGTCTGAACGTATCGGATGCGATGGTCGGGCAGCTTGTCACACTATACGCAATCGGCTCCCTTGTCGCAGCCATCCCGCTGACCAGCGCCACGCAGGGCTGGCGACGGCGTCGACTGCTGCTTCTGGCCATCGGTGGTTTTGCTGTCGTCAATACGATCACGGCCGTCTCAACCAGCTATGTCCTGACCCTTGCCGCCCGTTTTCTGGCAGGGGTATCGGCCGGACTGCTGTGGGCGCTGCTGGCGGGCTATGCCAGCCGGATGGTGGCCCCCGCCTTGCAGGGACGGGCCATTGCGGTCGCAATGGTCGGGAC
This sequence comes from Komagataeibacter intermedius TF2, assembly GCF_000964425.1. Lineage (GTDB taxonomy): Bacteria > Pseudomonadota > Alphaproteobacteria > Acetobacterales > Acetobacteraceae > Komagataeibacter > Komagataeibacter intermedius. The sequence goes on along the minus strand of NZ_BANF01000186.1, from coordinate 2,517 downwards.
ACCTCTTGCCCTGTCATTCGGCATTCCTCTTGGCACCTTCCTTGGAACGATGGTTGGTTGGCGTTACACTTTCGGTATCATGACCGTGCTGACCGTCGGGTTGCTGGGCTGGGTCGTGGCTGCGGTGCCGGACTTTCCCGGCCAAGGTCAGGGACGACGTCTGACGCTCAGGCACGTGTTCCTGATGCCGGGTGTGCGGAAAGTCCTGTCCGTCATACTGCTGTTCGTTCTGGCCCATAATATCCTCTACACATATATCGCGCCTTTCCTGCTGCAGGTCGGCATCGGCGGACAGGTAGATATGGTGCTGCTGGTATTCGGTCTCACCGCTCTGGTAGGAATCTGGCTGATCGGCGCCTTTATCGATCACTGGCTGCGAGTAATGGTCCTGGCCAGTATCGCTCTTTTCGTGATTGCGGGCTGCATATTGGGTTTTGCAGGGACCAGTCCGATTGCAATTTACATCGGAGCCGGTCTGTGGGGGCTGGCCTTTGGTGGTGCGGCCACGCTGTTCCAGACGGCGTCCGCGCGCGCGGCAGGGGAGGGCGCCGATATCGCCCAGTCGATGATCGTGACCGTATGGAACGCGGCCATTGCCGGCGGCGGGATCGTCGGGGGTCTGCTACTCGAGCATCTTGGCACGACCGTCATTCCGTGGGCAGCAACAGTTTTGCTGCTCTGTGCCCTGATGATCGTCGTGATGGCGTCAGGAAGCGGGTTTACACGCATGCCACGCAATGGCTGACCGAACGCGCTTTTTACTCCCCCGATAGCTGGCTGGGACCGATGCACATATTCTCCTTTAGAAAATCAAGAACTGCCCTGATCCGCGCGGACAGCGTGCTACGATGTCCCAAATAGACGGCTTGCACATCGACAAATCTGTCGATCTGAAAATGCTCAAGCATTGAGGTCAGCCGCCCGGCGATGATGTGTGGATCAACTTGAAACGCCGCAAGGTACGCCAGCCCCGTACCCGGCAGTGCGAGTTCCAGCATCGTGTCGGGTTGGAGTGCCACGAAAGCGCCGAGAGAATGGACAGGGAATGACTGTGAACGTTGAGGAAGAGACGTTCTCTTTGATCATAGACTTCCTGCCTTGATGTACTCGTTCCCTTATATGGTCATGGCTGATCATGACCGCGCCAAGAGTGGTGAGTGGGCGATTGGTCCTGATCGCTCAGAATATCTTTCCAGCAGACAGAAAATATGAGAGAATAACTTTAGTCCATTTTTGAATGAAAAAAAGTGGTTTATATGAATGGGTTACAGTGTTTATGGACGATTCTAGTGGATTGAAGTCTGATTTAGCCCAGATTGTTCGGCTCGCCTTGGCCGAGCAAACGGAGGACGTACGCCTGTTCGCCGCACGGCTAGTTAGAAAATATCGAGGGACTGAACCTGAGTTGGCAGCACAGGTAGATATGTTCCTTCGTTCCAAACCGCATCGCACCGGAGCTCCGTTACGGAAGGCAGTTACACCATCCTCTCCGGAACAGGCTTTGCCAGTGGACGATGAGTCGCGCTTGTCACTGCTTAAAGAGTTTACGGATCTTCCAGATCATGAAGCGCCACTGCTTTCTCCCGGATTGGAGGAAATGCTTGGACAGTTGATCTTGGAGCGTAGGCAAGCTGAGCGTCTTGTCGCAGCGGGCTTGGTGCCAACACGCTCTGCAATATTTGTTGGACAACCTGGACTGGGTAAGACACTCACTGCGCGTTGGTTGGCATCTCAGCTAGGTGTACCGCTGTATGTACTCGATCTTACTGCGGTTATGAGTAGTTTGTTGGGGCGTAGCGGTAACAATTTACGCGCAGCTCTTGATTTTGCTAAACAACGCCCTTGTGTGTTGTTGCTTGATGAAATTGATGCAATTGCCAAGCGACGTAGTGATGATTCCGATGTGGGTGAACTCAAGCGTCTTGTGACAGTGATTTTGCAGGAAGTCGATGAGTGGCCTTCTACCGGGGTGTTGTTGGCCGCAACTAATCATCCAGAGCTGATTGATCCTGCGTTGTGGCGACGGTTTGACTTGGTTGTCGAATTTAAGACACCTGAGCCCATAGCGGTCAAAGAAGCTATTAAACGGTTCTTGGGACCTGATTTCGCGTTGTTTGCTCGGTGGGTAGATATTCTGACTTTCGCGTTTCGTGGACAGTCCTTTAGCGATATAGGAAGAGAGATACAGCGCTTTCGGCGAGCAGTAGCATTGGGAACGGCTTCAGATGTCGATTTAATTGAGGAATTCATTAAAGCTCGCGCTCTATCATTGGATCGACAGGGGCGTATCGATATGGCTGTTTTACTCGCTAAACAAACACGCCTGTCTCAGCATAGTATTTCGGATATTACAGGTGTGAGCCGAGATACTATTAGAAAATACACGACTGACGGTCCTACCGTCGTTCCTAAAAAGCGGAGACGTGAAGGATGAGTCAGACAAATTTTTTGATAGGACGAGGCGAACTCCTTAGGTAATCCCCCCATAAAAAGAGTGACTTTTGAATGAGAATTTTC
>NZ_BANF01000187.1 GCF_000964425.1 Komagataeibacter intermedius TF2 | reverse complement strand
ATCGCGGCGTGCTGCATGGCGGGCATGCCGGACCGGGTGGTGGGCGCCGTGCGCATCCATGAAGCTGAGCCCGGCGTCTGGCGCGGCTCCCGTCTGGCCGTCCATGAAGACCATCGCAAACTGGGACGGATCGGCGCGGAACTCATCCGCATGGCGGTCAGCACGGCGCACGGGCTTGGGGCCACGCGGTTCCTGGCCCAGGTACAGGAACAGAACGTGCTGTTCTTCCGTCGCCTGTACTGGAAAAGCCTTGGAGCCATGACCCTGCATGGGCTGCCACATCACGACATGCAGGCCGACCTCTCACGCTATCCGGCGCATGGTCAGGATCAGACCTGGCTGCTGCGCCCGCAGCCCCGTAACCGGCAGGTGGCATGATGGCACACGAACTGACGACACTGCTGCGCACGCTTCGACACGGTCGGGCCCTTGCGGGCAAGCAGGATATTGCCGAAACCGTCGCAATTCTTGGTCGGGACACAAGCGATGGTATCCGCCTAGGAGATGACTGCGCCGCCATACCGGATGGCGATGGCTATCTCCTGCTGGCCAGCGAGGGGTTTCAGGACAGCTTTGTCCGCTCAATGCCGTGGTTTGCCGGGTATTGCGGCGTGATGGTCAATATCAGTGACATCGCGGCGATGGGCGGTCGCCCTGTAGCTGTAGTGGACGCGCTGTGGAGCGATACGTCCGAGGCGGCCGCGTCCATTCTGAGCGGTCTGCATGAAGGCGCCAACACCTATGGTGTGCCGGTTGTTGGCGGCCATACCAACATGCGCAGCACCCATAATTCGCTGTCAGTCGCGATCCTTGGCCGTGCCCGTCATCTGCTGACCAGTTTCGATGCCCGACCGGGCGAAGTCCTGATCGCCGCCATCGACCTGCGCGGCCGCTGGCACGACCCGCACCCGTTCTGGGATGCCAGTTCCGCACTGTGTCATACTGAGGGGGCGGCACGCCTTCGAGATGATCTCGATCTCTTGCCCGGCATTGCCGAGGACGGGTTGAGCCGCGCTGCCAAGGATATCAGCATGGCCGGACTGCTGGGCACCGCGCTCATGCTGGCCGAATGTTCGGGTATCGGCATGACCATCACGCTCGATGACATTCCACGTCCCGACGATGCACCAATGGAACGCTGGCTGTCCGCATTCCCCAGCTATGGCTATCTGCTGACAGCCCGGCCCGAGGATGCCCGGGCAATTATCGCACGTTTTCAGGCACGCGGGATCACTGCCGCCATCATCGGACAGTGCGATATGACACGACGCCTTGATATCATATGGGACGGGGAGAAAGAAACCTTCTGGGATCTCGCCCGGACACCGCTCATGGGGTTTGCGCCATGAGTCTGTCCATTGGCATCCTGACCCATTCGACCAATC
>NZ_BANF01000188.1 GCF_000964425.1 Komagataeibacter intermedius TF2 | reverse complement strand
TGCATCCGGATCATGATACGATTGCGACCTTCCGCCGGACGAACCGGACAGCCATTGAAGCTGCATTTGCGCAGGTCCTGCTTCTGGCGCGCGAGACGGGTCTGCTGCGTCTGGGTGTCGTATCGATTGACGGCACGAAAATTGATGCCGACGCTTCGAAATACCGTTCCCTGCGCTACGACCGGATCAGGGCACTGCGCGAACAGCTGGCGGTGGATATCGCGAAACTGATGGACCAGGCGGAGCACGCAGATGCCACAGACAGAGATCCGCAGGCCCTGCCAGAAGAGCTTGCCCGACGGGAAACACTGAAAGCGAAGCTGGACGAAGCCT
>NZ_BANF01000189.1 GCF_000964425.1 Komagataeibacter intermedius TF2 | reverse complement strand
GGGAGCAGGGGTTGGTTGGCAGATGCCACGACCGGAGACGGGCGGATGCTGCCAAGTTCCCGAAGATCAGTCGTGGTTTCTGCCATTGACCGCTGCAAGGCCAGTTCAGGATTGGCCATGCCGGTCGTCGCAATGGGAGAAGGTGACGACAGGCTCTGCGCACAGGCGTTGAGCGCCATGGGCAAAAGAAAAATGAGCAGAGAATGTTTCATGAGCTTCTCCGGATAACGGGAGAAGCTTCGAAGATCATCTTGCGACTGCTGCA
>NZ_BANF01000190.1 GCF_000964425.1 Komagataeibacter intermedius TF2 | reverse complement strand
CTTATCAAGCCCGCAAAACTGTCCGAACGGACGGGACCACCTCAATGAAACCTTCATGTCAGTCGAAAATCACACATGAAAAAGTGTCGCTTGGCCAACCTGGAGGCCGAATGTCTTTCCTGTGCAGGGAAACTGGATGAACTACGCAATCCTGCCTTCGTTGCAGAAGTTGACACACGTCAAGGAGCCTTGCCGCACAGGTTGATAACAGAGTCGTTAGCGTCCTCGGGCGTTCGGCGGGCAAGCCCACTGGCAACGTCAGCACTTGCCGACCGCAGATAGCCACAACCCAGCATGGACAACTGATCATGAGCCTTACGATCGCCGCGATCAGGGAAAAGGACGAAGGAGAACGGCGCGTTGCGTTGGTGCCCGTCGTTGCGGAGCGCATCAAGCGTCTGGGGGCGTCCGTCGCCCTCGAAGCCGGAGCCGGTCTCACTTCCTATTTTCCCGATGCCACCTACAAGGACACCTCCATCGTGGAAGACGAGAAATCCCTCGTCGCCTCCGCCGATATCGTCCTTGCAGTGAATCCTCCCTCTCCCGACCTTGTGCAGGTCATGAAACCGGGAGCCATCCTCATCTCCTTCATCTACGGGCGCACTCATCCCGATCTGGTGAAGGCACTGCGGGACAAAAAGATTTCCTGTTTCGCAATGGAGCAAATCCCCCGTATCAGCCGCGCGCAGGCCATGGACGCCCTGTCCAGTCAGGCCACACTCGCGGGCTACTACGCGGTGCTGCTCGGCACCGTGCATATGCCCAAGATTCTTCCCATGATGACCACCGCTGTCGGTTCCCTTCGGGCCGCACAGGTGTTGGTCATGGGTCTTGGTGTGGCCGGGCTTCAAGCGCTGGCGACCGCCCACCGTCTCGGTGCGGTCACGGAAGGCTATGACGTCCGACCGGAAACGAAGGATGAAGCTCACTCGCTGGGTGCGAAATTCGTGGATACGGGCGTGGACGCCACCGGTCAGGGCGGGTACGCCCGCGAACTGACAGACGCCGAAAAAGCCAAGGTGAAATCGGTGCTGAGCGATCACATCGCACGTGCCGATCTCATCGTCACCACGGCTGCCGTCCCGGGCCGCCGTGCACCGCGCCTGATCGACGCGGACCAGATCGCACGCATGAAACCCGGCTCCGTCATCGTGGACATGGGCGCGGAAGGCGGTGGCAACTGCGAAGGCACCAAGGCGGGTGAGACGCTTCAGGTCGGTCCCACGCTGATCATCGGCCCGACCAACCTGCCGTCCTATCTCAGCGAGCAGGCCAGTGAACTGTATTCCAAGAACATCCTCAATCTGCTCGAACAGATCATCAAGGATGGCAAGCTGACACTGGACCTGACGGATGAGGTGATCGCCAAGACACTCGTCACCCATGACGGCAAGATCACCAATGATGGCGTGCGTGCCGTGGTGGAGGGCATACCGGCTGCCCCGGCACCCGCGGCTCCGAAGCCTTCTCCGGCCCCTGCTGCGCCGAAAGGACCGACGTCATGATCATCACCTCCATGACTTTCATCATCGCCCTCTACATCTTCATGCTGGCGGCGTTCACAGGCTACGTGGTTATCAGCCGGGTGCCATCGATCCTGCACACACCGCTGATGTCAGGCTCGAACTTCATTCACGGTATCGTCGTGGTGGGCGCGCTCAGTGCCCTGCTCTCGGCCACTACGCTGGCGGAACAGATCATCGGTTTCTTCGGTGTCCTGTTCGGCGCGGGCAACGTGATGGGCGGCTATGTCGTGACCGACCGGATGCTGGCCATGTTCAAGCCCAGCACCGCCAAGCCGGCGAAAAAGTCTGACGAAAAGAGCGCATCATGAATCTGCTCGAATACATTGTGGCCCTGAGCGGTCTGGTTGCGTCCGGACTGTTCATCTACGGCCTCAAGGGCATGTCTTCGCCGGTCACGGCCGTCAAAGGCATCGTCATCGCGGGCTGGGGCATGGCCTTCGTGGTCGTGGCCAGCTTCCTTCAGGTCTTCAACCTTCCCGAAGATGTGCTGCCGCATCTTCCCGTCAACCTCGGGCTGGCTGTCCTTGCGCTTCTGCTGGGCGGCCTGTGGGCGGGCCGCAAGGGACGGACAGTCCCCATGACGGCCATGCCGCAGATGGTGGCGCTGTTCAACGGCATGGGCGGCGGCTCGGCCGCAGCCGTGGCAGCGGTGGCGCTTCTGCATCACGCGGGCGGCTCGGCCCTGCATCTGGGCGTAACCGTCACAGGCGCGCTGATCGGCTGTATCTCACTGACCGGCTCGCTGATTGCATGGGCCAAGCTTGACGGCAAGATGCGCAATCCCATCCGTTTCGGCGGGCAGAAGGTGTTCAACCTGGCCATCTTCCTTGGCACGATCGTGCTGGGCATCATGACCGTCATCGCGCAGATGAACGGAGCGCCGGAAGGCGGCCTGTATGCCCTCCTGTTCTTTGCCGGCGCGCTGTTCTTCGGGCTGTGCATGACGGTGCCGATCGGCGGCGCGGACATGCCGGTGGTGATCTCGCTCTACAACGCCTTTACCGGTCTGGCCGTGGGTCTTGAAGGCTATGTCATGGCCGATCCCGCGCTCATGATCGCGGGCATGGTCGTGGGTTCGGCCGGCACACTGCTGACGGTGCTGATGGCGAAAGCCATGAACCGTTCGATCACCAACGTGCTGTTCAGCAACTTCGGCGCGGCTTCCCAGCAGGCCAAGGGACCGCAGGGCGAGATGAAATCGGTCGATCCGGCCGATGCCGCCACCACCATGCGTTATGCGTCGAGCGTCATCATCATTCCGGGCTACGGTCTGGCGGTGGCTCAGGCGCAGCAGAAGCTCTACGAGTTTGTGAAGCTGCTTCAGGCAGCGGGCGTGGACGTGAAGTTCGCCATCCACCCTGTTGCGGGTCGTATGCCCGGTCACATGAACGTGCTGCTCGCCGAAGCCGGCGTGCCTTACGACATGATCTACGACATGGACGACATCAACGACAGCTTCAAATCCACCGATGTTGCGCTCGTGATTGGCGCAAACGACGTGGTCAACCCCTCCGCACGCACGGACAAGTCTTCCCCCATCTACGGTATGCCGATCCTCAACGCCGATCAGGCGCATCAGGTCTTCGTCATCAAACGTGGTCAGGGGACCGGCTATTCGGGCGTGCAGAACCCGCTGTTCTTCGCGAAGAACTGCTCGATGGTCTTTGGTGACGCACAAGCCGTGCTGAGCAAGATGGTCGAAGCCGTGAAGGCACTGGGAACCAACTGATCCCCACCCCTGCCACTCCGGTGGCAGGGTTTTTCATTTCAGGGATCGGACAAAAGAAAGGAAAAGAGACATGGCAGGCAAGATGAAAGCGGCGGTCGCCCACGAGTTCGGCAAACCGCTGACAATCGAAGAGCTGGACATTCCCACGATCAATCAGAATCAGATTCTGGTGAAGGTTGACGCCTGTGGCGTCTGTCACACAGACCTGCACGCCGTGAGCGGTGACTGGCCCACCAAACCCAAACCCCCATTCATCCCTGGCCACGAGGGCGTGGGCCACGTCGTGCAGGTTGGCAGCAACGTCAACTGGATCAAGGAAGGCGATGTGGTCGGCGTCCCGTGGCTGTATTCGAGCTGCGGTCATTGCGAGCACTGTCTGGGCGGCTGGGAAACGCTGTGTGAAAAGCAGCAAGACACAGGCTACACCGTGAATGGCTGCTTCGCGGAATATGTCGTGGCCGATCCGAACTACGTGGCGCACATTCCCAAGGGCGTGGACCCGATCCAGATCGCACCAGTGCTGTGCGCGGGCCTGACGGTCTATAAAGGTCTGAAAATGACCGACACCAAGCCCGGTGACTGGGTGGCGGTCTCAGGCGTGGGTGGTCTGGGCCAGATGGCCATTCAGTACGGCGTGGCCATGGGCAAGAACATGATCGCCGTCGATATTGATGACACAAAACTGAAGACCGCCAAGGAACTGGGCGCGGCGCTGACCGTAAATGCCAAGGACACAGACCCCGCGGCCTTCGTGCAGAAGGAAGTCGGCGGCGCTCATGGCGCGCTGGTGACGGCCGTCTCCCGTATCGCCTTTTCACAGGCCATGGGCTATGCACGACGCGGTGGAACGATTGTTCTCAATGGCCTGCCGCCGGGTGAATTTCCGGTGTCGATCTTCGACATGGTCATGACGGGAACAACGGTCCGCGGATCCATCGTGGGCACGCGTCTCGACATGATCGAGGCGCTGTCCTTCTTTGCTGAGGGAAAGATTCACAGCGTTGTGAAGCCCGACAAACTGGAGAACATCAACCGCATCTTCGACGACCTTGAACATGGTCGCATCGACGGACGCGTGGTGCTCGACTTCCGGAACTGACGTGCTTACCGTGCCTGTCCTCAGGCACGGGTTTCCCCTCGCGCAGAAGAAAAAAGGAACAGAGGATGGCCTACGCAACAACCAATCCGTTCACGAATGAACAGATCAAGGTGTTCCCCAATTCGACCGACGCCGAGATCAACACGGCGCTGGACGCAGCCCACAGCGCCTTCCTGTCGTGGCGCACGACCTCCTTCGCCGAGCGCGCGAAGGTCATGCAGAACGCTGCCGACATCCTGCGCGCCAATATCGACGACTACTCCAAGCTGCTGACGCTGGAGATGGGCAAGATCTTCGCGGAAGCCAAGGCCGAGACGGAACTGTCCGCAGCGATCTTCGAATATTATGCCAAGAACGCCGAGAAACTTCTGGTCCCGCAGGATCTGCCCGTCGCCAGCAAGGACGAGGGCCGCGCGAAAGTGATCCATCAGCCGCTGGGCGTGCTGCTGGCCGTCGAACCGTGGAACTTCCCGTTCTATCAGGTCGCGCGCATCATCGCGCCGCAGCTCTCCGCCGGTAACACCGTCGTCCTCAAGCACGCTTCCAACGTGCCGCAGTGTGCTGCCGCCATGGACGAACTGATGATCAAGGCCGGCCTGCCCAAGGGCGCGTTCCAGAACCTCTATCCCACGCACGATCAGGTCTCGCGCATCCTTGCCGACCACCGCGTGCGCGGTCTGGCTCTGACAGGCTCCGAAGGTGCTGGCGCACGTCTGGCCTCCGAAGCCGGTCAGGCGCTGAAGAAGTGCACCATGGAACTGGGCGGCGCGGACGCCTTCATCGTGCTGGAAGATGCCGATCTGGAGAAGACCGTGAACTGGGCCGTCTTCGGACGTCACTGGAACGCCGGTCAGGTCTGTGTGTCCTCCAAGCGCCTGATCGTCGTGGACGGTGTCTATGACGAGTTCGTCAAGCGCTACCGCGAGGGCGTGTCCAAGCTGAAAATGGGCGACCCGATGGACCCCGCCACGACGCTGGCTCCGCTGTCTTCGCAGAAAGCCGCTGACGATCTGAAAAAGCAGGTCGAAGGTGCAGTTGCCGCAGGTGCGAAAGCGGAAGAAATCCCGCTGGAAATGCCCAATCAGGGTGCGTTCTTCCGTCCGGTGATCCTCACCAACCTCAAGGACGACAACCCGGCGATGCGCGAAGAGTTCTTCGGCCCCGTCACGCTGCTGTTCCGCGTGAAGGACGAAGCCGAGGCGATCCGCGTGGCCAATGACAGCCCGTATGGCCTTGGCGGTTCGGTCTTCACCAAGGACGAAGCCCGTGGCGAACGCGTGGCCGAGCAGATCGAGACCGGCATGGTCTACATCAACCATCCGACGATGGTGAAGGCGGACCTGCCGTTCGGTGGCGTGCTGCGTTCCGGCTTCGGTCGTGAACTGATCGACCTCGGCATCAAGGAGTTCGTCAACCACAAGCTGATCGACGTCGTCGACATCGACGCGCCGTTCTGATTGCGGTGACGGGAGTGACTTCTTCGGTCGCTCCACTCTGAATGTAAAAAAGCCCGGTCTCGCAGTTTGCGGGACCGGGCCTTTTTTATGTGTCGACACCGGAAGACAGAGAGATCAACCGGAAGACAGAGAGATCAAGGGGCGGTTATTTCTTCACCCTTTCTCCTGAACCCGATCCGGCATGCTTCATGCTGCCGCTCGCGCCGTTACGCCAAGACGATAGCCAGCTTTCTGAAGCACTTTGATGGACTCTTCGGAATATTTTCCAACCAGCGATGAAACATCTCCCGGAGCGCTCCAGAACCCAAGCGTCACCTGAATATTTGCAGGCTTCGGCAGGAAGGAGACCGACGGTGCTGGATCTTTAAGCACCCGTTCGTCCTGTTCCGTTAACCCCAGAAGCAGCGCACGGGCCTTGTCGAGATCATCATTGTAATCGATCAGCAAACTGACAGATCCCAGAAGCCTTTCCGACTCCGAACTGTTGACGACAATGTTGTTCGACAATGTTCCGTTGGGGATAAAGATTATCTCGTTGTTCGCATCGAGCAAGACAGTGCGGAACATCTCGATCGATGTCACCGTACCGGAACTCCCTCCTGCTGTGATCGAATCTCCCACCTTGAATGGGCGAAACAGAAGAATCAAAACACCACCAGCAAAGTTCGCAAGACTACCCTGCAATGCCATGCCGACCGCCAAACCCGCGGCACCAAGAACCGCAACAAACGACGTCGTCGCAATACAGAGGTGGTCCCCATTTTTCGGACAGGGCGATAAGCTATCATC
>NZ_BANF01000191.1 GCF_000964425.1 Komagataeibacter intermedius TF2 | reverse complement strand
CGCATATGAGTAGGACGCACCTGAAATGTCCGCCAGTATTATGTCACCATTACTATCGGTGCTCATGTTGGATATTGAGTTATATCCAGATCCCGGACGCGACGGGATGATCCGGTATGAACCTAACAGGGAGCTGATAACGAACGGCGCGCCGGACGCATTATTATGTCCAAGGTA
>NZ_BANF01000192.1 GCF_000964425.1 Komagataeibacter intermedius TF2 | reverse complement strand
CATATCTCGCATCAAAACACAACTGTAGTGCTAGGGCCTGTTAGGCCTTGAATAACAGAACGGACTACATAGCTGTTTATGATGAGCATGATACAGTCTGTCTTTTCTGATGTCGCCTGGTCCGTCTGGGAGCCTTTGACCGAAGAAGCCCGTCCGAAGGGAAAGACCCCACCGAAAAACCTTCGACGGACGATCTCTGCGATTTTCTGGCGCCATCAGAACGGCGCGAAGTGGCGCGCCCTGCCATCTGAGTTTGGTCCCTGGTGGATTGCCGC
>NZ_BANF01000193.1 GCF_000964425.1 Komagataeibacter intermedius TF2 | reverse complement strand
GTGCAGACCAGGCTCGTCCATTTATGGACCACGAACCAGCGGCGAAGAGTGCGGGTGGTCATGGCACAAACGCGCCGACGGATAGCACCGGTCTGCTACTCTTGAAGGAATAAGAATAACACTGAATCGCAACTGTATGGCGGAAAGGCGGGCAACCGTGCTGCATATGAACTCTCCCTGCGTGCCCGGAACACGCAGTCGGCGACGGCGTCCGGAATGAAAACGGGGCGAACCCCTGCTGGGAGTATGGATGCTTGGCGATGCCGTTTTTTCAGAAAAAAGAGCGATAAATGACAGACACGTGATATGCGATTTTCGAAGGACTTGCATCTTACCAGCAGAAAACGGCCTTTCTTCCAGCGTAGACGTCCTGTTCATAGGTCCTCGCTGAACACCGGCGAAACCGGCGGTCTGCTGCTAAATCTTGCGGAAAGTCGGACCCTGTGCCATCACAATTGCGAATCCTTCTTAATTTCTGAATGCTGGCGTTGTGATGGCATCGGGAACCACCTGTCTTGAAGTCCAAACATCCGTCCCTTGAGCTTTACGAGGCTCACCGTCCCGGCCTTCTGTCCTATGCGCGACAGTTGTCGGGCGACAGCGTGCTGGCGGAAGACATCGTGCAGGATGCGTGGGTGCTCTTCGCACGGCAGTCCGTAAGCACGATTGCCTCGCCCGGAAGCTACCTGCGGACCATCGTTCGCAACCTTCTGATGACGCGTGCCCGCCGGACAAAAATCGAGCGGATAAGCGAGGCGGATTTTGATGTCGTTACAGCCACTGTCCCCGATGATGCAGCATCACCCGAAGAAACCGTAGCGGCCCGTGAAACGATGATGCGTGTGATGGATGCGCTTGACGCCATGCCCGAGCGACAGGCGGAGGCCATTCGCATGTATCACTTTGAAGGGATGAAATTGCGGGAAGTCGCCGCCGTGCTGGGTGTATCCATTCCGATGGTGCATGGTCTGATCACCGAAGGGCTGGCAGCCTGCAACCGGATACGCAAGGAAGGGCAGTAGGCCTCGGTGGATTTGAATTATTTTCTGAAAAACCGGGGATGCCGCGCATCTTATCGGTATGACCTTGCGATCCTGCCTGCTGCGTTCCACCTGGCTTGTCTCTCTCATCCCGGGACAGGGGAGGCGCGGCATGGCTGAGTCCCGCAGTCCCGATGAGGCAGCAGCAGGCTGGCATATCTATCTTCGTGAAGAGCCGGACGATCCCGAACTGCGCCGCCAGTTCGAGGTATGGCTGCAGGAAAGCCCGTTGCACCAGCAGGCCTGGGCGGAAATCAATGAAACGCTGGGCGTACTCGATCTGGCCCCACCTGAGCGCAAGAGGCGGGCCGATGCCCGTAGAAGGTTCTGGGGTAGTCCGGCAAACGATCACACTGGCAGGAGAAAGGCAAAGTCCGCTGCATTTGCCAGCGTTGCCATGGCCGCCTGTATCGCCGCCTTCGTGTTCATACCCGACCTGTCCCTGCGCCTGCGGGCGGATCATTACACGCAGGCAGGTGTTACGCAGGACATCCATCTGGCCGACGGCAGTGATGTCATTCTGGCCCCGCGTTCCGCAGTCGCCATGCATATGACGGCTCATGAGCGACGGATCGAGCTGCTGCGCGGCGAAGCCTATTTCGTGGTGCATCATGATGCCAGTCGGCCGTTTACCGTAATTGCCGGACCGGTGACGACGACCGATATCGGCACCATGTTCGATGCCCGGACAGACGGTGATGAGACGTCCGTGGCAGTGCGGGAAGGGGCCGTGCATGTGTCCGCAAAGGGAAGCATCGGCCTGGAGCGCGACCTGCATGCGGGGGATCGCGTTGATGTCCGAGGCACCCAGATCATATCCGACACCCAGGCACCCGAGACTATCGGGCTTTGGCGTGACGGAATGCTGGTGGCACAGGACAATACCATTGCTGACATGGTGGCAGCACTTCAGCCCTGGACCAGCACCCGGATCATCGTCGCGCATGACACGTTGGCAGCACGCAAAGTCAGCGGTTCCTACGACCTGCATCACCCGGAAACGTCGCTGCAACTGATCGTGCATCCCTATGGTGGAAAGGTCATGTCCGTAACGCCCTGGTTTGCACTCGTGACGGGGCGCTAAAACAGTCTGGCGAGATGGCTTCTCATCGATTGTCGGGCGTTCTCACAGACATTCACTCACATCCGCAGACACGATGGCGGGACGTGACATGCTTCAGCTTGTAGCAAATCTTCGCTGCGAGAGAACAGGTCTGCCTGGGACCATGTGTCGAGGCGCGGAGGCTGAATTCAGAAAAATGCGCAACATCAGGGAAAAGAAAAACCCTTATCAAACAGAGTGATAACGATCATCGCGCAAAAAAAATAAAAAAATCTGAAATTTTTTCCGAAAAAACGGTCCTCCCGTGCATCTCACTTACCATGCCCATTGAATGCAAATGAATTGCATTAAAAACTGAGATGACAGGAAGAGCCGCGCCCATGCATTCGTCAGGATTTCTGAGGAGACCGATAGCCGCATCGGTCCTGATGCTCGCCACCACCACTGCGCTGACGTCCTTTGTCCCGACCAGAGCACGGGCAGAGACCGCACAGATACAGCCAAAATTCAGCTTCGATATTCCTGCCGGATCGCTGTCCAGTGCGCTGGTATCGTTTAGTGCCCAGTCCCGTATTCAGGTGACGTCGCAGGCACCGACATTGGCCGGTCATACGACTCCGGGGCTGCATGGGCAGTTTACGTCCAGCGAAGCGTTGGCTCGTCTTCTGCAGGGAAGTGGGTTGTCATATCAGACGCTGGGAGAACGTGCTTTCCAGATTGTGCCCGCACCCAAGGCGGCGAATATAACCCTTGGTCCGGTTCGCGTCGGAGGGACATTCGATACGCACGAGGCAGCTATTGGGCCAGGTAATGGATATGTCGCTACCTATACTCAATCAGGAACAAAAACGGACACTCCCCTGTGGGAAATCCCAAATTCTATTCACGTTGTGACAAAACAGCAGATTTTAGATCAACAGCCGCAAAATATTGAAGAGGCTTTGCGGTATATGCCTGGTGTATATGGTAACGTGGGCGGAACTTCTGAGGCCGGAGGACTGACACAAAATGTAAGTGGTGCAGATACGACTGGCTCTATTCTTATGCGCGGATTTGCATCAAGTCAGTTTGTTGATGGAATTATGTCTAATTCAATGTCAGCAGGCGAAACTGCATTTGTTGAGCGAGTTGAGGCTATTAATGGTCCAGCCTCGGTAATGTATGGACAAGTAGGCGCTGGCGGCCTCATAGCAACCCGGTTAAAGCAACCAACAGACACACCTATACATAACGTCTCCGTGGGATTTGGAAACTGGGGACGATATGAGGCTACATTTGACGTTGCAGATAATATTAACAAATCTGGGACTCTACAGTACAGAATCGCAGGAATTGGTGTAACTCAGGGGACGCAAACGGATTATGTGAATTATAAAAGGGTTGGAGTGCTTCCGTCCATTAAATGGAAAATAGACGAGAAAACTTCTTTAACTCTTCTCGGGAGTTATATGTATACACCTGAAGCGGGAACTTACTGGGCGGGCTACCCATTTGTTGGAACGGAGACGCCGCTCAATGGAAAATATATTCCAAGATCGAGTAATATTGGAAACCCAAAATCGTCAAGCCCAGCGCGAGATGCTGCATTCGAATATGAATTTTCGCATAAATTTAATGACAACTGGGAATTTCATCAGAATTTTCGTTATGAAAATTCAACTCAAACGTTTAACCAAACTTATGGTGATGCAGAGGACGTCACTAACGAGACATGGGATAATAGTGCGTGGTATAATAGAAGTAAAAATATGACTATTGGTCTGGATAGTCGTGTAATAGGGAAAGTTACAACTGGACCATTGCGGCACCTTCTTGTCGCAGGGATGGATTTCAGGGACCGTAAATATGATACTAATTATGCTTACGATTTTTCATCTTATCCTGTAAGTATTTTTTCCCCATCGTGGAATTTCCCTCAACCAAATTATAGCCTAACTGGGCCAGACGATATATGGAGTTCGATATCTAGAGGAAGTTTTTTTCAAGAAGGTGTTTATTTCCAAGATCAAATTAAGTTTCATCGTCTTTCCGTATTGTTGGGCGGTAGACAAGACTGGGTAAACGAACACAATACTTTTTATAGTGGATATCATTATCCAGAAATTGACTATTCTCAGCCAATGACGAAGGGGCAGGGGGGTGGTGAAAGTCCCTCCCATTTCACATGGCGTGCCGGTTTGACTTATAATTTCGATTTTGGACTTACGCCTTATTTTAGCTATGCAACATCTTTTGTCCCTCAACCGTCGGTTACAAATTACGCGGGTCAACAAGTTGCTCCTCTCACTGGCAAACAATTTGAAGCGGGATTAAAATATCTCATCCCACATACAGATGTTTTCCTGACAGCTGCGGCTTATCATATTGAAGAAAATCATTATGCAGCATCTGATAATGAGCATGAAGGCTATGAGCGAGATTGGGGGAAAGTAGTTTCAAAAGGGGTCGAGCTTTCTGCAAATGCAAATATCACAAAAAATCTTCATCTCACGGCATCATATAGTTTTAATGATACACGTTTTGCGAGTAATGGAGTTCTCGCTGAAAAAATAGATGTATACGGCAATTCGACAGGTTATGTTTCTGTAAAAGGAAAAAATATTGGCCAAGCTCCGCGAAATATGGCAAATTTATTTATTGATTATACCCCACCTGTAAAATCTCTAAAAGGATTCGGATTTAATTTTGGTATCCGGTATGTGGGTTTTACGTACGCAGACAGCGCAAATTCTATAAAAGTTCCAGATTTCACACTATTTGATCTTGGAGCGCATTATGATTTTGCAAATCTCATGCCCAGTCTAAAAGGTTTACGAGCGCAACTATCTATTTCTAACCTGACCGACAAACGTTATTTAGCATCGTGTACGTTGGGTTCCGCGCCACAGTGTCAATATGGTCAGGCGCGTCGTCTCTATGGCAATCTTTCGTATAGTTGGTGAAATTTTACCGCCCGAAACTGCACCGACTTTCCTGATTTAAAATCAATGTATTGCCCCTCGTCTCGATGCCAAAGTCGTGGGGCAGAATCGCTGCAAGTTCCGAGGGGCATCCCATGCAACAATCATGGGTTATCCCCGGCAATATCCATAGGGCAGTCCATGCCAAAGTCGTGGGACGGCGCTGTGCAATATCCGTGACTTACGTGGCCACATAATGGACGGTTGGTATTCCCAAATCATTTTTGAAACTGCAGAGTCTTTGCGTCTTTGTTAGGATATATCCGGATAGCGTTCCCGAAGTAGTTGGAGAAAACGAACTAGGGACGGATTGGGGTTGTCGGCCTGCCAGCAGGCCACGAAACGCAGTTCGACGGGCTGGCGGCCGTTGAGCACCTGCCGGTAGACAATGTTGGTCAGGCCATCCCCTGTGGCGCTTTCATAATCAATCATGACACTGCCATTCTCCGCCACGAAGGGTTTGAGAAACTGTGTCTCCATATCGTGTGTTACAAGATTGGGGGCGCGCACATCGACTGAGAGATAATGACGGATGATGTCCGCGATCTCCGGGCCGGGATCCTGCGTGCTGATGAGAAAACGCTCATGGCGCAGAAGGCTCCATTCCAGAATGGGCAGTGCTGCGAGCTTATGATCGGCCCGCAGTGCAACCACACACCGTTCCGACCAGAGCCGGAGCAACGCATCCTGCCATTCCAGTCCGCCCGCAGTGACAATTGCGATATCGACCTGTCCAGTCTCGACTTTCTGCAACAGTGATGCACGGCTGCCGCCCACAAACTTCCACGGAATGGTCGGATGCCTACGCTGGAATTCCCCTAGCGTTGCCCGGAGGTTTCCGGTCGAGACGGACGTATAATAACCGATTGTGAGGCGACGGGCTGTCTGTCGGGCACCGGAACCGGGACTGTTCGCCAGCATATCCACATCGTGGACGATCTGCCGCGCTACGTGCAGGAAGTCGATGCCATGGGACGTGGGCCGTACGCCCGCCGGGGTGCGGATAAAGAGCGTGCAGCCAATCATGTCTTCCAATAGGCGAATGTCCTTGGAAAGAAGGGCGGCACGTATGCCCGATGCAGCAGCTGCCTTGCGGAGGCTGCGATGCTCGGCGGCCGCGAGCGCGGACCGCAGATGGCGGATTTCGATCGTCATAACAACCTAGATGCGCCTAACGCCTGAATTTTAAGCAGAAAATGAGGGCAGGTGATCCAGCAGGATTCACAACGTCGTTACGAATGTTAACAGCGTGGGGCTGATGCCTTCGTTTCAGGGGAAGGATGTCCCCGAGAAAACCTGTCCAACCACTGTTGGGACACAGAGCCCACGCGAGCGGCGATAATTTTACGTCCGGATGCGCCCGGCCACGCAGACGGGTCTCCGGCGCTGGTATTTGTAAGTCTCTCTCGCCTTTTCTCGATTGATGAAAAGGAGGAAACGGCGATGTCAGGAGCGCGGATTCTCTGGGGACAACTGTGCGTCGTGCTGGCGCTGGTTGTTCTGTCCTGGTGGGTGGCGACCGAATGGGTGGCTTGGCAACTGGCGTTCCAGCCCGAACTCGGTCAGCCATGGTTCACCTTGTTTCATCACTGGCCGGTCTATGCGCCGACGCTTGTTTTCTGGTGGTGGTATGAATTCGACGCCTATGCGCCACACGTCTTCTCGCAGGGTGGCTGGATTGCTGGCTCGGGTGGTGTGCTGGCATTTCTCGTGGCTGTCGCCATGTCGGTGCGTCGTGCGCGGGAGGCCAGACGGGCTGCAACCTATGGCAGCGCACGATGGGCGAGTACCGAAGACCTGCAGAAATCCGGGTTGCTCGATCCCGATGGCGTCGTGCTGGGCTGTTATCGCAAAACCTATCTTCGGCATAACGGCCCGGAGCATGTTCTGTGCTTCGCGCCCACACGCTCGGGCAAGGGCGTGGGTCTCGTCATCCCGACACTCCTGACCTGGCCGGGTTCGGCCATCGTGCATGACATCAAGGGGGAGAACTGGCAGGAGACCGCGGGCTTCCGGGGAACATTCAGCCGTGTCCTTCTGTTTGACCCCACCAATCCCCGCTCGGACGCCTACAACCCCTTGCTGGAAATTCGCCGGGGTGAGTGGGAGGTGCGGGATGCCCAGAACGTGGCTGACGTGCTGGTCGATCCCGAGGGCTCGCTGGAACGTCGCAGCCATTGGGAAAAGACCAGCCATTCCCTTCTGGTCGGGGCCATCCTGCATGTCCTGTATGCGGAGAAGGACAAGACCCTCAGCGGCGTGGCCAACCTCCTGTCCGATCCGAAGCGCCCGATCGAGACGACATTGCGCGCGATGATGCGGACGATGCATCTGGGAGAGGCGGGGCCACATCCCGTC
This sequence comes from Komagataeibacter intermedius TF2, assembly GCF_000964425.1. Lineage (GTDB taxonomy): Bacteria > Pseudomonadota > Alphaproteobacteria > Acetobacterales > Acetobacteraceae > Komagataeibacter > Komagataeibacter intermedius. The sequence goes on along the minus strand of NZ_BANF01000193.1, from coordinate 10,274 downwards.
GTGGCTTCGGCCGCTCGGGAACTGCTCAACAAGTCCCTCAACGAGCGATCAGGTGTGCTGTCCACCGCCATGTCATTTCTTGGCCTGTATCGTGATCCGGTCGTGGCCAAAGTGACATCTCGCTGCACATGGCGGATTACCGATATCGTGCGTGGCAGCCGCCCCACGACGCTCTATCTCAGCGTGCCGCCATCGGACATCAGCCGGACCAAGCCGCTGATCCGTCTGGTGCTCAACCAGATCGGTCGCCGCCTGACGGAAGACCTGCAACACCAGAAGAAAAATCATCGCCTTCTGCTCATGCTGGATGAGTTTCCGGCACTCGGACGCCTCGACTTCTTTGAAAGCGCGCTCGCCTTCATGGCGGGGTATGGTATCAAGGCCTTTCTCATCGCCCAGAGCCTGAACCAGATCGAGAAAGCCTACGGGCAGAACAATTCCATTCTCGACAACTGCCATGTCCGTGTCTGTTTCGCGACCAATGACGAGCGGACGGCTCGACGTGTGTCTGATGCCCTTGGTACGGCCACCGAGGTGCGGGCACAGAAAAACTATGCCGGGCACCGCCTGTCGCCCTGGCTGGGACATCTGATGGTTTCCCGGCAGGAAAGCGCCAGGCCTCTGCTGACACCCGGCGAGATCATGCAGCTTCCACCCGACGAAGAGGTGGTCATGGCGGCCGGCACGCCGCCAGTGCGCGCCCGCAAGGCGCGTTATTATGTCGATTCGCGCCTGCAGGAACGCATCCTGCCGCCGCCTGCGCCACGATCGCCGTCGGGCGCTTCGGGCGCAGATGACTGGAGTGGCAGACCCACGCCAGACCAGATGCCTCCTGAAGATGCAGACACATTGGCTGGAACGTCTTCTGACGAACCGATGGGTGCAGGACAGAAGCAGACGCGCGAGTTTGATGCAGCCCACACGCCGAAAGCAGAGCGGGGGCGGGACGAGCATGAACGCAAAGACCCGGACCTTGATTCCGATCATGCCTCCATGCGGGCCAGGCGGGAATTCGAGGATCTACAGCGAATGACGCGGCTGGCTGCCTTGGATCGGGATGACGGCATGGAGATGGAAGGCCCATGAAACGCGCGCGTAGGAAACAGCAGATTACCGTCTATCTGGACCCGGTTCTGGCGGAGACCCTCGGCGATCTTGCCACCCGTCGTCGCCAGTCCCAGTCCATGCTGGTCGAAACGGCGCTTGCTGCCTTTCTTTCCCCGGAGGACGGAAAAGGTGAGGGGGCGCTGAACCGACGACTGGAACGGCTTGATCGCCGGATTGGTCACATGGAGCGAGACCTTGGGATCAACGTCGAGACACTGGCGCTTTTCATCCGCTTCTGGCTGCTTACAACGCCACCGTTGCCCGAGCCGGCTGCAGCCGCTGCCCGCGCCCAGGCGACTGCGCGTTATGAACAGTTCATTGAGACGTTAGCGCGGCATTTAAGCACCGGACATCGTTTGCATCAGGATTTGAGTGGGGATCAGGAAGTGCTTTCGTGACCGATATCGTAGAAGATGTGCCCTATACTGGTCTGTCTTAATCTTTATCTAAAATCCTGCCGATCTGGAGTAATTAGGCGGCCTATACCGACAATTATGCGTTACGCCACGCCCGTCCACGTCGGGCAAGAATCTGCTGTTGAAATTGGTCGGCGCATGCCTCTCCTAATATTTCCCGCAACTGATGGAAGTTCTTCTGTCAGCCAAGAAATGCGGGCAAGGTCATGTCTCACGTTTCGTCACAGCAAGGTCGGGCACGTGGTATTTCCATGCTGCGCACGGCTATGGGGACTGCCGTAGCCCACCATCTTTCGGATCCGTCCGTTATTGAAGTCATGCTCAATCCTGACGGGCGGTTATGGATCGACCGTCTGGCTGACGGCATGGCAGACACGGGTGAGACGATCTCGCCAGAGGATGCCGAGCGGATCGTGCGTCTGGTTGCGCATCATGTGGGTGCCGAGGTGCATGCGGAGGCACCGCGGGTGTCAGCCGAGCTGCCGACCGGTGAGCGGTTTGAAGGGCTATTACCACCAGTGGTGACCGCCCCGAGTTTCGCCATCCGCAAACCCGCGGTCGCGGTCTTTACCCTCGATGATTATGTCGCAGCCGGAATCATGACTGCAGGGCAGGCGGATTATCTGCGTGCTGTCGTCGTCGCGCGTAAGAACGTTCTTGTGGTGGGCGGCACCAGCACCGGCAAGACCACACTGGTCAACGCCCTGCTGTCCGAAGTCGCGAAAACTGGCGATCGCGTCGTGCTGATCGAGGATACGCGCGAACTGCAATGCATGGCGCCCAATCTCATCGCTCTGCGGACCCGCGAAGGTGTCATCACGCTGTCGGACCTAGTCCGCTCCGGTCTCCGTCTGCGTCCAGACCGTATTCCCATCGGTGAGGTGCGTGGGGCCGAGGCGCTGGATCTGGTCAAGGCGTGGGGCACCGGCCATCCGGGTGGCATCGGCACGCTGCACGCCGGATCGGTGCTGGCCGCCCTGTATCGGCTGGAACAGTTGATCCAGGAGGCGGTGGTTACGGTGCCGCGCGCCATGATCGCCGAAACCATCGACGTGATCGCCGTGCTCTCGGGGCGCGGCACGGCCCGGCGCCTGTCCGAACTGGCCGAAATTGACGGTCTCGATCCCACGACCGGCGCCTATTGCATCCGCCCGGTCAGCCGATCTTCTTCCGAAACATCATTCTCTGCCAATGGAGAATCATCATGATGCCGCCGTCACGCAAGCGCGCCGTCGTGTGCGCTGGAGCACGTCCTGACCGTCGTATGCCGGACCTTCGTGTGTTCGGAACATCCATGCTGCTGTCGCTTGTTTTTGCGTCATCGGCATGGGCGTCCGGCACGGGGATGCCGTGGGAGACACCGCTCAACGAGATACTGGAATCCGTGCAGGGGCCGGTGGCGAAGATCATCTCGGTGATCATCATCACCATTACCGGTCTGACCCTGGCCTTTGGCGAAACATCCGGCGGGTTCCGCCGCCTGATCCAGATCGTCTTTGGACTAAGCATCGCTTTTGCGGCGTCCAGCTTCTTCCTGTCCTTCTTTTCCTTCTCGGGCGGAGCGCTGATCTGATGGCGGTTCTCTTCGATCCTGAAGCCGAGGCCGTGCCAGGCTATTTCGTGCCCGTGCATCGCTCCCTGACGGAACCGATTTTGCTGGGTGGTGCGCCACGGGCCGTGGCCATCGCCAACGGTACGCTGGCCTCCGCCATAGCCCTCGGCCTGCGGCTCTGGCTGGTCGGGGCGGTGTTCTGGATCGTGGGGCACACCCTCGCGGTCTGGGGGGCGAAGCGCGATCCGCTGTTCATCGAGGTGGGGCGGCGGCATCTCCGCTACCCCGCCTGGCTTCGTGCGTAGAGGGAGGGCAGGGCCATGATGTCCCTTGGTGAATATCGCAGCCGTGCCGCTGTCCTGTCCGACTTCCTGCCCTGGGCCGCGCTGGTTGGGGAAGGTGTGGTCCTGAACAAGGATGGTTCTTTCCAGCGCACGGCGCGCATCCGTGGTCCCGATCTGGACAGCGCCACTCCGGCTGAACTGGTGGGCGTGACGGGGCGACTGAACAGCGCCCTGCGGCGTCTGGGTTCGGGCTGGGCCGTGTTTGTGGAAGCGCAGCGTACCCCGGCGACCCTCTATCCCGAGAGTGATTTCCCCGACGCTGCCAGCCAGATGGTCGATCTGGAACGCCGGGAGGCCTTCGAGGATGAAGGTGTGCATTTCGAGAGCCGGTATTTCCTGACCTTGGTCTGGCTGCCACCCGTGGAAACCTCGGGCCGTGCCGAGCGCCTTCTCTATGAAGGCATGGAGCGCGACGGGCATGATCCGCACGGTCTGGTCAGGGGCTTTATCGACCGGACTGACCGTCTGCTGGCCCTGCTGGACGGTTTCATGCCCGAAGCCGTCTGGCTGAATGATGGCGAGACACTCACCTACCTGCATTCCACCATTTCGACGCGGAACCAGCGGGTCCGGGTGCCGGAAATCCCGATGCACCTCGACGCCCTGCTGGTGGATCAGCCCCTGGCAGGTGGTCTGGAGCCCAAACTGGGCAGTGCCTTCCTCAAAACCCTGACGATCACGGGTTTTCCCAGCCGGACCTTTCCCGGCATTCTGGATGATCTGAACCGTCTGGCCATTCCCTATCGCTGGTCCACGCGCGCCATCCTGCTCGACAAGACCGATGCAACGAAGGTGCTGACGAAGATCCGTCGCCAGTGGTTTGCCAAGCGCAAAAGCATCGTCGCCATTATCCGCGAGGTCATGACCAACGAGGCCTCGGTGCTGGTGGATAACGATGCCGCCAACAAGGCGGCCGATGCCGATCTGGCCTTGCAGTCGCTGGGTGCCGACGATGTCGGGCAGGCCTATATCACCGCGACCGTTACGGTATGGGACGGCTCTGCCTCGATCGCAGCCGAGAAATTGCGTCTGGTGGAAAAGATCATTCAGGGGCGTGACTTCACCTGCATGGCGGAAAGCCTGAACGCGGTGGAGGCATGGCTGGGGTCATTACCCGGCCATGTCTACGCCAATGTCCGCCAGCCGCCGGTTTCGACTTTGAACCTCGCGCATATGATTCCGCTCTCCGCTGTCTGGGCGGGGCCTGAACGGGACGGGCATTTCAACGCACCCCCATTGTTCTACGGCAAGACAGCCGGGGCCACGCCCTTCCGGTTTTCCCTGCATGTCGGCGATGTCGGCCACACCCTGATCGCCGGACCGACAGGGGCGGGGAAGTCCGTGCTGCTGGCGCTCATGGTGCTGCAGTTCCGCCGCTATGCGGGCGCGCAGGTCTTTGCCTTCGATTTTGGCGGCTCGCTGCGGGCCGCGACACTGGCGATGGCCGGGGACTGGCATGATCTCGGTGGAGGCCTGACGGAACAGGAGGGCGCAGATCATGGGGCAGGCGAACAGGATAGCGGCGTCTCGCTTCAGCCGCTGGCCCGTATCGACGATCCGACCGAGCGGGCCTGGGCGGCGGAATGGCTGGGGCAGATCCTCGTCCGGGAAGGCGTCACCCTGACACCGGAGGTAAAATCCTATCTCTGGTCAGCCCTGAATTCCCTGGCGTCGTCGCCCGCTCATGAACGGACCCTGTCAGGAGTGGTGGCGCTCCTTCAGTCCAACGCCCTGAAACAGGCGCTGGCTCCCTATTGCCTCGGTGGTCCTTATGGTCGCCTGCTGGATGCGGATACCGAGCAACTGGGCCATGCCGACATCGTGGTGTTCGAGACCGAAGGTCTGATCGGCTCCGGCGCGGCATCTCCCGTGCTGTCTTACCTTTTCCATCGCATCGAAGGCCGTCTGGATGGGCGTCCGACGCTGCTGGTCATCGATGAGGGCTGGCTGGTGCTGGATGACGGGGATTTCGCGGGGCAACTCCGGGAGTGGCTGAAAACCCTGCGCAAGAAGAACGCCTCGGTGGTGTTTGCTACCCAGAGCCTGTCCGATATCGCCAATTCCGCTATCGCTCCGGCGGTGGTGGAGAGCTGTCCCACACGGATCTTCCTGCCCAACGAGCGGGCGATCGAACCGCAGATCGCAGCCATCTACCGCGATTTCGGGATGAACGAACGCCAGATCGCCATCATCGCCCGCGCCGCGTCGAAGCGGGAATATTACTGCCAGACCCGGCGCGGCAATCGCCTGTTCGAACTGGGGCTGGGGCCGGTCGCACTCGCCCTGTGCGCGGCATCCGGGAAGGATGATCACCGTCTGATCGATCAGGTGCTGACGGAACAGGGGCGGGACGGTTTTCTCCCGGCCTGGTTCGAGGCGCGCGGTGTCATGTGGGCGGCAGACGTCCTGCGGGAAGGAGCCGCGCCATGATGGAAAAATCTTTCCGTATCCGGGCAAGATATTTCCGTCCCGGGTATGCCGCAGTTGTGGGCGCTGCTCTGGTTTTTCTCATGCCGGTCGTGCCTGCCCATGCCCAGTGGGCGGTCTATGACGGAGCCAACCATGTCCAGAACGTTCTCATTGCGGCCCGCACGCTTCAGCAGATCGATAACCAGATCACGTCACTGGCCAATCAGGCCCAGATGCTGGTCAACCAGGGGCGCAATCTGGCAAGCCTGCCGCTATCGACATTGTCATCGCTGCAATCGACGATTTCCCAGACCACGGCACTGCTCGCGCAGGCGCAGAACATCGCCTACAGCGTCCAGTCCGTTGAGCAGCAATACCAGCAGGCCTACACATCCGTCTCGTCGGGCATGTCCGACAGCGCTCTGTTCAGCCAGGCGCAGACTCGCTGGCAGAATTCCGTAGGCGGGTTTGAGGACGCCCTGAAACTACAGGCGCGGGTGGTGGGGAACATTCCTTCAGACAATAGCGCCATGACCCAGCTTGTCTCGGCCAGCCAGGATTCCACAGGTGCCCTGCAGGCGGCGCAGGCTGGCAACCAGCTTATGGCCCTGCAGTCCCGGCAGCTTTCGGACATTCAGGCCGAGCTTGCCGCCAATGGCAGGGCTACAGCGTTGGAGCGGGCGCGGAATGCGGCAACGGAAGCGGAGAGCGAGGCGCAGTACCAGCATTTCGCGCAGCATGACGCCTATACTCCCGGCACGGTGTCCATGTTCGGCAGCAGCGGGAACTGACCGCCATGACCATGAACGATGTCGGCGTCATCGACACCTTTCTGAACACCTTCACCACCACCATCGATACCGGCTTCGGTCTGGTGAAGGGGAGTATGATCTCGCTGGCGGGGTCACTGTCCGTGCTGGATATGGCGCTGGCGGGCCTGTTCTGGGCCTGGGCGGCGGATGAGGACGTCATCCAGCGTCTGGTGAAAAAGACCCTCTATATCGGGTTCTTTTCCTTCCTGATCAGCAATTTTTCCAGCCTGTCGAAGACCGTCTTTGACAGTTTCGCCGCCCTTGGCCTGAAAGCTGGTGGGGGCACGCTGTCGCTCGATCAGTTCCTGCGGCCCGGTCGGCTGGCCCAGACCGGGTTCGATGCGGCACAGCCTCTTCTGGATTCAGTCCATAAACTGCTTGGCCCTGTCGCTTTCTTTACCAATTTCGCGCAGATCTTCGTGCTCTGCCTGTCTTGGCTGATCGTGCTGGCGGCGTTCTTCATTCTGGCCGTGCAGCTCTTTGTCGCCCTGATCGAATTCAAGCTGACCACGCTGGTAGGGTTTGTGCTGATCCCGTTTGCCCTGTTCAACCGTACGGCTTTTCTTGCCGAAAAGGTCATGGGCAATGTCGTCTCCTCGGGCGTGAAGATCATGGTGCTGGCCGTGATCAGCGGCATTGCCGCCACTCTGTTCAGCCAGTTCACCACCTCCTATGGCGATGTGCAGCCCACGGTCGGGCAGGCCCTGTCCGTAGTGATCGCCTCACTGGCCATTGTGGGCCTTGCGATTTTCGGGGGCAGTCTGGCCAACGGGCTGATCGCTGGCGCGCCCCAGCTTGGCGCGGGTGCCGCTGTTGGCACGGGCATGGCCGTCGCTGGTATGGGGGCTGCTGCCGTGGCTGGCGTCGGTGCGGCTGTTTCTGGTGGTGGGGCAGCTCTGGCCGCCACGGCGGCAGCTGCGCGGGGAGGGGCGGCCGTAGCAGGCGCTGCATCAACAGCCTACACGCTCGGGTCCGCGACAGCAGCCGGCGGGAGTGCCGGTGCGCGGATGGCTGCGGGTGTGAGCGGGATTGGCCGGGCGGCCGGGTCTGCGGCTGCAGGTGCCGTGAAGAACAAGGCCGCCAGTGCCGCCAGCGCCATGAAGGACAGCTTCTCAACGGGCGGCAAGGCAGCCTTTACCGCGACCGGTGGCCGGACAACCGGTTCGGGTGGTGGCGCTGCTGAGACGGGGGCATCGGCAGGCGGAACGGGGTCATCCTCGTCGGCATCATCCGCCAGTGAGCCCCCGCGCTGGGCGCGCGGGATGAAGCGCCGGCAGGCCGCGACCCATGCCGCCGAGGCAGCCCATGTCATCCGCTCCGCCGATGGCGGGGGTGGATCTTCCTCCATCGATCTGTCGGAAAAGGAATGAGGACGATGTTCCGTCGCTCCACGGTGCGCTACGGCACGACGCCGGAGCCGGTTACTCCCTATCAGAAAGCCGCCCAGATCTGGGATGAGCGCATCGGTTCCGCCCGCGTGCAGGCCCGCAACTGGCGGCTGATGGCCTTTGGTTCGCTGTTCCTGTCCGCAGGCCTTGGGGCCGGGCTGGTCTGGCAGTCCGCACGCGGCACCATCACGCCATGGGTCGTGCAGGTGGACCGTCTGGGCGAGGCGCAGGTCGTGGCGCCCGCAACAGCCGCCTATGTGCCCACTGACCCGCAGATCGCCTGGTATCTGGCCCGGTTCATTGAAGATGTCCGCAGCCTGTCCTCCGATCCCGTGGTGGTGCGGCAGGACTGGCTGCGCGCCTACGCTTTCACCACCACGTCCGGTGCTCAGGCGCTCAACGATTATGCCCGTCAGAACGATCCCTTTGCCCGCATCGGGCATGAGCAGGTCGAACTGGACGTGTCGTCCGTCATCCGGGCGTCGCCCGCGAGTTTCCGGATCGCCTGGGTCGAGCGGCATTACCGCGACGGGGCTTTTGTCGGCACCGAGCGCTGGACCGCCATTGTCTCGGTCAGGCTCAGCCCGCCACGTGATGCCGATCATCTGCGCAGAAATCCCTTGGGTGTTTTTGTATCCGCCATCAACTGGTCGAAGGAGCTGGGCCAATGATCCGTCGCGCTCTTCGTGTCCTGCCGCTGCTGATCCTGCCCCTTGCCGGATGCGCGCAGCATTACCATCCGCCTGTCATCCGCTATGATGACGCCGTGCAGGCAACACGTCTGCCGGATCTCCCGAAGCCGGTGCGGGTGGTGGAAGTCCCCAGACCGCTTCCCCTGCCGGGACAGCTCAAGCCGCTGCCCTCACGACGCACGGTCCATACGCCTCCCGAAGTTGTCGATCCCACAGCGCGTGTGACGCAGGCCAATCTGGCGGCGCGCATCCAGCCCACGCGGGCCGGGTTCATCAATGCGGTGCAGGTCTATCCCTATTCTCCGGGCGCCCTCTATCAGGTTTATACCTCGCCCGGCGAAATCACCGACATCATGCTCCAGCAGGGTGAAAAGCTGGTGGGCACTGGACCCGTGGCGGCAGGTGACACGGTGCGCTGGATCATCGGCGATACCGAGAGCGGGGCAGGGGCGACCAAACGCATCCATATCCTGGTCAAGCCGACCCGCCCCGACCTCACAACCAACCTGATCGTTAACACCGACCGGCGCACCTATCTGGCGGAACTACGCTCCACGCCCGCGACTTACATGGCATCGGTGTCGTGGGATTACCCCGAGGACGATCTGATCGCCCTGCATCGGCAGGACAGTGCGGCCGATGACGCCACTCCCATTGAAACGGGCCTCAATCTCGATGCTCTGAATTTCCGCTATGCCATCCAGCCGGTGAAAGGGGGCACGCCGCCCTGGCTGCCCGGCCGGGCCTTTGATGACGGCCACAAGGTCTACATCGCCTTTCCGGCCAGCATAGGGCAGGGGGAATTGCCCCCGCTCTTCGTGCTGGGGGCCGATGGCAGCCCGGAACTGGTCAATTACCGGGTGCGGCAGAACTGGATGATTGTCGATCGCCTGTTTGCGGCGGCCGAACTGCGGCTGGGCGACAAGCATTCCGAGCAGCGGGTGCGGATCGTGCGCACCGATGGACGGCGGACATGACGGACGGGCAGGAAGAACACCGGGACGAAAGAGCGGAGGGCGGTACAGAAAATGCATCCCCTGCGGTCCCGCCATCGCCGCCCGATCTCCGCCTGCGGGCGGAACGACCACGTGTCGTGCGTCTGTCGCGCTATGTTGTCTGGGGGCTGGCGGGCACAGGTATGATCGGGATTGGTCTGGCGCTGGGTTACGCGCTGCAGAATTCCGCCCGGCAGGGGCCAGCGTCCGCCGTGCAGGATTCCGATGTGCGGCCTTCGGCCGATGGGCTGGATGCCCTGCCAAAGGATTATACTGGCGTGCCCAGGCTGGGGTCGCCTTTGCCCGGTGATCTGGGCAAACCGATCCTGAAGGCACAGCAGGAAGGCAGGGCCGGACCGGTTTCGGGCATGAGTGACCGGCGGGCCGAACAGGAAGTCGAGGCAGCCATCGCCAGCAAGCTGTTCGTGCAGACTCAGGACGCCGGGCGGCAGGACAGCGCGCCTGCCCCTGCGTTGCCCTCAACCGGGAATAACGCTCCATCTGCTCCAGCGGGCACAAATGACCGGCAGGCCGCCAACCGCGCCTTTCTGGCGGGACA
>NZ_BANF01000194.1 GCF_000964425.1 Komagataeibacter intermedius TF2 | reverse complement strand
ATCCCAACCAGACAGGGCACCAGATCATGGCGGCGTTCGTGTGGGCAAAAATCAGGAACGTAATGCAATAAGGGCGATCTGGCCTGCAATGTACCGGGCGCGAGCATGTTTTTGCGGGTCGGATCTGAACGGGTGTGCTGACCGGTAGTGTCTGTCCAGAAGCGTTTCATGCCGGATCGGCATGAAACATGGTAGGAGACGGATGTGGGACAGGTGCGTTATGTGGCCTGTCTGCCGTTTTGTCCGTGGGGGCGTATCATGGCGCGCTGGTCCTATCCTCGTCCGTTGTCATCAGAAATAACGCCGCGTTCGGCATGGCTGTCGCGACGGCGTTTTGTTGCGGCGGCTACGTCTGCAGCCTTGGGCGGGCTTGCGGACCACGCGCGGGCGGATGCGCTGCGGACCCGTCCCGGTCCCTTTCAGGCAGGGGAGACGCCCACGCCACTGACGGATGTGACGCATTATAATAATTTCTATGAATTCGGGATGGATAAAAGTGATCCGTCCACGTATTCCGCAGCATTCCGTCCGCGTCCATGGACCGTGACGGTCGATGGCCTGGTGTCCCGTCCGCGCGTGTGGGACATTGATGACCTGATGGCCGCCATGCCGATCGAGGAACGGCTGTATCGCATGAGATGTGTCGAAGCCTGGTCCATGGTGATCCCATGGGATGGCTTTCCGCTGGCGACATTGCTGCAGCAGGCTGAACCGTTGGGGAATGCCCGGTATGTGGCGTTTGAATCCGTGTTGCGTCCGGAACAGATGCCAGGTCAGCGCACGGGACTGGATTCACTGCAATGGCCATATGTGGAGGGGTTGCGGCTTGATGAAGCCATGCATCCTCTGACCCTTCTGGCGGTCGGGTTATATGGACAGACCCTGCCTGCCCAGAATGGCGCGCCGGTCCGGCTGGTGGTGCCGTGGAAATACGGGTTCAAGGGAATCAAGTCGATTGTCCGTATCCGGCTGGTTGAAAAGATGCCGCCCACGACATGGAACCGGATGAATGCCGCGGAATACGGTTTTTTTGCCAACGTCAATCCGGACGTGAACCATCCACGCTGGAGCCAGGCGTCGGAGCGGATTATCGGGGCGGGCGGATTTTTTGGCGGGGGCCGCAAGAAAACGCTGATGTTCAACGGGTATGGTGAACAGGTGGCCGGACTGTATGGCAACATGAACCTGCGGACCAGTTACTGAGCATGCCCCGCCTGGTCAGACAGGGGCGGTACCTTACGGTGGTGCCATGGCGCGGCGAACGCACGGCCATCATGTTCGTGGGGCTGATGCCGGCGGCGGTCTATTTCTGGTACGGCGCGCATGGGCAGCTTGGGGCCGATCCGGTCAATGTGTTTGAACGCTGGCTGGGGTTATGGGCGGTGCGTTTCCTGCTGCTCGGCCTGTTTGTGACGCCCCTGCGTGTCATGGTGGGCAGCAACCTGCTGCGGTACCGGCGGACATTCGGGCTGCTGGCCTTCTGGTATGCCTGCATGCATGTGGCGACGTATGTCGTGCTGGACCAGCGCGGGGATATGGGTGTGCTGCTGCAGGACATAACGCACCGTCCGTTCCTGATGCTTGGCTTTGCTGCGTTCTTACTGCTGCTGCCGCTGGCTGTGACATCCAATGACTGGTCAATCCGCAGGCTGGGCCGGTGGTGGGGCAGGCTGCATCGTTTTGTCTATATCATTGCCGTGCTTGTTGCCGTGCATTTCCTTATGGCGTTCAAGACATATAACATGACCAGCATAAGTTATGCCGGTGCACTGGTTTTACTTGTCCTGTGGCGAGGATGGCATATGTGGCGCAGGCACACGACCATGCGGATGGCATGATGGCGGCATCCGGCATCATCGGGCCGGGCAGTCGTCAGGGACGTGCCGTGGCCTGCGTCTGCGCGATGTTGCGGATCCTGCGGTGCAGCGTGGATCGGCTGACACCCAGCATGCGGGCGGCGACCGCGACCTTTCCGCGTGCACTGGCCAGCGCGGTATGGATGGCTACGGTCTGGGCTTCGCGCAGGGGGGCGTCGGGCGCGGGGGTGGCTGTATCGTCCAGCAGGCATACGTTGATGTCATCCGTGGTGGCCAGGCCCATCTGCGCCCGTGCCGCATGGGTCGCGCCCACGATATGACGCTCCCGGTCCAGTGCGACCAGCGGGACCGAAGCGCCTGCCGCATCGCCCAGCAGCATGATGGCATGTCCACGGTACTGGTCCATGAAGCAGTTCAGCTCGATCTGGCGCGCTGACTGCAGCAGGGCTGATGCGATCAGCACGCCCAGGGCCCCATCGGGTGTGGGGTGGAAGGAGCTGGCATTCAGCGCACCCGCCATCCGCCCGTATGCGTCATAAACCGGCGTTGCAACCCCAGCCAGCCCATGCAGTCCGCTGCGCCAGTGCTGGTTGCGGTGCACGCTTATGCTGCGCTGTTCGGCAAGGCAGGTTCCAATTCCGTTTGTTCCGGCATGCCGTTCATCCCATACCGCGCCGGGCCAGAAATGCCACCTGCGGCAACCGCGCCGGATGGCGGGGCCTGCCTGATGGGTCAGGACAATCCCGTCCATGTCCGACAGCATGACGGTATAGCTGACCGGGGCCAGGGCGGCATGCAGGCGTTCCAGTTCCGGCCCGGCGGAATACAGGACCCGGCCCGCACGCTGGCACGCCTGCCGCAACTCTGCGCCCGACAGGACATCGGGCAGGGTCGGAGCTGAGGGATCCAGCCCGTAATCATGCTGGCAGCGCCGCCAGGAGGCATCAAGCCCCGTCTGTACGGCAGGCATGGGGGCAATGGGGAACGCAGGATGCACAGGGCGGGAACCATCCAACATGCTGTTTCTTCGCGCTCATGTTCCAGGGGTGATGGCGCGTAAACACATGGTCGCCTGTCGCGGTTTTGCGACACTTCGTACGCCCCGCGTCACATGGGCGTGAGTGGGGACGGGTGCGTTCTTGCCGCGCACCGCGCAATGCGTGTGTGCTGCACGCAGCCCGGTGGGCCGCATGGACGCGGCGGCACGGGACCAGAAAAAACAGGGGAAATGACCATGCAAATAGCGCGTGAAACGCTGCTGCGCTCCTATCGGGCGATGCGGACCATTCGCATGTTCGAAGAGCGCCTGCATGTTGAATTCGCCACGGGAGAAATCCCCGGCTTCGTCCACCTGTATTGTGGCGAGGAAGCATCCGCCGTGGGCGTGTGCGCCAACCTGACGGATAACGACACCATAGCCAGCACTCATCGTGGCCACGGCCACTGCATTGCCAAGGGCGTAGGCGTTGCCGGCATGATGGCTGAAATCTATGGCCGCAGCACCGGTGTCTGCCGTGGCAAGGGCGGGTCGATGCATATTGCCGACCTGGCATGCGGCATGCTGGGGGCAAACGGGATCGTGGGGGGCGGTCCGCCGCTGATCTGCGGGGCGGCGCTGTCGCACAAGACGCTGCGTGATGGCGGCGTGGCGGTGGCGTTCTATGGCGATGGCGCGTCGAACGAGGGATCGACGCTTGAAAGCCTCAACCTTGCATCCGTATGGAACCTGCCCGCCGTGTTCGTGGTGGAGGATAACGGGTATGGCGAGGCCACTGGCGCATCCTATGCCTGTGCCGGCACGCAGCAGGCGCGGGCTGCAGGGTTTGGCATGCCCTATATCGAATGTGACGGGTCGGACTACTTCGCCGTTCACCAGGCGGCAGGCGAGGCGATCGCCCATGCGCGTGAAGGCAAGGGACCGGTCATGCTGCATGTCCACCTGCAGCGCTGGTACGGACATTTCGAAGGCGATGCCATGACCTATCGCGCGGCGGACGAAGTGGCGGACGCCAGGCGCGACCATGACTGCCTGAAGCTGTTCCGCACGCGCGTGACGGAGGCTGGCCTGTTTGAAGGCAGCGAACTCGATGAGGTCGACGCCGCCGTTGCTGACGAGATCGAGGCCGCCGTGGTGCAGGCCAAGGACGACCCGCTGCCACAGTCTGCCGACCTGCTGGCCGATGTGTATGTCCGGTACTGACCTGTTCCCCCTAATGCATGGAAGACATGAACCATGAGCAAAAAAAGCTTTCGTCAGGCGATCAATGAAGCCCTGCGGCAGGAAATGCGCCGTGACCCCACCGTCATCCTGATGGGGGAAGACGTGGCGGGCGGCCGGGGCGGATCGGCTGGGACACAGGACGCGTGGGGTGGCGTGCTGGGCGTGACCAAGGGACTGCTGGAGGAGTTTGGCGATACCCGCGTGCTGGATACGCCCATTACCGAAGCTTCCTATATCGGTGCTGCCGCCGGTGCTGCCGTGACCGGGCTGCGGCCCGTGGCGGAACTGATGTTTGTCGATTTTGTCGGCTGCTGCCTGGACCAGATCATGAATCAGGCGGCCAAGTTCCGGTATATGTTTGGCGGCAAGGCCCGCACGCCGCTGGTGATCCGCGCCATGTTCGGCGCGGGGTTCAATGCCGCAGCCCAGCACAGTCAGGCGCTGTATCCCCTGTTTACCCATATTCCCGGGCTGAAGGTGGTGATCCCGTCTTCGCCCTATGAAGCCAAGGGACTGCTGATTTCGGCCATCCGTGATGATGATCCCGTCATCTTCCTTGAAAACAAGGTGATGTATGACGAGGAGGAAGACGTGCCCGACGAACCCTACGCCATCCCGTTTGGCGAAGCCAACCTGACGCGCGAAGGGCGCGATGTGACCATCGTCGCCTTTGGCCGCATGGTCGGGCTGGCCAACCAGGCGGCCGACCGGCTGGAAAAGAAGGGCATAAGCTGCACGGTCATTGACCCGCGCACCACGTCGCCGCTGGATCGTGATACCATTCTGGAATGCGTGGCCGATACCGGGCGGCTGGTGATCGTGGATGAATCCAGCCCACGGTGCAATATGGCCACCGACATTGCGGCCCTTGTGGCGGAAGAGGCATTCGATACCCTGCGCGCACCCATCCGCCGCGTGGTGCCGCCGCATACGCCGGTTCCCTTCGCCACCGTTCTGGAAACGCTTTACCTGCCCAGCGTGGACAGGATCGAGGCAGCGGTCACCGCCACCATGGCCCACCGCGTAGCGGAGAAAGTCTGACATGACACAGGACATCATTCCCGTCACCATGCCCAAATTCGGGCTGGCCATGACCGAAGGCAAGATTGCCGGGTGGATGGTCGAACCGGGTGCCGCCGTCAAGACGGGAGACGAACTGGTTGATATTGAAACCAGCAAGATCACCAATGCCTTTGAAAGCCCTGTAACCGGTACGTTGCGGCGGCAGGTTGCCGGTAATGGGGAAATGCTGCCCGTGGGGGCGCTGATTGGCGTGGTGGCCGATGCAGCCGTGCCGGATGCGGATATTGATGCGTTCATTACCCGCTTCCAGGCTGATTTTGCCGCATCGTCCGATGCGCAGTCAGGCAGCGCGCCGGTCGATGAACCGGTCATGATGACGGTGGGGGAGCATACCTTGCGCGTGCATGAACGCGGCGAAGGTGACGGTATTCCCCTGCTGCTGATCCACGGGTTTGGTGGCGATCTGAAAAACTGGATGCTCAACCATGACGCCCTTGCACACGGGCGGCGCGTCATTGCCTTTGATCTGCCGGGACATGGCGGGTCATCAAAGGATGTCGGACCGGGCACGCTGGAATTCTTCGCGGACGTGACAGCGCAGCTTCTGGCGCAGCTCAAGATCAGCCAGGCGCATGTCATGGGCCATTCTCTGGGTGGGGGCATTGCGCTGACACTGGCGCATGCCGCACCACAAAGCGTGGCCTCGCTGGTGCTGGTTGCCGCCGCAGGTCTTGGGCCGCAGATCAACATGACCTTCATTAACGGGTTTATCGAAGCTGATCGCGTGCGCGCGGTGCAGGATGCGCTGAAATACCTTGTGCATGACAAATCCCTGATCGGCCGGCGCATGGCCGATGACGTGCTGCGCTACAAAAGGCTGGATGGGGTGGACGCCGCCCTGCGCAGGGTTGCGGATGCCTGTTTCCCCAACGGGCGGCAGGGCGATGACCTGCGGTCCGTGCTGGCGGCGGTGCATGTCCCGGTTTCGGTGATATGGGGACAGGAAGATGAAATCCTGCCCGTGACACAGGCAGATGGCCTGCCGGGCGGTATCGAACGGCATGTGCTGCCTGATATAGGGCATATGCCCCAGCTTGAATGTGCCGACAGGGTCAACGCCATGGTGGAGGAATTCATGAAATCCAGGGTTTTCGCCACATGACATGAAGCCCGGTTCAGGATGGCGCTGTTACGACATGTTTTCATGCGCCATCCTGAACGGGTGAGGTCTTATTACTTCTGGCATGATGAGCAGGGGGCGCGTTTTATGATATTTTGCGCATGAAGAAACCGTTTAGTATTCGAAACAATTAAATCTGTTCCTCCCCGCCTGTCTGTAATATTTCGTATTATGACGGATAATGGAAAAATTCCTGTTACGACAGGTCACCAGAAGGTGCACGACCCATAACTTGCCATGTCACTGCCGATGTGTATTCACTTGGGTCACAACAAGGCGGCAAAGCAAGAATAGCCGGACTGGAAAGCCAGTCACGGCATGGGAATAATAATAATGTTTGTCGGAATTGATCTGGGTACGTCCGCCCTCAAGGCCGTGCTGGTTGATGGTCAGCAGAACGTCATCGGCAGCCATTCATATCCGTTGCGTGTCAGTTCCCCCCGGCCGGGATGGAACGAACAGGCGCCGCAGGACTGGTGGATGGCCCTGCTTGGAGCCATGGACGCGCTGGCGGCGGCCCATCCGGCTGACATGGCGCAGGTGACCGGCATGGGCCTGTCGGGTCAGCAGCATGGCGCGGTGCTGCTGGGGCGTGATGGCGAGGTGCTGCGTCCGTGTATTTTATGGAATGATGTGCGCGCGGTGGCGCAATGCGCGGAATTCGAACGCAGGTTTCCGCAAAGCCGTGATGTATGCGGCAACATTGCCATGCCCGGTTTTACCGCGCCCAAGCTGTTATGGGTAGCGGAGCATGAACCGGAGGTTTTTGCCGCGACCCGTCATGTCCTGCTGCCCAAGGCCTGGCTGCGTTACCGCATGACCGGTGACATGATCGAGGATATGTCCGATGCTTCGGGCTCCCTGTGGCTGGATGTCGGCCGTCGTCGCTGGTCCGATGACGCCCTGGTTGCGACGGGCCTGCGGCGTGACGACATGCCCGATCTGGTGGAAGGCACGGCGCGCGCGGGCGTGCTGCATGCGGCGCTGGCCCAGCGCTGGGGGATCAGGGCGCGTCCGGTGCTGGCTGGTGGTGCAGGGGATAACGCGGCTGGCGCCGTGGGACTGGGAGCGGTCAGGGCCGGATCGTCCTTCCTGTCGCTGGGCACGTCGGGCGTATTGTGGGTGACAACCGACCGGTTCCGGCCGCATCCACAGGGTGGGATCCATGCATTCTGCCATGCCGTGCCCGATATGTGGCATCAGATGGGGGTGACACTGTCGGCGGCCTCGTCGCTTGCATGGTGGGCACGTACTACCGGCATGGCAGAGGGCGATCTGCTGGCGGAACTGCCCGCGCGCATCACGCATCCGTCGCCTGCCGTTTTCCTGCCCTATCTGTCGGGCGAGCGCACGCCCCATAATGATGGCCATATCCGTGGCATGTTCGCCGGCCTGTCCCACAACACCACGCGCGCGGACATGACGCAGGCGGTGCTGGAAGGTGTGGCCTTTTCCTTTCGTGATGTCGTGGATGCACTGGTGGATGCCGGCTCCCCCGTTACGCAGGCGGACGTGATCGGCGGGGGATCGCATAGCCGGGCATGGGTTTCCATCCTGTCCAGTGTCACGGGGCTGTCGCTGCACCGGCTGGCGCATGGGGAACAGGGGGGCGCATTTGGCGCGGCGCGCCTTGCCCGCATTGCAGTCACGGGGGAGACCGTGGACGCCGTCTGCCTGCCGCAGCAGCGCAAGGAAACGCTGGTTCCCGATCCTGAACTTGCCAGCGCCTATGCCGCGCCTCTGGCATTCTACCGCAGGCTTTACCCCGCCCTTCGTTCCGCAATGGATGCGCGGTCCGCCTGACGGCGCACGCTGCCATGTCCGCAGCATGTCCCGACCAGGCAAAAGGCTGTTATAGCCCTATAACGACCATGCTGCCCATATCGGGCGGGAACAGGGGGAATGGATAGCATTATGAAAGCTGGTATGTTTCACACGATGGTATATTCCGCATGCACGGCCCTTACGCTGTCATGTATGGCGCCCATCGGCGCGGTTGCCGCCGACAGCGTGGACCACGGTGCTGCCCCGTCGGGCAATATCAGCGTTGTGGCGCGTTTTTATGACATGCAGCCATCAGGGATTGCGACCCTGCCGGATGGACGCATCGTGCTGGCGTTCCCGCGTAGCGCCGCCGACCACAAGGGACCGCGCCTGGGCCTGCTGCACAATGGCGGGGCCGTGCCGTTTCCCGATGAAGCGACGCAGGCACGCTTTATTTCGCCCCTTGGCATGACGGTGGATGCAACCGGCCGACTGTGGATCGTGGATGAAGGCACTGTCGCCGGGCAGAAGACGCCACCCGCCCCCGCGCTGATCGGGCTGGATGGACATACCGGGCAGATCGTGGCGACCATACCGCTGGGCAGTGGGGCGACGCGGGCCGACAGCCATGTGAATGACGTGCGTGTGGACATGACGCATGGTGCGCAGGGCACGGCCTATGTCAGCGATACCTCGCTTATGGACCACCCGGCGATCATCGTGGTTGATCTTGCAACCGGGCATGCGCGGCGGGTGCTGGAAAACGCGCCTTCGACCCGTGCGGAACCCGGTTTCGCCATGGAACTGGATGGGCAGATGCTGCGTTATGACATGGCGCACCCGGCCATGGGGCAGGGCGGCATTGATGGCGTGACGCTGAGCACGGATTCATCCCGCCTCTACTGGCAGCCCCTGTCCAGC
Organism: Komagataeibacter intermedius TF2; assembly: GCF_000964425.1. Taxonomy (GTDB): domain Bacteria; phylum Pseudomonadota; class Alphaproteobacteria; order Acetobacterales; family Acetobacteraceae; genus Komagataeibacter; species Komagataeibacter intermedius. The sequence continues at coordinate 52,138 of NZ_BANF01000194.1, read as the reverse complement.
CGCAGGCTTTACAGTGCGCCGACCGCCCTGCTGGCTGATCCCGCCGTAACCCCCGCGCAGCTGGAACATGCCGTGCACGACGAAGGGGAGGACGCGGTGGTTGATGGCATGGCGACCGGCCCCGACAATACCCTGTACCTGACGGACATCGAACGCCATGCGGTCCTGCGCCGCACGGCGGACGGGCACCTGTCCGTTATCGCGCATGACCCCCGCCTGATCGCGCCGGATGGCCTGACCCTCAGGGATGGCGCCCTGTGGCTGACTGTGGGCCAGTGGGGACGGCTGCCGGTGTTCCATGACGGCCATGACATGGAAGAGCGGCCATGGCTGGTCGTGCGCATTCCCCTCAAATAAGCCTGACAGGCAAGCTGGAAAGAACGCATAATAATGGCGCATGACAGACAGACGGCATCTGGCTCCGGTATCGTGAACCTCATTGCAGGCGTGGCTGCGACGGGTGGCCTGCTGTTCGGGTATGATACCGGCATCATTTCTGCGGCCCTGCTGCAGATCACCAGTGACTTTGGCCTGGGAACAGCGGGACAGCAGGTCGTGACATCCGCCATTGTTGCCGGGGCGCTGGGGGGCTGCCTTGTGGCGGCTCCGCTGTCGGACCGTCTGGGACGGCGTTACATGATCATGTTCGCCGCCCTTGTCTTCATTGTGGGAACACTGGTTGCGTCCTTCTCTCCGGGGGTGGTGATCCTGGTCTGCGCGCGGTTCATCCTGGGGCTGGCGGTCGGTATGTGTTCGCAGATCGTGCCGGTCTATATCGCGGAAATCGCCCCGCGCGAAAAACGTGGACAGATGGTGGTCCTGTTCCAGCTTGCGGTCGTGTTCGGTATCCTTGTGTCCTTTATTGCGGGGTATCTGTGCCGTCATCATTCGTGGCGGCTTATGTTCGGTCTTGGCGTCGTGCCGGCGGTCATCCTGTTTGTCGGCATGTCGGTCCTGCCCCGCAGCCCGCGCTGGCTGGCCATGAAGGGGAACATGGAAGGGGCGTTCGAGGTGCTCCGGCGCCTGCGCAGCAACCCGCAGGCCGCACGGGCGGAACTGGATTCCATCATCGCCATGCATGATGAACAGGCCCCATGGTCCGCGCTGCTGCAGCCATGGGTGCGCCCGGCGGTGGTGGCGTCGGTTGGCATCGCGTTATTCTGCCAGATTACGGGCATCAATGCGGTGCTGTATTACGCGCCGACCATTTTCGCGGGCGTGGGGTTCGGGGAAAGCTCAGCCCTGCTGACATCCATCGCCATTGGTGTCGCCATGGTCATCTCCACGGCCTTTGGCAGTTGGGCGGTGGATGCCTGGGGACGGCGCAGGCTGCTGCTGCGGCTTGTGCCCGGGGCTGCCGTCTCGCTTATGGTGCTGGCGATCATGTTTGGTATCGGGTCGACATCGGGGATCAATACATGGATCACGGCAGCCGCAGTGGTCAGTTACGCCATATTCAACGTGGGCAGCCTGTCTGTCGCCATATGGCTGGTGGGGGCGGAGGTCTATCCCCTGTCATGCCGGAGCAAGGGCATGAGCCTTGTGGCGGCAACGCACTGGACGGCCGATCTGCTGATTTCCCTGACCACGCTGTCACTGGTGCAGGCGCTGGGGGCAGCGGGCACGTTCTGGATGTATGCCGCACTCAACCTGGCTGCGTTCGTGTTTGTCTGGCGTTATGTGCCTGAGACGCGTGGACGCTCGCTGGAAGAAATCGAAACGGCGCTGAAGGCTGGCACCTTCAATAAGCTGACCTGAACCTCACCCGTCGGGATGATCGGGGATAGCCGCGTTACAGCCGAGGGAGCACGAAAGGCTACATTCATATAATAATGAGATGTAGCCTTTATCGTATAGTCTTCATAAATACATGGACGATCAGGGATGGAGATGTCCCCGTGCGGGTTCCAGAACGGGCGCGCGCAGGCGGGTAACCGGGACAAGAACCGGTGCATCCTGCGGCAGCAGGTGGTGCAGGATCTTCTCCCCGATCGCGGTCTGCCATAACCACAGGCTGTTGACCTGCCCGCGAAAGCTGCTTTCCCCTCCCATCGCTCCCGAAGGACGGAAACCCGATGCCAGCCCGATCCCGAACAGGCCGGCAATGGGATGTCCGTCTTCATTCATGACGGCGCATTCCGCGCCGGTCAGGCATCCATCAGTGGTATCGGCGGCAAGGGATATGGGATGGTCGTGCATATCCATCATGGCCACGCGGCGGGGACGATAACCAAAGCAGGCAATAATGGCGTCGGCATTATCAAGAATATCATTTACTTGCGCGTCGTTATCCCCCGTTATCTGCACGTCGCGCACAAGAGGTTCGGGCGGGGCATTGGCAACGCCCATCAACTGCATGGCCAGATCACGGGATTCATAACGCAGGCCGCCAAAGCGGTACACGAACTGGCTGACCGGACAGATATCGGTATCGCTGAATTCCCTGTATCCATCCGCAACGGCTTCCTCCGCCGTACGGTAGAACAGCTTCAGGCGTGATTTATGCAGCAGCGTCAGATGGCCCGGTGCAAGGCAGTCCGCCATGTCCCGCATGATGACACGTGCGACGGACAGCGCACTGCTGGCGCCACCAATAATGGCGATCCTGGGCTTTTCGTGCCCGGCTGTCATGGCGCGCAGGCGGTCGATGCCATCGGGGGACAGCAGGGTATCAGACTGCATGATCCGGCCCGCATGGCGGGGCAGCAAAGGGCGGCCAGCAACCTGTTCATCATGAAGCCGCTGTTCAGGCTGGTATGCGCCCATGGCCAGCACGACCTTGCAGGCGTGAATGTGCTGTGTGCGCTGGCCATCGCAGGAGACGAGGTGGCACCCCCATTCTCTATCCGTATCCTGATGCAGGCTTCTCAGCTGCCAGCCGGTCAGCAGCCGTGAGGCCGGGTGCGCACGGATCAGCCCCGTCAGCACCTCGCCCACCAGGTCCAGGAATTCCGCAACGATCCGTAGCGGCAGGGCCTGCCTGCCATGGTTGCGGATCATCGTTACCAATGGATGGTGGATCAGGCATGCAAGTTCGGGTACCGGATTGTCCGTGATCGTATCAACGAATGTTTCCGCAGCACTGTCTGAATTGATGACATATCGTCCCAGCATGCCAGAGCCGATATGTTCGCCCTGTTCAACCAGGGTCAGTCCTTCATCCAGCAGGCGTGGCAGTTCGCCTATGCGCGACGCGGCAAGCAGCACGGCAATGCCAGCCGGGCCGCCGCCAGCGATAAGAACCGGTGTTGATGTATGGGGGGACATGGCTGCAGGTATCCATTTTCCAGTGGGGGGAAGGAAAGGGGGCTTACATATCTGCGGCGTGGCAGGCGTTCATGAACTCCTGGCACACATACCTTACCATTTCTGGCGTCATTTCATGCCACAGTGGCAATGAGACAATGGAAGAGGCCAGGGCGTAGGTCGCGTGCAGGTCGCCTGCTTTACTATGGGCGGCAAAATAACTCTGTTCATGCAGGTGCGGTGAAAAATAGGTTGATGTGCCGATCCGTTTTTCTTTCATGCGTTCAAGTATTGCATGACGGTATGGCGCATATCTTGGCGGAAGGCGCACGGGCATGAACTGATAGGATATGCGGGCGCCACGCTGGTGCTGGAAACCGAAATCAGGCAGAAGGTCGTAATACATCTGTTCGATACGGCGTTTCCGTTCCACAACGCTTTCCAGGCGTTCCAGCCCCGAAAGCGCAAGCAGCGCCCCGATTTCAGGCAGTTTCGAATTCAGTCCGGGCATGGTGGCATGGCGGATCTGGCCAAAGCCGAAATTGCCCATGGCCCGCAGTGCTTCGATCATGTCGGGGTTATTGGCGTATATGAAACCGCCTTCCCCGATTCCCATTGTTTTTGTCGCGTGCAGGGAACACACGATGGCATGTGGTGATCCGGTCCCGAAGCCCTGCCCGAGTGCATCATGCGCACCGAGGGAGGCTGCGGCATCAATCACGACCGGAATCCCGGTCTGTTTTTCCAGGGCGGTGTAACGGGCGATGTCGGTCGCATTTCCAAACGTGGCATACGGAAAGATAGCGGCGACCTGTTCGCCATACTGGCGAAGTAATTCATTTTCCGATTCATGGGATGCCATCCAGTCATCGGGGTCAATGTCACAGAACAGGGGAATGAAACCCGCCCACAGGGCGGCGTGTGCTGCTGCCGCGAACGTAAAGGACGGCATGATGACATATCGCGCGACACGGGTATCCTTGTGCCGGGTCGCGTATTTAAGCGCCATCATAAGCCCGATCGTGGCGTTGCACACCGTGACGCACTGGCCCACGCCATTGAACATCTGTTCAACCAGCTGTTTTTCGAATTTCTGGTTTATTGGTCCGTAATTGGTGTAGATGCCAGAATTTTCCATTTCGATGATGCCATCGGATACCTGACTTATCTTCGGAATGTTGGAGCGAATGAATGATATTTCCGTATTGGACATTTCTGTATTCCGATTTCGTCAATCCGATGGCCGGATCATCATGTCTGCGGATCAGGAGGGAGGATGTGTGCGCGTAGACCATTAATGTTAAAAGCAGATAACGGGGCTGCATTCAATGTAAATATAAAGATATTATTTACCACACGTTGATGTGATTACTATGTTCGCCTGAAATATACAATATTTGACATGAATGAGGGAAATTCATGCATTTTATGGTTTCAGGGTCGTTCCGGTCCCCATTCTTCATGTCCGGGAATCCAGTAAAACAGGATAATCATACTGTATTGTGCAGGCGGCCCGACCCAGTGACGCAGGATGGCTGACGTGATCGCGGAAAAAAGATGTGCGGTTGTATTGAAGACCTATACATGGGACAGCTTCGTGTACCAGCAGTTGAAAAGGTTGCAGTCAACATTTCCGGAAGTTGATGTTTTTGTCTCTATTGATGAAACAAACGGTTTTGCGGGAACCATTCCGTATGAACGCGTACTGCGCACATGTAACGCGGACATGCTGGCATTGGGGTTTGCCAACCGGTTTGAAAAGGGCAGCCTGTTATGGTGGAACGCGGACTATACCCATTATCAGGTCCATGACCGGATCCCGGATTATGATTATTACCTGTTTGTGGAATATGACGCCTGTATCGGGGGAAATGGCGTCCGGCTGCTTGCGGACATGATTGCCGATGAAGCGGATTTCGTATCCCATCCGCTGGATGCGGGACCGCAATGGTACTGGAATCGCTTCCATACCGGCACTTACCCTGCGGGGCAGTTACGGGCATCGCTGAACTGTATTTCTTTCTTTTCCGCGCGCGCCCTGAAGCATCTGGCGCAGCGGCGACGTGCGATGTCAGTCAATATGGATGAAACGGGCTTCTGGCCATTGGGGGAAGCCTTTGTCGCGTCGGAGGTCGCAGCGGCTGACCTGACCTTCATCCCGCTGGCGCGGTATGGCGATGTCTCGCGCTATTCTTGGTTTCCACCCATCCTGGCGACAGACCTTGTACTGCCAGCAAGTGGCCATACCTTCCTTCATCCCGTGCTGGACCAGAAAAGGTATATTGCCAGCCTGCTGCGGCAGACGCACTTCGTGCGGCATTACTTCATGCATGGCAGCCTGCTACGGCGGGAACTGGCCCGTTTCCCTGGCGCGGTATCACGGCGGCAACTCTACCGCGCCGCCGTGGCGCGTGCGACCGAACGCATGCGGCAGACATGGGGGCGTCCGTAAAACGTGCCTATCCCTGTTGTGACAGGATCAGTTCCACCACGCGCTCCACTTCGGGTTGCCACGGGCCGGGGGCATGGCCAAATGTTTCTTTCAGGCGGGTGCAGTCCAGGCGTGCATCCGCAGGGCGCCGGGCCGGTGTTGGCCAGTCGGCGGTGGTAATGGGTTCCATGACCGGTTGCGGGTTGCCATGTCTGGCCGCGGCGGCAACCGCGGCACAGGCCAGGTCATACCAGCTTGTCGCCCCCTGACCGGCTGCGTGGTAGATCCCGGCATAATCCGTTTTCCATCCGGTCTTACGGATCTGCCGGATGATGTGCATTATGGCCTGTGCCAGGGCATCCGCGCTGGTCGGATTGCCGATCTGGTCACTGACAACCCGCAGGGTGGGCCGTCTGGCTGCGGCTTCGACCATGGTGCGCACGAAATTGCGGTTATAGGGCGAATAGACCCAGGCCGTCCGCAGGATGATACTGTCAGGTTGTGCCGCCATTACCGCCTGTTCTCCAGCCGCCTTGGTACTGCCGTAGACCGAGCGTGGATCAACAGGATCTGTTTCCATATAGGGGCTGCCCTTGTCACCGCTGAAAACATAATCGGTCGAGATATGGATAAGCGGAATGCCCCGCGCCCGGCATGCGGCCGCCAGTCGGGCCGGGCCGGCATGATTGGCTCTTGCCGCCCCTTCGGCATCTGTTTCCGCTGCGTCCACGGCCGTCCATGCTGCGGCGTTCACGACGAATTCGGGTGTGTTCTCCGCCATGATCTGATCGATTGTTTCGGGCCGGTCGAAATCGAAGTCCGGTCGCCCGACCCGCATGACGCCTTCCTGCCCGGCCAGCGCGGTGGCAAGCTGTCCATGCCCCCCTGTTACCAGAATCGACGGATTATGTAGCATGTGCTTCCTTCTTCTTTCAGGAGGACAGGATCAGGGACGGGCTGTATCCGGCCGCCTTTTACATATGGAACCAGTCATCGACACTGGAGAACGGCAGGGCGTCGGCATCCTTTGCGGACAGGATCGCGTCCTTTGGCGCAACAGGCCAGTCTATGGCCAGCAGCGGGTCATCCCAGCGGACCGATCGTTCACTGTCGCGGTCCCAGTAATCGGTGCATTTGTATTGCACTTCGGCATTTTCGCTCAGCGTGCAGAAACCATGCAGGAATCCCGTCGGAATCCACAGCTGGGATCCGTTTTCTTCCGACAGGGTCGCCCCGACCCATTGCCCGAAAGTAGGGGAACCTGCACGGATATCCACCCCCACGTCCCATATGCTGCCACGGGTGCAGCGGACCAGCTTGCCCTGCGGGTGGGGGGATAACTGGCAATGAAGCCCGCGTACCACGCCACGCGCGCGGGACAGGCTGTGGTTGTCCTGCACGAAGGGGCCGGGAATCCCGATTTCCTTCATGCGGGCGGCGTTGAATGTTTCTGAAAAATAACCACGTTCATCACCGAAACGCGGCGGGGTAAGCAGAATTATGCCTGCGACGTTGAATGTCTGTATTTCCATATTTAAATAATCCCTTGTTCTTCTGTCCGCCCGGTAGCGTGAAGCCGTGTTATGGCGCGCTTTGGCTTAGGAAAGGCTTAATGGCCTCCATCTGGGGGCGGTCCTGACCGTGGTCGGGTTCAAGCGTAAACATGTAATTGCCCCATAGCGGGCCTGCCGCCCAATAGGTCCAGCCGGACCAGACATCCGCATTGTCGCGCAGGTGCGACAGGACCGGCTGGAGCAGCGCCACGCATTCCGGCTGGCGGCTGACCCCGAATTCTCCCAGGAAGCCATGGGCCTTGTGGGCGTGCAGCCAGTCGGTAAAGGACTTGAGGCGGCCAACGGCCTGGTCTTGTGAAATACATGCCGGTTTGGTGCCCGATGCATCGGGGTCAAAATATTCATGCACTTCATAAACCAGACGGTTGTCGGGATCATGCAGCTGCCCCAGCGCATCGCCATTCAGTTTGGCGAAGCCCAGCGCGCTGTCCCATCCGATACCGGGCACGAGGATGATGTTGTGGCTGCCCGTTTTGCGGATGGCGTCAATCGCGGCCTGCACGGCGTTTTTCCATGCCTCGGCTGAATGCTGCTGCGGTTCGTTCATCAACCCGAACAGGACATGCGGGTTGGTGCCCAGGGCCTGCGCCAGCCGTGCCCATAAATCGCCAAAGGCGGCATCCGGTACGGCGTCGGAGCCAACTTCCTGTCCGCGATACCGCCCGTAATTATGGATATCGAGCACCGTTGTGGCGCCCTTGCCCTGTGCATAGGCAATGAACTGCTGCACGCGCTGCAGTTCCTTTTCATCCAGTGGGCCGTTCAGGGCGGGCTGCAGGCGTTCCCATAACACCGACAGGCGGAAGGTGTTCATGCCCTGCGCAGTGAAGTAGTCAACCTCCGCAGGTTTGGGATAGAGATAATCGTATCCGTAACGCCCCGGCAGTTTGGATGAGGAATAGGCCGCTCCCGCCAGGTTGACGCCCCGATAGGTCTGCGCATCCGCGTGTCCACCAGGCGGGAGTGCGAGGGCAGTCGCGATCAGGCAGCCGCATAGCCAGCGCCCCGGGCGGGAGGAATGGGGTAATGTCATGCAATATGCTCCGCTGAGGGCACAAGCCGGTTGAAACGGAATGAGTTCAGGCGTTCAGGCGCCTTTTCCCTGACTTCGGGTTCCGATGGCGCAATGACGCTGTTGGTCGTGCCATACAGGAACCACAGCAGCGCCGCCGTCTTGATGGTGAAGACCGACGCGCCGATGCACAGGGAGGTGGAAAAATATAGCGAGATCATCGCCTTCATCGACACGGCGGCTTCGGTGCGTGCCGGGTGCAGGGCAAACAGCGCCAGCAGGAACAGCGTCAGCGGCAGGCCAAGGTTGTTGATGATATAGGCATAGCCCGTATCGGCCGTGTATACCTGCGACGGGGCCATCGCGAACCATTGGGGCAGGTTCCAGTAATCCAGCAGCCGACCCGAAAACAGAAGGCGACCGGAAAAATTATCCCCGATGATGGACGGCAGGATGCCGGGCATTTCATGGTTGGCACCCTGCAGCATCAGGCCCATCATCACCGTAACGGGCATGGCGAACACCACGAAGCGTGAACGGTACAGCGGCGTCATGCGCAGCATGATCATGCCCAGTGCACAGCCCGAGGCAAAACGGGAATCCGCCAGCACAAAGCACAGCGCCGACAGGAAGAACAGGAACGCATGCCGCAGCCGTGACCCCAGATGCGTGCTGAGGCACCATGCAAACCCGATGGCCGAGAAATTGCCCAGTGAATCCGGTTCCAGAAACAGCGAGGACACGCGATGCGAACCGAATATGGACTGGAAGAACGTGCGGGATGCCGCAGCCCCCCGGTTGCCGCTGATAAACAGGTTCGTATTGCTGTAGTTGACCGTGCTGCTGCTGATGACACCCTTGTTCACGTAATAGGTCCACACATCGAATATCGTGCCGAACAGGTTGGTGAACAGCAGTTCGAAAAAGCCCACGAACATGATCATGGCCATCATCGCCCACATGGTGCGTTCACCTGAACGCAGGGTGGAACGGGTGCCCAGCTGGTAAAATACATACGCAATGGCCAGGTCATGCAGGATCTTCATGTCCAGCCGGGGATTGATCAGTTTTGCCCCGATCTCGAAACAGATCATGATCCCCGTAATGCGCACCACGGCTGGGGATATGGTATTGCGCACTTCCATAAACGCCAGGAAAATGATGGCGAGTTCACACAGCACGATTTCCGAACTGCGGATCATGATGACATGCCGTGTATTGATGAAGCACAGGACAAGGTTGAAGATCGCCCCCGCAACCACCAGCCACGATATGCCATCCGCCTGTGACAGGGCGGGTGCGCTGGTCATGGGGCGGGCGGACAGGCGGACATGCGCTGTATCGGACATGAAAATTCCAGTATCAGATGCGCGAGACATGGGTATCCGCACCCTGCCGGGGTGAAACCGTGCGGGCAGGGGATGCTGTCACCAGCATCGCATTGCCCAGCCGCCGGCCCAGGTTATGCAGTGGCAGTTCCAGTACATTATAGGTTATGGCCGCAAGCGCGGTTGTCAGCACGACGGTCACGATCCCCCCCCCCGCCTGCGTCAGCGAAGGATGCGACAGAAGGGTGGAGGTACCCAGTACATGTCCCCCCACGCTGAATACGATCAGCATGATGGGCAGATGCAGCAGGTAAATACCGTAGGACAGTTCCCCAATGGCGATGACCGGCCGGCTGAGCAGCACGCGATACTGCCGCCCGGATGCGTACAGGTCACGGATCAGCACGAAGGCCGCTGCGGTTTCAATCATGTCGGGAATACGTTCGGGCAGGTTCAGACCGGCCAGCGCGTAACGGTCATATAACAGTACCACCAGCGCGATCAGCGCATAAAGTCCGTGTCGGCGGGGAAGGGTGGCCGGCAGCAGCGGGATCAATGCCCCGACCCCAAAGGACAGCGCAAATACCGTTCCCACTTCATGCGGAACCGGCAGCAGGGCGACGGCGGCAAGCACGCACAGTGTGGCCAGCCGGAACCGTGGCGCCCGTACCAGCCAGAACAGGAACGGAAAGGCGACGGAATACATCAGTTCCACCCGCAGCGACCACATCGGCCCGTTGTAGCGGGTAAAAATACCCGCGACCGACATGATGGTGTTGCGGACCGATACGGGTGTCTGCAGGTTACGTGCCAGCCAGCCGACAAACACGCCGTCAGCCACCCAGCCGCGCGCAATGACCATGCTGATGATGGCCAGCCCGATGGAAAACCATAGCAGCGGATAGATCCTGAATACGCGCTTGATATAGAAACTGCCTATGACCCGTCCCGTCATATGCGCGTATTTGCGCAACGACAGGGACAGGACGCATCCGCTGAGAACAAAGAACAGCACCACGGCCGCTTCCGCATTGAATGCATACGTTACAATGTCATGCACCGCGGCCTGCGGGGCATTGCGTTGCGGGTTGCTGTACCGGAACACCTGTATGGCATGGCCGAACAGCACGACAAGACAGGCGACCCCACGCAGCGATGTCAGTTGGTGCAGATAATTTCGTTCCGTTCCGGACGTTTCTGTCACAGACGACATCAGCAGGTCCCCCGGTGCGTGGATTGCGTAGCGTGGTTCAGGCAATACAGTGATTCTGGTATGGCTGACAGAGCGTATCAGAATATAAATGTAGAAAACATTCAAAATGTGCCTACACAATTCTTTGTGGCATCGCCTTTATCACGGCACGATCATGTCATGATCTTGCCGCAATCACACTGTGGATTTGGCGCGGCGTAAAAGGGGCCGCGACAATGGTCCCGGCATGTTTGCGCAATTGCTATGAACCCGTGGGCCGTACGCCATGCGCATGCGGCCTGCCGCCAGCGTGGCGCACGGCAGGAGACCAGAGTTCCATGACGCGCTCCCTGTTTATTTCCGTTCATGATTTCAGGAGTCTGCGCAAGGCGAGTGTCCATTTCATCGCAGCGGAGATGGCGCGTCGTGGCCCGACCGCGTTCCTGTCCATCGGGCTGAGCACGCTGTCACTGCGGCGGGGGGATACGCGTGCAAGCCTTGCGGATCGCGCCAACCGCGTGGAGAGGGTGGATGGCGTGGAATGTTACTTGTGGCGCATGAAATGGCATCCGTTCAACATGCGCCGCGCCGCGCTTGCGCCGGTGGAGCGGGGGCTGTTCTGGTTATATCGCCAGATGCTGCCTGCCATTGCGCGAAAATGGATACGGCGCGCCGATACTGTTTTTATTGAGTCCGGCATGGCGCCGATATTTATTTCCGATGTCAGGAAACTTAATCCGTCGGCCCGCATTATCTACCTGATGTCCGACGATCTGGAAGTCGTTGGCTGTGCGGATACCATCAAGAATGATTTCGTGCGAAATTTCGACATGATCGACACGGTGCGCATGCCCTCGCGCTACCTGCTGGAACGCCTGCCCCATGCGCGTTCGGCGGTTTTCGCGCCCCATGGCATTGACCGCGGCATTGCCGAAAAAATCTATCCCAATCCCTATACGCCCGGTCGGACCAGCTGTGTCTCGATCGGGTCGATGCTGTTTGACCGCACGTTTTTCCAGATCGCGGCAAAGCTGCGGCCGGATATCGATTTTCATATCATTGGCGCGGGCCATGCGGCGGACGGGCTGGATGCGCCCAACATCATCATCCATCCCGAAATGGCATTTGAACGGACATTGTCCTATCTCCAGCACGCCAGTTTTGGCGTCGCCCCCTATCGGGATGCCAATACGCCGCGCTACCTGCTGGATACCTCACTCAAGCTGCGGCAGTTCGCCCTGTTCGGCATTCCTGCCGTCTGTCCCGATTTCGCACTGAATGACACGGCAGGCCGGTACGGCTACCGGCCGGGGGATGCGCATTCGATCGGGCGGGCGATCGATGCGGCATTGCAGTCTACGGACGTGATCGAGCTTGATGCCCATAGCTGGCCTGAAATCGTGCAGCGTATCCTGACGCCCGAGGCCTATCCCGACACGCGTGTCTGAAGGCAGGCCTGTCCCTGCGCAAAGCATTAGGAAAGAGCGAGAAACATGACTGAGGCAGGTGATAACGGGTTACGCATTTCAGTTGTCATGGCGACCTATAACGGGGCTGCCCATATTCGTGAACAGCTGGACAGTCTGGCGGCACAGACGTGCCTGCCTGCCGAACTGGTCGTGACGGATGATGGTTCGACCGACGGCACGCTGGATATTGTGGCCGATTTTGCCCGTACGGCACCCTTTCCGGTGCATATCCACCGCAATGCGCAGCGTCTGGGCTACAAGGGCAATTTCATGCATGCGGTCAGCCTGAGTTCGGGTGACCTGATTTCCTTCTGTGACCAGGATGATTTCTGGAAACCCGATAATCTGGCGCGTGTCAGGCAGGCGTTCGTGAATGATCCCGATGTCATGATGGTCTTCCACAACGCGCATCTGGTGAATGAACAGCGTGCGCCCATCTCGCCATTTTACGCAACGCCCCCCATACCCGCGGTATCGCGACCGCTTACCCTGCAGCCATGGTGTTTTTCCTATGGCTTCATGCAGACATTCCGCGCGGAACTGAAACCTGCATCCGCCCTGTGGGCCCGCATGGGGGATCATTACAATCCGGGCAAGGAAATGGGACACGACCTGTTTTTCTTCCTGGTCGCATCCGGTGTCGGCACCATTGTCTATCTGGATGACGAACTGACGGAATACCGCCTGCACGGGGGCAATACGGTTGGGTCGGGCAAGCGGACCAGGCCCACATTCGTGGATCGCTGGCGCTACCGTCTGGAAGACCGGGCCGATACATACCGCTATCTGGCGCGGATGACGGTGCAGGACAGCAACATGTTCGCCGATCTGGCGCAGATGGCGGAGTGGCCTGAACCCCTGCGTGCCCGTGCCCGCGTGGCTGCCGAGGCATGGCGTAAGCTGGAACCGCTTTATACCCGCCGGGCCGATGTCTGTTCCGGCGCCCTGCCACGCCGTATCGCGGCCTTCGTGCAACTGGTGCGTGACGGAGGGTATAGTGAGCGGTCATTCTGGACATTTGGCAGCCGCGCCATGCAGAAGGACTTTGTGCTGGGTGTGCTGCTGGCACCACTCGTGCGCCGGTTTGGCCGGGAATCTTCGCGCACCGACCGGGCATGCCATCGTGGGCAGGGTAGTGATACACCCATGACGCCGACTGCTGTCGTGCCACAGGCCGTGGCGGCATGAAGATGCTGTCGCAGGCAGGGACGGGCATTTCCGGTCTGACCCGGCCCTGTGTCGCAATCTATCGCACGCAGATCCTGCCCTGGTCCGAAACATTCGTGCGGGATCAGGCGCGTGCACTGACGCGCTGGCGGCCGGTCCTGATCGGGGAGCGTACGGTGGGCCAGCTGCCGCTGGATGGCATGGCCGTCCGGGCCCTGCATGATGGGCCGCCCACGTTTTTCCAGCGCCTGATCGGCATGGGCGCGCGCTATGTGGAACGTCCCGTGCCGGGCATGATGAAACTGGCGCGTGCGGTGGACCCGGTACTGGTACATGCCCATTTCGGCTTTGACGGAGTGGAGGCATGGCCCGTGGCGCGTGCGCTGAATGTGCCATTGCTGGTCACGCTGCACGGATCGGATATTACAACCCATATGCAGTGGTTCGCCAGAGGCGGCGGGGGACGGCGCTGGCGTGCCTATCCGCGCAGGCTGCAGCATCTGGCCACCCGGCCGGAGGTCAGTTTTGTCGCCGTGTCCCAGAGCATACGCGAAGCGGCACTGCGCGCGGGTCTGCCGGAACAGCGTATTCATGTCTGCCCCATCGGGATTGATGTCCATCGCTTTCACCATACGGGCCAGCCGGTTGCAGGGCGTGCGCCGGTGATCGTGTTCGCGGGCAGGCTGGTGGAAAAAAAGGGCTGTCGTTACCTGATTGAAGCCTTTCGCATCGTGCGGGACAGGCTGCCCGCCGCAAAACTGATTATTGCCGGCGATGGCCCCGAACGCCCGATGCTGACCCGTCTTGCCGAAGGGCTGGGTGGCGTATCATTTTACGGCCGTTATTCAGCGGCAGAAATGCAGCCGCTGCTGGAACAGGCGCGTGTCTTCTGTCTGCCCAGTGTCACCGCCGCCAATGGCGATGCGGAAGGCATGGGGCTGGTCCTGCTGGAAGCGCAGGCCTGTGGCGTTCCGGTCGTGACATCGGCACGGGGCGGGGCGACGGAAGGCATTGTCGATGGCACGACAGGCTTCGCCTTTGCTGAAGGGGATGTCGCAACGCTGGCGGCGCGCCTGCTGGACCTGCTGTGCGATGACGGTCTGGCTGCACGCATGTCCGCCGCCGGTCCCGCGTTCGTGGCGCGACAGCATGACCTGGCCCACTGGGCGGCAACACTGGAAAAAATTTACGACAGCATGACAGGACGCATTCCATGAACACTCCCATGTCCGTCAGTCTGGTCATTACGACGTATAATGCACAGGCCTTTATCATGCGTGCCGTCAGTTCCGCGCTGGAACAGACGCATGCGCCGCTGGAAATCATCATTGTGGATGACTGTTCCACCGACGGGACGCCAGACCTGCTGAACAGGCTGGCGCGCGCGCATGGCAGTATCCGCGTTATGTCCACGCCGTATAACGGGGGACCATCGGTCGCGCGGAACGTGGGGCTGGGGGCGGCGCGGGGTGACTGGATTGCGTTTCTTGACGCCGATGACGCCTTTGCCCCCGACCGGCTGGAGGTGCTGATGGCCCGTGCGGCGGCAGGGGATTGTGATGCGGTGGCGGATGATCTGGCCTATTACGACGCCATGGCCGGACAGGTGACGGGACGGGCGATGGGGGCAGGGCAGGTGCCGCGTACGCCCGTCGGACTGCGTGATTACATCGCCCATAACCGATCGGGCGGGGAAGGGTTTGACTGGGGATTGCTCAAGCCCGTGTTCCGACGGGAATTCATGCTTGCCCATGCCATACGGTATGACCCCGTGGTGCGGCATGGGGAGGATTTCCTGCTTATGGTCGCTTTCCTCATGGTGGGTGGCAGGTTTTTCCTGATTGATCACGCCACGTATCTTTATACACAGCGCCAGGGCAGTGTCAGCAGGCGTGCATCGGGCATGTCACGCACGGTCATTGCCTATCGGGATATGCATGACACCGCGCTGGCACTGGCGCGTGACCCGCGCATTCGCAATGATCCCGAACTGGTGGATCTGCTGCGCCAGCGTGCCGAGGGGCTGCAGCGACTGGATGATTCCTATTTCGTGTCCGTGGCGTTGCGCGCGGGGGCAGTGGGGGCAATCATCCGGCGCATCATGCGCAGGCCTGCGTTCCTGCCAGCCATGATCCGTCAGGTGGCGGCGGCGCTCAGGCGCAGGCTTTGCCATTCCTGACAACAGATCACGACCAAAATTTTTTGATGACGCTTTTTCCAGAAAGCGTCGAAGAACACCGCCTTTTTTGAAAAAAGGCGGTGCACGAAGACTTTTATTCTTTTTTTGCAGGTCGTTTTTAAGCAGCCACCTGCTTTTTCGAATGTACCGCGAGTGTAGTTCCGGCGCTGTTCTGCTACCTGTACATCACAATCTATGTCTGTTTCTGATGGTATGATCAGGGGAACTGGCGGGTTCTGGCCGGGCCATGCGGTGCATGGCCCGGTTTCGTGCGTTATGCCTGATGAGGCTGTACCGCGTCCGGCCGACCGAGCGAAATATAGTCGAACCCGGCATCCTTTATGGCCTTGGGGTCCCAAATGTTGCGCAGGTCCGCAATTTTGCGGCCCTTCATTTCCGCTGCCAGTTTTTCCGGGGCAAGCGAGCGGAATTCATTCCACTCCGTCATTACAACAAGGATGTCCGCCCCTTTTGCGGCATCCAGCGCGTCCGTGCAGTAGGTCACGGATTTCGGTAATACGGGACGCGCTGTGGTCATGCCAGCGGGATCGAACGCGCGGATTTTCGCGCCCCCCTTGTCCAGCATGTCGAGAACGGGAATGGAGGCGGCTTCACGCATGTCATCGGTTTCGGGTTTGAAGGTCAGCCCCAGCACGCCGATGGTCAGTCCACTCACATCCCCGCCGGCAAAGGCAATGACACGTTCGCCCATGTCCTTCATGCGCTGTTCGTTGACCGCGACCGTAGTTTCGATCAGCCGGACGGGGGATCCCGCATTGCGGCCGATTGCCGTCAGCGCACGGGTATCCTTGGGAAAACATGAACCGCCAAAGCCGGGGCTGGGATGCAGGAATTTCTTGCCGATACGTCCATCCAGCCCGATGGAACGCGCCACGTCATTGACATTGGCGCCGACCTTTTCACACAGGTCCGAGATTTCATTGATGAAGGTAATTTTCATCGCAAGGAATGAATTGGCGGAATATTTGATCAGTTCAGCCGTTTCCAGGCCCGTAAAGACAATGGGCGTTTCCAGCAGATAAAGCGGACGGTACAGCTTGCGCAGGATATTCTGCGCCCGCTCCGTACCCTCCGGTTTATATTGGTCTGTGCCAATAATGACACGGTCAGGGCGCATGAAATCCTGAATTGCGTTGCCTTCCCGCAGGAATTCCGGATTCGATGCAACATCGAAATCCAGGTCCGGGCGTGTCTTGCGTATGATTCGTGCAATTTCACGTCCTGTTCCTACCGGCACGGTCGATTTGGTGACAATGACGGTGTACCCGTCCGCCACGCGGGCAATCTGTTCCACGGCGGCGTAGACATAACTTGTATCCGCCTGCCCGTCGCCCCGGCGTGACGGCGTGCCAACCGCCACGAATACGGCATCAGCCCCTTTGACCGCAGCGGCGATGTCGTCCCCGAATGTCAGGCGCCCGGCTTCCACGTTTTCTTCCACCAGACGGTCCAGACCGGGTTCGTAAATCGGTATGCGCCCTTCACGCAGGGCGGTCAGACGGTCCGGGTTGGTTTCAACAATGGCAACATCGGTGCCAAATTCTGCAAAACATGTACCGGAGACCAACCCAACGTAGCCTCCACCAATCATAGCAATTCGCACCTGGACCTCCCTGATCTCGTATCGCGGCCTGCCGTCCGGAACAGGCCGGAATTCAAAGCTTTTCAAAGCGGGTTTAATAAAACCAAAAGTAATAAGGGGTGCATGTTCCGTAACCCGGAAGATGTCACACGGATGCTACACAAAGGCATGATCACGACAAAAATATGTTTGCCCACCACATTCTTGACAAAAAAATTCAGGCTAAGTGCATTCCGCAACATCAATGTCCGACATGACCGGTTTCTGTTTCCCATCGGGAAACAGCGGATACGTGCAGCATGAAAACCGCAGGACGGAGTCACGATCCATGACGTTTATGACAGCAACGGATGTAACCGTATCCACGCCTGAACCCCGCAACCGGACCATTACGCCCGTTATCCTGTCCGGTGGCACGGGTACGCGGCTATGGCCCGTTTCACGCGCAAGCCACCCCAAACAGTTCTGGGCGCTGGCCTCCAGCCGGACCATGATCGGGGAAACGCTGCAGCGCGCCACGGGCACGGCCTTTGCACCGCCGATTGTGGTGTGTAACAACGCGCACCGTTTCCTTGTGGCGGAACAGCTGCGCGAAAACGGGTGCGAGGACGGACGGATCATCCTGGAACCTGCCGTGCGCAACACCGCAGCCGCAATTGCGGCCGCAGCCCTGCTGGCGGCGCAGGATGATCCCGAGACCCTTCTGTGGATCATGGCAGCGGATGCCGTTTTCCGTTATCCCGAGCGCCTGCCCGCAGTTCTGGAAAAAGCCATGACCGTGGCGCGTGAAGGATACATCGTCACATTCGGCATGAAGCCCGACGTGCCGGAAACCGGCTATGGCTATATACGGCTCGGCGCGCCGCTGCGTCCCGGTGATGCTGACGACAACGTGTACCGCGTCGCCCGCTTTATCGAAAAGCCCGATCGCCTGCGTGCGACCGAAATGCTGAATGAAGGGGGCTACCTGTGGAATTCGGGCATGTTCCTGGCCCCGGCTTCCGTCATTCTGGCGGAACTGAAGCGGCATGAACCGGATGTTCTGGAAAATGTGCGTCATGCGCTGCTGCACAGTGAAAGCGACCTGACGTTTCGCAGGCTGGAAACCGCGTCCTTCATGCGCTGTCCCAATGTCAGCATTGATTATGCGGTCATGGAACGGACGGATCGTGCGGTCGTGATACCTGCCGACCTTGGCTGGTCGGATATCGGGAACTGGAACGCATTATGGGAACTGGGCGACAAGGATGCGACAGGCAACGTCGTGGTGGGCGATGTCGTGCTGGAACAGTCCCATAACTGTTACGTGCGCAGTGAAGGCATGCTGACGGCGGTGGCGGGGCTTACGGATATCGTGCTGGTGGTGACATCGGATGCCGTGCTTGCGATTCACCGTGATTACGCGCAGGACGTGTCCGCCCTTGTGTCGCAGCTGAAGATGGCCAAAAGAACGGAAGCCGAAATTCATAATCGTTGTTACCGGCCCTGGGGTTTTTACGAAGGGTTGATTCAGGGGGAACGTTTCCAGGTCAAGCGGATCGTGGTGTATCCGGGCCAGAAACTGTCCCTGCAGAAACATTTTCACCGTGCCGAGCACTGGGTTGTTGTCAGTGGTACCGCCATCGTGACGCGAAATGAGGAAAAACTTATGTTGCAGGAAAACGAAAGTGTTTATCTGCCGTTAGGATGTATGCACCGGCTGGAAAACCCGGGGCGCATACCCCTGACCCTGATCGAGGTACAGTCCGGTCCGTATCTGGGTGAGGATGACATTGTCCGGTTCGAGGATACCTACGGCCGACAGTAGGCAGATACCAGCACATGCGTGAAATCCGTACGGGATTTTACGCAATGTGGGTGGCGGCTTTTACTGAATGTCCGTAGTTTTCCCTATTGTGGCCCTATATCGTTACGATAAAATAACGGAAATGTAAAAATGACAGGGTTTTATGAATAAAATATGATTGGGAAATTTCTTCCATGTATTGATGTCGTGACATATTTTCGCCTCAAAATACCCAGAATATTCCGGCATCAGGAAGCGGGGTTTCCCGATTCATGTAAAAAACAACAATAAATGGGGATTATTTCGCACTCGATTGTGCAGTGCGGAAAATGGCAGGCGGGTCCTGCCCGACGTCAGGTCGTGTTCCGCGTCCACAGGAGATGTTTCAAAATGAGCGAGGCACTCAGGCACTTGAAGAATGGCGAAACGGACCTGTCGTCGCTGCCATCCGGTCTCGACAGCATTCCCCGGCGCGTCCATACGGCACGCGGCATGGATGACAGCTTTTCCTACCGGCATCCTGTCCTGCCCCAGGTTGTGATCCTGTCTGATGCATTCTGCGTGTGCCTCGCCGTTGTGGCCTGCATTGCCTGGCAGAGGATATACGACACCCCCGATGAACTGTCTGGCGCCCTTCTGCTGGCCAATATCATGGCGGCGGGGGCGTTTTTCCTGTTTCCCAAGAATGTTCCCCTGCTCGACATTCCCGACATAACCAGGGCTTCTGTCCAGATCCGTTACCTGCTGCCGCCCGTGGCCTTTGGCGAAGTGGTGTTCTGTACGGTTCTGGTCATGCTGTCATGGCCGTTTGGCGTGACGGTGCGCATGGGGCTGGAATGGCTGGCCTTTGTGGTGGCCATCCTGTTTGTGGAACGGTGTGTCGGGACATACATCCTGCATACGCCGACGATGACCCGTCGCCTTGCGCGCAAGGTGGCGATCATCGGATCGGGCAGTGAAGCAACACAGATGGCCACCCGCATCAATACGCGCATGCAGCGCATGTTCCGCCTTGTCGGGACGTTTGATGACCAGGGCGGCAATAGTGACGGCACGGTGGAAGAGCTGGTCCTGCACGCGCGTGAGGATCATATCGATGCGGTCATCATATGCTTCCCCCCTGCGTGCGGGCAGCAGCATGTCATGGACGTGCTGTGGCGGCTGCGTGGCGTTCTGGCGGATGTCTATGTCGTGCCGTCGCTGATGACCGAGGATTGCCATGGCTGGCCGGTTGAACGGTTCGGGCCGTTTTCGCTGACGGTGCTGCAGCGTCGTCCGCTGAGTGAATGGGACATGCTGGAAAAGCGCGCATTTGACCTGACGGCCAGTGTGCTGCTGCTGGCGCTTGCCCCGCTGCTGACGCTGGTGGCGCTGGCGATCAAGCTGGACTCCCGCGGGCCCGTGCTGTTCTGCCAGCCCCGGCAGGGCTTCAATAACCGTTACTTCAATGTCTTCAAGTTCCGGTCGATGTATACGGACATGTCGGACCTTGACGCCGCGCGCCAGACATCCCGCACCGACCCGCGTGTGACCCGTGTTGGCAAGTGGATCCGGCGATTGAGCATTGATGAACTGCCGCAGCTTTTCAACGTGCTGCGTGGTGAGATGTCGCTGGTCGGCCCACGCCCCCATGCGCCGCAGACCCGTGCCGGTGGCCAGCTTCTGCATGAGGCGATGGAAGAATATGTCGCCCGCCACCGCGTGCAGCCCGGGATTACCGGCTGGGCGCAGATCAACGGGTCACGGGGTGAACTGGTCACGCGCGATGATCTGTGCCGCCGTGTGGTGCTGGATCTGGAATACATTCGCGCATGGTCGATCTGGCTGGATATCAAAATCATTTTCCTGACCATAAAGCGCGAGATTTTCAGTCGGAATGCGTTCTGAATTCTTCAATTTCCTGATGATGAACGGTGTATTCAAATGAACGCAAATACAGAAATCGCAGTAGATAATACGATTGTCGATGTCATGGGCCTGCCGCTGCATGACATATCGCGTGCGGATATTGTCCAGCGTGTGGTGGATGCGGTCCGGGCGGGACAAAAGATGACAGTCGTCAACGCCAACGCCCATATGGCGGTCGTGTCGCAAAAGCAGCCCTGGCTGCGCACGCTGTTCCGGCGGGCCGACATTGCATTCTGTGACGGTGCGGGCGTGCAGCTGGCGGGCATCGTGCTGACGGGGCGACACCTGCCGCGCACCACGCCGCCGGAATGGATCGGTCCGGTCCTGTCGCAACTGGGGAACGAAGCCTCGGTCTTCTGGATCGGGGGCACGGAGGAGGTGGTGGACAAGGCCGCAGAGGCCTTTTCCGCCCGCTATGGCGTGCGCACGGCAGGCACGCAGCATGGTTTCTTTGACCCGACGCCCGGATCGCGTGATTCCACGCTCCTGCTTGAACGGATTAAGGCGACCCGCCCGGACATCATCCTGCTGACCATGGGCATGCCCCGGCAGGAACGCTGGCTGCATGACAACATGGACTACCTGCCCACCGGCGTCATCATCACCGCGGGGGCGCTGGTTGACCATGCGGCCGGGCGTGTGCACCGACCGCCCCGATGGGTCGCGAACATGGGGCTGGAATGGCTTGTGCGACTGGTGCGTGAACCGCGCAGGCTATGGCGGCGTTACCTGCTGGGACTGCCTGTATTCGGGTTTCATGTCCTTGTTTATTTGTGGCGCAGGCTGATGTGCCGGCCCGCGTCATCCATCTCGCGGAAACTTGCCGGATAAACAGCATGAATTATGTTTCCATACAGGGACGGGCCACTTCAATGTCATGGACAGCGCACGACGTGGGCCTCGTCATTCGCCAGACGGTGCGGGCATTCCTGCGCCACAGGATGCTGTTCATCCTGACCACCCTTGGGGTCGTGGTCGTGGGTGGGGCAGTCATGCTGACGCTCAAGCCGCGTTATACCGCGACCACGACGGTCGTGGTGTCGGGCCGTGCGCAGCAGGACCCCCTTGCCCCGAACGGACAGCAGCAGAACCTGGCCCCGCCGGATGATGAACTGGTGTCGACCGAAGCCGCGATGATCCATTCGCGTGATGTCGCCGCCGCCGTCATGGCGCAGCTTCCACCACCTGCGGCACCGCCGCATGTGGGCCTGCGCGACCGGCTGTGTCACATGGGCATCGGGTTCCTGTGCCATGCCAGCGCGCCGGTTGATCCGCAGGTGCAGCGCGAGCATGAGGAAGATGCCTTCCTCAACAACCTGACGGTCACGCCCGAACCGCGCACGCAGATCCTTGACATCAACGTGGTTGATGGCAATGCCGAACGTGCCGCCGCGCTGGCCAACGCGGTAGTGACGAACTACCAGCGTATTGCGCTGGCGCGGCAGACGGGGGACATCAACCGTGTCGCGACATGGCTGGACAACCGGACGGCGGCCCTGCGGCAGCGGTGGCTGGATGCAGTGCAGAAGGCCAATACCTTTGATAATGTCCATGGCCTGACCAACACGAACGAGGGCAGCACCAGCACCCCGCTGATCGAACGCCAGATTGCCGATACATCCGCCAATCTCAGTCAGGCGGAAGGACGGCTGGCGGCGGCACAGGCGCGCGCGGACGCGTTGCGGGATGCGGCCGCACGCGGGGATGCGCGCGCGGCTGTCGCCCTGTCGCAGGAACCCATCCTGGTTGCTACCGCCAATGCGCTGATGCAGCTGCAGAGCACCCGGCAGGAAGAAGCGGCGACCTATGGCCCGCAGCATCCGCGCCTGCGCGCGCTGGACCAGCAGATCGCAACCACCCGCGCCAGCCTGGAGGCTGAAACGCAGGCCGCGCTGAGCACCATACGTGAGGACCAGATTTCCGCCCGCGCGGAAGTGCAGCGCCTGAACGAAAACCTTGACCTGCTGCGCCAGAAGGCGGGTGGTCAGAGCGCGCCGCAGGCGGAATACCGCACCCTGGACCAGGAAGCCCAGAGCGCGCGCGCCGTGTATGAAACCTTTCTGGAACACGCCAAGGAAGTCGTGGACCGGGCCGCCCTGCTGCAGCCGCCCATTTCCGTCGTCTCGCATGCTTCCCCGCCTGATGTGCCCAGCTTTCCCAACCGCAAGAAAATCGGCCTGGGGCTGATTGCGGTGGCGCTGGCGGCAGGGGCGGGGGCTGTGCTGCTGCGTGATTACTTCGCGGCGGGCTTCACCGAAATCGAACGCCTGCGTGCCGCGGTTCCGCTGCCCCTGCTGGCGGTGGTGCCCAAGGTGGGCGGCCGGACGGAACAGGCCGTGCGGCGGCATGTGATTGACCATCCCTATTCCCGCGCGACCGAGGCGGTGCGCAGCCTTGTCATGCAACTGTCCATGCGGGTGCATGAAGGGGGGCAGCCGCTCTGCCTTGCCATTACATCGGCAGGGCCGGAAGAAGGGAAAAGCACGCTGGCATTGTGGATGGCGACCATCGCCCGCCGGGGTGGGCAGAAAGTACTGGTCATTGATGCCGACCACCGCCGGGGCATGCTGGACCAGTATCTGGCCGATGGCACGACGGGACGTCCGTCGCTGGGCATGAGCGACCTTGTGACATCGGGCGTGCCGGTGGCGGATGTCATCCGCACGGATCCGGATACCGGGTTTGACTACATTCCCGCCGGGCGCACGATGCAGCATGCCTTCAGCCCGGTCGAGATCCGGCGCCTGCGCACGATCCTGACGGAACTGAAGCGGTCGTATGAACTGGTCATCATTGATTGCCCGCCGCTGCTGGGACTGAGTGACGCCCTGGTGCATGCGAACATGGCCGATCAGGTGATCTTTGTCTGCCGCTGGAAAAGCACGGCGCAGCGTGCCGTCATGGCCTGCCTGGAACGGCTGGAAGCCTGTGGTGCGCCGCTGGCGGGCGTCGTGGCCACCATGGTGGAAGATAACGCCATGGACGTGATGGGCTACAGCTACGGTAATCGGGACATCAAGATCCTGAGCCGTTTCGACGACAAATGAAAACAGGGGGATGAAATATTGAAAGTTCTGCATATCTGTCGCCAGTTCAGTCCCTCTGTCGGTGGGCTGGAGGATTCCCTGCTCAACCTTGCACGCAGCCAGAGACGCGACCTGAATATCGATGCGCAGGTCCTGACCCTCGACAGCGTATTCGGCCGTCCGGGCCGGCTGGCGCATCGCGACATGGTCGAGGGCATACCGGTCATCCGCATTCCGTGGCGGGGATCGACCCGTTATCCGCTGGCGCCGGGGGTGCTGCGTCATATCGGGACGTTCGACCTGCTGCATGTCCATGCGATCGATTTCTTTTTCGATTTCCTCGCCTGGACATGGCCGGTTCACCGCAAGACCATGATTGCCTCCACCCATGGTGGTTTTTTCCACACCGGCGCGTTGCGGCGCATCAAGGAAATATGGTTCCGCACCATCACCCCGGTTTCCGTACGGGCATACAGGCGCATTGTCGCGTGCAGCTATAGTGACGCCGACCTGTTCCGCACCGTGGCGGCGGGACGGTTGCAGACAATCGAAAACGGTATCAACCAGACGCGATTCCGTGATGCCGCGTCCCGCACACCGGGGCGCACGATCCTTGCCTTCGGGCGTTTTGCCGTGCACAAGCGGCTGAAGCTCCTGTTCCAGCTTGTTGCCCTGTTGCGGCGTGAAAACCCGGAATGGAAACTGATTGTCGCGGGGCAGGATTCCAACCTGACGGCAGCCGACCTGCAGCAGCAGGCGCAGGCATGCGGCATTGCGGAGGCCGTGCGCATCGTGTCCGGCCCGTCGGATGCCGCCCTGCGCGACCTGATGGGGGAGGCGAGTTTCTTTGGCTGCCTGTCCGCGCATGAGGGGTTCGGCCTTGCGGCGGTGGAGGCGATGTCCGCGGGGCTGGTTCCCATCCTGAGCACCATCACCCCCTTCGTCCGCCTGATGCAGCAGGGGGCGGCAGGGGTCATGATCGATCCCGACAATCTTGCCCCCGGCGCGCGGGAGGTCGAGGCGCTGGCCATCTCCCTGCCGGACACGGCGGATGCGTTGCGCGCGCGCAATATGGAAGTGGCCAGTCGCTATGACTGGAACAGTGTCGCGCAGGAATATGTGCGTCTTTACCAGCAGGTTCTGGGTCAGGCGGGACCACATCCCGTCATGGCGACGGCAGGGGCGGAGTGATGGCGCAGAGCAAATTTTCCACCAATTTCCTGTTCAACGTCTTCGGTTCCATCTTCCCGATCGTCGTCTCGCTGGGCACCGTGCCATTCTACCTGCACCTGATTGGCACGGACCGGTACGGTATTGTTGCGATTTCGTGGATTTTGCTGGGATATCTGGGGTTTCTGGATTTCGGCCTGTCGCGTGCATCGGCCAATGCGCTTGCGCAGCTGGGTCATGCCACGTCGCGGGAACGTTCGCCCGTGCTTATGACGGCGTTCTACAGCAACCTTGGCCTTGGTGCGCTGGGGGGGCTGATCCTGTATCCGATCGGGGATATGGTGCTGCTGCATTTCGTGCGTATCCCGCCCGATCTGATGGCGGAAACGCGGCATGCCTATCCATGGATGGCGGTCATGCTGCCGCTGGGCATGATCAATGGCGTGGCGACGGGTGCGCTGGAATCCCGTGAGCGGTTCCTGCTGTCCAACATGCTCAATTCCAGCACGACCATGGCGGGTCAGATCATTCCGTTGATCTGCATCCATTTCTTCGGGCCGCAGCTTACGGTTGTCCTGCCGTCCATCGTGCTGTCGCGGCTGGGCATGATCGTGCTGGCCTACTGCGTGGTCATGGCGCTGGAGTGGCCGATCCGTCCGCTGGACTTTGATGTCACATGGCTCAAGCGCCTGCTGGGCTACGGGTCATGGGTCAGCATTTCCAGCCTGATCAACCCGCTGCTCGACACGTCCAACCAGCTGATTATCGGTGCGACGCTGGGGGTGACATCGGTGGGGCAGTATACCGTGCCGATGAATCTGGCCATGCGTTCGCAGGTCGTGGCGACGGCGCTGGCCCGCACGCTGTTCCCCCGCCTGTCGCGCGCCGACAGGGGGGAGGCGGTCGACCTGACCCGCCGGGCCACGGCGTCACTTACTTACGGGTTTGGCATGATCTGCGCGCCGGGTATCCTGTTTTCGGGCGCGTTCCTGCATATGTGGGTGGGGGGCAGCTTTGCCGATGTGTCCCGCCCCGTGGCAGAGATCCTGATGTTTGGCGCCTGGACCAACGGCATTGCCTTCCTGCCTTATGGCCTGCTGCAGGGGCAGGGCCGGCCGCATATCACGGCCAAGGTCTCGATGGTGGAAATCCTGCCATTTTTCTGCGTGCTGTGGCTTCTGATCAAGTGGTGGGGCCTGCCCGGGGCGGCGGCTGCGTGGACATTGCGGGTCACGATTAATTTAGTTGCTCTTTACCTGTTGTCGGATTGCCTGTCTAAGCAGACTTGGCGGCTTGTGCCGGGACTGTTGATAATGACAGGAGCGCTGATTGTGAGTCTGCTGATTCCCATGAATCTGGTGGTATCCGCCTGTGCCGCCGCGGTGGCGGGGCTGGCAATGGCTGTGGCTGCATACCGGCTGGACCCGGGCCTGCATGACATGGTGCACCGGTTTGTCCAGCGTGCGGGGGGCAATCCCCGTCTTACGATTACAGGGTAGGTTACAGTATGAAGGTGAGGCGGTTGCAGGACAGCGCCATGACGTGGCGCTGTCTGTCGTGGGGACCGGTTGGTATGGTGATGCTGGGGATTGGCCTGCATGCGAACAGTGCGCATGCACAGTTGATCCAGCAGCTTTTTCCCGCTGATATTCCTGGATATTCGACGGATATGACCGGTTCGGTCGTTACCCGGCAGATGATGGGCCAGCAGACCGATGGCATAGGTCTGGGCAGCTGGCTGCTCCGGCCCAGCGCATCGGAAAATGTGGGCTATAACTCCAACACGCTGGGCATCCCCGGATCGGGCAGCCCGGCAGTGCAGACTTCGGCCAATGTCAGCGTCAATTCGCGCTGGCGGCGGCATGCGCTTGGCGCGTCCGTGGGCATGGATGACCACCGGTATCCCACGCAGTCGATCGCCAGTTACACCAACTGGCACGGCAACATCGGCGGTACGCTCAATCTGGGCCATGATACGCTCAGCGCGGCCTATTCCCACTACCAGTACCACCTGTCCGCAACCAACCTTGGGGTGTACGGCGTGGTCTATCCCGTTCCCTATCAGGTCAATGACGGGCGGCTGACCTATACCAAGATGTTCGGCCGCTTCAGCCTGATCCCCGCGTTTGATTATCAGGATTTCTCCTTCGGGACGGCGCCGGGGCCGATTTCCATCGATTACGGCGCCATCAGTCACAAGGTGGAAACCGGGTCACTGACCTCGCGCTATGAATTTTCACGCGGGAACGCGGCGGTCGTGGTGTTCCGCGGGTCCGCCGCGCAGTACGATTCCGCGCCGGAGGCATCCGTCAACAATTACGCCGATGGCGCGGGGTTTGCCGGGGTTGATTTCCGTAGCGGGCAGGTCTGGCAGTACCGCCTGCTGGTGGGTGGGGAAACGCGCAGTTTCAGCAACGCCACCAGCCCATCGGTCACGACGCCCACATTCGAGGTCAACGTATCGTGGATGCCGCGTAAGATTGATACCGTCAACCTGACGGCGGCCCGGCATCTGAGTGATCCGGAAACCCCGTTTGCACGCAACCAGGTGGTGACGGACGTGCGGCTGCAATGGGATCATGAACTGCGGCAGAATGTGTTCCTGCGCGCTTATGCCGAATATGGGGAAAGTGCGTCGCAGTCCAACATGGTGACGCCCGCGGGAAGTGCCGTTTCCACGCTGGAGGGGAACCGACTGCAGAAACAGATCCATTTCGGGGGATCGGTGTACTGGAATATCGACCGTCATGTACGGGCGTCCCTTACCTACAACTATGTCAATAACGCCACATCGGGCGGGAACGTGAATTACCTGAACATCCCGGGGCGTCTTTCAACGTTTACGAGCAATACGATACTGTTGGGCTTTTCCTTCTCTGGCTGATGACGGAGCCCGCCATGCGGGCCGGGTGAAGGAAAGTCACATTGAATGATTTGGGAGTGGCCATGTTTGCAATGATACGGAAGACGTGTCGGCCCATGATGATGCAGGCAGCCGGTGTCACGGCCCTGCTTGCCTTAAGCTGCTGCGCCTCCGCGCGGGAGCAGTCCTTTGAAACGGTTGATGCCCGGGCCTATCATCTGGGCCCGGGGGATCAGGTGCGCGTCATTACCTATAACGATCCGCAACTGAGCAATACGTTTACCGTAAGTGACAACGGGAATATCGATTTCCCGCTTCTGGGGGTGGTGCCGGCGGCGGGGGCCGCGCCACCGGAACTGGCGGCGCGTATTTCCGCCAGCCTGGAAAAGAAGGGTATCCTGACCCAGCCCAGCGTGTCGGTCGAGGTCGCGCAGTACAGGCCGATCTTCATTCTGGGGGAAGTCAACCATCCGGGGCAGTATCCCTACCAGCCCGGCATGACCATGCTGACCGCCGTGGCGCTGGCGGGGGGCTTTACCTACCGTGCCGTGACCGGACACGCGACCGACGTGCGGCAGGAAGACCTCAGTACCGCCCCGCATGAAGGCCGCATATCGCGCGCGACCGTGCTGCTGCCCGGTGACGTGGTGACGATTGACGAAAGATTTTTCTGAAACCTGAACCAGAATAGATGAATCCGGGGGAACAACATGCCCAAGGCCCGTTCCATCCCCAGCCTGACCGGTGTGCGCGGTATCGCGGCGTTATGGGTTTTCATGACGCATTTCTATGGTCTGGCTGCCGATATCCTGCATCAGCCATGGATGCTGCAGTCGCTGTTCCTGTTTAATGGCTTCCGTGGCGTGGACCTGTTTTTCGTGCTGTCGGGGTTCATTCTCATGCATGTGCATGAAGGGCAGTTCACGGTCCTGCGGTGGCATGTGATCCGGGATTTCTTCATTGTCCGGTTCTTCCGGGTGTATCCGCTCAATACATTCGTGCTGCTGGCCATGGTGCCGCTTGTGCTGCTGGCGCCCGGCTATGTGGCCATGCAGCGGCATTATACGGACCCTGCCTTCGCTTACCGCGCGCATAACCTGTCCCTGCCGGGTTTCGTGCAGACCCTTCTGCTGGTGCAGAGCTGGACAGTGCTGAAGCTGGGGGAATGGAACATCGTGTCTTGGACCCTCAGCGCGGAAGTGCTGGGGTACATCATGTTCCCGCTGCTGGCGATGTGGGCAATGCGCATTTCATCGCCACGCAATGCGCTGGCACTGTGTGCATGCAGCCTTGTCACGCTGGTCGTGGTGCTGTCCGCCTGCCACCATGCCAATAACAACCCGACGGGAACATTTGGCGCCATTCGCATGTTCTTCTGTTTTGCGGCGGGAATATTGCTGTATCGTGCCTATCATCTGCTGCCTGACAGTATGGAGCGCCATGCAGCGTCCATTACATCGGGTGCTGTCATATTTATTGCGGCAACACTGTTTTTCCCCGTTGTGCCGGTGCTGGATGTGTTCGGGTTTACCGCGCTGATTTTCGGCCTGGCCTATCAGCGCGGGGTAGTGGATGCGCTATTGCGCTCGGAGCCGGTCATATGGCTCGGGCGTATATCGTTTTCCTTTTACCTGACGCATTACCTGCTGATTGGCATCATATCCTGGAGCCTGGGCGAATGGCTGCATCATCTTGATCTGGCATCCGGGCTGGCGGTTACTTTTGCCATATTCGGGTTATGCCTGATCGTGGGTACGGTCTGTTACCATCTGGTTGAACGGCCGTCACAACGTCTGGGCCGGAGGGTCATGCAGCGGGTCGAGGCGCGTGATGCAATGATTGGCGCACGCAGGCCAGCGTGAACAGTCCGTCAGGACACGCGCACTGTTTTTCGTACAATATTGTTTTATTGTTTTTTGACTGAATAAGGCATCGCTTTCCATATTTATGACACAGACTGCCCCTTAGATTGTCGCGTTCCATTTGCGATTTTACAGGGTCGTCCCGGTCTTCGCGTTCGGCCCGTATCAATGAAACGACCGGCTTTTTCCCCACCGTGAAAAGTCATGGGATCGTACGGTCGCGTAACGGGGGAAAGGAAGTGAGACATGCGAATACTTGTAACGGGGGGATGCGGGTTCATTGGTTCCGCAGTTGTGCGGCGTCTGATTGACCAGACCACGCATGAAGTCCTGAATGTGGATGCCCTGACCTATGCCGCAAGTATAAAGGCAACGGAAGCCGCTGCGCAAAGCGGGCGTTACAGGCTGGAAGTGGCGAATATTACCGATGCCGCCAGCATGGAACGGATATTTTCGGAATTCAGTCCCGATGCCGTCATGCACCTTGCGGCGGAAAGCCATGTGGACCGTTCCATCGATGGTCCCGGCACGTTTGTCAGCACAAATATAGTGGGCACCTATACATTACTGGAGGCCGCACGGAAGTGGTGGGCGCGACAGGATGCGGAACGGCGGAAGGCATTCCGTTTTCACCATATTTCAACCGATGAGGTGTTTGGCGCGTTACAGCCCGGTGATCCGCCATTTACCGAACGGACCCCCTATGACCCGCGCAGCCCGTATTCCGCCAGCAAGGCGTCTTCTGACCATCTGGTGCGGGCGTGGTACCATACCTATGGGCTGCCGACCTTCGTCACCAATACCACCAATAATTATGGACCATGGCATTTTCCTGAAAAACTGATCCCGCTGGTGACGATCAATGCGATCGAAGGACGCGAACTGCCGGTTTACGGCACGGGTCAGAATGTGCGCGACTGGCTGTTTGTCGAAGACCATGCCGAAGCCCTGGTCCGCGCGGTGGAATGTGGGCAGCCCGGTGAAACCTACGCCATCGGGGCGCGACAGCCACGCACCAACATGCAGGTGGTGGAAACCATCTGCACGATACTTGATGAACTGCATCCCGACCCGGCAGGCCCGCATGCGCGTCTGATCCGGCATGTGACCGACCGGCCGGGACATGACTTTCGTTATGAAATTGACCCCACCCATGCCGAACAGGCGCTGGGCTGGCATGCCCGCCATGATTTTGAACACGGCATCCGGCGCACGGTGCAGTGGTACCTCGATAACCGGGACTGGTGGGACAGCATTCGTGCTGCCCGGTATGGCGGGGAACGCCTGGGTCAGGCAGGTGAGAAGATGGGAACAGCAGCATGAGCGCACAGACCACGACCAAACCGCCCAAGGGCATTCTTCTGGCCGGTGGATCAGGCACGCGCCTGCATCCCATGACGCAGGCGGTCAGCAAGCAGCTGCTGCCGGTTTATGACAAGCCGATGATTTTCTATCCCCTGTCCACGCTCATGCTGGCGGGGATACGCGATATCATGATCATATCGACCCCTGCGGACCTGCCACTGTTCCGGCGGCTTCTGGGGGATGGGTCGGACATGGGTGTGACCTTCACCTATCGCGAGCAGCCTTCGCCCGATGGGATCGCACAGGCATTCGTCATTGCCGATGACTGGCTGGATGATGCGCCGTGTGCCCTGATACTGGGGGATAACCTGATTTTTGCCGACCATCTGGGCCGGCAGCTGCGCGAAGCGGCCGCGCGCCCGACGGGGGCTACGGTATTCGCCTATGAAGTCCGTGACCCCGAACGCTATGGCGTGGTCAGTTTCTCGGCAGATGGTCACGCACTGGATATTGTTGAAAAACCCACCTCTCCACAGTCGAACTGGGCTGTGACCGGCCTGTATTTCTATGACGGTCGCGTGCGGGAATATGCGCGCTCCCTGAAGCCCTCATCGCGCGGGGAACTGGAAATTACCGACCTGAACCGCATTTACCTGCAAAAGGATGACCTGCATGTGCAGCGTCTGGGGCGTGGCTGTGCATGGCTTGACGCCGGCATGCCCGACAGCCTGATGCAGGCAGGGCAGTTCGTGCAGACCATCCAGTCCCGTCAGGGGCTGCTGGTTGGATCCCCGCATGAGGTGGCCTTCCGCCGTGGTTTTATCGATGCGGCAGCACTGAAGTTTTATGCACAGCGCATGATCAAGACCGAACTTGGGCGTGAACTTATGAAAATCGCCAGTACACTGCCCCAGAAGGACGCAGTCGCGGCCTGACCGGCGATGGGGTGCGCAGTATCACGCAAACGTGTCGTCACGTTGTGGATGTATTGCGCTCCCCCAATGCCCTGAATGAAATTTTCCTTATATTTTAAGGGAAGTTATTTATTCAGGAGCAAAAAGCATGGGACGTGTATCGGGGAAAATAGCGCTGGTTACAGGTGCTTCCCGGGGGATCGGCAGGGCAACGGCCCTGCTGCTGGCACGCGAAGGGGCAAAGGTGGTCGTGGCCGACCTGAAGGAAGATGAAGGTCAGGCTGTCGTTGCCGAAATTGCAAAGGCGGGGGGCGAGGCGCTGTTCGTCCCGCTGAACGTCACGGCGGAAGATGACTGGAAACAGGCAATGGCCGCCATTGACGCCCGTTTTGGGCGGCTGGATATTGCGGTCAATAACGCGGGCATCCTCTATACAGGCTCGGTCGAAAGCACCAGCCTTGCGGACTGGCGGCGCGTGCAGTCCGTCAATCTGGATGGCGTCTTTCTGGGCACGCGTTATGCCGTAGAGGCCATGAAGCCACATGGCGGCGGGTCGATCATCAACCTGTCCTCCATCGAGGGGCTGGTGGGCGACCCCACGCTGGCGGCCTATAACGCCAGCAAGGGGGGCGTGCGGCTGTTCACCAAATCCGCTGCCCTGCATTGTGCCCGGCAGGGATACAGGATCCGGGTCAATTCCATCCATCCCGGTTATATCTGGACGCCGATGGTGCAGGGCTTTACTGCCGAAACCCCGGATCAGGCTGCGGCCCGGCAGCGTCTGGTTGACCTGCATCCCCTTGGCCATCTGGGCGAACCTGATGACATCGCCTATGGCATTGTCTTTCTGGCATCTGATGAATCGAAGTTCATGACCGGCAGCGAGCTGGTCATTGATGGCGGCTATACTGCACAGTAAAACCGGGGCCATGACGCATGGCCCCCATGTATCCGCGTCCCTGCCCAACATGGTGGGCGGGGCGCGGCAGGCATCTGTTCACGGGCAGCGGCGTGGCACGTAGGATACGACCCGGTCCAGCAGCGTATCCATTTCAGGTCGTGCAATCGGGTCGATACAGGTCGCCACATATGCCCGCGCCCGCTGCTTGATGGTATTGGCCGAACGGAGGTTGATGGAAAGCGCGTCGCTGTCTTCAATCAGGTCGGCCACCGTCATGTGGCGCTGAAAGGCGGCGCGGGCGATATCAAAGGCCAGGCGTTCCACCACTGTTTTCATTTCCGCGCGGCCAAAGGTGGACTGGCAGTTCATGAACTGGGCATTGGCCTGTGCATACAGCCGGATAACCGGCAGCTTGCCGCTGCGGTGGAAATGGCGGTGGTGCCATGACCGGGCCCACGCGTGTTCCCGCTGGGCGGTTTCGTATTCATGCAGGTCCGTGCTGTCATCGCGGATCAGGGCGTGTACGCCACGCGCGGCAAGCCATGCCGCGGCGAAATCCGGATAGGCCTGCCCATTCCATAATGGCTGCACGCCGTGCGAACTGGTGGCAAAGCGGAAATTGCGCTGTCCGTCCACGCCATACAGGATGGAAACGGACGGGTCCGGGACCGGATCACGGCCCAGGACAAGGATATGTCCCCCGTCGCCGCCATGCATGTGGCGCTGCATGGTAAACAGGTCAAACAGGGCGTCGTCCTCGGCCGAGCGTTCGGCATGGGCCTTCACATAGGTCAGGAAGAGTGGATTGCGCACCCCGGTTACGCCACGGGGGCAGAAATCAAACCGCCACCAGCGCGACATCCTGACCAGATGGAATGCCAGCGCATTGCGTAGCCGTGTCAGCGCGGGCGGACATGAACCTGCATCGCACAGGGCCTGCACATCACGGAAGCGCGCCGTCAGCGTGTTGATCTGCCGGGCGAAAAGGTGCTGGGGCGCAAGATAGTGAAGAAACATCCCGGGAGAAGAGTGTTCAAGGTGCCAGTCGGCCGTGCATCCTGTGGTTTCACTCATGATTGACATGGTCCCTGCATGAAAAAAGGAGTGCGGCATCGCGCGGACACGATGCCGCAGGAGTTTTCACGGCGTGGTGCTGGGAAATCGACGGTTGGGAAACTGCCTGATCGTGCCGTGAGTGCGTTATTCTTATTGCAAACGAATATCAGTTGCAACAACAAACCGCATGAAGCATTCGCGTGGTGTAACCGGACGGCCGGGCAAGAACCCCACCGGTCAATCGGCGTTAAGGGCCATGCGACCCCATTTGCGCCCGCGACCGGGCGCAGTGGCATGAAAAGACGCCAGACCAGATGACAGAACAGGGGAGACGATGATGACTGATGCAATGGCAAAGGCCGGTGCGGCCCATGTCCGGACCTATCTTGGCACGCCCACGGACCTGAAGCAGGCTGCCGTGCATGAAATCGCCGCCGGGCTGAAGGCGGTCCTGGCGGATGTGTTTGCCCTTTATATCAAGACCAAGAATTTCCACTGGCACATGAGTGGCCGTCATTTTCGTGATTATCACCTGTTGCTGGATGAGCAGGGCGACCAGCTGTTCGCCATGACGGACCCATTGGCCGAACGCGCCCGCAAGATCGGGGGAACGACACTGCATTCGGTTGGGGAAATCGCACGGCTGACAAAGGTGGCCGATAATGACGCCAGCTATGTCACGCCAGAGGATATGCTGGCGGAACTGCGGGAGGATAACCTTGCCCTGACCGCACGCCTGCGTGCGGTTCATGGCGTGTGTGACGAAGGCAATGACGTCGCGACCGCCAGCCTGCTGGAAAACTGGATTGATGAGACCGAGCGCCGGACATGGTTCCTGTTCGAAGCCACGCGCCCTGCCTTTGGCGGCAATAGCTGAGGGAGGTGTCACGGTGATGCCATAAGAACCTGTTCAGCAATCCCGCCTGATGAAACAGACCGCAGATATTGCAGACGGTTTTGGTGAGGATTTTTTTAAGCTTCGAAAGCTGTCGCCCTTTTGAGAAAAGGCGACAGCCAGGACTTTTCCAGTTTTCCGCGCATGGAACCGAAGATGCGTAGGGGCGTGGCTGGCTCCGATGTCGTGACACGACAGTGGGCCGCGTTTTCATCATGTCATCTTCGGCATCGAAATCTGTCCGTGATATTGTTCCGGCTATCGTCTGTGGATGCGTGGCTGTGCTGTGCCCATCCGGGATGCATGGAGGGGTTGCAGGCGGTCCGTCCCGCCAGTGCTTGACGATGGCCGTGATCCGCGCTTTTAAGAACCGACGGCAATGGATTCTGCCGGACCATGATGGTCGAACCGCCCTGTAAGGGGCTGATGATTCCTGCCCAATGCCATTGCGGCAACAAGGGGAGGAATCCGTGTAGGGTCGTACAATCATGTCCGCGTGCAGGCGCACTCCGCCTGTTGTTCCATGAAAGAAATGCCGGGTTTGGCGAATATCAATGAATATTGACGTAATCATGCGCGATGGCTGCCGTGTGGCGGGTATGGTGCTGAAATGGGCGGGGCTGCTTGCCGCGCTGTCAGGGTGCGTGGGCAGTGCCTGCGCGATGTTCCTGTGGCTGCTGGATCACGCGGCGGCAACGCGGCTGGCCCATCCATGGCTGCTGTATGGCCTGCCGGTGGCGGGTGTCACGATCGGGTTGCTCTATCACTGGTTCGGCCGCACGACGGAAGGGGGCAATAATCTGATCGTGGACCAGATCCACGAACCCGGCGGCGGCGTGCCCCTGCGCATGGCGCCTCTGGTCATGGCGGGGACGGTTGTCAGCCACCTGTTCGGGGCATCGGTCGGGCGCGAAGGTACGGCGGTGCAGATGGGGGGCAGTATCGCCAGTGCGATCGGGCGGCTGTGCCGCCTGCGCGACCCAGATGAAGTCCGTGTCCTGCTTATGTCCGGTATTGCGGCAGGTTTTTCGGCCGTATTCGGCACGCCGGTGGCGGGTGCGGTTTTCGGGCTGGAAGTCCTGCGGGTGGGACGCATTGAATATGGTGCGCTGCTGCCTGTCATGTTTGCCGCCACGATGGCGGACTGGGTCTGTCATGCATGGGGGATCGAGCATGTGCCCTATACCCTCCGGTTTCATGGCTATGCAGGGCTGGATGGACGATTTTTCCATGCGGATATGCTTCTGCTGGCCAAGGTAATGGTGGCGGGCGTGGCGTTTGGACTGGCCAGCCTGCTGTTTGCTGAATCCGTGCATCGTGTAGCCGCGTGGCTGCGACGCTTCTGTCCCACGCCGTGGTTACGGCCAGCCATTGGCGGGGTGCTGACCATTGCGCTGGTATGGATATGCGGGTCGCGGGATTACCTGGGGCTGGGAATTGCAGCGCCGGAGGATGGTGGGGCTTCAATCCTCAATTTCTTTGGTCCCGCGCATTATCCGCTGGCATGGGCATGGAAGCTGGTCTTTACCGTCGCGGTGCTGGCGGCGGGTTTCAAGGGCGGTGAAGTCACCCCCCTGTTCTTTATCGGGGCCGGGCTGGGCAATGCGCTGTCCGCCTGGCTGCACGCGCCGGTAGACCTGCTGGCGGGGGTCGGGTTCGTAGCGGTATTTGCCGGTGCGGCCAACACGCCGCTGGCCTGCACGCTTATGGGGGTGGAACTGTTCGGGGCGGCGGATATTGTCTATTTCGCCATGGGCTGTTTCATGGCCTATGCCTGTTCGGGACACTCCGGGATCTATCTGGCGCAACGGATCGGAGTGCCCAAGCGGCGTGCTGCAAAGTACCTTACGGGCATGACGCTGCGGCAGGCCCGCGCGGGGTATCAGCCCCCTACACCCGCTGCGCCATCCCAAACAGGCAGGAAGACATCACCATGACCACAGGCTCCGCCGTTTTCCCCATATCCATGGCACGTAGCCGCCTGTGTCGCGCCGTGGCCATGATGCTGTGCGTGGGGACGGTCTTTTCGGGTATCTCCGCGGATGCACGGGCGGCGGGAAATGCACATCCTTCACCTGCGGAACAGCAGATCATCATGAGGCGTCTCAACGCACTTTCCGCGCGGGAGCGTCCCGGTGTCATGGGACAGGACATGGCATGGCAGATGACCACTTTCCTGTGTCAGGATGCCGCGCGCGCCATGCTGGTCCGCAGGGGCGCGCTGCCCCACCGTTTTTTCCTGCAGGATGACCGTCCGGACAGTCAGGTCGTGGTCAGTCCGGCGCTGATTGAAGGACGCGGGCAGTATCAGCTGGCGACAGCGCCCATGCGCTGGATTCCGTTTACATGGGCATGTCATCTGGATCCCGCCACGGGCCATGTCGTGCACTTTGACGTCAATCCCGTTGGACGACAGGGCGGTGGATCCTGATGCGGTGGCTGATCCCGTCTGTTGCCCTTGGCCTGTCCATCCTGCCTGCAGACGCCCATGCCCATGCCCATGCCCATGCCCATGCCCATGCCGTGCGGGCGTGCACGCCACGCCATACGGTCATGGTGCTGGATGACGGACAGGGCGAATTCGATGGCATGATGCACAGCGGGCTATGGCTTGTGGTGCGGAACGCCGGCACGCAGGCCTGTTCGCTGGCATCAGTCGGCCCGGTAGCGTTCGAGGACGGCGGCCATCATCCCATTCCGGTCGGATGGCGGCAGACAGTCGCCGCGCCGGGTGGAATACTCGACGCGGGCGGACAGGTTGCCACAGCCCTGCGCTGGGTATCGGGGAATGCATTTGACCCAGGGTATTGCATTACGCCAGCCCAGCTTGCGCTGTCATTGCACGGGGGCACGTTGCGTCACCCCTTCGGGCGCAGCCTGTGCGCCCCGTCCGGCACGCCGCCCCAACTGGAACAGCAGCCATGGCGGCCATGGCCGGAACGGCGATAAACAGAGACGGTTTTTTGGGGGAAGTGTTTTCAGAATGCTTCGGGTGCCCCCTTTGTCGAAAAGGCGGCGCCCGAAGACCTTGATTTATTTCGGATCGTCCTTAGCGCGTCAGCGACTTGAAATCCCGGGTCTGCTCGGTCAATGCCACTTCAACCGGCAGGCGCTCCATGCTGGATGCACCATAGAAGCCATGGCAGTCCGGGCAGCCGGACAGGACTTTCTGCGCATCAGCCGGCATGGCGATCGGGCCGCCATGGCATAGGGTGATGATGTCGGGGCGCACGGCGCGCGCGGCTTCGGTAATCGCATTGATCCGTTCAATGCAGTTATCCAGAGTAAACGCGGTTTCCGCCCCAATCGCGCCGCCGGTTGTCAGCCCCATATGGGCGACCAGCACATCAGCGCCCGCCTTTGCCATGTCCACGGCGTTCGCGGGGTCAAAGACATAGGGCGTGGTCAGCAGGTCCTTCCGGGTGGCGCGGGCGACCACATCCACCTCCATGCTGTAGCTCATGCCGGTTTCCTCAAGGTTCTTGCGGAAGTTGCCGTCAATCAGCCCCACTGTGGGAAAGTTCTGGATGCCTGAAAAACCGACGCGTTTGACGTCATCAAGGAACACATCAAAATTCACGAACGGGTCGGTGCCATTTACCCCGGCCAGTACTGGCGTATGCGGTACGACGGGCAAAACCTCGCGCGCCATTTCCATGACGATCTGGTTGGCGTTGCCATAGGCCAGCAGTCCCGCCAGCGATCCCCGTCCCGCCATGCGGTAGCGGCCGGAATTGTAAATGACGATCAGGTCGATCCCGCCCGCCGCCTCGCATTTGGCGGACAGGCCGGTGCCCGCGCCGCCGCCCACAATGGGTTTGCGCGCGGCGATCATGGTGCGAAATTTAGCAAGGATCTCACTGCGGGGAATGCTGGGCATTGTCTGTGTCCTTCATGAAGATACGGGAAAACTCATGCGCAAGCGCATCGGCGAATGCCGGGTCGTTGATTGCATGGGGCAGGCGGATCAGCCGGCGGCGCGGGGTCTGGTCCAGTGTTTCGGACAGGGCGGCATAAAAGGCTTCATCCGCCACCGGGTCGTGAAACGGCGCGCCAGGTTGGTCCAGTATCGAAAAACCGCCCTCGGGGTAGAGGAACCGGACTTCGCCTTCGCACCGGTTCAGCTGGTGGCCGATCATGTGGCCCATGGCGCGACATTCCGCCGGACTGGTGCGCATAAGGGTAATCTGGGGATTATGTTCGACAAACACGCGGTCGCGATACCGTTCGGGCACGGTGGCGCGTGCACCGAAATTGACCATGTCCAGCCCGCCGCAACTGCCCACATACGGGCGTTGCGTGCGGATGACGGCACCAAGGCGGTCCGTGTCGCACGGAAAGATGCCGCCTGCCACCAGATCACAGAACTCGGTCAGCGTCACATCAATGAAACCGCGTATCACCCCATCATCCGCCAGCCGTTCCATCGCCCGACCGCCAGTGCCGGTGGCGTGGAACACAAGACAGTCAAACTGCCGCGACAGGTCATGGACAATATGATCGACACATGGCGTGGTCACCCCGAACATGGTCAGGCCAATGGCCGGGCGCGGGTCCGGGGCGGCGGGACATGGCGTGCGCACCATGCCCGCCATGGCATTGGCGGCATTGCACAATATGACGCGTGACAGGCGGTTCAGGCCTTCCATGTCAGTTACGGAATACAGCATCGCGATATCCGATCCCCCGACATAGGGCGCGGTATTGCCGGACGCCACGGTCGAGACCACCAGCTTGGGCAGCCCCAGTGGCAGCGCCTGCAGCGCCGGTGTCACCAGTGCCGTGCCGCCCGACCCGCCAATGGCGATCACGCCCCCCAGATCGGTGCGCGCCAGCAGGTAATGGCGCAGGGCGGCAGCCATGGCGGCGATGGATTGCCCACGTTCGCCACGGAATACGGCACTTTCTCCATCCGGATGAAAAGCGGCGACCGTTCGTGCGCTGACATCCGCCTGTGTCCGCGCGCCGCGTGTGCTGACATCCACGATCAGACCCGTTACCCCGCGCGCATGCAGGCACTGGCGGATATAGGCCAGTTCCGCGTGCTTGGTATCGCAGGTGCCAAGGATATAGACGGGATGCGTCGTCATGCTGGCTCCTTCCCATGGTGGACAGTCAGCAAGGCGAGGATGATGACAGCCGCCCCCGTGGCGCACAGCCCGCCGACCAGAAAGACGATCCCGTACCCGAAATGGTCCGCCAGAAGTCCCGCCAGCGGCCCGGTCGCGCCATAGGCCAGGTCCTGGAAGGCGGCAAACCCACCCAGCGCCGTGCCCCGCATATGGGGTGCGACCAGCCGCACGACCTCCACCCCAAGCGAGGGATAGACCATGGAACAGCCCGCCCCGGTCAGCACCGCGCCCGCCAGCGCCAGCAGTGGCGTGGGCGCACACCACAGCAGGTATTGTCCCGCGGCTTCGATCAGAAGCGAGAACAGCGCCACCTTCAGCCCGCCAATACGGTCAGGCAGATGCCCGCATATGAAACGCCCGGCGACAAACGCCAGACCGAAACACGTCAGCCCCAGCCCCGCATAAGGCCAGTGCGCATGCAGGAAACGTAACGGCAGGAACGCCCCGAGGGCGGCAAATCCCACCCCCTGCAACGCCACGGCGATCCCCTGCCAGCGGATGGTGCCCAGAATGCGCCAGAACGGCGGCCTGCCCCCGGCATGTGGCTGTGACGGCGGCACCCCATGCACCAGCGCAAGCCCCACCAGCGGCAGCAGCGCCGATACCAGCATGAGGACACCCAGCCCCCAGTGTTCGTATATCGCAAGCCCGACGGGGCCACCCACGGCGAAAGCGCCGTACATGGCGGCTCCCGTCCATGCCAGGACCCGCCCCGCGCGCTGCTGGCCCATAAGGCCGATGCCCCAGCCCAGCATGCCCACGATGGTCAGGCTTTCCCCGATCCCCAGCAGCAGCCGTCCCATGATCAGGATCATGTAGCGCACGGCGTGCGGCAGGCCGCCGATGCCCGCCAGCACGCAGATCAGGCTGGCCACGACATAGATCGCCAGCCCCGAGCGCATGCATGGCCGTCCGCCCCGTATATCGGCAAAAGCACCGGCATGATTGCGGCTGAGGATGGTGGAAAAGAACGCAATGCCCACCGCCAGCCCCGCAAGGCCGTTGCCATAACCCGGCCAGTGGAGGATGGAGACCGGGATGGCCGCCAGCGGCAGCGCCACCGCCATGTAGGACAGGAACAGCGCGATGGCGAGGCGGCCCAGCTGCCCCAGTGGCGCAGGTTCAGATTTCATGTGTGATGCGCACATGCAGCGGTTCGGCCAATGCGGTCCTGAACACCTCCGCCATTGCGCGGAAATGCGGGGTGGTTTCATGTTCGGTCAGGGCTTCGGGGCTGGCCCAGCGTTCCACGAACACGAAAACCTCCCTGTCCGACACATCACGGTGGCATTGGTAGGAAATGTTGGTTTTTTCCAGCCGGGACGCCGTCACGCAGTCATGGATGGCTGCAATTGCCGCCTTTTCATGGTCGGGGCGGACGCGGATCGTGGCAATGACCGTAATGGGCTGGTCTGTCATGGAGTGTCCTTGTCCTTGGCATATGTCTGTTCAGGGAATGATAGGATGCTGTGACACTTTTCTTCCACGAAGAAAGTGTCACGTGACACTATTGTGCACTTCTGTGCGTACATGGCGCAGCCGATGCAGCGCATCCGTCAGGTCGGGCAGGGTGGCTGGCCCAAGGCATAGCCGTATTCCGCCCTGGCCGCAGGTATCAGCGGTCGCCACGAAGGGAGAAAGCGGGGTTACCCGAACCTCTTCGCGTGCGGCGGCAGACACGAAATCCGTTGCCTGCTCCATCGACATGGGCATCCATGCGTGAAAGGCGTCATAGGCTGGCGGCGTCAGGTCGGGACCAAGAATGCGCAGGGCCAGTCCGCGCCGCCGTTCCGCCTCCCCACGCAAGGCCCGCCGGACGGAGGTCGCGGTGCCATCCAGCATCCACTGCGCCATCATGGCATAGGAGAGTGGTGCGATCATGAGCGATGAATTGAGCAGGGCCTCCCGTGCCGCCGCCATGAAGCGGGCAGGGGGGGCAAGCGTGCCGATACGCAATCCGGGGCTGAGGGTCTTGGACAGGCTGTTGACGTAGAACGTCCGTTCCGGCGCCAGCGTCACCAGCGGTGGAAGCTGGTCATCGCGCGCACAGTCATAGACATCATCCTCGATGATCAGGGCATCATGTGCCCGGCATATCCGTACGATGTCCTGCCTGCGGGCATGGTCCATGGTGGCGGTGGTCGGATTGTGCATGGTGGGGGTGACGTACACCACGCAATGGCCCGGTCCGTGGGCATGCAGCATGCGATCCAGCGGTGCGGGCAGCAGGCCATGCCGGTCCATGGGCAGGCCATGGGGCGGCAATCCGGCCTGCCTCAGCAGGGACAGCATGCCGGGATAGGCCAGTTCCTCCGTTACGGCGGTCGTGCGGACCGTGCGGCAGACCGCCACCGCCACGCCAAGGGCCTGCTGCGCCCCGCTGGCCAGAAGCAGGCGGTCGGGCGGCATGTCCACCCCCAGTTCCGCCAGCCAGTGACCCATGATCCGGCGGTGTTCGATATGCCCCGCAACAGGGGGATAGACATTGAACAGCGCCGGGTCGACCGTATGGGCAAGGCGGCCCAGCGTGCGGGCCAGCGCCCGATTGCCGAACATGGGCGGCGGCATGTTGGCCGACAGGTCGATCATCTGCCCCGATCCGCCAGGGCGGGAAGCCACGAACATGCCGCGCCCGCGTACGCTACGCACCAGGCCGCGACGTTCCAGCATGGCATAGGCGCGGGTCACGCTGCCCACACCTATGCCCAACTGCCATGCAAGGTCGCGGTGGGCAGGCAGGCGGTCGCCCGCATCCAGCTTTTCCCCCAGAATGTCGCCTGCCAGTGCATCCGCCAGACGTTCGGCAGGCGGCGTGTTGCCGGGTGGCAGGTGCGGATGCCAGGGGGAGCGCAGACGCATGCGAAACCAGGCCTGTCCTGTTACGGGTTCCGTCCGGCATAGCAGGTCATGGCGGGGTAAGAAAACAGGCCGCCTGAAAAGCGCTGTTGCATTCATGAACCATGGTGCGTCGGCATACAGGTGTTTTGTCATTGGCCTCACGGCGTGACCGAAGGGTTCTTTATGACCTGTTGCAGGTGGTTCCGGTTCTGACTCCATGGCAACGTTGCGGAGTGATACGGTGTTCCCTGTATGTTTCATTGCAGGCTACAACGTGGGACGATTGTCGCGACAATGGACGGACAGCCTGCATGACATCATGCAGGGCGGGCACGGCGTATTACATTCATGGAGAGTGCCAATATAGCATATGATATTATCGCACGTATTATATTTTATTAGCATTCCATGCGCGATATTGGCGCGTCATGGCCCATGCCGCGTCGCCCCCACCAGTGATCCGCGCCCACTGGATCGTGCAGCTGACATCGCGACGACGGATAATACGGAGGCCGCGCTGTTTAACCATGACGTGCAGGCCTGTCTTGCTGGACGAAAGGAACTGGCGGCAAGCCTGCATGCCCGGCTGGAAAACTGGCGTGGAAATGACGCCCGCCTGCGGTGGCTGGCGCAACGTGATCCTTCCGTCACGGAGGTGCTGCCCGCACCCACCCTGCTGGCGCAACTGGCGCAGACGGGATTGGACGCTATGGATCGGCCTGCAAACGGCTGGCGTGAATGCGCAGGGGCAGTTCGCGGCATCGGCCTCCCTGCTGGCGGTCAGGTCCAGTCCCCAGCCCGCAGGCGATCTGCTACCTGATATCGCGCCTGCCATTGCAGTATTGGTAAAGGCTGCCCGATCATTGGAAGCGGCATCACGCCAGGATGCTGCAGGTCATCAGTCCCCTTGAATGACGGAACCGGGCGGCGATTGGTTGATCATTCACAAGGTTGCATGGGGGCAAGCCTGTGAGTGACCTGCTTTGACTGTCTGACAGTCAGATGTGGCGGATTAGACTGTTTTTCTGCTCTGGAGCATGATGCCGCCGTGTGGATGCATGCCGTAACCTGAGCAGGATCGTCTATGTAATTTATAATGGTATTTTGTAAAAATCGTAGATGTACTGTGTCCAGATAGATAATGTTTGTATGAGAGACCTCATCTGATCGAAAACAT
The DNA here is from genome assembly GCF_000964425.1 of Komagataeibacter intermedius TF2. GTDB lineage: Bacteria > Pseudomonadota > Alphaproteobacteria > Acetobacterales > Acetobacteraceae > Komagataeibacter > Komagataeibacter intermedius. The sequence goes on along the minus strand of NZ_BANF01000194.1, from coordinate 8,104 downwards.
GTTCGTAAAGCACGAATGCTGGCGGCATGTCGCAACATGATGCGACCGGTGTGTTCCTGCGTTATATTCACCATCTATATCGCAGTCGTCTTGATCTTCCATTTCAAAGAAAAGGCCCGATTCTACCGTTTTTTTAAATAAAACTGTAAATAAAAAAATGTCTCAATATTCTATCGCGCGCCAAAAAAGACGGTGTTCCCATGTGTATTTGTTGTAGTATCGTTGTAACGATACATGTCTTGAACTGCCTGCCTGGGATGGAAACATGATGGGAAACAGACAGGGTGAAAAACTGGCTGGGGGAATGGTCCTGCTGTCGTTGCTTATGGGGCAGGTAGCCGCGGCGGACCCGTCTTATGATACCTACGGTACGTAGTTCATTGCCTGTGATAATGGGCTGGACTGCGACGCTAGAGGTTTTGCCGATGATGGCGGGGGCGGTGCCGAACTGGTCTTCAGCTGCCCTGCCGGGACGTAGGCGCAGACCACGGTTACGATGTATGCCCCATCACCGCCTCAAGGCTCGAAAACTGCGCAGGAGAGTAGACTGCAATCCCGTTACGGCGCAGCAATGCCGCTGTAATGCCCTGTCCTGCATGGCGCGTGCCAGTGAACTGGCCATCATAAATGAAGCTGCTGCCGCATGATGGACTGCCATCCATCAGCAGGGCCAACCGGCTGTTATGGCGTCGTGCCAGATCCAGCATCAGGTAAGCGCCTGTCAGGAAAGGGGCGGAGACATCATGGCCGGACTTCTCACATACACGGCCTGATCCATCAAGGACCGCCGCCCCGTCCCGGCCATGGGTGATTTCCGCGGGTGGCCGGGGCGTCGGCAGACCTGCGGCTGTTTCGGGACAGAAGGCGATGACACGCCCCTCTGTTCGCCAACGGGCCAGACTGTCCAGTAACAGCGTGCGTGCAGCGCCGTCATACCGGACAGGTTGGCCAGACAGACAGCCGCTGATCAGTAGGGTCGGTTTCATGACCGGACCATGCCACGCACTGCCACGCGAAGGAACCGGGCGATGATGGAAAAAAGGAAAATCATGCGGGGCAAACTGCACCGGGCTCCGAAATGCAGTGGGAGGACAGTCTTTCCACCGGTTGACGATATGTCAGGATCAGGGGTTATTTTGTCTGTGCATCAGTTCAGACGGATACCTATGACTGAACAGGAATATTCCAAAAAATCATCATCATTCAGTTTATGAAATCATGAATAATAATGAAAGCAGGGATATGGTTACGCAAAGCCCGGAATTGTAATCTATATTTGAAACGATTGCAGGATTGAAGCCGCCAGCAGCACGGCCAATGTTGAATAGCATGTTCTGGGCGGTTGCACGGATTTTGACCGGATGCCGCCCGCTAACCGTCTATTGGTGGTTCCGCAGGCTGAAGCGCCGTTTCATATTCCAGATCATCCATGATGCCTGTCTGATGCTCGATCGTGAAGTCGCGGGACGCGAGGCCAGATGATCCTGGATGCCATCAGCAAACCGGAAACACATTACCAGCCATCGTGGCCTGTATGCCCGCGAAGATACGGCCCTGCCACTCGCGGCCGAATCTCTGGTCAGAAATATTATTGACCTCATGAATTCTGTTTCTTCGAAATAACGATATGGGATGATCCGGTAGAGCGATTGGCTCCTGCGGGGCGCAGTGTCCCTTAAGTTTGTATATCCATATCGTCAGGAATTTGCTGCGGGTTACCTCATGCCACCGGAATGCTGTCCCGTTGCGGGCAGATGTGCCGTGCGCCCGGTAGCACTTTCCAGCTGCCCATGGATGGTTTCGGGACAGGTCTGTCCGGTCTGATGCTGTTTTTCGTGTGTGACTGGGGCCGAGGGCGTCTTGCTGTGCTGTAGATCCGTCAGGCTTGTGGACATGCGCTGGCTGACCGGGTCTGGCAGTTTGCGGCAGGTCTATCAGGGACAGGTGCGCCTGACCACCGCATCAGCCAGAATCGATACCCCCACCGTTCTGCCGATACGCTCATCATGCCTGTCATCGGCTGTCACAGCCAGGGAGAAGAAAACGGCGGGTTTCCGGGGGGGGGATGTCAATCACGATCTTCCCCGGACAGGGAAGGCGTGGAGGTCTGGGCGGGAATCGAACCCACGTTCGCGGATTTGCAGTCCGCTGCATCACCATTCTGCCACCAGACCTCAGCGGCTCTGGCGCTATATCTGCCGAAATCTGGCTCAGGTCAAGCCGTTGTGTGCAGGTAGGGCGTTGTTTCGGTGTAAAAGCGGCGCATAAATAGAAAAAAAGCCGGAAAAAATATTGCCCGTCCGGCCGGGCGGCCGAACGCCTTCCCTTCAGGGCGCCGTGTTTCAAGGAAACGTTATGGACAAGACAGACCCCGATTATGTGCCTCTTGATTTTGTCGCGGCACGGCAGCGCATGGTTGATGCCCAGATCCGTCCGGCACAGGTCAGTAATCCCCATGTGATCGCGGCCATGCGTGCGCTCCCGCGTGAACTGGCTGTGCCGGATGCCCTGCGCGCCTTTGCCTATTCCGACCAGAACCTGCCGCTGGGGGAAGGACGCTACCTGACCGAACCGCGCGTGACGGGGCGCATGCTGCAGGTTGCTGAAGCTGTCCGCGGGGAACGGGTGCTGGTGGTCGGGGCCGGGACCGGATACCTCGCGGCGCTGCTGTCCACCATGGGGGAGTCGCTGGAGATCGTGGCCCTCGAATCGGAACGGCGGCTGGCGGATATCGGCCGGGCCCTGTGTTTCACGTGGGCATCTGACGTGCATTGGCGTGACGGTGCGCTGGTCAGGGGTGCGCCGGATGACGGACCGTACGATCTGATCATGATTGACGGGGCCGTGCGCGAGGTCCCCTCGGCAGTGCAGGAGCAACTGGCGCAGGGCGGGCGTGTGATCGCGCCGGTCTGCGCTGGATCGGGGGTGACATCCGTCAGTCGTATTGTCCGCACGGCGCAGGGCTGCGCCACGCAGCCGCTGTTTGATGTCGCAGTCCCGCTGCTGCCGGAACTGGAACCGGCGCCTGCCTTTGTTTTCTGACGGGGAACATGATCGGACTGACAATTAACGCCTGCGCAATATCCTGTCCGTAAACATGCCATGCGGGGCGTCACGTTCCCGCATGGCATATCAGGCGGACGGGGACGAGAATGCGGGGATACCGGGCAATCGGGGCGGGAAGTGCGGCAATCCTGTGCTGTGGCACGGCGCTGGCGCGCGCACCGGTGCCCCGGGTGGAGGATCAGGATGTTCCCCATACCCTCAAGGCCGCGCTGGCCATGGCCTATCTGACCAACCCGGTGCTGCGGCAGGAACGCGCCGCCCTGCGGGCAACGGATGAACAGGTGCCGCAGGCGCTGGGCGGGTGGCGGCCCACCATTACCGGCAGCGCCAGCATGTCTTACTATTCCGGATTGCTGCGCATGGCCCCCGTTGCAGGGGAATCGGGAGGATACGTCCGTAAATATGACAGTCCCGGTTATTCCGGCGGCGTCAGCATTTCCCAGCCCATCTATACTGGCGGCAAGACAACGGCGAACACGCACAAGGCCCGGCATGCCGTCATGGCGGAACGCGCGCGCCTGATCGAAGCGGAACAGCAGGTCTTTTCCGATGTGGTCAGCGCCTACGTCACCGTGGTGGAAGATGAGCAGATCCTGAGCATCGACATCAATAACGAACAGGTTTACGCCGCCCAGCTGCGCGCCACCAGCCTGCGGGCGCATGGGGGCGAAATCACCCATACCGACGTGGCGCAGGCGCAGGGTGCGCTGGCCAATGCGCGCGCGGTCAGGCAACTGGCCGAAGGGACATTGCAGGCGGACCGCGCGACCTACCGGCAGGTGGTCGGCTGTGATGCGCCCGATGACCTGTCCCCGCCCCAGCCGCTGGTCCTGCCCCTGCAGACCGAACAGGACGCTATGACGCAGGCGGTGCAGAACAATCCCGAAGTCATTGGCGCGCTGTTTGATGAGGCCGCGAAAAAGGACGCCGTGGGCGTGGCCTTTGCCGCCCTGATGCCCACCGTCAGCGCCGAGGCCGCCTACATGCACGGCATCAATCAGGACGAAGGCCGTTCGCTGAACAATAACAAATACGCGCTCGTCAACGCCTCCATGCCGCTTTATCAGGGTGGGGGCGAATATGCCGCCGTGCGCATGGCGCGCCAGCAGGCGGCTGAAGCCGGCCACACGGTGGATGTCCGCCGTCGGGCCGCGATCCAGCTGGCGGCGGCAAGCTGGCAGCGCATGCAGGCCAATCGGGAAGCGATCGACAGCAACCGCGAAGCCGTCGCGGCGGATGCCACCGCCCTGCATGGCATGCAGCGTCAGGTCATCGTGGGGACCACCACCACGCTGGCGGTGCTGCAGCAGCAGGAAACCCTGCTTCAGGCCCAGATCGCGCTGGTGCGCAGCGCGGGCAATCTTGTGCAGTCATCCTATCAGGTCACGGCGGCTGTCGGACGGCTGACCGCGCGTGACCTCAGCCTTGATGTCCCGCTGTATGATGAACGGGCCTATTACCATGCCGTGCATGACCGGCTGTGGGGGATCAGCGATTACGCCACCGGCCAGCCGGGACGCTGAGGGAACATGCATGGACCGGCGGCATCAGATGATGCCGCGCCCGCGTGATCCGGGGATGTGGCAGGGCCGCGTTGCGGCAGGGCAGATAAAGATTGCATGCGCGCCGTTCCCTTCGCGCCGGTTTGGGGTATATCTGCGCATGGCCGGGCGCGTTGTCCTGCCCTGCGTCTGATTATGGTGGATCTGGTTTTTCGTGATGCTTGACAAGTCGTTCTCCCCCGACGGGACAGAAACTTCCCTCTATGCCCTGTGGGAGGCCAGTGGCGCGTTCAGCGCCCGGCCAGACAGTTTGGCCAAGCCCTATACCATCATGATACCGCCGCCCAACGTCACGGGCACGCTGCATATTGGCCATGCCCTGACCATGACCCTGCAGGATACGCTGATCCGCTGGCGGCGGATGCAGGGGCGTGACACCCTGTGGCAGCCGGGCACCGATCACGCAGGCATTGCAACGCAGCTGGTGGTCGAGCGGATGCTGCAGAAGGACGGCACGTCACGGCAGGAAATGGGCCGCGACGCCTTTGTCGAACGCGTGTGGGAATGGAAGGCCGAATCCGGCGGTGGCATTACAAGGCAGCTGCGCCGCCTGGGTGGTTCCCTCGACTGGCCGCGTGAACGTTTCACCATGGATGATGGCCTGTCGGATGCGGTGAAGGAGGTGTTCGTCACCCTCTACCGCGAAGGGCTGATCTACCGCGACCGCCGTCTGGTCAACTGGGACCCTGCCTTCCGTTCCGCCATTTCGGATCTGGAAGTCGATAACCGGGAAACGCGCGGCAACCTGTGGTATATCCGCTACCCCGTCGAAGGGCAGCCGGGCCGCACCATCACGGTCGCCACCACCCGGCCCGAGACCATGCTGGGCGACATGGCCGTGGCCGTCCATCCGGAAGATGAACGTTTTGCCGATCTGGTGGGCAGGAATGTCATCCTGCCGCTGACGGGCCGCCGTATTCCCATCGTGGCGGACGAACATTCCGACCCGACCAAGGGTAGTGGCGCGGTCAAGATCACGCCCGCCCATGACTTCAACGATTTCGAGGTCGGCCGCCGTCACAAGCTGGACATGCCCAGCGTGCTGGACGAGGAAGCCCGTATCACCCTTGCCGAAATCGAGGGTGAACTGCGTGCCGAGGATGGTCTGGCTGATCCCGCCTTCGTGCGCACGCTGGCCGGCATGCCGCGTGATGCGGCGCGCAAGGCGATGGTGGCCGAACTTGAACGCCTCGAATGGCTGGAAAAGATCGAGCCGCATACCAATCAGGTACCCCATGCCGAACGCAGTGGCGCAGTGGTCGAACCCCGCCTGACCACGCAGTGGTACTGCGACGCCAAGACCCTTGCCGGTCCCGCGATTGACGCGGTCGAAAGCGGCAGGATCGAATTCGTGCCCCGGCAGTGGGAAAACACCTTCTATGCCTGGATGCGCGATATCCAGCCCTGGTGCATCAGCCGCCAGCTGTGGTGGGGACACCGCATTCCGGCATGGTATGGCCCGGACGGTCACGTATTCGTTGCCCATGACGAAGCCGATGCTGCGACACAGGCCCGTGCCCATTACGGGCAGGAGACGGCGCTGACGCGCGATGAAGATGTGCTGGATACGTGGTTTTCCTCCGCGCTGTGGCCGTTCTCCACCCTTGGCTGGCCGCAGCAGACGCCGGAACTGGCCCGCTATTATCCCACCGACGTGCTGGTCACGGGCTTTGACATCATCTTCTTCTGGGTCGCGCGGATGATGATGATGGGCCTGCATTTCATGAAGGACGTGCCATTCCGCACGGTATTCATCCACGGCCTGGTGCGTGATGAACGTGGGCAGAAGATGTCCAAGTCCAAGGGCAACGGCATTGACCCGCTGGAAATGATCGACAGCTACGGCGCGGACGCCATGCGGTTCTGCATCTGCTCGCTGACCGGGTTGGGCCGTGATGTGAAGCTGGGACGCAGGAAGGTGGAAGAATACCGTTCCTTCATCACCAAGATCTGGAACGCCGCGCGTTTCTGCGAAATGAACGGCGTGGCCCCGGTCGAAGGGTTCAGCCCCGCCAGCGTGCAGTCGCCGCTGGGCCGCTGGATACTGGCGGAACTGGCGCAGGCGGTGGAAGACGCGACGAAGGCGCTGGAAGCCTTCCGTTTCGATGAATATGCCGCAGCCTGCTACCGTTTCGTCTGGAACTTTTTCTGTGACTGGTTTCTTGAACTGGCCAAGCCGGTCTTTGCCGCAGGGGACACGGCGGAAGCAGTCGAGACGCGTGCCGTGGCTGCCCATGTGCTGGGCACCATCATGCGGCTGCTGCAGCCCGTCACCCCGTTCGTGACCGACAGCCTGTGGCAGCATTTCGGTTTCGGGCCGGAGGGATCGCTGATTACCGCGCCCTGGCCACAGCCCGAACATCTGGAAGGGGCAAAGGAAGCCCGTGAGGAAATGGAGTGGCTTATCCGCTTCATCAGTGCGATCCGGACCGTGCGTTCGGAAATGAACGTGCCGCCGTCACGCCTTGCCCCCGTCCTGCTGCGCGATGCCTCACCCGTGACCGTGGCGCGTGCCGCCAAATGGTCGGAAGCGATCGGACGCATGGCGCGTGTATCCGAGGTGCAGCCGCTGGAAGGCGAAATGCCCCAGGGTGCGGCGCAGCTGGTGGTGGATGAAGCAACACTTGTCATTCCGCTTGCCGGGATCATTGACCTTGCCGTTGAACGCCAGCGTCTGGAAAAGGAATGTGCCAAGGTCGATGGCGAGATCACCAAGGTCGAGCGCAAGCTGGGCAATGCCGATTTCGTGGCTCGCGCCAAGCCTGAAGTGGTGGCTGAAAACCGTGAACGGCTTGAGACGTTCCAGGCTGAACGCCAGCGCCTGCAGGCCGCGCTGGCGCGCATTTCCTGACGGACCTGTAAAATAGGGGGAGCAGCACGCATGACCGGACACGCATTGGAAACACTGGTGCTGGGTGGGGGCTGCTTCTGGTGTCTTGAAGCGCCGCTGAAGGAACTGCGCGGCGTGGAGGGGCTGGAACCCGGTTATGCCGGGGGCCATACCGCCAATCCCACCTATGAACAGGTCTGTTCTGGCCGCACCGGCCATGCGGAGGTCGTGCGGGTGACATTCGACCCCGCGGAACTGTCATGCGCCGACCTGCTGCGGGTCTTTTTTGTCATGCATGACCCCACCACGCTCAACCGGCAGGGCAATGACGTGGGGACGCAGTATCGTTCCGCCATATTCTGGCAGGGACCGGAGCAGGAAATGACGGCCTATGCCATCCGCAATGAAATCGCGGAAGAAAAGGTATGGCCAGACCCGCTGGTGACTGAAATCGCGCCACTGACGCATTTCTGGCCAGCAGAGGATTATCACCGGGATTACTTCGCCCGTAATCCCGGCAATGCCTATTGCAGCGCCGTGATCCCGCCAAAGATTGCCAAGATGCGGCGGCTGTTTCGCGACCGGCTGGTGGATACGGCGGGCTAGAGCATTCTGTGATTAGATTGATGCATATCCAGAGTTCTTG
>NZ_BANF01000195.1 GCF_000964425.1 Komagataeibacter intermedius TF2 | reverse complement strand
AGCTTGACCTGCCAGATAGACAACAGCGGGGGGGGGGGGAAGCTGCGCGTCCGATTCCTGCATGACAAATATCCCCAAATGGGAAAGGGGCTGGCATAGGTAAGCGAATAAAGGCTTGATATGTCGCATGAAAGCACGTCGTCGCAGTCGGCTGCCTGCCAGCATCCAAAAGCGCCTTCTGGAGCACTTCGTTGCGGGCACGCCCGCCCGGAGCGCCGCCGAACTTGTAGGCGTCAATCGTAATACAGCGACCCTGTATTACCGGAAATTACGAGAGATCATCGCAGAACAGATTGCTCATGAGGCGCCGGTCTCGGGGGAAATCGAAGTCGATGAGAGCTATTTCGGTGGACATCGCAAAGGAAAACGAGGTCGGGGTGCTGCCGGGAAAGTGGCCGTCTTCGGCCTGCTGAAACGGCATGGCCGTGTCCATGCCGTCATGATCCCCAATGCCGGACATCAGACGCTGATGTCGATCATTCGAAAGAAAGTATAGCCCGATTCAATTGTTTACAGCGATTCCTGGCACGCTTACGACAAGCTGGATGTCTCGGAATTCCATCACGAACGCATTGATCACAGCAGGCATCTTGCCCTGGGTAGAAACCATATCAACGGCATCGAGAATTTCTGGAGCCAGGCGAAGCGGCATCTGCGGCGATACAATGGAATACCACGTAAAGACTTCCATCTCTTCCTGGCCGAGTGCGAGTGGCGTTTCAACATCCGCTCACCTGCAAAACTCCTGAAAATCCTCACTCAATGGGCTAAACTGCCCGCGTGAACCGTCGTCAACAATGCTTACCTATGCCAGCCCCATGGGAAATAATATAAATATTATAGAAATTGATATTATATGAAACAGAAAATATTAGAACTGAATTATGGAGGACTGGAGCGGCAATTTGGTAGCGGATGACGTATCGCAAATGAATCTACCTGATATATTTTCCACCCCTCCTTTTCACGTTTCAGGCGGACACATAGGGAAACAACATTGTCATTTTTATTTGCACTGCCCATTTCGATTAAAACAAGCGCATTTTTTCCGTATTCTTTGATCAATTTACTATGAATAAACGGGATATCTTTTACATCAGAATCCTGTGTGTGTAGAAAATAATCCGCGTCTTCTGCCAATCTATCATAAGTCCCATTATGTAATGCTCGCTTGATTTTTCTTAATAAAGAATGTGAAATATAGTTTTTTATTTCATTTCCATCTATGGAATTATAATTCTCTTCAGTCTGCCGATCTGTGGCCATGACATACCACTTATAAAATTCCAGAACATTATGATCTGGCGTTAGGGGTTGAGAAAAAACCCTCGATGGGAACAGTAACAGGATAAAAAAAAGACATTTTAACTTACTTTTACGGATGTCTATAAAATTTATAAGGTGGTTTCTCATTTCTATAATCCAGTCCAAGATAAAAACCGCGATACTGCCTAAAATCTGATATCCATATCCTGCCGTCAAACATGCACATATGTCCATACGGATGGTCTTTAATAGGCTGAATAATCGCTACATCTCCCGGCTTTAGGCTCCGGACCCATTGATTTGTGTAGGGAATTTTGATTCAG
>NZ_BANF01000196.1 GCF_000964425.1 Komagataeibacter intermedius TF2 | reverse complement strand
GATCCGCAAGGCCGAGGACATCGCAGGGCAACGCTACGTGATCCTGCTGACGGATATGTATGCCGCCGCGATCCGCCCGAAAGACGCCGCTGGCGCACGCGATGCCATATCCCCCTTCTGCTCGCTGACCGTTCCATGATGCGCCGTCGCGTGGCCTTTGCCCTGGCACAGTTCAGGTCGTTTGTATCGCAGGCACCAATCGACACGACCCATCTTGCGCCATCGGTTATTGCTTCGGCGGCGCGGCCGTGCTGGATCTCGCGCGGTCCGGTCCGGAGATCGCAGCCGTGGTCGCGTTCCACGGCAATCTCTCGACGGATAATCCCGCCCTGGCACATGCGATCCGGGCACGGGTTCTTGCCATGAACGGGGCGGATGATACCTCGACCAGCCCTCAGTTTGACGGCTTCCTGACCGAAATGTACGGCAGCCCTGCCCCGTGGCAGTTTCTCGCCATCGGCCATGCTGTCCATTGCTTCACCGAAAAGGAGGCCGTGGCCTCATCCGGCCTATGCCGGTACGATGCGCAGGCAGATGCCTGGTCAATGCATATGGCTCGACAAAAGTTTCTCCTCGCATTGACGATCCGGGATGAATGTCCCGCTTCGGTCCAGATTGCGAGGAAGAGCGAACCAGATCCGCACCATTTATCTACTGTTGGGAATATCTCGCCTTCATCAGAAAACGGCGGATATGATGCCCGTCTTAGTGAACATTATGGAATGCTGCGGGCCAGTGTGGGTTCATACGCAGCATAATCCGTCACGCCGAAGGATCGATAGATTAGACTTCTATCAATCATAAAAATGCGATAGAATGATTGATAGAGCCTTGGGATATCAATCATGCTTTGGAATTGGCAGCTTCCGGACTGGCCACATTTTCACTTCGAGAAAAGCTGTCTGCGAGACGCCGAAACGGAGTTCCTGAAAGGTTCAGGCGTGGTCGTCGGTGCGATGCAGCATCTGGACAAAGACGCCAATCAGCATCTTGTCGTTCAACTCATGTCGCAAGAAACGGTCGAGAGCTCCGCTATTGAAGGCGAGGTGCTTGATCGGGCCAGTGTGCAATCGTCGATTGCGCGACACCTTGGCTTCGCCACAGACAGGCGACGTTCTACGCCAACTGAGGCTGGGGCCGCTGAATTGATGGCGGACCTCTATCGGCATTATGCGGCCCCTTTGACTGACCAGAGTCTCTTTGAGTGGCATGCCATGCTCATGAACGGTCGGCGAGATCTGGATGTCATTGGCAGGTATCGGACGCATGCCGAGGCAATGCAGATTATCTCCGGCCCCATCCATGCGCCGCACATCCACTTCGAAGCCCCGCCATCTCGAAGCGTCCCTTCGGAGATGGCGCAGTTTATCGGCTGGTTTAACAGGACCGCCCCAAGCGGGATCGACCCCTTGCCCGCGATTGAGCGGGCTGCGATTGCGCATCTGTGGTTTGAGACCATTCATCCCTTTGAAGATGGAAATGGTCGCATCGGACGGGCTATTGCTGAAAAAGCATTGGCGCAAACCCTCGCAGCCCCAACGCTGACGGCGTTGGCCGCGACCATCAATACATACAAGAAAGCGTATTATCTCGAACTGCATCGGGCCAGCAAGACGAACCAGATAGAGAACTGGATGGTCTGGTTCTCTCAGGTCGTGTTGGAGGCGCAATCCCGCACGCTTCGGAACATCCGGTTTCTTATTGAGAAAACGCGGTTTCTGGATCGCTTACGCGGAAAACTGAACATTCGTCAGGAGAAGGCCCTGCTTCGAATGCTGGCAGAAGGGCCTGATGGTTTTCAAGGTGGCCTGAGTGCCCAGAATTATCGGTCGATTACAGGGGCGACGTCTGCCACGGCGACGCGTGATCTGGTTGATCTGGTGGCGCTTG
>NZ_BANF01000197.1 GCF_000964425.1 Komagataeibacter intermedius TF2 | reverse complement strand
CCGCGAATACGGCGCACGCGGGTCAGAACGCGCTTTTTCTCAGCTGGTGTGTGCGGCACGAAACGTTTACTCCGAATATACTGCCCTTGAGTATCCTTTCATACTATGGGGCAGTATGACAAGGATACATACTATGGGGCAGTATGACAAGGATATAAGGATGTGCTTGTCATATGATCCGATCAAAAGTCCGTATCGCTGAAATTTTCACCGTAACGTCCATTGGGGGACTGCCTGTGTCTTGGAATCATTCAATAGGTGTAATCAGTGAAATCCAGACAAGCTCTACAACGAGGCTTTGAAGCGCTGATGTCCGCTATTTGACAAATAATCTTGTGGTCCAAACGACCGAGATGAAGGCGAAAGCAGCCTGTCTGCTTGTCACGCGCTAAACGGACTTACCGGTTTCGCCAAAACCTGATATGGCGCCCCCTGCATCAACACAACGCCCGATACATTCGGGCTCAATCGCCGTTCGACCAGCCCGAAATTGGAAAAAGCACCGGATCCAGGTTCGGCCCAAAGAACGACCGGATTGTTGATACGAAGGGCGGTAGATTGCCAACGGGATCTGGGGCGGAATCGCGTGCAAGATTCTGATAAGCCACATCGAAGCGCTCGTCTTCGCTGTTGCCTTCGGCGTTTTCCAGATACTGAAGCAGCGCCTCGTCGAGGGAGCGTAAGATCGCCTCCCTGGCGTTCTTCAACCGGGTACAGTTCAAACCGAGGAAAGCGATAGTTGCGATCAGCCGAGCGGCATCGAGACCATGTGCCGCGCAATTGCCAACTGGCCGTATTTCACCGTTGCTTGCAACGACAAACATGGTAGGGCCTTCGGGCAGATCTGATGGTCGGTAGGGTAGCACCCCATCCATGGGGAGTGCGGGATCCCGGTTGCCCTTCGATGCGCCGCAGGAAAGGTTCGGCCCTGGCTTGGGATCGCCTGTGCGGTCGTGGTCGGCGAGCGGCCATCGTCTTGAGCCACCGAGACAGCCCAATTGCAGATTATTAATTCCGAAGGTCCAGTCCATCGCGCCATGCTGGTCCAGCGACTTCGGCCGCCAATGCTCTATCTCACGCGCATGAAAGCCCTGGCTCGTGATGAGGTCGATCTCGCAAAAGACGCATAGCCCACGCTGACGTGCACTTAGAGCCTCGCATAGCTCGTCATACGCGTCACGCGCCTCTGCACGAAAGCCCTTCCAAGTCGCCGGCGCGGCGTTGGCAAGATACTCCGCGAATAGATGAGGGGCGGCGGGTAACGGGGAACTATGCTTCATCAGCTGCTCTCCGCTTCTGCGCTGAAAGGCGTCGGCGCTCGAGGTTGAGCGCGCCCAGGATTGGGTCGTCCGGCGACGCTTCGCGAAGTTCGCTCAAGAGCGTATTCGCTTCCGGTGAGTCCCACTTCTCTTGCAGGACAATATTGCGATACCTGTCGAGCAGATCAACGAACCTCGAGATCGTGGCCGGCGGTCGCTCGGAGACGCCCATCACTTCCGCCAGAAGGCGGCCCGCCTCTGCGCCGGAGGTGGACGGCACGTCCTCCTGGAGAAGCTTTCCGTCACGCCATTTGAGGTTCCGAATATTTTTCGGGTCGAGCGTAGTCAATATCTGGGGGCTGTGCGTGGTTAGGATAAACTGCACCTGCGGAAAAGCTGTTCGCAGACCATTGACCACCAATTGCTGCCACTTTGGATGCAGGTGCAGGTCGATCTCGTCAATCATCACGATGCCGCCCGTGGAAAGCGGCTCGGGCAGATCTGGGTTGAGCTCCGCCATTCTGCGCGCCAAATCCATGACGATCGCAAGCATCGCCCGGTAGCCGCCGCTCAACTGATCGACTGACAGGCTCTCGGGTGGCCGTTCTGGCAAAACTGCATCGACCATCAGGCGCGGTGGAAGGCCCACCATTCGGGGATTGCACAAGCCAGGTACCAGCTTCTTTATCGCCCGCCGGACAGCCTCAAGGCGTGGATCATGATAGCTGCCAGCTATCTCGCGATTGTTGCGCAACTCAAGATTCTCGATCGCTTCGAACCATTCCACGGCCTCTTCGAACACTGCCCGGCTATCTAAGGCGCCGATATAGCCACCAGCACGCCCGGTCGCCCCGGCATGCCGCTTCGCATTTGCCGCCGCCGAGGCCGACCTCTTTGAGGGCATGCCGCGATCTGCCATGTAGCTGACGACGATTGGGGCACCACCAGGTTCGTTTCGAGCGACTTCCTTGGGGAGATTACGAACCGGCCCGCTCAGGACGCCCGAAATGTTTTGTCGCCGACCATCATGATCGAGTTTGAAATCGATCGTCCACTCTTCGTCATCAGTCTCGGTAACGAGTGTAATTATCGGCACGCGCGTGATCTCGCCGGCGGGATCAGCAAGACCCTCGACCCGAAAGTCGTCGAACTCTACCACTGAGCGACCTCTTAGCGCGCCAGCGAACAACGGTGTCAGGGCGTAGCCGATCGCATCTAGGATCGCGGTCTTTCCGGAGGCATTTTCCCCGACCAGCACCGTCAAGTAACGATCGAGCCGGATGGTCCCATGCTTAATCGCGCGAAAATTGCAAATTTCAATTGACTTCAGGCGCAGCATTCGAACTCCCTCGCTAGGACAACTGTAGCAGATTGGTTCCCATCCGCGAAGGGGATCGTAGCACGTGGCGATTAACGGGTGCGAGACACTGATGCTCGGTACGCATAAAGCGCAACGATTTGAGTCGACATTGCTTGAGTCAATGTCGGCTCTCGGGGTAATTGCTGTAGTCGGCAGCTCTCGGCAGAACCAGTCGTCTGGCGCTAATCGGGACACAGGCTTCCGTAGCTCGGATCTCGTTAGGGCCGCGTCCGAGCCGTGTTACCCCCTACCTCTCCTCAAGGTTGGCCGATTACCCGAGAGAAAGTCGAGATCTGCAATCGCAAGGACTACGCAATTCTGGCGAAACGGCCGGATTTGATAACCGCCCCCAAAAAACGAAGTTTTGCGAATTGCTCGTTCTCGACCTGTTCGTTCGGTGCGCTTTTTACCTACTCTTTAATGAGCGGTAATTTATATGCCCTTTGGCATAAAAGTATTACGCATCATTGCCATATATTCGGTTTCTCCCTTTTTCCAGCGTGCGGTGACAAGGGGTTTGATGTCGTCCGTTGGCAGGTAGCGGAGTTGATCTGTCCCGTCGGTTACGGCAGTGAAGATGGTTTCCGTAACCTTGGTAACCGCATCCTTGTCCGCTCCCTTGATAAAGCCAGAGAACAGATCCGCTGTTGCCTTGCAGAAAGCCGCGTAATCTTCCGGAACAGGACTGAAGCCTGTTTCTGCGGCGCTCCGGGCGGGGAAATTCGTCGCGGGGACCGCACCTGGTTCAACGATCTTGACGGTGACGCCTACAGCAGCCAGTTCATACTGAATGGCTTCGGAGAAGCCCTCAAGTGCGAATTTGGAGGCGTTATAAGGCGATCCGGTCGGCAGGCCGAATATCCCCATCCCAGATGAAATGTTGACGATCATGCCCGCCTTCTTTTCCCGGAAATGCGGAAGGATCGCCCGGATAACTTCCATTGGGCCGAAGACATTCACGTCGAACTGTTCCCGCATTTTTTCCAGCGGAACGGCCTCGAAAATATTATAAACACCGAAGCCAGCATTGTTCACGATGGCGTCGATCCCTCCAAAGCGGCCGATACCCTCGGCAATAGACGCAACGATGCTTGCGTGATCCTGAACATCCAGGCGATTGACGAGGACATTGGGCAGTTCTGCCAGTTCCTTCCCCGCTTCCGGATGGCGCATGGTCGCCACCACATTCCAGCCGCGTTTCGCGAACAGGTGAGCTGCGGCTTTTCCAAAGCCGGAAGAGCACCCTGTGATCAGAAGAGTCTTGGACATGATTTTTTTTCCTATCGTGAAGCAATAATTGACGCGCAGAAGAAGAACCGGCTCAGGTAGGGAACTTCACGCTCGTCATCTGTTCGCTAACGGACCAGAGCTGGGCGGCCGCAGCAGGATCAATCGCATAGGGGGCAACGCCCTTGTCGCGTCCTTCAGTGTGATTTTCGGAAATCGAAAATTGATCTGACTGTTCCTTCATCAACGGTGCGATATCGCAGTCAACGCAGAATACGCCTCCCATTTCGGCAAGGCGGGAACTGGTCGCGCACCAGACCTGCGTCGCACCCCCCATTGGAACGGATTTGACATCCCGCGCGGGATCAATGTTGGGATTGCCATGTTCATCAATCACGCCCACAGCCTTTGCGGAGTCTGGGCGCTCGCGTTTCCCCCGCCTTCGAAGATCAAGTTTTTTACGATTGTGAGGGGGAAAGCGTTCCTGCGCGTTGAAGGAAGTGAAAAGGTCGTTTCGCTTCAGGCCGGGGACGTTGTTCTCCTGTCAGCGCCGAAATCATTTGTGCTCGGTACAGACCTGACACGACAACCATTGGATGCGCTGGAAGTTTTCCCCATCGGCGCCCCGACCGTGGTTCAGATCGGAGAAGGCGACGACTTCTTTCTCATGGGAGGGCACGTCGATCTTGACGCCGTCAGCGGACGCATTCTTCTGGACAGTCTGCCTTCATTGATCCGTCTTCAGGCAGGTGGCCGGGAAGCAGAAAAACTGCAATGGCTGATCGGCCAGCTCGTAGAGGAATTCCGAGGTCATGAGGCCGGATCGGGCTTTGCGTGTTCTGGCCTTGCCCAACTTATGTTTTTACAGATCCTGCGTGGCTATCTTTCGCGGTCGGAAAACAGCGGTGCCGGATGGCTCCGTGCAATAAGCGATTTGCGTATCGCACGGGCGCTGGCACTTATTCATGACGATCCTGCCCGGGAATGGCACCTGCCGGATCTTGCGAAAGCGGCCGGAATGTCCCGCACGGCCTTTGCAACCCGGTTTCGAGAAATAGCGGGTGTCACACCCCTGGCCTACGTGACACAGTGGCGTATGCACCTTGCGGAGCGTGCGCTACGTGACGGAGAAAAGACGATCGCAATGATTGCACAATCTGTCGGCTACGCATCTGAAGCGGCCTTCAGCAACGCCTTCAAGCGGGTAATGGGTGCCTCTCCGACGCGATTTCGCACCTATCAGAGGCAAGAACTGACAGAGACCCGCAAGGGAGAGCCAGTCGGCAGGGACTACGTTCCCTTGCTGGCATAACAGTCGGAAACGGCAGTCAGGTCACCTCGTATTTATGCCTGCTCCACCGCACTGCTGTCCTCAGGCGCTCAGTGAACCAGATGACGATTTTTTTCCTCAAAGTTTTTCAGCAATGCGAATTGTGTGCGTCAGTTCTCTCAGGCCAGATGGAGGATGCCGCCGACTTGAATAATAGATCGCGAATGGTGCACCCATTGACGCCCAGTCAGGGAGGACAATTTCCAGTGTGCCTGCTGCGATCTCCGCTTCGATACGCCTCTCCAGGCAATAGACCAGCCCTAGCCCGCGTCGGGCAGCTTCCAAAGCCATCTGTGTATCGTTGAGACGTAACGGACCAGG
The DNA here is from genome assembly GCF_000964425.1 of Komagataeibacter intermedius TF2. Lineage (GTDB taxonomy): Bacteria > Pseudomonadota > Alphaproteobacteria > Acetobacterales > Acetobacteraceae > Komagataeibacter > Komagataeibacter intermedius. The sequence continues at coordinate 8,056 of NZ_BANF01000197.1, read as the reverse complement.
GCCCTCGATCCGGATCATCTCGTCACCGTTACCGAATTCCCAGGGGTAGGTGGAATTATCGCCAATCCGCATCTGAATGCACTGATGCTGATATATATCCGAGGGTTTCAGAGGACGTCCACGACGGTTCAGATACTCGGGAGCGCCAGCGACGACCCAGCGCAGCGGTTTGGTAAGAGGTATGGCGATCATATCTTGCGGCACACGATCCAGGAATCTGATGCCGGCGTCATATCCGCTTTCCACGATATCAGTGAGACGATCATCGACCGTGATGTCGAGATGGATGAGCGGGAAACGAGCAAAAAAATCCTCCCACACAGATGCTAGCAGTAACTGCCCCGCATCTTTCGAAACATTAAGACGAAGGCGCCCTGTTGGCTCTGTACGTTGTCCTTCGAGCGCTGATAATCCGCTGGCGATGGCCTCGAACCCAACGTGCAAGGCTTTCGACAGATCATCACCTGCTGCCGTAAGCGCCACCGAGCGACTGGTCCGATGCAGGAGCCTCACGCCGAGCCGGCTTTCCAGGCGACGCATCGCATGGCTCACCGCAGAAGTCGTCAGGTTCAGGTTAACGGCAGCCAGGCGGAAACTGCCGCAGCGCGCAATAGCCAGAAATACATTCAGATCAGCAAGATCGGAGCGATCGAAGTGACGCAAAAGATGATCCTGTTTCAATGTTGCGTTGAACCAGGGTCATCGTAAGGCCCTTTCGGCGATCAGGGAAAGTGCCTAATTTTTGTGTGCACCAGTCGGGTGTTGGCGAACGGCTATGCAGATACCTGACAATAATCGGCTGTAAGACAGAAGGAATTTTCAATCATGACATGGACACCGTCATCGCAGCGTTATGAACAGGCAACCTTCCGGCGGTGTGGTCGCTCAGGCTTGGATCTGCCACCGATTTCGCTCGGGCTGTGGCACAATTTCGGGGGGGAAGATGTCTTCGAGACTGGTCGGGCGACGATCAGGCGGGCATTTGATCGTGGGGTGACCCATTTTGATCTGGCTAACAATTATGGCCCCCCTCCTGGTTCTGCTGAGGAAAATTTTGGTCGCATCGTGGAACTGGATTTTCGGAGTCACCGTGACGAAATGATCATCTCATCGAAGGCCGGGTGGGATATGTGGCCGGGACCATACGGCAATGGCGGATCACGCAAATATCTTCTGGCCTCACTGGACCAGAGCCTCATGCGTATGAAGCTGGATTACGTTGATATCTTCTATTCACATCGCCCTACTCCGGATGTGCCACTGGAAGAGACGATGGGCGCGTTGATTCACATGCACCGTCAGGGCAAGGCATTATATATCGGTATCTCGTCTTATGGACCGAAAAGAACCCGCGAAGCTGCCCGGATACTTCAGGAGGCTGGTGTCCCTTTGCTGATCCATCAGCCATCCTATTCAATGCTGAACCGGTGGATCGAAACGGAGCTTCTGGATACGCTGGATGAACTGGGCACGGGTTGCATCGCTTTTTCACCATTGGCACAAGGATTGTTAACCGGAAAATACCTCAACGGTGTTCCGGAAGCGTCCCGTGCGGCGGCGGGCGGCTCGTTTAGCCGCGATATGCTGAGCGAAGCAAACCTCAACCATATCCGTGCCCTCAATGATATTGCCCGGGGCCGTGGCCAGTCATTGGCGCAGATGGCGATTGCATGGATCCTGCGCGACCCCCGCGTTACATCCGCGCTGGTCGGCGCCCGAAATACCAAACAGCTTGATGACTCACTTGATGCACTGAAGAATCTTACCTTTGATGCGCAAGAGCTGCACACGATTGATCGTTATGCTCGTGAGGGAAACATTGATCTTTGGCGTGGTTTGTCCGACTGATGTTTTTTAGGCTGCCGCTGCGGATCGCACCATCTGTGATGCTTGGCCCGGTAGCAAAGGCAGCAGGGAGAACAGGCTAAGCGGCGGCGCAGGCGCAACAGTGACCTTCCCGAAGTCCGGGTTAGTGATCGGCTGTTCCCCACGGGCCAAGCTTCGGCCGGTCGATCAGCTAGCGGCCACTCGGACCCGGCGGTTCAGTTGTTAGATAAACTACTGTTACAGGCTATCGGCGCACTCGTGAGCGATCCCGTCGACGTGGAGTTCAACCAGCCGACCGCTTTCGATATCGGCCCCCATAGCGTGGAATGGCATCTAAGACGGTGATGGTGCCCGCATGGTGTAGAGAGCATTGCCTGGCTGCCCCGATCAGTGCCGACTGATGGTTTGCATGAGTGTCCGGTATTTCAAATTGCGATCCGCTACCGGACATTCCGCTCTCCCCCCAAATCTGCCTGTCGGCTTCACCAATTCAGCAGACAGGCAGTGCTCACCTCAAGTCAGACGAGGTTGTAAGCCTTCTGTTGTATTCCTCGTGAGGCTTCCCAAATTCATAGGAACTGCATCTTTTAAGAAGGATCTGTCATGACCAGCCTGTTTGAGCCGATTGAACTGGGAAGCATTTACGCCAAAAACAGAATTCTCATGGCGCCGCTGACACGCGGTCGGGGCACCCGTGATCATGTGCCCACCCCCATCATGGCCGAATATTACGCGCAACGGGCCGGAGCCGGTCTGATCATCTCAGAAGCGACCGGGATCAGCCGCGAAGGTCTTGGCTGGCCGTATGCGCCGGGCCTGTGGTCGCAGGAACAGGTGGAAGCCTGGAAGCCCATCACCGCCGCAGTTCACGCCAAGGGCGGAAAGATTGTGGCCCAGCTCTGGCATATGGGTCGGATGGTTCATTGCAGCGTGACGGGCCAGCAACCTGTGTCCTGCTCGGCGACAAAAGCGCCTGAAGCCCTCCATACGTACGATGGCAAGCAGGCTCCCGAAGTCGCCCGCCCTCTCACCAAGGAGGACATTGCCCGCATCCTGAACGACTACGAAAATGCTGCTCGCAATGCCCTTCAGGCAGGCTTTGACGGTGTGCAGATTCATGCCGCCAACGGTTATCTGATCGACGAATTTCTGCGGGACGGCACCAATCATCGTTCCGACGAATATGGCGGTTCGCCGGAAAACCGCATCCGCTTCCTGCGTGAAGTCACCGAACGCGTGATCGCAACGATTGGCGCGCACAAAACGTCAGTAAGGCTGTCCCCCAATGGCGATACGCAGGGCTGCATCGACAGTCATCCAGAGCAGGTTTTTGTGCCGGCCGCAAAGCTGCTGAATGACCTCGATATCGCTTTCCTTGAACTGCGCGAGCCCGGACCGAACGGCACGTTCGGCAAGACCGACCAGCCCAAGCTGCATGGTCCGATCCGCGAAGTCTTCAGGAAGCCGCTGGTTCTGAATCAGGACTACACACGGGAAGAAGCGATCGAGACAGTCGCTACCGGTGTTGCGGACGCCATTTCGTTTGGTCGGCCTTTCCTCGCCAATCCGGACCTCGTGCGTCGTCTGGAAGACAATCTGCCCCAGAACAAGGACGATATCCGCACCTGGTACTCGCAGGGTGCAGAAGGCTATACGGATTATCCGCTTGCTCGCTGATACCCTATTTTTCCCGCAAGTTCCTTCCAATGGAAGGAACTTGCATTTGAACTATAGAAAATATTTAGCCGCCGACGTGATACTTGTCGTGAAGTAGGCGAAATCACCTGAATAGTTCTACTCCCTGCCATGAATGTGAACACTGCGAAAGGCTGTTTTCGGTAACTCTATCCCGATAGCCGACTGTCTGTTTCCCCCCCAAATTCGCCTGTCTGCTCAAGCGAACCAAAACAGACAGACGGCAGTCGCCTACATCTCGGTCATAAGAAGAGCCGTTCCAGTTTCCGTAAAGCGGACGGTCGGCAATAATTCTCGTTATCCGCCGATGTCCTCCTCCAGACTTCTGATTGCTGCATGTGCAGCTGATCAGGAGAAAGTATTATGGAAAAGAAAACGCGTTTTCCATCGCCTACGCTGAAGGCGTCCGTGCCTTGGAATGCAGGAAAAATGGTTGGCGCCAAGCGGGCGCTCAAAGAAAAGCACGTCTGGGCTATTCGGTTCTGGCTGGGGAGCGAACAGCGTGTCAGAGATAGAGCTTTGTTTGATCTTGCTCTCGATAGCAAACTCAGAGGCTGCGATCTTGTCAGCCTTCGTATCGGCGACATCGTTACCAGTGGTCAGGTGCGCCACCGAGCCATGGTCGTCCAGCAGAAAACCCGGCGACCTGTGCAATTCGAAATTACAGAAACAACGCGAGAAAGCGTGCGGGCGTGGCTGGAACATCGAGGTGGTGGCTTGAATGAGTATGTTTTTCCAAGTCGCCAAAGCGTCAAAGCTCACCTGAGCACAAGGCAATACGCCCGGCTTTTAGATCAATGGGTTCAAGCGGTGGGACTAATCGCCGGGGAATATGGAACTCATTCGCTCCGCCGGACTAAGGTTGCCATGATTTACAAACGAACTGGTAATATCCGAGCCGTGCAGATCCTGCTGGGTCATTCAAAACTGGATAGTACGGTTCGATACCTTGGGGTGGATGTCGAGGACGCTCTGGCACTGTCGGAAGCCACTGATCTCTGAAACAAACATGCCTCAGGAATTCTCTACCTCCTCCCTATGTGTACATGTTATGATGACACATGGGGAGGAGACCATGAGCCAGCATCTTTCAGATAACGCACCATTACCACAGAAAATCGGTGTTCGGGAGTTCCGGGGAAACCTGACAGCGTATCTGCGTCAGGTCAGACAGGGCAGTACGATCCTCGTGACGTCTCACGATCAGGTTGTCGCTGAACTGCGTCCGCCAGCTCCTTCCTATCGTCCCCGTCGTCAGCCAGGAGCTCTTCGTGGGCGGATCAGAATGAGCGAAGATTTTGATGAGACACCGCCGGACCTTCTTGAAAGCATGGAACGCGACCTGTGAAGGTTCTGCTTGATACGCATGCGTTGCTGTTGTGGCTTTCGGGCTCCGACCGGCTGGGTGAGACTGCACGAGAAATTATCGCAGATCCCGTCCACGATATTCTGGTGAGTATCGTATCATTATGGGAGATTGCGATCAAAATCCGTATCGGAAAGCTTGATGCGGATATGAACGATATTCTAGCAGCCATTCCTGCGGAAGGTTTCTCTCTGCTGCAAATACAGCCCGAACACCTGCAGATTCTTATGTCTTTGCCTTTGCATCATCGTGATCCGTTTGACCATCTCCTGATGGCGCAGGCGCAAGCTGAACACGCCACATTTCTTTCGGAAGACGGACAAATGGATCATTACCCCATCAAGCGAATACGCTGTTCGTGACGCAGAAACTGCCGTCAGAACACGACCCCATTGTCGCCGTTCGGAGCGCCGCGTTCGGCGCCCGAAACCTGCCGTTCATTCACTTCCACCCGACGGCAAAGTCGGGGCCGTCTGCTGAAGAGGTCATCAGGGAAATCAAGCGGCTCTTCAAGATTGAAAAGAACCCACCCACTGTTACCCGCGCCGAAGGTCGCCTCACGCGGCGCGGTGGCTTCTTGAAGAGTACGGCCTCGTCACCGACGACTATCACCGCACACAATGGGTGTGGTTCGCTGTGACCTTCACCGCAATCTGGCGCAATTTCTCCAGCGCTAAGTGGCGGATTGCGGGCGAGATCTCGAAGAAAAGTAGAACGGACGTTCGAGCGTGATGCCGCGAAAGTCTGGTCTGAGCCCAAAGTGACGAATGCTGCACGATGGGCGAATGTCGATTACCGACCTCACTACGCCAGCGTGCGCGTCATCTCACGGATCAGATCATTTGTCTCTGGTCTCGTCGTTTGGTGCCGATATCGAAGGGCCAAAACAGTTCTTGATATTTCAAGGCCATCGATGGGTTTCGACACCAGGCCCATGTCCGAAGGAATAGCGGTGGCTGGCAGGATCACCGCACCTGACCCTTGCCGAGCAAGTTCAACTAACCAATCCACGCGATTTGACCGATAGGCCGCGTAGAGTTCGTGACCATGATCCGCGCAGGCCCCATGCAAAACATCCCGCATTTCGCAATTTAGGCGGTCAAGCATGTCAGTTTTAGCAAGAGCCGAAAGAGAGATCGCATTTAGTTCAGACAACGGATGCGACTTTGACACCACGACCTTGTAGTCCTCTTCATAGAGATGGTCTATACGATAGAGGTCTTCACTGACCTTCTCTGCGGTGACTACAACGTCAAATTCACTATCTCGTAACCCGGCAAGAAGCTCGGAGGTTGACGCAACGATCAATTCGATTTCGGCTTGCGGCAATCGCGTACGAGTACGCTCCATAGCTGCCGAAATCCTGTTGTGGCCAATCGTTTCGCCGACACCGACAGAGATTGGAACCCGCTCCAAGCGCATATGACGGACCGCCTCTGCCTTAGCCTGTCGCGTCTCATCGTGAACCTTCTGCAACCTTGGCTGCATGAGTTTACCGAGGGACGTAGGCCTGCATCCCGCACGGTCCCTGACAAACAGGTCACCTCCAAGCTCGTCTTCAAGTTTCTTGATCGCAGTCGTCAAGGAAGGTTGGGAGACATTGGAGGCACTGGCTGCGTGGGTGAAGTTTCGGTGCTCGCAGACAGCAAGAAAATACCTGATCTGGTTCATTTCCATTGCCGCATTCTCCGTCACATCTCCGGCACTACCTCATACCAACTTCGATAGTCCTTGTCTATCGAACAATAGAATTTCGGAATTGGATTCCGAAGCATCCGGCATGGGACAAGAGTGCATCGAAACCAAGCACGGTGCACTTCAGATCAGGAGACGACCATGAAAATGCAAATCCTTCAGACATGCGCCGCACTGGCTCTGATCACAACTTCTGCAACTGCACAGGACAACCCGATGGAAAATCACACTGCCAGCTACATCGCCATGCCGGCCGCCGAAGGCCAGACCGCTGCCTTCGCGGAGTTTCTGGCTAGTGCCGCACCCATCGTGGGAGAAACAGAGCCGGGCACTGTACTTTGGTTTGCTTTGCAAGCCGACGATACGCTCGCAATCTTTGACATCTTCGCAGATGAAGAAGCACGCGACGCTCACTTCTCAGGAGCGGTTGCTGCGGCTCTGAACCAAAACGCCGACGCGTTGGTGGACAGAGGATGGGACGACGGTGTTGTCGCGAATATCAACAACTCCGATGTCCTGTCGGTAAAGGCGCCGGTTGATCTCTACACGGCAACAACCGCAACTTACATCAAGCTCGAAGCCGCTCCAGGTAAAGGCCCCGAATTGGCAGCCTTGCTGACCGCCGCCGGCCCCATCGTCGCAGATACCGAACCCAAGACATTGTTCTGGGCGGCGCTGCAGATTGACGAGAACAACTTCGCCATCTTCGACATCTTTGCCGACAACTCTGGCCGCGAAGCGCACTTTGCCGGACAAGTCGCCGGACTCTTGAATGAAAAGGCTTCAGAATTGGTCTCAGGCGGATGGGACGACGGTGTGGTAACAAACGTCCGCAATTTCGATATCCTCGCTGCCAAGTAATCTCGAGGTGACTTGAGAAAGAAGTGCCCGGTGCAATCCATCGGGCGCTTTGCTGTTTGAATTTAGATTCACGCCAAAGCGGCCGTGCCGGAACTGGCAAGCGAAGCTCGCACTCGCCTCCGGCTTGGAAAGGGCGGCTATCGGCGGGAACATGTCCGCGCCTTCGCCCAACACGCCGAGATCGCGGACGACGCGATCTACATCGAGGGCAGCAAAAAACACCCTATTGAGGACGCCGGTAGCCACCAAAGGAGAAAAGTCGGCGGGAATCGGCGTTCCCGGTTTTTACCAAAGTGGCGGACCGGGTGGGATTCGAACATATACGCCGAAGTAATCGGCTTGCGCTTGGCTACGCCGTGAGCAATGTCGGCTTTCGGGAGGCAGCAAGCGGCAGTCGAACGGCCGGAAAGGGGGCGCATTGCGGTCAAAGTACAGTAGCCTGCTGAACGGCCGCTTTCCCGGCTTGGGCGCCCAGAAGCGGTCGGGCAGCTTGTCCCCCCCAAGTTAGACGTTCCATTCCGGCTGTTCATGCAGGGAGAAATTATCTTTGAGCAAGGCGGGCATGATTTGTGAAGTGGATATGTCCGCTGGGACGTCGTATCTGCACTGTGC
>NZ_BANF01000198.1 GCF_000964425.1 Komagataeibacter intermedius TF2 | reverse complement strand
CCGCTCGCACACGGCGGGTTTTTTGTTGTCTGAAATTCCCTGCAGGAAACACATAGGAAACAGATGAAAAGGTAATCCGGCGCAATTTTGTCGAAGGTCACATGTGTGTGAATGTGGGGCAGGGTGCCCTGATGCCTGTTTCGGGATATCGTTCCGGCCTCACCGAGTCAGGTTCAGGA
>NZ_BANF01000199.1 GCF_000964425.1 Komagataeibacter intermedius TF2 | reverse complement strand
TTGTGTCAGGTAGACATGGGTGCCCCGACGAACGATCGCCTCATAGCTCGGGAGATTGACCTGCAGAAGACGACTCTGCTGATCGTCCGTCAGATTGACGAGATTTTTATTATCCCGGGCGAACTTCCTGGCCGCTTCGCCACGCAGACCAGCACCCGCCGCCGCCTTGGCCGCCAGATCGGAGGGGATCTTTATGGACCGCAATTTCTGCTCGACCTCCGCTCGGGAGCGGTCGCGCATGTCATAACCAGGTCCGAGCGTTACGCCGGACGCCCCGCCCGGCCAGTGCAAACGGTTGCTGACGCCCCTCATCTCTTCGTGGCGTTCGATGAAGCCGCGCCCATAAACCGACGTCCTGATCACGTTGGGAGCACGTGACGCTTCTGACGATGACCGGGTGTAGGACGGATTACAGGTACAGTTTGAGCCAGACATGTTTCCTCATTCCCTGTGGCTTGATGCCACAGATAAGCTAAAAAGTTAATCAGCATGTAGCCCTAGAGAGACGCGTAGCCCCGGCCATTTCCACAGCCCCGAAGCCGATCGTAGCCAGACCTTCTGCCCGGTTTCTGGCTTGGCAGATAGCGTCTGACGACGCTGACGAGTTGGTGTTCGCTCATGACACATGTCAGGGCGGGATGCTGGTTGGTATTCGACATGACGTGTCCTGAAATGCAGACACAAAAAAAGCCCGCCGGGTCAGGGCGGGCTTTGCGTGTCGCGTGGGTGATCCTTGCCACAGCTCTGCCATAGCGATTTTTGGGAGGATCATGATTTTGTGGGAAAGTCCGGATCAGTGAGTAGCACTAGCCGAACCATATTTAATATATAGCAAAAAACCGCGCGCAGATACCAGAGGAAAAATAGGCTGGGGGGAACTCCAGCAATGTCCGCTTTTGCGAAATTTCAGACACCCGCAGATGTCCGACATGAAGGCGACTACCGCCTGTCTGTTTCAAATTGATTGAGCGGACCGGCGGTTAAGGAAGAAAAAGCGGAAGGTCGGTTATCGGCAAGCGATAACCGAAAACAGCCATTCCCTGCGCTCATGTTCATTATGGCTACAGACCAACATGCGCCATCCCGATGAGCCAACGGATATGTCCGCACATGCCATGAGCGGATGTACGATATTTGTCCTTTCCGCACGGTAAAACGACAATAGAAAAGCCGTTTAATACCACACAGCTTCGAAGAACCCAGGGAGGGGATGGCGTTTGTCCACGCGCTGCTTCAGATGCGTTGCTGATCGCATGCTCAACGCAGGACGGGGCCATAGCTTTCCCAATCCGAGAGGCGGTCTGAGAAGCGATCATAAGCATAGATCCGGCACATGGCGATCGTTTGAGGCCGTCGAATACGCCATCCTCGAAGGGGTAGACTGGTTCAACAAGCGCCGTATCCTTGATCCTGTCGGCAACATCACGCAAGCCGAGGCCAAACAACATTTTTACGCTGCTATGGACCAAATCCTCATGGCCGCGTAATTTGTGAAACCCGGTCCCCGCCAGTCCTGGGACTGATTACATCGCGTAATCCAGCATAAACTGTTCAGGGTTCAATATATTGTCTCTACGCCTTCTGCTTTCTTCCCTGAGCCTTCTTGCCCTTCCGGCTCTGTACCTCGCGCCATGCAGTCGGGCGGCTTCCGCTGAGTCCTCGCCTTTCGCGTTCCAGCGCACATCTCTCGATGCAACAGGCAAACACCCTGAAATCTGCCTGCATTTCAATCAGAACCTGAACGCACGAGAAACATCAACACTGGCCCATTCGGTCCATCTCTCACCAGAAAGCGCCTTCATACCGCGTGTTGAGAATGACACATTCTGCCTTGGCAAGCTTGCCTTCGGGCAGGGTTACACAATGAAGGTCGACCCGGATTTTACTTCAGCCGATGGCCAGCATCTCGCCGTCCCCCTCACGCTCAGCGCCCGTTTTGGGCATCGTGATGCGCACGTTGGGCTGACAGGAGACGGCTTTATCCTGCCCGGACGCACGACCGGGCATACGCCTGCCCTCGCTATCGAAACTGTTAACGTCTCCACGGTTCGTCTCCACGTCTTTCGGATCGCTGCATATCAGCAATTTCCCGGCACAGCTCAGATCGACAGCACACTTCCTGATCTGAACCAGACCAGTTTTGACCCTTATACGTTCCAGAACCTGCTGGACACGACCATGCGTGAAATCTGGCACGGCACCATGGCTATCGATCATGCTCCAGACCGATCCGTGACAACTGGCTTCCCGCTGGCAGAGACAATTGGCGCAGGACAGAACGGACTCTATCTGGTGACGGTTGAAGACGCCGCAACGCCGCCCGAAAAAAGCCCCGTGGAAACCGCGCTCAAACGTGGGAACATCAACGCCGATCTTCTGCAAAACAAGCCTATTTCTGCCCACTGGGTTAACCTGAGCGATCTTGGCCTGACCATGCTGCGGGGTGAAGACGGGCTGACAGTCAGTGCCCGCTCCCTGATGAGCGGACAGCCTACTCCTGATGTCACGCTGACACTGCGCGCCCGTGATGGCGGCACTCTGGCAACAGTCACAACGGATGCGAGTGGCCTCGGGCATTTTGATGCCCCCCTGCTCCGTGGTACCATGGCAGACCGCTCCTCGGTCCTGCTGGCCAGCAAGGGAGAGGATTTCGGCTTTCTGCATCTTGACCGGCAATGGTTCGATTTTTCAGAACAGCATCTTGAAGGCGCAGTCAGCCCCTTTCAGGGGAGCAGTCGCGCACTCGTGCAGCCTGACCGCGGGATCTATCGTCCCGGTGAGAGCGTGCATCTCCTCACTCTTCTGCGTGACCGGGCAGGACAGGCTATTCCGGACGCGCACCCGGTTCTTGTTCTGTACCGTCCCGATATGATGGAAGAACGGCGCATTCCGCTTACAGGTGCGGCAGAGGGCGGCTACGCCACCACCGTGCCCCTGAGCGCCAGCGCACCTACGGGCCTGTGGCGGGCCGATATTCTGCTCGACCCTTCCCTGCCCGCCATCGGTTCGGCCCGTTTCAGCGTTCAGGATTTCGTACCACCCAGTATCGAAGCCAGTTTCAGGCCACCAGCCTTCGCAACCGCCGGACAGCCCGTTGTGATTGATGCCTCGGCACGTTTTCTCTACGGCGCGCCCGGTGCGAGCCTTAAAAGTGACAGTTCCTACAGACTTGTGCCCACGACCGATCCGATCCCTGACCACACAGGCTGGGCTTTCGGGTTTGAGAACGAGGAGACACCATCAGCCAGCGGCGACATCAGCGCGGCTCCAACCGATCATGAAGGCCATACGCAGCTGACCTTCACGCCGGATATTCCTCAGGACCTTACCCGGCCGCTCGCCCTTGATATACGCGCCGGTTTTCTTGACCCCATGGGGCGGCGCGTGGGTGAACACTTTACAATTCCCGTCCGCCGCACCGCACCGCTGATCGGCCTCCGTGTCGCGACAGATGCCTCCTCCAGCATGGGCAGTGCTGTTATCCCCATTGATCTTGCAAGTTTTGCGCCTGACAACAGTCCGGTTGCCATCGGCAAAATTCACTGGACCCTGTCACGCGTCAACCGGATCTATAACTGGTCCTACACGCCCGACAATGGCTGGACCTTCAGCAGCCACACTGTGGACGTGCCCATGCGCTCGGGCGATCTTGCAACAGATGCCAAAGGTACAGCGCGGATCACCCCAACGCTGGACTGGGGCGAATATCGCCTGAGTGCCGTCCCCAGCGAAAGAGGCGGCGTAACAGGCAGTTCACTCCGCTTTCAGGTCGGCTGGGGTGGAAGCGGTGATGCCAGCACACCGGACCATCTGCCGCTCAGCGTGCGCGATACCCATATCGTGCCAGGCGGCAGCACGGTCATCCACATTGGCGGCGGTTTTTCCGGGCAGGCCCAGATAACGCTTGCAACAGACCGTGTGCTGAACACACGTTTTGTGGACGTTCCGAAAGAAGGGCTGGACGTGCCCGTAACCGCCGCACCGGACTGGCACTCCGGCGCCTATGCGCTGGTCACACTCTATCGCCCCCTCAACAGCCCCTCCGGCCTGCGCCCGCATGACCCTGTGCGGGCGGTTGGTGTCACATGGATTGGTGTCAATCAGGACACACATCGGCTGAACGTAACGCTTGATGCGCCCGGCACCGTCACGCCGCGCCATCGTATCACCATTCCCGTGACAGTTCAGGCCAGTCAGGGTCTCCCGGTGGGGCATGTGCAGGTCGCGGTGTCCGCGGTCGATCAGGGTATTCTCAACCTCACGCATTTCACGCCGCTCAACCTGTTTGATGCCCTTTACGGTCGCCCCCGTCTTGGGCTGGACATGCTGGACAACTACGGGTCTCTTCTGCTGAGTGATGCGGAAAATGGCCGGATCCGGTCTGGGGGGGATGTCGCGTCAAACGACAGTAGCGCGGACGGCCCGCCCGTGCGGACAACGAAAAGCGTCGCGCTGTTCGATGGTCCGGTCGCACTCGACAGTACCGGACACGGCACTCTCTCGTTCGATGTGCCGGATTTTGACGGCCAGCTTCACCTGATGGCCTCAGCCTGGAGCAAAGATGCCGTTGGCAACGCGCAGGCAGACATCACGGCACGAGACCCGGTTTTCCCCGACCTGGGATTGCCACGGTTCCTCGCCCCGGGGGATACGACACAGGCACAGGTCTCCATTATCAATGTTGATGCGCCATCAGCACCTTACGAGGTCCAGGTTACCACGGATGGACCGCTCCGTGTTCTCGGCTCCGGCACACTCAGCGCCCCTGTCAAACCCGGTGGGCGCGCTGACCTGCGTGTTGCGCTGGCCGCCACCCCCACCCTGCCGGACCGTACCGCCATTGCGCATATCCATCTCACATTGCGCCGATCCGGCTCATCAAAAGTGCTGCTGACGCGAAGCTGGCCCATCGGCATCAGGCTGGCGCATGTTCCGCTTACCGTCAGCCGGACTGCCCCGCTCCCACCCGGTAGCCATAAGACATGGGACCGCACGGAACTTGCGGGCTTCAACCCGGCAGACGCACGGATAACCCTCAACGTCTCAGCATCGGACGGCCTTGATACAGTCGGGTTGCAAGAATCCCTGCAATCCAGCGTCTGGGGGGATTCTAATACACTGGCGGCTCAGGCCCGTGCGCTGCTGCAACAAGGCAACCCGGCCCTCTCCGAGACTCACGACCACAGAGACACTCCGGGTCAATCCATCCAGTCAGCCATCAATACGCTTTTTGATCGCCAGAACCCATCAGGTGAGATTGGCCAGTGGGACCGCTCCGATGGCCTCAGTCTTCCCGACGATCTGGACTATCTTGCCGATTTCCTGATCCGGGCAAAAGCCGCTGGCTACACCGTGCCGGAGGACCGGCTCGGTCTGCTACTCGACCATATTGAAAGCGAGCAGCTTCAGTCTCAGAGCGTCTATGATGAAGATCATGACGGTGAAAGGCAGGCAGAACTGCTGAATACACGCGCTTACGCGGCGTACGTGCTGGCCCGTGCTGGTCGCCTCCATCCTGATGCAATCCACACTCTCGCGGCCTCGCTCGTCGCGCGGCAGGATGGTACCCGCGTCAACTACGTCTGGGCTGACACGGCAGGCTCCAATGCACAGGCCTATCCTCTGGCCCTTGGGCATCTCGCTGTCGCACTCGCGATGGACGATGCACCGGAGGACAGCAGCGCGACATCACCAGAAGCACTGCTGGACGCAGCCATCTCGGCACTCGGGCCACCCCGCACCGGAAAGCCGGATTTGTGGGATTACAGATACTGGACCTACGTGCGCGACCTGGCCGGACTTGCTGCCCTGACAGCCGAAGCGCATGACGACCGGCGCACCCACCTGCTTATTGGGCGGTTTGGCAAGCTGACTCTGTCGCCTGATATGCTGACAACCGCAACCAGAACGGCGCTGCTCGAAGCTGCCAGTGCTCTGAACAGGGATACTGACGGGCGAAGTGTGCGTGTACAGGGGCGCTCCAACGCCACACCGCTTCGCCTGCCGCTTGCCTATCCGTTTGATTCCGCCGCACTCGAAAAGGGTCTTCAGGTTGAAAATACCGGCAGGAAGATGCTGTTCAGCACCCTGACCGTGCAAGGCGAGCCAGCCGGGAATGTCAAACCTCTCACCAACGGACTGACACTGGCCATGCAGGGCTTTACCCTGACTGGCCAGCCATTTGACATGACACACATGCAACAGAATGACCGGTTTATCGTCAGTCTCAAAGGCACGGCCCTCCACCCCGGTCAGTATCTGGTGGGCATCACCAGCCTGCTTCCTGCCGGATGGGAAATCGAGAGCATTGTCTCTCCTGAGGATGCCGCATCTGACGACCATGACATGGACGACACTGAAAACGACCGCGCACAGCCCCCTTACGCTTTTCTGGGCACACTCAGCAACACCGAACATGCTGCCGCGCTGGATGATCGCTTCAGTGCTGCGGTGCGCTTCACGACGCAGTCTCCAGACCTTGCGGCGCGGAGTTTCCATGTCGCCTGCATCGTCCGCGCCATTACGCCGGGCCGCTTCACTCTGCCAGAAGCGATGGTCAGCGCACGGCGTCTTCCAAGCCTGATGGCGCGCACGGCATCAGGGACTGTCGAGATCACCGCACATTGAGGGCTTCCCTCCGTCTCATCAGAAACTGTACACTCGGCCTGCTGCTCACCAGCCTCATTCCGGCTGGTCTGCTGGTGGCCGACCGTTTTAATCCGCCAGACCTGCATCGGGCCGAGCAAGCCGCCCTTCTTGTTCAAGCCCGCAACCATACACTGCTTGACGGCCATACAAGCCGCGATGGCTTCTGGCGTCTGCCGGTTGAAAGCCAGGATGTTGACCCGACCTACATCACACTCCTGATGATGACGGAAGACCACCGCTTTGAAAGCCATCCGGGGGTTGATCCGCAGGCCCTTGCGCGCGCCATCTGGCAACTGGCCCGACATGGTCATATTGTCTCGGGTGGTTCCACGCTGGCCATGCAGACAAGCCGCCTCCTTACCCCGCACCGTCATACATGGGGCGGCAAGCTGCGCGATATCCTGCGCGCCCTCCAGCTTGAATGGCGTTTCGGGCGCCAGGGTGTATTGAACCTTTACCTCACGCTGGCTCCTGAAGGCACGAATATCGAAGGCATCCGTGCGGCATCCCTCCTCTATTTCGGGCATGAACCCACCCATCTGACACCCACCGAGGCCGCGTTTCTTGTGACTTTACCCCGGCGGCCCGCCGCACTCCGCCCGGACCGCCATCCTGACGCCTTGCTGAACGCTGCGCACCGCACACTGCAACGCGCCACTTCATTACGGCCTGTTGCATGGCCAACACCAGACACACGCGGCGTACCACATGACGCCCCTGAACTCGCCGGTCATTTTCTCAGCGCAGGGCGCAACGGCGTGGTGGTAACAACGCTTGATGCAAGGCTCCAGCGCAACGCACGGCAGGTGCTTGCCAGCCACCCTGCCCCGCTGCGTGGAACATTTGCAGCACTGATTGTCGACCATGAACGGCAGGTCGTTGCATGGGTCGGAGGGGCCGAACATAAGGCTCCGGGCAATGCGATAGATGCTGTTTTGGCGCCCCGCTCCCCCGGTTCCACACTCAAACCGTTTGTCTATGGCATGGCGTTCGAAAAAGGCTGGATGACACCCCACACACGTGTGCGCGATAGCCGACTTGCCATTGGCGGTTATGCCCCCAGGGATTTTGACCATGCTTTCCGGGGTGAAACCACTGTGAGTGAAGCCCTTCAGCTTTCACTCAATGTGCCTGTCATTCAGGCACTGGAGCGGGTTGGCCCCTCCCGGTTCATGGACCACCTCTCCGCCTGCGGTGTGCGGTTGCGACTGCCAAAGAACCCGGATGGCACACAAAGCGCACCGAGCCTCGCGATCGTTCTCGGGGGAGCAGGCATCTCACTCCATGACCTGACAATGCTGTACGCGGCACTCGATCATAATGGTCGCGTCGCCCCTCTGCATCGTGAACCGACAGGTCTGAAATCGGCAGGCCCTGCACCCGAAACAGTCCTGCTGTCCAGCAGAGCAAATGCCGACATTCGTACAATCCTGCGGGGCACCGCTCCACCGGCTGGCGTGGCATCATGGGAGGGAGTTGCCTTCAAGACAGGCACATCCTATGGCAATCGTGACGGATGGGCGATGGCCTCCACCCCGCAGGCAACAGTTGGCGTCTGGGCCGGACGCCCGGACGGCACCGCCTCTCCTGGGCTGACAGGACGGGATACGGCAGGGCCAGTGCTGGCAGTTCTCCTCTCTCTGCTTTCTTCACCCCCGCATACATCCGCCCCGCCAGCCAGTGCCCAGCCTCATCGTGCTGTTGCAGTCCTGTCACCTGCTCTGCGCACCCTGCAACAACGGCAGGCACCGCAGATCATCTTTCCGCGCAATCATTCCGAAATTGAAAGCCGCTCTTCCGAGGGCACGATGCTTCCCGTCGGGCTGGAAGGCTCAGGCGGCCATCCGCCTTATCATTGGTATATTAATGGCATTCCGCTGGATGTGCCGCCCGGTGCGCAACCTTCCTGGACGCCCGATGCACCCGGCTTTGCCCACATCACTCTTGCGGACGCGCAAAACGCCCATGCAACTATTGATATTCGTATACGGTAAAATGGCCCCTTCTTGCACTGTCAATTTATTTTATAACAAGTTTTCCATTTTCCAGCCAATCAGCCTGATGTGGACTAACATCGCTCACTACAATGTCGCAGGTTTCAGAGCGCTCGGGTTTGCGGACGCGGATAACCAGAACTATTGCCGGCCGTCCGCTTTCGGGAAACTCGAACGGCTCCGCTTATGACCGAGATGAGGTGACGTGCCCCCCGGGAATGTAACCAATTAAAAGTAGAGTCCGATCGAGAAGGATACGGACGAATGAAACGCAGTCGTTTTACGGAAGAGCAGATCATAGGGGTGCTGAAGAAACAGGAGGCCGGGCTGAATGTCTCTGATCTTTGCCGCAAACACGGGATCAGTGATGCGACGTTTTACAAATGGAAGACCCGCTATGGTGGCCTTGAGGTATCCGAGGCCCTGATCTGTGGTCATCGGTTCCGCATTCTGGCTGTTATCGACGATTTCAGCCACAAGAACCTGACCTTGGTTGCGGACACGTCCTTGTCAGGGGGACGTGTGGCGCGGGAACTGACAGTTCTGGTGGAAAGCTATGGCAAACCCCTCATGATTGTCAGCGACAGTGATACGGAGTTTACATCCCATGCCATCCTGAAATAGGCCGATGAGATGCAGATCGAGTGGCACTACATTGCCCCGGGGAAACCGCAGCAGAACGGATTTGTCGAAAGCTTCAACGGTCGGCTGAGGGATGAATGCCTCAAAGAAACGCTGTTCACCTCCCTCAGCCATGCCCGACAGATTCTGGCTGACTGGCAGGAAGACTACAATACGGTGCGTCCCCATTCCCAACTGAATGGCAGGACACTGGAGCAGGTCGCCAGACAAGGGTCTCGGGGGCGCCTCAGGGCAGCGCCAGTTGCAAATTCCCCATAACTGAGTCCCGGTGTCGCGGGTTCGGTCCTCCCCGACTTTCGTACGCCTCACGGCGCCCGAAACTCTTCAGGTAAGCGGATGGTCTGTTTCTGGAACGCCAACATATGAAAGCAGACATTCCTGTATTCGGTGTTGACGAACGATCTGCCCCTACGGACTCGGGTCAATCTCTCTTCCCGCCCGCACCTCGGGGTCATTTTCAAAAGTATGTAGGACGGCTGACCAAAATGCCCGCAGGCTTGGAAAGCTGCCCCAGTTAGGTGGTTCTTCAATATCCGCCGTGGGGTCCATACCGAGCACAGCCCAACTGACGCGATCGAGGTCCATATCGCTATAGGTCAGTAACGTCCTTAATTCGTTGACTGTCCGCTGCTTGAACGGCAGGCGATGCATGCGCGGCGCATCTTCAGTGACCTCGAACAGTGTATCGCCAAAGAGCTCAGGATCCTCGCCAAACGAGCTCGCACCCAGATTAGTGAGATGCGGAAACAGATCGAGAATATCATATTTAGTCAAGTTTAACAGTTTGGACATAGTAGATCATTCCATTGTGTTCTTTTTTGACAATTGTAACTTGAATGCGCCGCGCAGTCTTGCGCTGCCGATTGGCCCTCTCGATGATGACAGTTCCCCCTGAGGTGTATCCTTCAAGGAGAATTGCATTTCCATCTCTGGCGTTCTTGAGCCAGCCATCAATCCTGGGGCCGTTATCCTTGAGCACTTTGTGAATAGCACGTTCGGCTTCTTCCTTCGACGTGAAGAATGAAACAACAAGATGTTTATCCTTTGTGAACCGGCGTTCGATATATGCCTCGGTCGGGTCGACATGCTTTAGCAAGACATGACCGCCTCCTTTCTTACGATCATGGAGCGGCGCCTCATGATGGTTGAGGTTAAGCCGGTTCTATCGATGCGGTGAGAGAAGATTCTGGT
The DNA here is from genome assembly GCF_000964425.1 of Komagataeibacter intermedius TF2. Lineage (GTDB taxonomy): Bacteria > Pseudomonadota > Alphaproteobacteria > Acetobacterales > Acetobacteraceae > Komagataeibacter > Komagataeibacter intermedius. The sequence continues at coordinate 209 of NZ_BANF01000199.1, read as the reverse complement.
TGGCAGGCGTCCGTGCCGACTGACCGGTGCGTTGCACGACTGGCCGGCGGAAGTGCTCCGTAGTGATGTCATGCCTGAAGGCAAGCCGGTTTGCATCCGCCGTGGCAACGCAAATGGCCCGTGTTGCCGCGAAATGCGCTGCCGCATGCAGTATGCCAGCGGGAATCACGGCATCCGCAGCTTGACCTGCCAGATAGACAACAGCGGGG
>NZ_BANF01000200.1 GCF_000964425.1 Komagataeibacter intermedius TF2 | reverse complement strand
GGACCCGCGCGCAGGCGACGCAGACGCCGAGCACGGGGAGGAGCTACCCCTTGCGGCGCGCTGGCCGATCTGGTGCAGTTTTGTCTTATTTAGACCTTTTTTTGGCCGTTCCTCTTCGGCAAACAACGGACAATCGGCTCAAAGCTCTGGCGCTCCCGACCATAGGTAATCTAACTGTGGCCCCGGACGATACGTCCTGCGCAAGCAACGCACCAAATCAACAGACAAAAGCGTTTTACGCGGTAAAATTTTTACGGCGTAAAAGATTTGGAACTCTTCTCTTGTCTTCAGAAAGCTGTCCTGTAAAAACTCCTTCTATACGGTGGCGGTCCGCGGAACTCCTGCATCGATAAGGTCCCAATGACAAAACATCCCTCTCCATCAAAACAATCCATCGTGATGCTATCATCGCCAAAGGGTGGTGTTGGAAAATCGTCGTTATCCCGGAATATACTTGTTTTAGCTGCTCAATCTGGCAGACAAGTATTAGGACTGGATATGGATAAACAGGCAACTCTAGCCACATGGGCGGAACGCAGGGAACGCGTCCGTGCGAGTATTCCGGCCGTGTCCCATATTCCTGTACATCGCGCGTCCCTTGATGACTGGCGGTCTACCCTGAAAATGGCGAGGCAATCCTCCGCCGATTTTATTGTCATCGACACGCCGCCCTCGATCGAAATCAACATGACAGCAATCTTGGGCTTGTGTGAAGATTCTGATTTTGTTCTGGTTCCATGCCAGCAAAGCCAAGACGATTTAGACAGCGTGATACCGTGGATGCGCCATTTGAAACAGAGCGGTGCGAAAGCAGCGTTCATCATTAATCGGGCGAATATTCGAACTCGTTCCTACGCGACTATCCGCTCCAAATTGCTAAATGTCGGACCCGTGTGTCCCGTAGAAATCGCCCAAGCAGAGGAAATATCACTCGCAAATGGTAAAGGGTTAGGCGTCATGGATCTAAGTCGGCCCAAAAACGCGGAAGCGTTTGGCGCACTCTGGTCATACTTGCGACAGGAGTTGGACCTGTGAGCAAAGCCAATTCGACGCGCGGCATCTCGCTGCGAGCCTTGCAGGGCCTTGATGCTGACGAAATACAGCCATCTGATGCGCGTCCTAGCGAGCTACATGAACTCACCACCGTATCTTCTGAAACCTTGGAGACAATTGCATCAGTATTTTCCGGAACGGACCTTGCGAAGGACGAGGGCCGCATCCGGATCATTCTTGATACCCAGCGCGCCGTAACATCTGCGTGGGAAAAGGCTGCGCGTTCCTTTCTGGAAATCGGCCGAGCATTAAATACGCTAGAAAATGCACTTTTTTCGAGAGAAGAAAAAAACCGTCTTAAAGCCAGTTTCGAACGCTTTTTCCCTTTCTCCGAACCGGTGGCCTCCCAGTTGCGTCGGATCGCAAGCATGGTGGATAGTGGCCGAATTAGCGAGACGTTACTACCGGGTTCATATAGTGCAGCGTATCAGCTGACTTTGCTGGGACCAGAGGAGCTTGAAGCGGCGCGCGAAAAGGGCCTAGTCGGACCCAGCGCGTCTCGTTCTGCAATCATAGCATTCCGAAAGTCAATCAAGCGGCCTGCATCTCATGTTGATTTTGCCGCGCTCGTAACAGAGGCGCGGCGCCTTAGATCCACCAGGCGCCAAATGCTGGAACAGCTTGTTGCCATCCGAAAGCGCTTACGTGAAATCGATGAACTTATCGGTGACGAGTAAAAGTTTCGAGAGAGCATTAGGAGGCCAACACCTGCATCTATTACGGGATCGGCAACGCGACCCTCTACACAAGACGATCGAAATACGGTGGGCTTGAGGAGCAGCAAGTAGGAAACTCGTGAGACGCCCGGCATTACGGCGTAGTGCTCTGACTAAGGCGGTGTCCAAACGGGATTACTCGCAACGGCGGGGACGGGCCCGTAGTCTCATCACCGTCGACCCAAGGACGTGGCGCTATGCGTCGTACCGTCCATGCGATACCGAGGTGCGCGGCCTACCGCGCCACCTTGCGTGAGCAACGATGCCAGTTTCCCTATCAGGGTCGGCACATCTTTCTGGAATGCGAAGGAGTAATCCTGATCCACAAGAAGCTGTTCCGGTTGTATCGCAAGGAAGGGTTGTCGGTCCATTAGTGTGGTGGCCAGAAATAGGAAATGGGCACCTACTCGCCGACGCCGGTGCCCGACGGTCCTAATTCGCTCTGGACAACGGATGTCGCTTCCGCGTGCTGACCGTTGAGGACGACTACACGCGAGAGTGCCTAGTACTAGTCACCTGAATCTGAAGTTCGGCTCATTGTCTTATGACAAAAGCGCTTCACCGAGGCGAGGATCTGGTCGGCTGATTTGACCCACCGATACGGCCGTGGGTTTTTGTTATGTGCATCGATAAAAGTTGTGATGTCGGCTTCGAGGTAAGCTCCCGGCGACTGACGCCTTGCTGAATACTTCTGGTCTG
>NZ_BANF01000201.1 GCF_000964425.1 Komagataeibacter intermedius TF2 | reverse complement strand
CTCGCCCAGATGGCCCGCGAATTCCTCATGCTCTACCCGACCGCACGGATCCTTGTCGCCGACGAGACGAACTTCGTGAAGGCAAAGCGCCAGCGGTTCCTCGCCCGGGCCGCGACCGGAAACTGGGACGCGATCATCATCACGCATGACGCATTCAGGTTCATCCCGGTGGAGGGAGATTTCGAGCGCCAGATGATCGAGGCGCAGATCGCGTCTTACGAGGAAGTGCTGGAAAGTGTCGACGCAGCCGACCGCCTGTCGCGCAAGCGGGTCGAGAGCATGAAGGAGAAGATGCAGGCGAAGCTGGAAGGCCTTTCCGCTCGAAAGGACGATCTCGTGCATCTGGGAGAGATCGGCATCGACCAGATCCTCGTTGATGAAGCGCAGCAGTTCCGGAAGCTGAGTTTTGCAACCAACCA
>NZ_BANF01000202.1 GCF_000964425.1 Komagataeibacter intermedius TF2 | reverse complement strand
GCAGTCTGGCAGAAAGAGAGCGCCGAAAAAGACGTATGTCGGTTTGGTAAGCCCGACGCCCTGAACATGGTTCTGATCATGCTCTCCTGCCAGAGCAGATCCCGCGGCCGGATCACATGGTTCAGACGCCATGATGTGACGGCTGTCGCGCGTCCTGTCCTCAAGGGGAACAGGATGGATCACCCGTTCACAGGTCCGCCTGCAACGCATGATACAGGGCTTTTCGGATGAAGCTGAACCATATCAACCTCTGCACCAGCAATGTGCCGGCACTGTCTTCCCTGCTTGAAAAGCACTTCGGGTTTGTCCTTGAGGAGACACGCGGACAGCATGCCTTTGCCCAGCTTACCGGCATGGATGGCATGACGCTGATCCTGATGGACATGAGCAAAACACCCCAGCCCTACCCGCGCAATTTCCATATCGGGTTCATTCTCGATGATCCGCAGGAAGTGCGCGCCCGACATGCCAGCCTGTGCGCCGACGGCTATCTGCCGGGACCGGTGGAGGTCATGACGCGTGGGCGTGACCGCTGGACCCTGTTCTATCACCCCGCAGGTGACGACCTGCTGATTGAGGTCAGTGCACAGGAACCGGCGTGACTATCGCGCCTGTCGCCTGCCTCACGCCACCCGGCATCTGACGCCGGGTGGCAAACTGTTCCGGTTACTTCGTGTCTTCTACGGCAAGCTTTCCGTCCCGGACGCCGTACTGCTTCTGATTATCCGGACCGATCAGCAACGTGGCATGGCCTGCAAATGTCATAGGCAGGGAGACGGGTGACTTTACGGGGCGGTAATTCCCTGCATCATTCACATCCCCTGCCCCGACATACTGCGCAATGTAGGGATAGGGATAAACCGGGCGGCTGGCGATCGCTGCCGCATCCGGCCGGGCGTAAGGCTGGCTGGGCATGGGGGCCATGTGGATCTGGCCACCAGCCGGCGGCTTGCCGTGCCCTCCGGGCGGCGGTCCCATCGGCCCATCACCTTGGGCTGTCTTTTCCGTACGAATAGCGTTGGGCGCAATGCCAGATTCCGTCCAGGCCATGAGCGGGGTAAGAAAATCGACCTGCGGGAAGCCCTCACCGTTTCCACAATGTCCCACACCGGGCAGCAGATAGAATTTCAGGAAACTGTCAGTCTGCTCCACACCCATTTCCCGCTGCACACCCTGATAATACGCGATGGTGTTCAGGGGCGAGATCGACTGGTCCGCCAACCCGTGCCACAGGATCAAGCGGCCACCGTGCTGGTGGAACGTACGGAGGTTTGTGTTCTCGGCATTATACAGTGGTGCCAGCTTGGTCATGGTGGCGAAGGACGCGTCATCAAAATGAAAGCGGGTCAGGTCAGCCGCTTTTTCATCCACCTGCAGCGGAATGACATAGGCAATGGCGGAAGCGGCAATACCCTGGCTCATGGACTCTCCGCGTGCTGTGGCAGGCAGCGCCCATTGCAGTTCTGAACCCGGCAGTGGACCACCGATGATGTATGGGCGCCCCGCCGCATCTGTGGCCCCCTTGTAAAGCCGTAGCGCCGCCTGCGTTTCTTCCGCTGTCAGGCAGTCCGATGTGTCACTCTGGCCTGCCGCGCACTGTACCCACACGGGATCGAAATGGCAGGCGCGAGGTTCTTCCAGAATGCCGTCCTTTACACCCGAAAGCGTATCGCAGTGACGGATAACGGCGTCATGCAGCACCCCCACACGGTTTTGCAGCAGGATATTGGTGCCATCGGCACGCTGGTTCCCGCGCACGTTCCACGCATGGTAAAAGGAGTTCTGCACGGTAAACAGTGCGGCCGGAGCCCCTGCGGAAATCCCGTCAAAATCCTCGGGGTAGCGCTGCGCCTCCATCAGGGCTTCACGCCCGCCATCGGAGCATCCTACAAAGTAGGAATATTTCGGGGCCTGGCCGTAGAAGGCCGCCGTCAGGGCCTTGGCCGCCAGAGCGGTGACATGGTTGGCGCGATAGGCGAAATCGATGCGTTTTTGCGGGTCTTTACCGAATTCGCCCTGCGCCAGCCCCATCATGGA
>NZ_BANF01000203.1 GCF_000964425.1 Komagataeibacter intermedius TF2 | reverse complement strand
ACGCCATAGGCTGTTATGCCGATGCCGAGTTCACGACAGGCAGGGAGAATTTTGTCCTCGATGCCACGTGAAATCAGCGAATATTCAATCTGAAGATCGCTGATCGGATGGACTGAAGCTGCACGCCGGATGGTCTCCGGGCCAACTTCCGAAAGCCCGATATGCCGGACATAACCAGCCTGAATCATCTCGGCGATGGCGCCAATCGTATCCTCGATAGGCACAGCCGGGTCCAGCCGTGCAGGCCGGTAGATATCGACATGATCAAGCCCGAGCCGTTGCAGGGTATAGGCCAGGAAGTTCTTCATGGCGGCAGGTCGTGCGTCGTAGGAACCCCAGTTGCCACCCGGATCCCGCATCGCACCAAACTTGACGCTGACGAGGAATCTGTCGCGAGGAATATCCCTGATCGCCTCACCAATCAGCATCTCGTTATGGCCCATGCCATAGAAATCGCCGGTGTCGAGAAGCGTGATTCCGGCATCCAGCGCGGCATGGATGGTAGCGATGCTTTCTTTCCGATCAGC
>NZ_BANF01000204.1 GCF_000964425.1 Komagataeibacter intermedius TF2 | reverse complement strand
GGCAGAGGCGGATGGTGGTCATGGGATGCAACAACGGAAAGCCGAATTCCAGCCTTTCCGCCCGCCAGAAAAGGAGCGACGCTGAGCTGATCACGCCAGACAATGACTTTCATCCGGCCTGACCGGGCTCCAGACTTTGTCGACGCAACCGAACCCTATCGGGACCACATCATTGGACACCGCGCATGGAATGAGAAATGCGGGTTTCATCCAGGACGCTGATATGAAACATCGAGACTTCTGCGGTCTGCAGCATTATAATTAGAGACATGAAGACGAACTCCCGTCAGGTTGTTTTGGCAGCAATCAGAAAGCAGACTCTTGCGAACACCAGGAGCAAACAGGCTGCTCATGCGGCGCTTCAGCGAATGGGAATTATTGATCACAAAGGCGAAGTGACGAAAGAATACACGCGTGACCCGCGCGTCGAAGGGATGCTTCGAGCGTAACTGCATGGACGGCTCTCCACACATTTTTTATGTCCGATTATCACGGTTGTTCTGAAGAAGGCCGTCGAAAACTGATGATGATTGGCTTGAACCTGGTTTCTACATCCGGGAGTTCGATCCAATGCGGGCACAGAAATGGGCACACCAGAAACAGCGCAAAGTGTAGCTTCCAAGTTTCTGATCCGGTCACCTTATACGGCAACGGCCGAGGTTGTCCGCCAGTTCCAGATCGCCCAGAATGAGACGGGCAGGCCAACATCGACCATAGATCCCACCCTGTCGGCGTTGAGCTTCTTCATCACCCGGACACTCACCTGATCTTGCGCATCGGCTACTCCAGATCAAACGGGACAAGGGTGCACGATACCGGAACACCCTGCTTCCGGCAGACCTGCCGTCCTTGCTGCAGGAGTGGTAAAGGCCGAACGCCAGCAGGACGTGATGCATTCTGGTAGCTGGCTTTTCCCCAGGCAGGACATCATGAATCCCATCGGCACACGGCAATTACATCGCATGTTTGTCGCTCCGGCACGGGCAGCTTCGATCACCAGACATATGGGGCCGACAAAGGCAAACCCACTTATTTACGACAATGAAGACCGCCTGGATCTGGCTGCGTTCGAACATGGCAGTCAGAGTTGCTGGACAATACGCGCAGCTAAGGCTGTTCATATATATATATTTTTACACAAGACACCGTTTATATGCGATTTTAAGCATCAATA
>NZ_BANF01000205.1 GCF_000964425.1 Komagataeibacter intermedius TF2 | reverse complement strand
CGGATAACGGGAGAAGCTTCGAAGATCATCTTGCGACTGCTGCAGCAAAAATTGGCTGCGTTGCTTTTTATTTCATGCAGGTCCCGAGAGCAGATTCGTGTCCTCTTTTGAGGTATGCTGTCGCCGGATTGACGCGCAGAATTGCGTGGGACAGAAGCAACCCTTTTCTGTTTTCGGCTCTGAACGTGAGGGGATCACCGGCAGCCATCCATGTTGCTGACAGTCCTACCAAGCATCTGATGTGCGCTGAACAATCTGTATCGATGGGACACAATGAGGTATGTCGATGATATGTAGCCGAGAGGGTAGAGTGCAGGATGAAGATCATCAGAACGGCCATCGTGATGGCGATCATTGCAGGCACGAGTGCCTGTTCGTCCACGGGTGATGCTTCCATAAAAAAAACAACCATCGCGGAAGTTGATCAGAATATTCATGATGGTGTGACAACTTCATCCCAGGTGCGTCAGATTTACGGTGAACCGGGGCAGAAAACCTATGAAGATGGTTATGAGGTTTGGATTTATAGTTTTACGTCCGGCAGGGAGGATGGTCTTTCAATAGCGCAGGACGTAGTCGGGCTTGGCATGCTTGGAGAAAGATCAAATAACAAAAGCAAGATGCTGAATGTTGTGTTGAGTAACGGAATCGTGCTGAAGCATAGTTTTGCCACCTCGCATTTCAGTTCCAGCAGTGGCTTGAGGTAGTAATATCGCAGGCAGTTAATGGTTTGGTATGAATGTATTGATCTGGGTAAGGCATGCAGCCGGGGCTGACTATAATCAAGACGTGTGCCGCAGAACTTAAGTTGGAAGAAACCACCTGCATGGTCCGTAGTAGTGGGTCGTGGTAAGTGCGTATTCGCATGTCTCCTGATCAGAAACACAGCTATACGCGCTCCAGACGTATATCCCCCTTTAAGTCACTGCATTGACGGGTAAGCGGTCCTTTTGGTGACGGAACCATGGGACCATGCGGCGGATGGCTTCTTCAATCTGGTCCGTTGCGACCGCAAAGCTGAAACGGATGAAGTATTTCCCGTCTATGGGGTCGAAATCAATGCCCGGCGCTGTCGTAACACCCGTATCCAGCAACAGGCGCTTGCAAAACGCCATACTGTCATCCGTCAGGTGCCGGATATCGGCATAGATATAGAACGCTCCATCTGGAGGCGCGATATGGCGCAGGCCCATTTCCGGTAGGGCGCGCAGCAGCAGGTCACGGTTGCGCCGGTAGGTTTCCATATGCCCTTCAAGCTCATCGCGGCAATCGAAGGCGGCAAGGGCCGCATGCTGGCTGAGGGCGGCGGGCGGCAGGAACAGATTACCCATCCGCGCGCGGGCGGCTTCCACCTTGGCTGGCGGGACAACCAGCCACCCCAGTCGCCACGGCGCCATGCTGAAGTATTTGGAAAAACTGTTTACCACCAGCGCATCGGGATCATATTCCAGAATACTGTGCGCGCGTTCGCCAAAACTCAGGCCGTGATAGATTTCATCCGATATGATGCAGATCCCGTGCGCGCGACAGACGTCAACAATGCGCCGTATTTCATCAGGAGACAGGATGGTACCGGTGGGGTTGGCGGGACTGGCCAGGATCAACCCGTCGGGAGCAGGTTCAAGCGCGGCAATGGCGTGGGGGGGCAACTGGAAACGTTCTTTTTCGCCACACGGAATTTCAACCGGTTTCATATGGAGCGAGCGCACGACATTGCGGTAGGCCACATAACCCGGTCGCGCCATGGCTACATGCGCGCCGGGCACAAAACTGGTCATGAGCGCCAGAACCAGCGCGGGTGATGCGCCACAGGTCAGGATAATCTGTTCAGGCCGGAGCGAAACGCCATATGTTTCGTCATAGTGCAGGGCGATCCGTTCCTTCAGGGGCTGGCTTTCCCAATAGCCCATGGGGTCGGTCGCCAGTACGTGCTGAGCGCGTTCGATCGCCGCGCTTGGCGCGCCGGTGGAAGGCTGGCCAAATTCCATATGAATGATGCTGCGCCCCTGCGCGGCCAGTTCATGCGCCAGTGCGCTGATGGACAGCGCATGGAAGGGATCGATTGGCGGAACAGGCATCATGACCTCAAGGTGGAAAATAGACTTATAGGGCGATGATCGCCCTGCGACCAGAAACTGCCCCTGGAAATCAGGCGGCCTGCCCACCGTTTTCTACGCGACGTGCCAGTTCCTGCCAGGAACGTGTTGTGGAGGGCAGAGGATGGAGTTTACAGAATTTCATATATGACGGTATAAGGCACTTTATATGTCAAATATGAGTGATAGTAATGGGCTCACCGAAATCCCGCGCGGCTCTTGAACGACTGGGGCGTGACCTTCGTGGCGCGCGCCTGCGGCGCGGCATAGCGATAGCCGACCTGGCCGTTCGTGCCGGCACGTCAGCAAGTTCCATCGCGCGCCTGGAAAAGGGAGATCCGGGTGTGGGGATCGGCACTCTGGCCGACGTGCTTGTCGTGCTTGGTCTTCTAGACCGGTTGGCCGACCTGATTGATATCCGCAAGGATGATCTGGGACTGGCGTTGGCTGCTGAGCGTCAGCCTCGTCGAGGCCGATCTTCTGCGACCACGTTACGCAGGCAGCAGGATAAGGATAAGGCCACGCATGGGGGAGCGGATGTTATTGATATGGACGGTGCTTCGTTCTGATGCCTGATTTCAGCGCCCATGTCGTTCTTTGCGACAGCCTGACCCCCGTGGGTCAACTGCGTTTTACGCAGGCAGGTCCACGGCAGTTTTCGACCTTCACTTATGATCCGGCCTGGGTCGAGAATTCTCGGGCCTTTGCCATCCA
>NZ_BANF01000206.1 GCF_000964425.1 Komagataeibacter intermedius TF2 | reverse complement strand
ATTCCGACGCTCGGTACACTTTCTGGTCGCAAGCTCGTTACCGATCTACAGTCCTTTGGACTGCAGATCGGTGAGCAGACCGGCGGCATTGCCCGCAAGGGAGGCGCCGGTCCTTCGGATCACAAGACGATCACCATCGCGGGCCAGACCGTCATGGTCCCTGTCTATACATCTGGCGCGCGGCGTTCCCCATTTCAGGCCAGCCCGCCGGACCAGCACGGGGCCAGCACGCTGCTACGCGATGGGCAGACACTGGGCACGATCCATTTTCCGGCCGCCCCGCGCTTTTACGGGCTGAGCACGGCGGACGGCATTCCCTACTGGAAGATCGCCCTGCTGCATGGCCGTGACACGCTGGCGACCACGGTGCACCAGACGTGCATCCGCTATGCCGACCGGCGCACCTCCTGCCAGTTCTGCGCCATCAGCCAGTCGCTGGAGGCCGATCGCACCATTGCCTACAAGACGCCAGCACAACTGGCCGAGGTCGCCAAGGCCGCCGTGGAACTCGACGGCGTGCGCGACATGGTGCTGACGACTGGCACGCCCAACGTGGTGGACCGGGGTGCAGCCGTGCTGGCGGAATCAGCCCGTGCCATTCGGGCGGCCGTGGATCTGCCGCTTCAGGTCCAGTGCGAGCCGCCGCGCGATCACGGCTGGTTCCAGCGCCTGCGCGACGCCGGGGCCGACAGCCTGGGCATGCATCTCGAAGCCGCAACACAGGCGGTGCGTGAGAAGATCATGCCCGGCAAGGCCACGGTCAGCGTGGATCGCTACATGGACGCTTTCGCCAGCGCCGTGCCGATCTTCGGGCGCGGGCAGGTCAATACCTACATTCTGGCCGGTCTTGGCGACAGTGCCGCAGATATTCTGGCTCTGGCCGAACGCCTGATTGCGCTCGGGGTCTATCCCTTCGTGGTGCCGTTCGTGCCGATTTCCGGCACACCGCTGGAAAATCATGCGCCGCCTTCGGCCGATTTCATGAAGTCCGTGCTCGCACCACTCGGGCGGATGTTGCGCGAGGCGAACATGAAATCCACCGACATCCGCGCCGGGTGTGGCCGGTG
>NZ_BANF01000207.1 GCF_000964425.1 Komagataeibacter intermedius TF2 | reverse complement strand
TTCAACTCCTCAGCATCCTCTCAGGACCACAGGGAGCCGTCCACGCCATCAGTTCTCAGTGAAAATCAACACCGATAGGTCTGCACGATGGGCCAGCCCTCACGGACGGCCATTTCATCGCGCAGGCGCAACTGGTCCTCGATGGAGGCCGCACTCTGGTTGTCGGACGAATGGTGGGCATAAAGAGCTACGCGGGTCATTCACTCTCCCCTTTCCGGCCTGTCCTTCCCGTCCGGGCAATGGCCGGGAAGAGGACAATTGTCGTTGGCCGCCCGCCCCAATTTCCGACGGGCGAACTCTTCGCGGGCGATCTGGCGGCCTATTGCGCTCGCCAGGGCAAACATCAGTTCATCGCACCGCGCTTTCGCGGCAGGATCGACCGGCCCGTTATCGTTGGCCGGGACGATACCGCCGAGTTTGCGTTTCGTATCTTTTACCATGCCGCCACCCCCCATTTCCGCAAAAAAACAGGGTATGAGGCATCGAAAAACTCACGGTCGGAACATCACAAATCCCGTGTTCGGGCGTTTACGTATGTCATAGCGGTAATCGGCGGGACTGGCGTAAGTCTCAAACGCCCCCGCTTCGCGTTCAATTCGGAGAAATTGCGGATCTTCACCGCATGATCGGGGAATCGAGCGACGATTTCCAGTTCGCCCCCAAATGCCGGCATGACATCAATCGGGTATAGCTTATCAAGCCCACAAAACTGTCCGAACGGACGGGG
>NZ_BANF01000208.1 GCF_000964425.1 Komagataeibacter intermedius TF2 | reverse complement strand
TCGTTGGCGCAATCATTAATTCAAGATAATTCCCAACAGGCCCCGGTAAAAAGCGTCACCAAAAACTTTCTTTAATTTTAAATCGTTATCATGATCTGACTTTTCAAACAGTCTCCTACGCCTTTACCTGATCCAGCAGCCAGTCACGCGCGGCATTGATATGGAAGAACTTTCGCGCGGACCCCATGTGGTCAACACCTTCAAACGTCAGGAAGGTGATGTTGGCATTCCCGGACAGATAGCCGTTGATCTGGTCCGTCAGCTTCTGCTGACTGTCCACGGGGAAAATCATGGCGGGGTCAAGGTACTGTTTAGGGCGGACGACCTTTGCCCCCGCCTTTTCCCAGACCGGCACGCATTTTTCGTTCCATGGCGTGGCCTTGTCATCTTTCGACCCGGTAATGATCAGCACCTTCTGGCTGGCCAGTGGCAGAAGGTCGGACGGGCGCTGCTGGCCTGCGATGATCAGCCCGGCGGCAAATGTCTGCGGGTGGCGTGCCATAAGCCACAGTGACGTCATGGCCCCCATGGACCAGCCGGTGCAGTACACCCGCTTCGGATCGATTTTCAGGACCTTGTCGCAGCGGTCCGCAAGGTTGGGGTTGCCGAAATTCCATGTATTGCCAAGCAGGGATTCAACCAGCCGGTATGTATTTTCAACATCGGACGTGTGTTCCCAGTAATCATTCATGGTCGTGCGTTCGTAACGCGGGGTGATGACCACGCATTCACGCCGGTCCTGTACTTCGGGCAGGCTCCAGATACTGGCGATGCACTGTTCGGTCAGCGTCTGCGCACAGGTGCCATCGGGGCTGGTGCCTGAATGGGTGACCGCCAGGATCAGCGGATAGGCACGGTTTTCCCCGCCTTCGGCCAGAAAGGATTTCGGCAGGTAGATGCTGTATTCCAGCCAGGCGGAACGCGTATCATCCCACCACCAGTGGTTCTGTTCCCACGCATCCACGCCACGGATCGCGACACGGTTCCCGCGCCCGTCGGCATTGGTCCAGACGGTGGTGCTGGCGGCGTACACCGCGCCGGCTGCTGTCCTGACGGCACGGTTCTGCGTCAGGCTGACCCGGTCGCTGTCGGTCGTGGGCAGGCTGAGGTCCGGGTCATGGTGGAATTCGGCAATGACGTAACGGCCTGCGACACTCCTGCGGTCGGGACGCAGTGCGGGTCCGGTATTGGTGTAGATGGCAGCGACGGAGCGCGGGCGGGCGGTGGCGGTCGTGTCATTCTTGTCGGGTTCATCCGGCATGCCCGGAAAGAACCCGCGCGCGGCGGGAAAAACGGCGGTTGCATAGGTATCGGGGGCAAGGCTGGCCGGGTCGATGGCGGCATCGTATTCCACCGCGATGCCATAAACCTTTTCCCCCCCGCCGGTGACGTCACACAGCGCGCAGATGCCCTGCAGGCCGGGGGTTTTCTTTTTATGCGGGCCGGGACCATCATCGCCGTCCGGCCCGGCGGAGGACGCCGCCATGAACCCATGCCCGCCCCCTGCCGCGTGCGCCTGCTGCACGCCCAGCCCGATGGTGGAGGCGGCACTGGCCAGAACAGCCCCGACGGTTACGAAGTTACGTCTTGATACATCGGTCATGTGTCTTCTCCCGTTCCGGTCGCGCGTCATTATGACAGGCGGCAATACCATCAGACAATGCGCTGATAGTATTGCGAATGCCGGGAAACAAAACTCTCGAAATGTTTCATCTGCCCGATACGACCGGAAGTACGCGTATGCGCAGGCGGGCGGGACAATGCGACTGACAGGGATTTCCTGACGCCAGTTTCTAAATACAGGCGGCATGAGCAGAAGGTTTTTATTTTCGGGATATTTTGTTCAACCTGCGGGCAGGGGGTAAGGAACGGGTGAATATATGCCGCATGATTTTCCCCTTCCCGACAGTACGACAGCGGGAAGGGGCGCCATCATGCTAATCCGGCAGGGACAGCAGTATTTTCGCCGCCTGTGTGCGGTCCGGGGCAAGGGCGAAGGCGGCGGCAAAGTCACTTAGCGGAAACTGCCGGGTTACGACGATATCGACAATCTCCGGCCGTTCGGCCAGCAGGGTGAGGGCTGCGTCGAATTCCGTATCAAAGCGGAACGTGCCACGGAAATCGAGTTCACGGCTGATGATCTGGGCGACCGGCACCGCCACGTCCCCCGGCGGGAACATGCCCACCTGCACCAGTATGCCGCCGCGCCGGGTCCGGGCTATGGCGCCGGACAGCGCGCGGGGCGCGCCGGTGGCTTCAAACACGATATCGAATTCCTCATCCATCGTATCATGCTGCGTATTGTGGCAGGCATCCGCACCCAGCCGCGCGGCACAGCGCAGGGGGAAATCCTCCAGGTCGGTCACGACAATGCGGCCCGCCCCATGGTGGACCAGCCCCGCGACCAGCAGCAGCCCGATCGGCCCCGACCCCTGCACCAGCACGCTGCGCCCGCGTACATCGCCCGCCCGTGCAATGGCATGCAGCCCCACCGATAACGGTTCGGCCAGGCAGGCGCGGCGTGTATCAAGGCCGGGGGGCAGGTGGCGCAGCTGGGCCGCGCTGACGATCATCGCGCGGCTGAACCCCCCATCGGTATGCGGGTCGTGTGCTGCACTGCCCAGAAAACGCATGTTGCGGCACAGGTTGCGCTGTCCCCGGCTGCATTCCGGGCATGCGCCGCAGGGCCGGGCAGGGTGAATGGCCACGGCGTCCCCCACGGCAAAGCCGTCTACCGCGCGTCCCACCGCGGCAATGATGCCCGAAACCTCGTGCCCCAGTACCATCGGGGCATGCAGAACGGATGCGCCCACGCCGCCATGGGCGAAGTAATGCAGGTCCGACCCACATATGCCGCCCCATGCCATGTTCACCCGCACCTCGTCCGGGCCGGGGGGCGGCAGGGGGCGCGTGTCCAGACGCAGGTCGTGCTGGGCGTGAATGACCAGGGCTTCGGTCCGGGTGACGGTTTCTTCCTTATTTTTAGTGCTGTACACATTCATGGTGCTGCCTGCCTTTGATCAGTCCCGTCCATACAGGACCCGAACAGGGCAGGACGCAGCGTGACGCCATGGCTGCCCCACGGAAAATCATATCGGCCCGATCCTGTATGCGTGACACATTGGTGCGCGCCTGTAACCGCGCCGCACCCAAACGATCCGGATGGGTGAAAGGTTGCGCCCGGACAACAGGCGCGGGTGCGTGCGGAAAAGTTGCCGCCAGCCGCCATCACGACAGCATATAATAATTTAATGACGGAACCGGACATGCAGTCCATCTGCGCGAAATTGTGCCGTGCACAATCCCGGGCTGCCCGTATTGTAACAGAAATTCCGGTTATATTTGTAATGTTTTGTTTTTATTCCCGATCCCGTCGGGGCAGATGATCGTTTTGGGAGGATTCTGGAATTAATGCCATAACATTTACTTTATGATGCAGGCTTCCCATCCACCGGGCGCGTTAGGCGTGGTGTCAAACCATGGGAGTATTTACGGGATGAGCACGGCATTTGCCATCTCTCTTGCTGTAACGGCAATTCTGGCCGTTATTGTCCTGATCGCCCGGTTCCGTCTGAACCCTTTCATTGTCCTTTTTGTCGTTTCCATCGCCCTTGCCCTGTTTGCGGGCATGCCGGCGGATCATGTCGTTGCGTCGTTTGAAAATGGCGCGGGCCACGTGCTGGGCCATGTTGGCACCGTCATCGCGCTTGGCACGATGCTGGGCAAGATGCTGGCGGAATCCGGTGGCGCGGACCGCATCGCGCTGACCATATCCGCGTTCGCGGGGCGGGAACGCGTGGACTGGGCCATGATGGTGATTGGCCTGCTGATCGGCCTGCCGGTGTTTTTTGAAGTGGGCTTCGTCCTGCTGATCCCGCTGGTGTTCGTGCTGGCGGACCGCACCAGCATGCCCCTGCTGCGCGTGGCGCTGCCCATGGGGGCGGCGCTGTCGGTCACGCATGCGCTTATTCCGCCCCATCCGGCGGCCCTGCTGGCGTTAAGCGCGTACCACGCCAATATCGGCCATACGATCATGCTGGGCGTCGTGATCGGCACCCCCATTGCAGTGATCGCGGGGCCGGTCTTCGGGCGGTTTGCCTCGGCCCGCGTGCCGCTGACGGAAGCCAACCCGCTGGCGGAGCAGTTTGTGAAGCATGAACCGGCGGACAACATGCCGGGCTTTTTCCTGACGGTGGCAACCATCCTGTCGCCTGTCATCCTCATGCTGGTCGGTTCGCTGGCTGACCAGATCACGACGGTGCATGGCACGGCCAACACGGTGCTGCATTTCGTGGGCAATACGGATATCGCGCTGGTGCTGGCGACGTTGCTGTCCTTTTACGTACTGGGGGTGGCGCAGGGGTTTTCGGCCGCCACCATCCTGCGCTTCACCAACGAATGTCTTGGCCCCACGGCGCTGATCATGCTGCTGATCGGCGCGGGCGGCGGCTTTGGCCGGGTGCTGATCGACAGCGGGGTATCGCGCGCCATTACCGACGCCGCCCTTGGCGCACACATGCCGCTGCTGGTGCTGGCATGGGTTCTGGCGGCCATCGTGCGCGTGGCGTGCGGGTCGTCCACCGTGGCGATGGCGACGGCGTCGGGCATTGTCGCCCCCATCCTGGAACACAGCACCGGTGTTTCACCCGAACTGATGGTGCTGGTGACCGGGGCGGGGTCGGTGGCCTTTGGCCCGATGAATGACGCTGGATTCTGGCAGATCAAGGAATATCTGGGCCTGACCGTACCGCAGACCATAAAGACATGGTCGGTGCTGGAAACGCTGATTGCGGTATGCGGGCTGGTCTTCTGCCTGATCGCTTCCATTTTCGTGCACTGAAGGGACGCATCATGCTGTTTCCTGACACCGAAATGCCCGTGCGCGCGCGCAGCACCGCGCGCACGGGGCTACAGGCGGCTGCCCTTGCGCTGGGCTGCCTGCTGTACGGGGCCATGCCCGCCGGGGCACAGGTCATGGATCGTGACATCGGATCGGCCCCCAGCCTGCTGGTGTCGCGCCCGCTGCCAAAACATGACTCGCACAAGACATGGGTGCCGCCGTTTTCCCAACCCGAAGCGGTGGCCCCCAACCCCGTGTCAAAATGGCTGCGCCGTCGTGGCATCAACTTCCTTGTGGACAATACCAATGAATTCGCGGGTGCGATCACGCCGCCTACGCGGGGCAGCACGCCGGGGTTCAGCAATTACAAGCAGGGAGCCAGCAATGCCGGGCAGTACGCCATGCAGCTGGACGTGGACTGGGACAAGCTGGCGGGCTGGCACGGGTTCGCCACCCATATGATCACCGTGGGCCGGTATGGCACGACCGCCAACCGCATGTTTGGCGACTGGCTGAACCATGCATCCGAAGATTACGGCGGCGGCGGCAACGTGGTGGTCCATCTTGTCTATGCCTATGGGGAGGAAACGCTTCTGGGCGGGCGGCTGGCGATTGCCGCCGGGCGCATGTCCGAAATATCTGATTTCGCGGCCAGCCCCCTGTTCTGCAACTTCCAGAACGGCAGTTTCTGCGGACGGCCCAAGGGCATTACCGACACCAACTACGACGCGGGCTACCCCGCGGGCACATGGGGGTTCCGCGTGCGTGGCCGCCCCGCCCGCTCGGTTTACGTACAGACCGGCCTGTACCCGATTGAAGACGGGATTTACCAGGTGTACCAGCACCGCAGCGGATTCAAGTTCAATGGCGCGAACATCATCGGTTATGCCGCGCCGATCGAAACCGCGTGGGAACCCGTATTCCGCCACGGCACCCTGCCGGGGCATTACAAATTTGGCGCACAGCTGTTCAGCACGCCACAGAACGACAATTACCTTGACGTGGCCGGCGCGCCCTACGCGCTGTCGGGCCGCAAGCAGCGGCAGCATGGCGCGTCATGGTCCACATGGGTCATGTTCGACCAGCGCCTGCTGCATTATCATGACAAGGATTCCGGCCTGACCGCGCTGTCTGGCGCGATATACAACGACCCACGCACGTCGCTGCGCAAATACCTTGTGTATGCGGCACTGATCAATCGCGGTTACTTCCGCGCGCGCCCGTATGACACGATGGGCTTTGCCCTGACCTATACACGGATTGCCGATGGCGTGACGATGACGGAACAGGACATGATCGACACCGGCAACCGAAGCAGCCTGCCCAACCACGCAACCGGCGTGCAGCGCGACACGGTCGTCATGGAAGCGAACTACGCGATACATGTCATGCCGGGCGTGATCTTTACGCCCCTGTTCGAATACTACATTCACCCCAATGCCCAGTCCAACCTGCGCGATGCCGCGCTGCTGGGATTCAAGAGCCATATCCAGCTGATGTGATGCGCGCGCCGGTGTCCGGCGGGCAGGGGAGCAGGAAGAAAAACGGACATGTCCGGGGGCCGCCTTTTTTCAGGAAGGCGGCGTTTCCCCGATATTGCGCGGGTCGTCGTGCAAAACCCGCCCGATCAGCGCATGCGGCACGAAACCCCGGACGGCAGCGGGCTTTATGGCGACATGGTTCATACGGCCTGAAAGGACGGACAATGTCGTTCCTGCATACCTTCACCTGTCGCCGCTGTTTCAACCGCAGCCTTGCCGCAACGCTTGTTGCGGCACCCCTTGCAGCACTGGCGGGGCGCGGGGGGCGTGCGCGCGCGGCGGACAGGCCACTGGCCCCGGCCCCCGGCAGCCCGAAATCCGCGCGCAGCGATGTGCTGGACACGGCGGCGGACGCGCTACAGGTCAAAAGGCCCATTGATGCGATGAGTGAATACCTGAACGGGTTTCATTTCTATGCCGATGACATGGGCCGCCAGGTCGAGGCCAATCATTTCTGCACGCACCTGACCGAGGACTTCCACCAATGCGTGATTTACGAAGCCAACCAGAAAAACGCCAAGCTGATCGGCATTGAATACATCGTAAGCGAGCGCCTGTTCCAGACATTGCCGGAAGACGAAAAGAAATTGTGGCACAGCCATCATTACGAGGTGAAGTCCGGCATGCTGGTCGCCCCCGGCGTGCCCGATCTGGGGGAACATGCGTTCATGGCCGACCTTGTGACCACATACGGCAAGACATGGCATACATGGCAGGTTGACCGGAACCCGGACTTCCCCCTTGGCGTCCCGCAACTGATGATGGGATTTACCGCGGACGGTCAGGTCCAGCAGGCGTTGCTGGATGACCGGGACCGGCGTTTCGGGGTGTCAACCGCGGGCGAGAAAAAGAACCGCGCCGATATTCCCACCCCTCGCATCGTGTCCGGTGCGAATTCATGGCAGGGCGGCACGGCAATGCAGGTGCAGATGGTGGAACGGCCGGTAAAAAACCTGAAGGGATAGGTGGCAGCCACCACCACGGCAACGGTGTCCGGGCGGGCCGCCCCGGCCCATGCGCGCTGCGGGCATGGGCGTCGCGGTTGTTCAGGCCGTCATCCGCTAGTCCTGTTTTTCCGCGTTCCTGCGGCGGGTTTCGGCTGCCTTCCGGGCCGAAGCCGAACGGTCTGCCGCCGGACGGTGCGCGGACGCGGCCCCGCCAGTTTCCCCGCCTTTGCGTGATGGGGCGTGCGTTACGGCATGGCCCCGGCCCGATCCGCTTTTCTTGCCACCGCCCGTTTCCTTGTTGACGGTAGCCCATGCGCGGCGTGCGGCCTCCTCTTCGCTGACGCCACGCTGTTCGTAGCTGTCCTCGATATGTTCGGCCTGTCGCTTCTGCTTGTCCGTGTAAGCGGATTTATCACCACGCGGCATGATCCATGCTCCCGTTTCCTGCGGTTGGAGCGTGCATTCCCTGTGGCGTGAACGGCCCGCCCTGCCGTGACAATGCATGGCGGCGGAGAAAGTTTTCGGTGGCGCCGCATGGCCCTGTCATGGCGTTTTTTCCGAAACCCGAATAAAAAACGGCACAGGGAAATTTTTTCACACTCCGTACGTCATTTTACGGCCATGGAACTGAAAAATGCCTTATTTTTGTTACATTGTGAAATAAAACCATCGTATGTCGCCAGTAATCATCTATCGCCATGACGGGACAGGGGGTGTAGGAACGGTTCCATATACAGATGGAAGATCCATATGACGACCGTTCGTCCGAAAAGCGCCATTCCGCCACAGATGGATCCGTCCGTCCGCACAGGCCACGCCCACAGCCGGGGAGGCCACTTCAATCATGAACGGAAGGCACACCAGAAGGTAGCAGCATGATGACCGATCGCTGCAGGGTCCTGATGGTCTTCCCGCTTTTCAACGCCAGTTCATTCTGGAATTATCAGGCAGCCTGCGATCTGGCCGACGCGCGGTATCCGGCGGCGCCGCTGGGACTGATTACCGTTGCGGCCATGCTGCCCCCGCACTGGGATGTGCGGCTGGTCAACCGCAACACCGAAACCCTGACCGATGATGATATCGACTGGGCCGACATGGTCATGACGGGCGGCATGCTGCCGCAGCGCAACGACGCCCTCCATATCATCGACATGTGCCACGCCCATGACAGGCCGGTGGTGGTGGGCGGCCCCGATGTCACATCCAGCCCGGACCTTTACGCGGCCGCGGATTTTCAGGTCCTGGGCGAGGCAGAGGAAATCATGGCCGATTTCATCGCCGCCTGGCGCGGTGGTGAACGGCATGGCGTGTTTGAAGCGCCAATGGGCAAGACGGATGTCACAAAAAGTCCGCTGCCCCGTTTCGACCTGCTGAAGCTGGACCAGTACCTGCATGTGGGCGTCCAGTTTTCGCGCGGGTGCCCGTTCAGTTGCGAATTCTGCGATATTATCGAACTGTATGGCCGGGTGCCGCGTACCAAGACGAACGGGCAGGTCATGGCGGAACTCGATGCCCTGTACGCGCTGGGGTATCGCGGGCATGTGGATTTTGTTGATGACAACCTGATTGGCAACAAGAAGGCGCTCAAGAAATTCCT
>NZ_BANF01000209.1 GCF_000964425.1 Komagataeibacter intermedius TF2 | reverse complement strand
TCGGGCTCCTGTGGGATGACTGAATTCTACAAAATGACCCGAAATTGCCTCAAGTGTGAGAAATCCGCGTCGAGCCTGCAGCAACGGTATAATCCGTTGCACTGCTGGCTGCGAAAGCGGGAACAGAAACAAAAAGGGACGTGGTAAAAAGATAAACCTTAAGCCCGTTAACGTGTGGTTTGCGGAAAATTGTAAGGCATTTTCCCAACATGCGGCTGTCTCCTGACGGGCTTAATAGAAATGTCCGGAGAAAACCTTAATAATAATTAATTAATAATATTCTAATCTTTCTCTATCTATATTTGATATAATTTTCTTAACAGCGTTATTTATCCTGCAAAAACAACATTTGTTTGATTTTTATTTACAAAAATTATGTTTATTCAGGGCGGGGAGAGCCGCTTATCCTATGCAGTAGGCCGGTTCTCTGTTGCATGGAGCGCCATTTTGGCCGGGTTGCCGCGCGGGAGGATTGTCCGCGTTGGTATGGGAAAAACCTGCTCACACCTGTTCAGGACTGGGGGGCAGAGAACGCGGAAGGGGGAGGGGGCTGATCGTAAAAATCCACCCTCATCGCCACCTTGCCCATGGGTGTTACAAAATGAGGCTGCTGCGGTTCGATCAGGCCGGGGGTGGCGGGTGTCAGCAGAAGTTCAGATGGAGGGGCCAGATAAGTGAGCTTCAACTCCCCCTCAAGCACACGGATCACGCCCCACACACCCGCCTTGGTATTATGGCGCGTGCGCAAAGCAGCAGGTAGCGTGTCCTGATCGAATACGGGCGTGGAGCGATAGGGCAGGGCTTCGGTCATGGGTATCACTTTTCGGGGAACAGCGCCTCAAGGTGCTGTGTTGCGCTGGGGCATGGTCCGTTTGGCGTAAAAAGAGAGTGCAAGCTGCAAGCTTCTGGCAATGTTGGCTGCCTTGTCCTGTAGAACAGCGGCTACATCTGCTGGCATGTGTGTGGAGGTGGTCTCACCCCATAGTGCCAGCCACCGATCAAACAGTTCTGGCGTAATCCGGTCACGGTGCTGCATATGCACGGACACTGGCTGGCCTTTGTAACGCCCGGTACCCAGCATGACGGAAGACCAGAAAGCCGTGAGCGTTTGCAGGTGCTCAGGCCAGTTGGTCACGGCATCTTCAAAAATGGGGCCAAGCTTGGGGTCCGCGCGCACACGTGTGTAAAAGGCGTCTACAAGTGTTGCCAGCCTGTCCTCGTTTAGTGGCAGCCTGCTCATAATATGAGCCTCCTTAACAGCCTGATGTTGAGTACAGTCTATCTGATGCGACTGGCAGAAAGGTTGCGCCAGCGCAAACCCGGCAGGTAATCCCCCCATTTTTAGTCGGGCGTTAAATGAGAATTCAGG
>NZ_BANF01000210.1 GCF_000964425.1 Komagataeibacter intermedius TF2 | reverse complement strand
CTCCGCCATTTCGCACCATTCTCATGACGCCAGAAAATCGCTGCTATCGTCCGCAGCAGATCATGTGGCGGCGTCTTGCCCCTTGGGCGAACCGCCTCAATCAGGCGCTCCCAGATCACCCATGTTTCATCAGTGAAAGTGCCTGTTCCATCTCTTTTTCCCATTCATATAATATGGGAAGTATTTCAAGAGCTAACAGGGTCTAATAATTTTTCTCTTTTTTATTATTCCATATGCAGGTTTATATAAAGTTAATGAGGTCGCTCTACAAACAGGCATCACCGCCATACGCTCTCGCCTGCCATTTACCTATTGGTCATATTTTTATATTACGCTCCACGGTGCCAAATAATAACAAATATAAATGTATTACTCACTTAATGAATCACCTCCACATTCCATATCGCCTTGCCGCCAATAGGATACTGACATGTCTCTAGTCTATGGATATGATAACACCATTACCAGTAGCGGGGATTACACCATAGTCCCTGCCGTTCCCGTACTGGGCGTGATTTCCCTTGGCGGCGGCGGCGCGACCGTTTCCGGATCTGATGTAAATGCCAATATATCCTTTGCTCCCAGCCTGCTTGGCCTGGCGGATCCCTATTACGTTACAGCGACCCAAGGCGCGCATGTTACGGTGGATGGCCTGAGCAATAACCTGATCGGTGCCCTGACTGGAGCAACCATTACAGCCGATGGTGGAACGATTTCCATGTCGGGAGAGGACACCATTTCCGCCCTGTCGGGCGCCACCTATAATATCGAGAATGGCGGCACCCTGATGATCAATCAGGTGGAAGGCGAATCTGCCATCGCTGCATTGGGCGCGTCATCGGTCAATTTTGGTACGGGCGGCGGGACATTGATCATCACGCCCGGTTCCAACGTGTCCATTCTGGAATTCCCGAGCATCAATGGTTTTGACCAGCCGGGGGCCACCATAGAAATACCGGATGCAACCGCCATCGCATCCGTATCGCAATCAGGCAGCGACACCGACATTGTCACGACCACGGGCCAGACCATTCAGGTGCAGGGGGATTTTTACGACTACGCAACCCAGCATAATCTTTTCCAATCCACCAGTGATGGGAACCTGTATATCAGCACCACCCCCATGAACAGCACGGGGGATAACGGCGTTCTGGTCTGTTTCCTGGCGGGATCAATGATCGCCACCCCTGATGGCGCCATCGCCGTGGAAAAGATTAAGGAAAACGACACCGTTCTTGCGCTGGTCAATGGCCAACACGTCCCACGCACGGTGGTCTGGGCAGGCAAGGCGCAGGCAAGCGTGCGCGCAGGCGTGGCCGATGACGAAGCAGGCTATCCCGTCCGTATCCGCCAGAACGCCATTTCCGACGGCGTGCCATACAAGGATATGCTGATTACGACTGAACACTGCCTGTTCTTCAACGGTCGGTTCATCCCCGCACGCATGCTTGTGAATGGCCGGTCGGTTTTATATGATTATTCCATTACGTCTTATGAATACTACCATATCGAACTGGAGGAACATGCAATCATCATGGCTGATGGCATGTTGACCGAAAGCTATCTTGATACAGGAAACCGCCGTGCTTTCCAGCAGGCTGGGCAGGTTATCCGGATCGGGGGGAAAATTCACGACTGGTCACGTGATGCAGCAGCCCCGCTTGGCGTCAGTCGCGATTTTGTTGAACCTGTTTTTCGCCAGATCGAGGCAAGGGCCATGGCGGCCGGACTGGAAAGCCAGTCCGCAGCAGCCATGTTGAGTAACGACCCCGATCTTTACCTGATGACCGATGCACACACCATCATTCCCAGAATACGCGAAGCCAATGGTAAGGTGTTCTTCATGGTCCCGCCCGATGTGCATAACGTCCGCATCATGTCGCGTACTGCACGCCCGTCTGACATGATAGGCCCGTATGTAGATGACCGCCGCCAACTGGGCGTTCTGATTGGAAATATCAGACTGTTTGAAGGCAATATCACGCGCACCATCACGTCCCACCTGACGGACGAAACATCCCTCGACTGGCATGGCGGCGGGAATGCATCCAATAGCGTGCCCTGTCGATGGACGAATGGACGATCCGTCCTGAAACTTGGGGACCGGCGGCCTGCGACAATGGGGCTGCTCTGTCTCGAAATTCTGGCTGGTGGTCCCTACGGCATTGAAGACAGTGCCGACGTCAATACCGATATGTCCCGTCTTACAGCCTGACCGGACAATGGAGAGAGGGATGATGGCAGGTATCAAAAGTAACCGCATGTATGCCATCGTCCCTCACAACAAGGCATTTACAGTATCTTTATCGTCTACAAGGTCAATTTTAGAAACGGATTGAAACTACTTATTGATAAAAAATGGAAATTATCTAATATTTCTGAAAATTTACAGGATGTTTCGTAAGCCGTCTTTTCAAACACACGGTAGGGATACCTGTACCCTGCCAGCATCACCAGCGATGCACGCGCGCCGATGCTATAGAATAACATGCGTGCAATATTCCAATCCATCAGACACATCACCACAGGGGTATCGACAATAGCATGGATTGTCGTGATCTGTTCGGAGTTGAACCCTCCCCTGGCCAGAGGCACGCGCTTTTACAGATCCCGCACTGTTTTGACCTGCACGGAGAAGTGTGCAGTGGATCCTTCTGGCGATCGACTGCCAGACGCATGGAAATCCATTTGGACACGCTACGGTCATCCCGGCAGCACAGACATCGTCAGAGGCATTGCATGATGGCGATGCCGCACGGCCTCGACAAACAGGGAGCTTCAGGTGTGCATCCAAAAAAAATGGTCCGGGTGATGCCTGAAAAGACAACTCACCCGAACCATCGAATTACGCAAGAGCCATGTCCGGCCTGCCAGTCTGCTTCCGGTTATACTTCTCCTGTATTTCAGGATGCTTATCAGAAATCGAGGGATGTCTTGACATAATACATCCCCCCGTTAAACCCGTAAGGCGAGTAGGACGCATATTTCGCCAGCCCCTGCTGCGAATTGGCAATCGCGCTGGAAATACGGGTCGGATATTTGTTGCCAAGGTTGTTGGCGCCGACACCTATGGTCCACCGCGGGATAGGCTTGTAATCAACTTCCAGATTGGTGATGAAGGCCGGGTTCTGTTCAAACGGCACGGCGCCGGCGCCGGTCGGGGCCGCCATGTAGGTGATGGAGCCATACCGCATTTCCTGCACGAACACCGACCATTTCTTGTACTGCCAGTTCACGCTGATCTGCTCGCGATTTTTGGGCGCGGAATGCAGGACCATTTCCTTGGTGTATTCGTTGACCAGGTTGTTGCGGGCGGAACGGATCTCGTTATCGGAGAAGTTGATGCCCATGGCGAAGCGGAATTTGCCAAAGCGGTGCGTATGCAGCGTGTAGTCAGCACTCAGATCGCCGCCAAACGTCTGGGTGTTATAAAGGTTGGCATAGTATGAAAGGGATGTCGCACTCGAAATATTGGCAGCTGCCAGCAGTTGCTTCAACGTGGCGTCATTCTGGTCAACCGTATAGGACTGGGTACTGCCCAGACGGTCATTGATCGCGATGTAGTACAGGTTGCCCGTGATATGGAAATCATCTACCGGCGTCGCGTCAAGACCGATTGTGTAGCTGCGCGAATACTCGCCCTTCATGTTACCAGCGCCCAGATATTTGGCGATGGCGCTGTTCGCGGGCACCTGATCGACGGTATAGCCGGGATACGGCGCTGAATAGAAATAGGACATTTCACCCAGCGTCGGCGGACGGTAGCCGGAATTGATGTTGGCACGGATGGCCCAGCGCTTGTTGAAGTTATAGCGCGTGCCGATGGACCCGGTCTCGACCGTTGCCAGGTTGTTGTAACTGTCAACACGACCGCCCAGCGTCCATTCCCATTTCTTGGTGATGTAGAAATCAAGGTTGACGAAACCTTCATATACATCACGGTTCTGGTTCGTGACCGCCATGGGCACGTTACCGGGGTGATCGGTTGCCCCCTGCCCGCCCCATGACGCGGTTTCACCCTGCGTCATCTGGAAGGTGTCGTGACGGTATTCCGCGCCGAATTTCAGGTTGATGTCACGCGGCAGCAGGCCGGTGTGGAACGAACGCGATCCCCGCAGCCCGGTTGTCAGTTCGGACGAAATTGATTCACCGTCATAGAAGGATGTCTGGGTAGGGTCATAGGCGTATGACCCGTCCGACAACAACGAGGCGTTTTCTGAATCCTTGGTGCCGTATTTCTGCTGGTCACGGCCATAGGTTACGTACGCATCCCATGCAAAACCGAATTTACGCGCGCGGATGCCATTATCCGTCTCGAAATCATACTGGTCCATGGTGATGTAGGGCTGGTCACCATTGGGATAAAGCGACGGGATGACCCATTCATCCGCCCCCGAATTGGCGCGGTATGTTTCGGCCACGTTGGCGCGACGGTGCGAGAAGGTGGACGTGCTGTAGAAGCTGAACCCGTGCGCGAAGGGAACGGACATGTTTTCGCTCAGCGTCTCAAGCGTGCTCTTGGGCAGCCCCAGGCCACGCTGCACGTTACGGTCCGCCGTTGCATTGCGCGTGGCATCGGAAAACAGGGTGCCATAGAAATCACCGCCCCGCGTCGTGGGCAGCTGGTGGGTGACCTGTGCCGCAAGGTCAAGATAGCCGCCCTTATTGCCCAGCGCCATGGCGTAACTGGCCGAACCGTCCAGCGCCTGCCCGTCGCCCGCGTAATACCCGCTGTTCTTGAAATTGATCGTGCCACCATGCGTATCACGCTTCAGCACGATATTGACCGCACCGGCGATGGCATCCTGACCATACAGCGCGGACGCGCCTTCGGTAATGACTTCGATATGATCAATCGCCGTAATGGGAATAAGCGAGATATCAGCCGGTTCACTGCCCCAGTTGGTACCCGCGTTGGAATTGAAATTTGCGCCGATATGACGACGGTGGCCATTCACCAGGATCAGCGTGTCATCGGGCGACTGTCCGCGCAGCTGCATGGTCTGGACAAACGAACTTGCGCCACCGCCCGGCAGGGCCGCGGTAGTAATGGCCGGGTTGGCCTGCGCCAGCGCGGAAAGCACATTCGTCTGGCCGGTTTTCAGCAGTTCCGCACCGGTTACGACCGTAACCTGCGTGGTGCTGTGCCGTGCCGCCCCCGGCGAGAAGATGGAATTGGTCTGGTGACCGCCCACATGAATCTCTTCCGGTCGGGCGGACGCGCGCAGGGCTGCAGGCGCGGCCTGGCTTGCGGCTGGCGCCTTTTTATGGGCCGCCACCCGATAATGCTTTTCCGGGGATGAAACAGACGCGGTCGCGGCTTCGCCGATGGCCGGCACGAATGTACCGAATGCGACCCCAGCCACCAGATATAACTTCCGCTTTGATAAGCCTGACATCTGCCTTCCCCCCTGAAACTCGAACCGGACGTTTCGTAACGAACATGTGCAGGTTTATGATGCGCATTCGTTACGATGTGGCGTCATATGGATTATTGATATGTTCGCAAGCCAGGCGGGTGCTTACTTGGATATAACAATTTATATAATTGAAAATTCTTCCTGTTTTTGGCGGTGTCGCGTTTTCGACACGGCTACGGCAAGTATCAGGGCTCCTGTTCCGGAACCGGATCGACCCGGTCATGACCGGGCCACCGGGCGGAAACGTTATTGCGTCATAACGTCATGCCCGTGCATGACAATATATTGACAACGTAAGAAAAATCCCTATTATCAATGAAATAAAGCCCATGACATGTAACGGAGTTCCAGTTGGATATACGGCGACTGCAGGCTTTTATTAAAATCATTGACTTGGGCAGCATTTCCCGTGCGGCCGATCTGCTCAATATTGCCCAGCCTGCATTGAGCCAGCAACTGGCCACGCTTGAAAACGCCTTCAAGCAGAAACTTGTCATCCGCAGCAAAAGCGGTGTCACACCCACCACCGCCGGGGCGGAACTGTACCGGCATGCACAGACCCTGACCAAGCAGTTCGACCGGGCCATGGTGGAAATAACCCGGGGCGCGGGTCCTCTGGTGGGCAAGGTATCGGTCGGACTGTCACCTTACAGCGCGGGCTCCACGCTGTCGGTCAAACTGCTGGAATGCGTACGCGCGCGCCTGCCCGATATCACGCTGCACCTGACTGAAAGCTTTGATGACATCTACAGCGAACTGATCATGACAGGGCGGCTGGACATGGCGGTCATTCACGGCGCGGGGCCGATCAAGGGGGTCGTTTTCACCCCGTTGATGAAGGAAGAATTCTTCCTGCTGGCCCCACATGTGCTGGAATTCCCGCAAGATGAAACGGGTGCCGTACAACTGGCTGACATAGCCGACACGCCCCTGCTCCTGCCACCCAGGCATAATTTTGTCCGCAAGAGCGTGGACATGGCCTTCATGCGCAAGCAGCTTGAACCGCGCATAGTCGCCGAGATCGAGGCGCTGATTACCCTGCAGGGCGCCATAGAGCAGGGCATCGGCGCCACCATCCTGCCATGGTCCGTTGCCAGCCGTATTGTCGCGCCGGGAAAGTCGCGCATCTATCCGCTGCGCAATCCGGTCATTCAGGAAGACGTTTCACTGTGCATTCCTGAAATCATTCCGGAAACCGAGGCCTCGGTGGCGGTGCGTGACGTGCTTATTGATCTGGCCAAGACCATGGCGGCATCGCATAACTGGCCCGGAACACAGCCTTTCAGCTAACGGTTCAACCTGTCTGTCGTCCCACGTTGGGGCGGGTCAGCGCATCGGGCCGCAGCAGGGCCGACAGCCGTTCGGGGGAAAGCAGTCCTCCCTCCATAATCAGGTCCGTCACCTTGCGGTTTTCCGACAGAGCACGCCTGGCAAGGGTCGAACAGGTATCATAACCCAGCACCGGCACCAGCGCCGTAATGATGCCGATATTGATATCGGACAGGTACCGGCACCGCGCCTGATCGGCTGAAATCCCGTCAATACACCGTGTGGTCAGTGTTTCGATGGCGGCGCGCAATGTTCTGATGGATGTGAACAGGCAGTACCCGATCATCGGTTCGAACGGATTAAGCTGCAACTGCCCACCATCGGCACACATGGTAATGGTCAGATCATGGCCCGCGACCAGATAGGCCACCTGATTGACGGCTTCGGGTATGACCGGGTTCACCTTGCCCGGCATGATGGATGATCCGGCCTGCACCGCCGGCAGTACGATTTCACCCAGCCCCGTTCGCGGCCCGCTGGACAGCAGGCGCAGGTCGCTCGACATTTTCGACAGTTTCAGCGCCAGACGCTTCAGCGCGCCGGAAAACAGGACAAAGGCCCCCACATCCGATGTTGCCTCGATCAGATCGGGCGAACCGGTCATGGGCCGCCCGGTCAGGGCGCGCAGTTCCGCCATGACGGTCGCGGCATAACGCGGGTCGGTATTCAGCCCTGTCCCGATGGCCGTGCCCCCCAGATTGACCTGTTCAAAGGCGGCGGCATGTTCCCTTATGCTGCGAATTTCCATGGCGACAGCTGTGCGGAACGCCCCGAATTCCTGCCCCAGCGTCATGGGCACGGCATCGCGCAGCTGCGTACGACCGACCTTCAGGATCCCATCAAATGCCCGGGCCTTTTCATCCAGCGCCCCATGCAGTCCGTCAAGGGCTGCCATCAGCGGGTCGACCGCCAGCAACAGACCCAAGCGCAGTGCCGTCGGGTAAACATCGTTGGTGGACTGCGCCATGTTGACATGGTCATTAGGGTGCAGCACGTCATATGCGCCCGGTTTTTCCCCCAATATCCCGAGGGCAACGTTGGCAATGACCTCATTGGCGTTCATGTTCGTGGATGTGCCTGCCCCGCCCTGCATGGCATCCACGACAAACTGCTCCCGATAGGCCGGGTTTTCCAGTATGCGCTGGCAGGCGCCATCAATGGCACCGGCGCGCGTGCGGTCCAGATAGCCAAGCGCGAGGTTGGCCCGTGCCGCCGCCTGCTTGACGGTCACCAGCCCCTGCACCAGTTCGCTGAAACTGCCGATTGTCGTGCCACTTATGGGAAAGTTATCCAGCGCGCGTTTTGTATGCACACCCCACAGGGCACCGGGGGGAATGGTAACATCCCCCAGCAGGTCACGCTCAACGCGACAACCGGACTGTCCTGTCCCCGGTCCGCCCGCCCCGGTCTGATCCACGGGCATGCAGGTCGCGGCCTCTTGTGCTGCTGGGGGCATATCAACCATTTTGGTCTATCCACATCAAGAATAATACCAGTAACCGGGCGAAGTCATATCTGGAGAACGTCGCCAATCGCACAACACTACGATAAAGAAGACACCCCGAACGCAGCGAATACTGCATTACGGACAGTGTTGACATTCAACCTGCGCGGATCAGTCGGGCTGGATCTGCATGATTGCCGCACCATATCCCACCAGCGCGCCGGACTGCCCCGTCACATCCACCACCGTGCCCGATACCGGCGCAGGAACCGGCACCTGCAGGCTGTCCAGTGTCAGGAGTGCGACAGTCTCTCCCTGCGTCACCTTTGTTCCCACCGGGGCAAAAGGTGTATCGCGCAGCGGATGAACCAGACACAGATGACCAAAATACGGCGTTTTCACCGCAACGCATCCTGCCCCGTCATCGGGCTGCGACGCAGCGCCCGTCAGGGGAACGGTAGCTGCCACAGCGGTCTGGTCCACGCGGATCAGCAGTTTCAGTCCCGCCGCCTCGTTGGTCAGTTCCAGGCTTTCCAGCCCCGCCTGCGCCAGCCATGTCGCCATCTGCCCGATCTGTTCGGGATCTGGCAGCCGGTCGAAATGGGGCACCAGCTGTTCGGACCGGTTGGTCATGGGGCCGTCCTTTGTGCAAGCCAGCGTTCAAGATAGTGGATATCCACCCCACCACGCCGGAACGCCGGATCCGCCAGCAGGTCGCGGTGCAGGGCAATATTGGTTGACACCCCTTCCACCTTCATTTCCGTCAGCGCCACCCGCATCCGCGCAATGGCTTCCGCACGGGTTGCGCCGTAACTGATGATCTTGCCAATCAGTGAATCATAATAGGGCTGCACCGTGTAACCCGCCACGACATGCGTATCGACCCGGATACCCGGTCCACCGGGCAGGTCCCAGCGCGTGATGGTGCCCGGCGAGGGCATGAAGGTAAACGGATCTTCGGCATTGAGACGACACTCAATGGCATGGCCCCGCAACGGGATATCCACCTGCGCGATGCCAAGCGGTTCACCCTGCGCAATGCGCAACTGCTGGGCCACGATGTCGATGCCCGTTGTCTCTTCCGTGATCGGATGTTCGACCTGTACACGGGTATTCATCTCGATAAAGGCGAACACGCCGTCTTCATACAGGAATTCAAACGTGCCCGCGCCACGGTATCCGATGCGCCGGCATGCTTCGGCGCAGCGTTCACCGATTTCCGCAATGGTTTCGGGCGCAATGCCGGGGGCGGATGCTTCTTCCAGCACCTTCTGGTGCCGACGCTGCAGCGAACAGTCGCGCGCGCCCAGCCACAGCGCGGTGCCATGCGTGTCGCACAGGACCTGAATTTCGATATGACGCGGCTTCTGCATGAAGCGTTCAAGATACAGCGTCGGGTTACCAAAGGCCTGCTGGGCTTCCTTGGCAGTCAGGGTCACGGCCTGCGCCAGATCGGCCTCACGCTCGACCACACGCATGCCACGACCGCCTCCCCCACCGGATGCCTTGACGATAACAGGAAAACCCACCTGCACCGCAATGGCGCTGACGGCATCCATGTCCGCAGGCAGCGGCCCGTCCGATCCCGGCACGCAGGGCACGCCAGCGTCACGCATGGCGCGCTTGGCGGTAATCTTGTCGCCCATCATGCGGATCGAGGCCCCCGTCGGACCGATGAAGGTCAGGCCAGCGGCCTCCACCGCATCGGCGAAATCAGCGTTTTCCGACAGGAAGCCGTAGCCGGGATGAATCGCCTGCGCTCCGGTCAGGCGGGCCGCCAGCAGCAGCCCGTCGGGGTCGAGGTAACTGCGCGCGGCGGCAGCCGGGCCGATGCACAGGGCGATATCGGCCTCATGCACGTGGCGGCTGTCGGCATCGGCTTCGGAATATACGGCCACCGTCTCCAGCCCAAGCTGGCGGCAGGCGCGCTGGATACGGAGCGCGATCTCGCCGCGATTGGCGATCAGCACCCGGCTGAAACGTGGGATCTCACTCATGCCAACCGGAACAGGGGGGTGCCTGCCTCCACTTCAGTGCCGTCTTCCACCAGAACGGCTGCGATGTCGCCCGCCTGCGTGGCGCGCACGGCGTTGAACACTTTCATCGCCTCGACCAGTCCCACTTCCTGACCGGCCTGCACGGCCTGTCCCACCGTGACGAACGGCGGCGCCCCCGGCGAAGGCGAAAGATGGAACACACCATAGGACGGGGCGGCGATGACCACCTCCGCCGGGGGGGACGGGGCGGTATCTGCCGCGGCAGATGCGGGAGCCGTGTCCATGCCCGGCGCGCTGGACACGACGGATGCCGCCGCAGGCGCAGCCTGTGCCCTGTCGCCACGGGTGATGCGGATACGGCAGCCGCCCTCCTCCACCTCAAGCTCCGTGACCGGAGCATGGGCCAGCAGGTCGATCAGTCGCCTGACATGCGTGAGATCCACTGGTCTTACGCCGCGCCGGATGTCTTCTTGGCGAAGTTCAGGCCACCCACGACCTGCATGGTTGGCAGCACTTCCATGAAGCTGACATTCATGCGCTGCGGCGCCATGACGGCAAAGGCCACGGAATTGGCGATGTCTTCGGGCAGCAGGGAGTCGTATTCATCGAAGAAACGCTTCTTCGCCTCTTCCATGTTGCCGATCAGGCGGCCGAACACTTCGGTCTCGACCCGCGCGGGCGAGATTTCGGTCACGCGGATATGGCGGCCAAACAGGTCACAGCGCAGTTGCTGCGACAGCGAATGCACGCCCGCCTTGGTCGCGTGATAGACCGTGTTCCCGCCAGCAAAGGCATAATGCCCGGCAATGGAGGTGATGTTGACGATATGCCCGCGGTCACGCGCGATCATGCCCGCTACCGCCAGCCGGGTCAGCTGCAGCACAGCGCGCAGGTTCACGTCCACCAGCGCGTCGATATCCTCGGGCGTGGTATTGGTGATGTTGCCCGTGCGCGACTGCCCGGCATTGTTGACGAGGATGTCGATCTCCAGCCCCTTCATCAGCGCCTCGATCCCGGCCTGGTCGGATACGCTGACCGCATGCACGACGCAGCCGGTTTCCTGCGACAACTGTTCCAGCCGTGCTGCGTCACGCGCCAGGGCATGGACCTCAATCCCTTCCTGCGACAGGCGGCGGACGATCTGCGCGCCAATGCCGGAGGATGCGCCAGTGACGAGTGCGGTACGGTACGGCTGGTTGCTCATGGTAAGAAAACCCGATCCTGAACAGAGAAACTAACGCCACCCGGCCCCACAGTGGATGCCGGATGTTCAGCTATTCATTTCATGCTAACGGCCCCGGACGCCATGCGCCAAGAGCACTTCGTTCTCACGCCATAACATAATACGATGGCCCGGCTATCATGCTGGGCCATAAGATTATTCAATAGCCTCACAACCAGAATTGCACTGGCCATCGTTACGGGAACGGCCATAATCCCATGGTCGGCACATCCTGCCGCGAAACCTATATTGTTACGGTTCAGGTCCAATACCGGATCCTGCCTTTTCTTCCGGGATGCAACCAGCGCCGTTCCAGGGACTGTGTATTTTGAACGCGGATATGAAGAACGATGTGGCGCGCGATGCCGGTGCGGCGCCCGCTATCAGCATGATCGGCACCCGCGCCATGCTGTTCGAGGCGCCGGGCGATTTCACCATGGCCCACCAGCGCCGGATCTGGGCACTGATGGACGCGGCGCAGGCGCGGCCCGACGTGCAGGAACTCATTCCTGGCGTGACCAATCTCATGCTGATCTTTTCCGTTCCACCCGACAGCCCGCAGGCAGTGGCGGACTGGCTGCGCCATGCCTGGGACACCCTGCCCGAACGGCATATCGAGGGGCGCCTGTTTGAAATCGGCGTGCGCTATGGCGGCGCGCTGGGCGAGGATCTGGCCGCGGTCTCCGCCCATGCCGGCCTGCCGCCCGAGGACGTCATCGCCATCCACCATGCCAGTGAATACACGGTCTGCGCCATAGGCAGCGCACCGGGCTTTGGCTACCTGCACGGTCTTGACCCGCGTATCGCGACACCGCGCAAGACGGTGCCGTCACTGAACATGCAGGCCGGGACCGTCATCATCGGTGGCATGCAGGCGGGCATTTCCGCGCTGACGGGACCGAACGGGTGGAATTCCATCGGGTTTACCGACCTGCGCCTGTTCAACCCCGACAGGCAGCCGCCCGCCCTGTTTGCCGTTGGCGATCGCATCCGCTTTTATCCGGAAAGCATAGAGCCGTGATTACGATCCTTGAAACATCCGCCCTGAACACGGTGCAGGACCTGGGCCGCCCCGGTTACCGCAACCTGGGCGTGGGCACATCTGGCGTGATGGACGCACTCGCGCTGCAGGTCGGCAATATCCTGCTGGACAACCAGATGGATGATGCCTGTATCGAACTGCAGACCTATCCATTCGTCCTGCGCTTTGACGCAGCCGCCACGTTTGCCGTGACCGGCATTGACGCCACAATCGATCTTGATGGCCGCACGATCCTGCCATGGATGGTCGAGACGGCGGCGGCGGGACAGGTCCTGCGTATCGGGCCACCCCAAAAGGGTGCGCGCGGCTGTCTGTGCATTGCAGGCGGGATTGAGGTGCCGGTCGTGCTGGGATCACGCAGCACGCAGTTGCGCGGCGGCTTTGGCGGGCTGGACGGCCGCCCGCTGGAGGCAGGCGATACGCTGAAGACCACAGGCAGGGCGCTGGATGTTGCGGGTTATGGCGCCCTGCCCCCCGTTACGGCTCTGGGCGCCACGGCGGACGGGCATGACGGCAGGACCATCATCCTGCGCGCGATGCCCGCAACCGATTACGGCCTGTTCACGCCCGAATCGCAGCAGCGGTTCTGGGATACCCCGTGGCGCATCACACCGCAGAGCAACCGCGTGGGCTACCGCCTGTCGGGCACGCCACTTGAACTGCACCACCGGGTGGAACTGCGGTCCTATGGCGTGATCGCCGGTATCGTGCAGGTCCCGCCCGCGGGTGAGCCGATCGTACAGCTGGCCGATGCAAATACCGTAGGCGGCTACCCCCGTATCGCCACCGTGATCGAAGCCGACCTGTGGCGGCTGGCGCAGGCGCGGATCGGCACGCGCATCCGCTTTCAGGAATGCAGCTTTACCGAAGGCGTCGCCGCCATGCGGCCGGTCAATGCCTATCTGGATGACCTGCGCATGATGGTTACCCACTATCTTACATCCGCCCGCTGCCGCGCTGGCATGAAGTCTGGAGACAAGGCATGAAAATCGACCTCAATTCCGACATGGGCGAAGGCTTTGGCCGCTGGCGCATCGCGGATGATGACGGGCTGATGGATACCGTATCCTCGGCCAACATCGCCTGTGGTTTTCATGCAGGTGACTACGCCATCATGGACCGTACCGTGCGTCTGGCGAAGGAAAAGGGCGTCGGCATCGGTGCCCATCCCGGTCTGCCGGACCTGATGGGCTTCGGCCGGCGCGCCATGGCCGTGTCCGACGCGGATATGGAATCCATGATGTGCTACCAGATCGGCGCATTGCAGGGTATTGCCGCCCGCCACGGACATCGGGTCACGCATGTCAGCTACCATGCGGCATTCGGCAACATGGCCAACGCGGATGAGGGCCTTGCCTTGCGCCTG
This sequence comes from Komagataeibacter intermedius TF2, assembly GCF_000964425.1. Classification (GTDB taxonomy): domain Bacteria; phylum Pseudomonadota; class Alphaproteobacteria; order Acetobacterales; family Acetobacteraceae; genus Komagataeibacter; species Komagataeibacter intermedius. Next base: position 19,208 of record NZ_BANF01000210.1, on the reverse strand, counting down.
ACCCGTGCCATTGCAGCACTTGACCGGAACCTGAGTGTCTTCTGCATGCCCGGGCAGGCGACCGAACGCGCCGCCGAAAAGGCAGGGCTGCGGGCACAGACCCTGTTCCTGGCCGATCGGGCCTATACCACCGCGGGCACGCTGGTCCCGCGCGGGCAGCCGGGGGCGGTCATCCATGATCTGGCGGGCGTGCGGGCGCGCGTGAAGCAGTTCCTGCAGGACGGGTCGGTCACGACCATTGACGGCGCCCGCCTGCCGGTCAGGGCGCAGTCCATACTGGTACACAGCGATACACCCGGATCACTGGAACTGGCCCGCGCCATCCGCGCGGAAATCGAGACCAGTGGCGGCGTGCTGACCCCCGCCTGCCAGCTTGGGAACTGACACGGTCCCCATCCATAAGAATTCCCTATTGCACCGCAACGAACACCTATGACCCGGGATGCGCCGCATGCATTACGATGTCGCAACATGACGCAGGCGGGAGCTACCGGCAACAGTGATCCATGATGAAGCGCGCCGCCGTCCATGTCGTGCATTGAGGTACGGATAAAATGAAGCATGACCTGAAACGTGGTGCCCTTCTTCTGGCATCTGCAACGTTTTTTACCGCTGCACTCAATGCCCTGCAGAAACTGACCGGGTCAACGCTTCCCGCGCTTGAGATCATTTTCTTCCGCAACCTGTTTTCCCTGCCCTTCGTGCTGCTGATTGCCGCACGCACGGGCATTGTACTCAAAACAGACCATTTTGGTGGGCATGTCCTGCGCTCGGTCGTTGGTCTGATCAGCATGATCATGGTCGTGATCACTGTCACACGCCTGCCGCTGGCTGAACAGCAGGTGCTGTCCTATACGCAGCCGCTGTTCCTGGTGCTGCTGTCCATCCCGCTGTTGCATGAACGGCCATCGCTCCAGCGCTGGGTTGCTGTCTCGATCGGGTTTTCGGGCGTGATCGTGGTCGCGCTGGGCAAGGGACTACTGCACGGCGCAGGCACCGCCGTGCCAAGCTGGGCGTATTTCGTAGCCCTGGCGCAGGGCGCGGTGGGCGCACTGACCACCATGCAGATCCGACAGCTTTCCGCCACGGAAGCCAGCACGACCATCGCGCTGTGGCAGGCCATCCTGATGACGCTCATGACCGCGCTGCCGCTTCCCTTCATCTGGACCACGCCGGGCATGACCGAAGCTGCCTGCCTTGTTGCCGTCGGGGCTTTCGCCGGTATCGCGCAGGTGCTGCAGACCGAGGCGTTCGCGTCGGCACAGGTGTCCGCCATTGGTCCGTTTGCCTATTCCGGGCTGCTGTGGGCCGCCCTGATCGGGTGGTTCGGATTTGGCGAGATACCCGGCATTGCCATGGTCATTGGCGGACTGCTGATCATCGGGTCCGGCGTGTGGATGCTGCGCCACGACCGCCCGGCAAAGCAGAAGGCCGTGGCGGAAGGCACAATGGATGCGGCCACGGGCACCCCGCCATGACCCCTGGCCTGTGCATGGCGGCCCCTCCCCTATCGTAATTCATGGCACACCAGGAGTCCTACAGCGTGACAACAGGTGAAATGACCACCCATGCACGAGGCAGGCGCGCAATTCCCGCCCGTTACGTGTTCTTCTTCCTTGTCTTCCTGATGTACGCCATCAGTTATGGCGACCGCGCCGCACTGTCCATCGCCCTGCCGACCATGGGCAGGGAGTTTTCCCTGACACCGGTGCAGATGGGCTGGGTTTCATCCAGTTTCCTGTGGTCATATTTCCTGCTCAACCTGCCATCGACCATCGTGCTTGACGTGGTGGGGGCGCGCGCCATCGGCAGCCTTGCCGTGGGCGTGTGGTCGTTTGCCATGCTGCTGGGCGGCATGGCGCAGAACATTACGCAGTTCCTGCTGACCCGTGTCCTTCTGGGCGTTGGTGAAGCGCCAACCTTCGGCGTGGGGGCCACCGTCGTGCGCAACTGGGCGCAGCCGCGCGAACGTGGATCGGTCATGACCGTGCTGCTGACCGGCATGCAGCTCGGGCTGGCCGGCGGCACGATTGCGGGCGCATACCTCATTACGTTCTTTGGCTGGCGATGCGAGTTCATGGCACTGGGTGGTGTGGGGATCGCATGGGCGCTGGCATGGTGGCTGGTGTACCGCAACCCTCAGGACAAAGCCGATGCGGCCCCACGCAAACCTATTTCAATGCGCGAAATCAGGAACCTGTTCCGCTCATCCTCATTCCTGGGGATACTGGTGGTGCAGTGTACGCAGAATTACCTGAACTTCCTGGTCATGTCCTGGATGCCACTGTACCTGATCCATGAACTGCATATCAATACGACCGGCACGGGCAACAGTACGGCCCTGTGCTATCTGGTCGCTGCCATTGGCGCGGTCATGATCGGGCGCATTCTGGAACGCCTTGTCTTTCGCAATGGCATTCATCCGCCCAACCGGCGTTTTGTTGTCGCCACCTGCCTGCTGGGCGCGGCCGCGATCGGGCTGCTGCCGTATTTTCATACCATGATGCCCATTCTGCTTGTGCTGTCCGGTGCGCTGGCCTGCCTGATGGCGGCAAATGGCGCCAATACCGCGCTGCTGACCGATATGGTGCAGGACGGGGGAAAAATCGGAGCGGTTACAGGTGTCACCCTGACATGCAGCAATTCGCTGGGGCTGCTGTCGCCCATCCTGACCGGGTACATCGTGTCATGGACCGGCAGTTTTGACATGGCATGGTATATGTGCGCCGCCGCCCTGATCATTGCCGCCGGACTGTCGCTGACCATGGTGCGCAACCCGATCCGGATGGACGGATAAGGTGAATGTGTAGCCTTTCATATGATTGTTGTATGGGGCCAGACCATTTTCACTGGTATCTAACCCGACGCGAAACGATCTACGATCGCGCTGTAAGCATATATGCTGTTGCATGAGCAGAAGTGGAGAAAGCGTCTGATGCCCGGTTTTGCGGATCGACTGAATGGAATTGGGATTTCGGCTTCGGCCGCGATGACCGACAAGGCATCGGCACTGAAGGCCGAGGGGGTAAAGATCGTCAGTCTGTCATCAGGCGAGCCGGACTTCCCCACCCCCGAACATGTCGTGGACGCCGCGATTGCCGCAGCGCGCGCGGGTGACACCAAATACCCGCCGCAGGATGGCAAGCCCGCACTGAAAAAAGCGGTGCAGGGCAAGTTCCAGCGTGAAAACCACCTGGATTACGCACTGGATGAGATTCTGGTGGCCAACGGCGCCAAGCAGATCATCTATGACGCCATGATGGCTACCATCAATCCCGGCGATGAAGTGGTGCTGCCCAGCCCGAGCTGGATCAGCTATGCCGATATCGCCCGCCTTGCCGGGGCCTCCATCGTGTCCGTGCCGTGCCCGGCCGAAGGCGGGTTCCGCCTGCCAGCCGCAGCGCTGGACGCCGCGATTACGCCAAAGACCAAGTGGCTGGTCCTCAACTTCCCCGGCAACCCCACCGGCGCATGCTGCCCGCGCGCGGATATGGAAGCCATCGCCGCCGTCCTGCTGAAGCATCCGCAGGTCTGGATCATGACCGATGATATCTATGAGCATCTGATCTATGACGGCTTCACTTTCTGCACGATCGCCGAAGTCGAGCCGCGGCTGAAGGATCGCATCCTGACCGTCAATGGCGTGTCAAAGGCCTATGCCATGACCGGCTGGCGCGTCGGTTACTGCGGTGGCCCGCGCGCGCTGATCGCGGCCATGAACAACATGCAGGGCCAGTCGACCAGTGGCATCAACACGCTGGCGCAGGCTGCCGCCGTGGCGGCGCTGAACGGCCCGCAGGATTTCCTGAAAGACCGCGCCGCGGAATACCAGACCCGGCGTGACCTGGTGGTTTCCCTGCTGAACGCCATTCCCGGCGTGCAGTGCCATACGCCGCAGGGCGCATTTTATGTCTACCCCGACATCAGCGGCTGCATGGGCAAGACCTCCGCAGGGGGACGCCAGATCAGGACCGATGCCGATTTCGTCATGGCGCTGCTGGAAGAACAGCAGGTCGCATCCGTGCAGGGTGCTGCCTATGGCATGAGCCCGTTCTTCCGTATTTCTTACGCCACCGACACGACTACCCTGCGCGAAGGCTGCCGCCGGATCGCGGCTTTTGTGGACGGACTGAAGTAAAACCGGACCTGCCCCGAAACGGATCAGCCCGATGCCCGCAGACTGGACCGGAATGCCGCGCGGAGCCGGATCGGGGTATTTGTAACCAGAATATCGATGGGCAACCCGTGCGCCCATCGTGCCCCTGCTTCGGGCGTCATGGCATCCGCCAGTGCGCCCGGCCCCAGCAGGTCCGTTATCACGACCGCACCGGCATCATGCGCGGCGTGGAACAGCGCCGGGTCGGCGTGCTGGGGTATGTAGGTCGCAAACCGTCGCCCGGCAGCCATGGTGGCGTACAGTCCGATATCGGCAGGCCGGGTGATCAGGACGGACACCAGGACATCGGGATCTGCTGCGAACGCCGCATGCGCCACATCCCTGGCAAAGGTCAGGACCACGACACGTCCGGACAGCCCCGCCTGACGGACAGGAGCCAGCGCATCCGCCGGTGCCACGTCCTTGATGTCCAGCATCAGGCGCGCGGTTGGTTCACGCGCCACCCAGCGAACCACCTCCCGGTAGGACGTGACCCGTCCCCTGACCTTGCCCTGACTGTTCTTCATGCGCAGGGCACGCACCGCCGTGTCATCCAGTGTTGCAAGCGGCCCATGTCCGGTCGTCACACGGTCAATATTTCGGTCGTGCAACAGGAAAATCATGCCGTCGGCATCGCTGGTGAGATCAATCTCCAGCATGAAAGGTCCGGCCCGAAGCGTATGTCGCATCTCATCCAGCGTATTTTCGAACCGGGACGGATCCCGCCATCCCCGGTGGGCGCAGATGATGGGCATACCTGCACGCGCGGACTGCGCCAGACATGCACCCGGCGGCAACAGCACCGCCGTGCATGCTGCCATACTTCCCATACGCAAAAACATCCGGCGATCTGGCAGTGTCATCATGATCCGGCCTGTCCTGTCTGGCTACGGGCAGACATGCGCCCTGCATGTCGCGACAGGCTGCCTTCTGGTGGTCCTGCTGCCGGTTCCCGCTAGTTTATCTCCATTACCCGGCCATGTCAGCAGATGGAACCATCTTCATAGACTCATGCGGCTCCGGTGAAAACAATGCATTCATGGGACACCATGGTTTGCCACCAGACCGGTTGAATACACAGGGCTGACCCCGTCTGCGGATGACATCCATCATGCGACGAGCAGGGAGACATCAGACACGGGGACCGCGATGCTGTCCGCTCGCCGCCTACCAGATGGTCAGCATGGCGCCACAGAGCAGCCTCAGGTGGGGTACTTCTCTTCCTCCAGAACCATGCGGGCTGCACGTCCACGAAATTCAGGCGGAAAACGCTTCGATCTGTTACTCATGAATATCTCTTACCTCACAGGTCTTGCTGTCTCCACAAAACCTGGGGCAATTCAGCAAGCTGAATATCCACATTGGCGGCACCTACCCGCTGGCCGACGCTGCCCACGCTCATGCCGATATGGAAAGCCGGGATCACTCAGGCTTATCCGCCTCTGCACTCCTTCCTGATCAGTTCCTGACCCTCCTCATAGGTCGTCACGGAAAACGCAGGGAAATGACGTTTGAATTTCGTTGAGTCGAAGAGATTGTCCTGCTCGTAGCGGGGCAGTAGCTCCCTTATCTCCCGCACCTTTTTTGAGAAAATGCCTGCGATGCTCAGTGGCCATCTACCAATGACCGAATAGGAAGGCGTGCGTCCGAAAATCCTGCTCGCCATGGTGACGAATGTCCTGTAGGTCGGCCGATCATCACAGCATGGCAGATGCCAGGTCTGACCATAAGCATCCGGCGTGTTGCCCAGGGTTGCGAGCCCGCGGCTTGCATCCGGTGTCCAGATGAGGGTCCGGCGCGTATCGTCACGGATAGGGACCAGCGGCCTTCTGCCTGCTTTCAGCCTCTCGATGATCAGCGCGTTGGTGAAGCTCTGCGTTTTCCCCGGGCCGTAGAATTCCGGTGCGCGGGCGATGAGCACGGGAATATCTCCACGCGCCATTTCTTCCAGCACCATGGACGCCATTGCGGCCCGGACCCGCCCTTTCCGACCCGCCGGGGCGAAGAGCGTTTCCTCCGTCTGGATCTGGCTGTTCTGCGGATACATGTAGGTATTGTCGAAATAGGCAAAACTGGCCCCCGCCATCCGGCACGCCTGCAGGGCGTTTTTCAGCATGGCCGGAAACTGCTCTTCCCAGAGTGTGCTGTCAGGAGGCAGGCCGGCTGTGAAATAGACGATCCGGCTGCCTTTCACCGCGTCTGTCGTCTGCCCTGCATCCAGCAGGTTCGCAGTCATGAGAGTATCGTCTTCGTTGACCTTGCGGGGATTGCGGCTCACGAGCCGCAGGTCGTCCGTATGATGCTGATGTAATGTCCGCGCCAGTTCCGTAGCAATCTGGCCATTTGCGCCAAGAATTGTCTGCATGTGGGGCTGCCTCCATGGTGCCGAGCAGGTTTACCCTTACAACGCTAACGTTGAAGTCAGATTTAATGTCAAACGACAGATTGACCTTCAACCGGGCTTGAACGTTACAAAACGGTCGTCCGACGACCCTGCCGCATGAAAGGGGCCAGCCATGAGCCGTCATATCCTTCACGTTGCCACCAACATCGCGCATTTTGACGATCCGGCGCACCCGACCGGATTATGGCTGTCGGAACTGACGCATGCCTGGGACGTGTTTGCCGCCAGGGGTTATGAACAGCGCATTGTCAGCCCCAGGGGTGGCAGGGTTCCGCTTGACCCGCGTGCGTTGAAATGGCCGATGCGCGATGCCTCCGCAAAAGCCTGGCTGGCCGATCCGGCAAAAATGGCCCTGCTGTCTGCAACGGCCTGCCCCGCAGACATTAATCCGCAGGAGTACGATGCGATCTACTTTACCGGCGGTCACGGCGTAATGTGGGATTTTCCGGGCAGCGAAGAGCTTCAGGCCATCACACGTGCAGTTTGGGAGAAGGGCGGCATTGTCTCTGCTGTCTGTCATGGATATTGCGGACTTCTGAACACCCGCCTTGCCAATGGGTCTTTTCTGGTCTCCGGGCGCAAAATCACTGGATTTTCGTGGACTGAGGAAAGGCTGGCGGGCGTCTCCCGGGAAATACCCTACAACGCGGAAGCTGAGATGAAGGCACGGGGCGCGCTTTATGAAAAAGCCCTTCTGCCGTTCATGTCCCATGTCGTGGCGGATGGAAAACTGGTGACGGGCCAGAACCCTTTTTCCGCCAGAGCGACCGCAAGAACAGTCGTGTCCCTTCTGGGAGGACTTTAAGGCGAAACAACTTTTTTGCTGCGCCCCCTGCTCACGGACAGACGACGATCCGTCCTGTCCAGAAGGCGCACATCGTCAGGTGTGACATCCAGATTTTCGGAAGGTGTCATAAGTACATTCGTCAGGACACGATGGGCATTGGCCGCACAGTCCATGTCGTCGGGGCGAGCCTGAATGTCCTCAACCAGACGAAGGAGGTGCGCTTTGCTTTCGGCCAGACGTGCCTGCAGGGCCTCGATATCCGCAATCTTGCGTGTCAGTGCGTCCATGAGGGCATCACGGTCCCAGTGCTGCAGATCAGAGGGCAGCAGGGTGCGGATTTCATCCAGCGTAAATCCGGCCCGCTGCGCCGTTGTGATGAGCCCCAGGATCAGCGCGGCCTGCGGTGGATAGGTTCGGTATCCGTTGGAACGACGATCAACCGTTTTCAACAATCCGATACGTTCATAGAACCGGATTTTAGAAGTTGTAAGACCGGTTTGCCGTGCCAGTTCTCCAATCTTCATGATGTACCTCCCGTCATGAACGCAACTTGACCTTGAAGTTACCTTTAACGTTAGACTGTGAACAGTATCCCGTTCCTGATCGGCAAGGAGACGTATCATGCCATTCGTCACGACATCCGACGGCGTTGAGATTTTCTACAAGGACTGGGGGCCGAAGGATGCCCGGCCGATCGTCTTTCATCATGGTTGGCCACTCAGCGCCGATGACTGGGACACGCAGATGCTGTTCTTCCTGAGCAGGGGATTTCGCGTCATTGCGCATGACCGCCGCGGTCACGGGCGTTCGGCGCAGGTGAGCGACGGTCATGACATGGACCATTACGCGGCGGACACATCGGCTGTTGTCGAACATCTCGACCTGAAAAACGCCATCCATATCGGGCATTCGACAGGGGGCGGACAGGTTGCCCGCTATATCGCGAAATATGGTCAGCCTCAGGGACGTGTCGCCAAAGCCGTGCTCATCAGTTCCGTGCCGCCTTTGATGGTTCAGACGGATCGCAGCCCTGAAGGCGCACCGATCGAGGTGCTGAACGGGCTGCGTGCCGGGCTGGCGGCCAATCGCGCGCAGTTCTTTCTGGATGTGGCGAGCGGGCCGTTCTACGGCTTCAACCGTCCGGGCGCGGAAGTTTCAGAAGGAACGATCCGCAACTGGTGGCGTCAGGGCATGATGGGCAGTGCAAAAGCCCATTATGAAGGGATCAGGGCCTTCTCCGAAACTGACCAGACCGAAGACCTGAAGGCCATCACTGTGCCGGTTCTTGTGCTGCAGGGCGACGACGATCAGGTCGTGCCTTACAAAAATGCGGCCATCCTTCAGAACAGGCTGATTCAGAACAGCACATTGAAAATCTATGCCGATTATCCGCATGGCATGCACACGACCCATGCTGACGTCATCAATGCCGATATTCTGGCGTTCATCACCGGATGAAAATCGCGTCCCGACGATGTGGCTTTTTAAGGTCGGGGAGAGAGATTTCATCTCTTCCCCTGCTTTGCCGTGAAGTCAGTTCCCGCAATGTGACCGGGCTGAAATGGCGAGACTATCGGCTTTACGAAAACGTCGCTGACGGACGTAATGTCTTGAATAAAGGCGTCTGCTACCTGTCTGCTAAATTTATCCGGTGGACAGAGCCTCACACACGATCCTGCATGATCAGATGATAAAGGAGCGAAGTTCCATCACGTCGCGTTTGGGTGCTGTCCCGAACCTGCGAACGTAGTCCCGACTGAACTGCGACGGGCTTTCGTAACCAACTTCAAACGCCGCGTGCGAGACGTTGACGTCCTCTGATACCATCAGGCGGCGCGCTTCAAGCAGACGCAACTGTTTTTGATACTGGAGCGGCGTCATGGAGGTCAGTGTCTTGAAATGCTGATGGAAAGACGAGAGGCTCATGCGTGCAACGGCGGCAAGATGCTCAATCCTTACCGGTTTCGTAAAGTTGGCGCGCAGCAGATGAATGGCCTCTGCAACCCGTTGCATGTGACTGTCAGGCAGGACGAGTTTACAGACCTCGCCCGCATGAGGTCCTGTTAACAGCCAGAAACAGATTTCCCGCATGATCGCCGGCCAGAGGATCCGGAGTGCCGCAGGATTATCAAGCAGTCGTATAAGCCGTCTGATGCAATCTGCCAGATCTTCAGACAGGTCGGCGACGAAGACCCCGATACCCTGATCATTCGAGGGAACGGGCGGCTGAGCGAGTTCCGACATGACCTCACGCAGGATACCTGCGTCCAGATCCAGGGTGATGCCGATATAGGGACATTCAGGGCTCGCTTCCGTCACGCGGCCAAGAGCGGGTATTTCGATGCTGACCAGCAGGAACGCCATGGCCCCATACTCGAAAATGGCATCGCCAAACTCCACCGCCTTCGCGCCCTGAAGGGTGATGCAGAGCGACGGTTTGTAGACCATGCCACTCGGCGGCGTCTTTTCGCTCAGTCTGATGACATTCAGACCGTCGAACGACGTCGTGCAAAGCCCATTCGCGCCACAACCCTGCGCGTCCAGATAGCAGGTTACAGCTCTGGCGAGAGATGAAGACATGCCTTGCTCCGGCCAAAATTCCAACGGCTCCAATCTACACACTGCGCACTGCCGGAGCCAGACCATTACAGGATCGGGCAAGAAATTTGGCAGTTCGGGCATTCGTCCTCCCGACAGGCACAGCTAAATATCGAGCATCTGCCGAGACCAATGGCGAGCGTCATCGGACTATCGACCATCGCTTCCCAAAGAGAATTTGTTGCTTTTACAGGAACCGAATATGAGAAAATGGACGACATCAAACATTCCAGACATACATGGCCGTTCATTCGTGGTGACCGGGACTGGCGGCCTTGGGTTTGAGGATGCGCTGGCGCTCGCACATGCTGGCGCAACGGTCATTCTCGCCGGACGAAATTCAGCCAAGGGCTCGGACGCCGTCGCACGGATAAAAAGAGAAGCCCCCAAGGCAGCCATCAGCTTTGAGGCTCTTGATCTGGCTGATCTCGCGTCAATTGCCGCGTTTGGTGAACGTCTGCGTAGCCAACACGACCATCTCGACGTGCTTATCAACAATGCTGGCGTGATGATGCCACCCACCCGCAAAGTGACCTCAGATGGTTTCGAACTGCAGTTTGGAACCAATTATCTTGGACATTTCGCCCTCACCGCGCATCTGCTGCCCCTGCTTCGCAAGGGGGACCATCCGCGCGTTATAACACTTTCCAGCATTGCAGCGCGTGACGGTCGGATCACGTTTGATGATCTTCAGGCAATACGTAATTATAAGCCCATGCCGGTCTACAGCCAGTCCAAGCTGGCTTGCCTGATGTTTGCGTTGGAACTTCAGCGTCGCAGCGAAGCAGGAAATTGGGGGATCACCAGCATCGCAGCCCATCCCGGCATTTCGCGTACGGATCTGCTTCCGAATGGGGCTGGGGCTTCGAGCATATTGGGCCTTGCGCGGCGGATATTATGGTTTCTCTTCCAGCCGGCCGCCCAGGGCGCACTCCCGACACTTTTCGCCGCGACGTCATCGGAGGCAAAAGGTGGCTGCTATTATGGCCCCGACAGGCTGAGCGAGACGCGGGGGTATCCCACCGCTGCCAAAATACCCCCCGCCGCACTAGACCGGCAGGATGCTGCCCGCCTGTGGGATATCTCCGAACAGCTTACCCATGTGCAATTCGGGTAAGCAGCATGCACGAGACTTTGCTACTTATGCGCTCGGGCAAATCATTTTTGGCCTGGCTGGCGTGTGGTTGACATGGCGCGCGCCAGAACTTCCTGGTGAATGGTCGGCCATTATCCTTAGTTTGGCAGCCGCTGTCGGCTGGCTCGCAATCGGCTTCGTTTTTATGGAGTATTGGCAACCGAGGATAGCTGTCGCGGCATTTGGTATCCTGATCATTGCTGCCGCCATGACAGCCCGGTCCAGTCCGTAACGCAGAAGAAAGGGGTGATCCAGGATGCCAGTCGAGAACCCGCATGTTGAGAAGAAGCAATCCCTAGTTGTCTCGACCGGTGCAAACAGAGCGTTGAGACCACAATAGAAGGCTGTTGCTAGATCAGGATTTTTAATGGCATCCAGAAGATGACGGTAGCTGCGGGGCAGATGGCCGAAAGAGAAGGTATGGGCCCACGCGAAGCGAAAGCATCACGACAGAGAGCACCGCGTGGCGGCGGGGTGTTATCCTTTTTCACCTAGAGAGGCTGCCGTACGGTGCGCTTTGAGATGTGTGCTGTCGATCATGAGGCATTCTGGAACACCGGTCTGCGCTGCCAGAGTTGTGAAAATCTTCTTGAAAACGCCGCGCCTGCTCCTGCGGAGAAACCGGTTGTAGAGGGGGGGGTCATCAGAACCCTCTGGGTGCATATTTCTACTGCAAGTCGTTACGAATCTCATACATGATCCCGCTGATGACCCGACGGTCATCCACACGGGGTAATAATGGCTGCAGAACCTTCATCTGCTCGCGACTCAGCATCCACAGTCTGCTCATTCCAATTCTCCATAGAGAATTGGAATCACATCAGGATCATGTCGTAAAGAGATCTGACCCTAACCCAAAAGCCGTGCCGCTTGATAGCTTGTATTGGTCGGATATTAATCACAATAGCCCGGTATAAGACTGACATTCCCAATCTTGCCCCCGACATATCAAGCCAAAAAACCTCCATCAACGGCAATATGTGCACCGTTGATGTAAGAGGCTTCATTGGACAAAAGAAAAGCGACGGCAGTGGCAATTTCGCGCCCGGTGCCTACTCGGCCCATCGGGATTCCATTATCGACTACCTTTTGTGTTCCTTCCGGGTGAGCTTGCGTCATTTCAGTGTCGATAACTCCTGGTTGAAGCTCGTTCACCCGCAAGCCCTGCCGTCCATACTGTATCGCCGCCGTCCGGGTGAGGCCCCGGATGCCATGCTTGGCGGAAGAATAATCGGCAGTAGGACCACCACGATCGGCGAACACGCTGGAGACGTTGACGATTGCGCCCCCGCCGGCAGCCAGAATCGCGGGGATTTCATATTTGAGTCCATAGAACAGGCTGCTAAGATCAATACTGATCGTGCGGTTCCAACTTTCGACGCTCATCTCCGGGAGCGGATCAAAGCAGCCAGAGACGCCGGCATTATTGACCGCATAGTGCAGTCCGCCGAAGGCCTCGACGGTGCGTGCAACTGCCCGTTCGATATCTTCCGGCTTGCTGACGTCGCCCGCGACAGACATTACCCGACCGCCAGCGGTGGTAATTTCTGCCGCGACCTCGGCGAGTTTTTCTTCCCGCCGGCCGACCAGAGTGACAGCAGCTCCACGCTCCGCCAGCACAATGGCGGTGTCGCGTCCCATGCCCGATCCCGCCCCCGTAACGAGCGCCACCTTATGCTCGAATTGCTTCATATTCGTCTTTTCCTGTTTCAAGGGCGTGAATTTCGGTAGGCGGCAGATGCACGGATGGGGCTGAGCCACTTGCTCGGCCTCACTCGGCATCTTTGGAAGATCGGGGGCCGATGAAGGATTATTTCGCCGGCTCGTCCGCCGGCATGTCGACAGGATACTCCTGACCGAAATCGGCCGAATTGCTGATTGCCTGCCAGGCCGTGGCTTCCGCGATCTGCTTGTTGGAATAAGCAATGGCACTCTGCACGGCGCCGCCACCAAGAACGAGATGCGTGGGGATGTTCGCGCGCTTGACGGTGCGCACGATGATCTCCCCGGCCCGATCCGGGTCTCCACGGTTCGTAGTAGCGGTGCCCATGATGCGAGCGATGTTCCCGACCGTGGCGTCATAGTCCTGGGGAATATTCTGAATGTCCATCGAAGCGCCGGCCCAATCCGTCGCGAAGCCGCCTGGTTCGATCACGAGATACCGAATACCGAAGGGTGCGGTTTCCGCTGCGAGGACGCGGGTGAAGCCGTCCACGGCGAACTTTGCGGCCTGATAGGAGCCAAGGCCCGGCGTTCCACCGACACGTCCGCCGATGGATGAGAACTGCACGATTGTCCCTGATCCCTGCTTGCGGAGAACCGGCAGAGCGGCCTTCGAGACGTTGTAGACACCCCAGAAGTTGGTTTCGAACTGACGCCGGAAATCCTCTTCAGGAGCGGTTTCAACAGCGGCTATGTTAGCGTAGCCTGCGTTATTCACAACGATATCAACCCGGCCGAAATGCGTGACGGCAGCGTCGATCGCCTCGCGCGCAACAGCGGCATCCGTCACATCGAGCGCGACCGGAAGCACGCCGTCGCCATATTTTTCGACCAGTTCCGCCAGTTGTTCGGGGCGGCGGGCCGTCGCAACGACGGAATCACCTGCCTCAAGCGCAGCCGTAGCCAACGACCGACCAAAGCCGCGTGAAGACCCTGTTATCAACCAGACATGTCGAATCATGATGTATTTCCTTTTGAAGTTTGAGAAATTCGTCGGCCCTCCTGCTGGATCAGCGAACTGAACGGATGGGCACGATCAGCAAGGCCGAGCCAATGCAAAGGAAGGCTGCGAGCGCGAACATTGAGGGATAACCACCGAGCCTGACGGCCATTGCGGTAAGCATTGGTGCGAAGATTCCGCCCAGCGTATTGGCGACTGTCAGGAAGCCAAGGTCCTTACCGCGTGTCTTGGGGTTCGGCAGAACTTCCGTCGCCAGGGCGCCATGAACGGCGAGGTAGATACCGTAACCAAATCCATTGACCGCCTTGTAGCCTATCATTGCCCAAGGCTCAGACCAGCCCAGCAGCAGAAGGATTGAGGCTCCGATCAGGAAGGAAGACAGGTAGGTAAGTGGCTTGCGCCGGCGAAAACGGTCGGAAATGGGACCACCCAATGCACCACCGATGATGGCACCGGCGACGTAGGCTACGGCGGACTGACGCAGGGTCATCGCAGCCCCCGCCTGATCCTGTCGAAGATAATCAGTGACAATATAGAGTTGGTAGCTGAGCAACATGGCGGTACCCAGCACTATGAAAAATCTGGCGGATACGGCCCAATAGAAGTCAAGAGCGGCGATTGGAGGCAAAAGAGACTTCAACACCGCAGCGGTATCCGCAGGAAGTCGTGGTACATCCTTATTCGACTGCTCCCGCGCGACCATTACAAAGATAAGACCAGCCAGAGTGGGGACCACAGCGATGCAGAGGGCTCCCTTGCCAGGGTTCCCAATAAAAGGGGAAGAAATGATCAACCCCAGCGCAAGGCCGATAAGTTGTCCCACGCCTAACGCTGCATTAAGGGAGCCGCGTTGGGCCTCGGGCACGCGATCTGGAATGACGGCCGTCGTGGCCACAAGCTGCGCGCTGAATGCCATCATCACAACGCTCGTCGCGACGAGCAGCATGAAGACGCTTTGCGCTACCGCCATTGCCAATAGCGCGAGCGTGCAAACAATACCTCCGCCTACGATCCACGGGCTGCGCATACCCCAGCGGCTCCGGGTTCTGTCGGAAAAATTCCCGGAAAATACCGCCGCGAATAACGACGCGATTCCGGAAACAACAGCGATCAGGGCCACCAATGAAATACGATCGGATTTGCCCGCGATAAAATTAAGCTTGGCCGCGACCAACACACCAGCGACAGCAGACTGAACAGAACTTTTCCCAATGGAAACAAGGAATAAGCCAAGACCGAGTCTGCGCAGACTGACTTCAGGACTCTGCGTCGTTGGGGGCCTAAAATCCGTCATCACGCCTCACAAAACCAACCAGGTGGTTTATTCCTGAGATATGGGCGCGCCCTTGTCAACCATCCAGTTGGTTTTTTATGGAGAACTGCTACCTGGTGCAGCGTATCGCTGAGCGTCCCGACTACCCTTTTCGAACTCAACTGGTTGGTTTATTTACGAGATGCCTATAGCCACGAACGGCAGATAAGGATCAGAGCCCTGTTATGAGAAAATCCGATGCGACCAAGCAGCGTTTAATCGAGGCGGCGACTGTTGAATTCGCGACATACGGAATCGCTGGAGGTCGCGTTGACCGGATTGCAGCGAACGCCAAATGCAACAAGCAGGCGATCTATGCATATTTTGAAAGTAAAGACGGTCTGTTTGATGCCGTCTATGACAGGATGGTCAATGCAACCATTCAGAGCATTCCGATCGATGCCAATGATCTCCCCGCTTATGCGGCCAGACTTTTTGATCGCTATCGCACTCATCCCGAGGTTCTGAGGTTAACGCGCTGGCATAATCTTGAACGGAATACGCTGCCTCCGCAGATGGCTCTTGATGCGGCTGCTGAGAAGATCGCCGCCATTCGCGCTGCCCAAAAATCCGGTGTGATCACCTGCCGTTACAAAGCCGAAGATCTACTCGAGCTCCTGTTGAGTATGGCCAAGGTCGGGGCTGAAGGCTCGCCCGAAAGCGGTCCTTCCAATGCCTCTCCGGATGATTTACGCAAAACTCTGATCGACGCTGTGAAGAAAATCGTTGCGCCATAGTGCCGGATTTTGGATACCCGGCCCGCACTTGACCTGACGCCTGCACGGATCGCCTTGGTTACAGAGCAAGGTTGAGCAGCTTTGCAAAAGTATTTAGATGGCTATCCCTCTCTGCCCCCCCCAACTGCCACGATACCGATCCACCCCGCACGATGCCCGTGACCTCCCGCCCGAGATGACGCTCAATCACCGGCTGCCACAGGACCAGCGTGAACTCATAGGACTTCCCGACGATGGCGAATTTCCCGCTATGTAGCTGGAGGGTGCCGATGAACGTGCCACTAACCGTCTCGCCATCGACGGCGGCTCAAAACGGCATGGGCTTCGCATCTGCCAGTTTGTCCTGACACGGGAGACGTCGCCCTGCTCCTGAAGCGTGGCGGGCAGGCTACGCCGGTATCCGAGGGCCCGCACAGGCCATGAGCGGCCCGCTTGATGAACGTCAGGCGTAGTAAGCAGGCTGTTCGAGATCAGCGAGCAGTGAAGGGCCTGTCGGGTTCCAGCCGAGCAGCGCACGCGTTCGCGCACTGGAAGCCGCCATGTTCCCGCCCGCCATGTTGGCGAACCAGCCAAAATGCTCCCGTTCTCTCGGCTCGACCGGCAAGCCGAGCCAACGACCAATGATGCTGGCAATGTCCCTGAACGGTACGGCTTCATCGGCGACCGCATGATAGACGGCCTCAGTCACGCCCTGCTCGAGCGCAAGCCGATAGACTTTTGCCGCGTCCAGTCGATAGACGCCGGACCATTTGTTCTGGCCGTCACCGATATAGGCTGACACCCCCTTTTCGCGCGCCAGGCGAATGACGATCGGAATGAACCCGTGATCGCCGATGCCGTGTACTGACGGCGCGAGCCGCACCGTGGCAACACGGACACCGCGTTCCTTCAGCGCCCGCGCGGCCACCTCAGACCTGCGCGGAGAGGCCGGATCAGGCAGATCCGCCTCCGTTGCGCCGGCAGGCAGGCCCGACAGACCGGACGTGACAAGTAGCGGGTGCTTCGATCCTTCCAGCGCACTGCCCAACGCCTCAATCACACGCTGATCCTGCGCCGCACTTTCGGGGAATTTCGAGAAATCATGGTTGAACGCCGTGTGAATGACCGCATCTGCTGTTGAGGCGGCGTTGTTCAGCGCGTCCAGATCATCGAGCGTGGCGCGTAAGACCGTCGCACCGGACGCGGCCAGGCGAGCCGCCTTTTCATCATTCCGGGCCAGACCGGTCACCTGATGCCCGGCACCGATCAGGTCCTGAACCACGGCGGAACCGACCCAGCCGGTGGCCCCTGTTACGAAGACATGCATGGTTCCGTCCTCTTCAGATATTGGAATTATGTTCAGCCAAGCCTTACGGACAGCTCGACGTCCCCGGCGAACGGCACGGAGAGATACCCGGCGGCAGGAGAGCGGACGCGCGCCAGATACTCAGGGCTGTGATCGGCATTATCCGCGACGATCAGCGTGCCGGTCTGCAGCCTGTCCTCCAGAAGATCGAGAATATCGGGGTAGAGCGGCTTGGCGCCGTCAAGCAGTACGAGATCGATACTCTCGGGGAGACCGGTCGCCAGCGTCTGCAGGGCGTCGCCCTCGCGGAACTCCACAAGATCGGCCAGACCCGCTTCTTCAAGATGATGCCGGGCGCGGGCAATCTTGGAGGATTCAAACTCGGTGGTAATCAGCCTGCCACCGCCATTGTCGCGCAGCGCGGCAGCGAGATGGATGGTGGAGAGACCGAAGGACGTTCCAAACTCAACAATGCCTTTCGCCCAGTTGGCTCGTGCCAGCATGTAAAGCAGCGTACCCGTCTCGCGCGAAACAGGGAGCCACAGGTCTTTTGCGAGACCATAGAATTTCCGATAGTCGGTCCGGCTTCCTGCGAGGCGCTGCAATTCCTCACGGGGCAATTCCGAGACGGCAGAGCTTGTTGCGGCATCTGCCTCAGCAAACAGGCGGTCCAGCAAAGGCGCAACAGGCACGCTGGTCAGCGTCGAGGTCTTTTTGAAGGTCACGGGGGCGGTCATGGGGCGATCTCCGCACTAGGTTTCGCGCTTTCCGTGCGCCCCACAAAAATACGACGAACCCGTCATTTCCACTATTCGCATTGCGCCGCCCACAGAACGACTTTGAAATACTCAGTGTTTTTCATCAGAAATATTGGGAGCGCGCCGCTGGCTCATCGAGCGGGTTCGCATTTCCCTCACGGGAGACAGAGCGGTTACCGTTCTCGGTCAGCCTGTGCCGTGACTATCCGAACCGCATGGTCGGCCGAGATCTTCACAAGCCAGGCGCAGAACATGTCGGCCATGGCGTCCGCATAGGCATCGATTTCCGCGATTGTCCGGGCAGTCCCGGAAAATTCCTTGCCGACCGCGCTAAAGGTCATCGTGATCAGATCGGCCGCCAGTTCACGCGTTCGGTCTGGCGCGTCCGGGAGAATCTCCTGCATGAAACGCAGCATGATCCGGTCGCCGGCTTCCCGGGCTTCAGAGGCCTCGGGCGCATCCCGATAAAGAGGAGCCGCATCGCCCAGCGCCACGCGAACAGCCGCCTCTTCGCATTCGGAGCGTATGAAGGCATGAGTGACCGCGCGCAAACGCTCCAGGGGCTGATGACGCTCATCCTCAAGGATATCGCGCAGCATTTCTGCCGTTCGCCGCCATTCGTCGGCCTGGAGCCGGAACAGGATCGCTGCCTTGTTTGGAAAATACTGATACAGTGAACCAACGCTTACGCCAGCCTTCTCGGCGACGCGCGCTGTCGTAAAGCGGGTGGCACCTTCCTCCGCCAGCACCAGTGTCGCGGCTTCCAGAATGGTTGCCACAAGCCCGGCGGAGCGGGTTTGCTTGGGTTGCTTTCGGGCCGAAATTCGAGGCTTGGGACGATCGGTCATGCCACTCCGTAAACCACGAACAAGCAATATGACGAATTAATCGTGTTTCCAGTCTTGCGCAAGCGGAGCCAGTCAGCCAACTCCCTGCATCAGGCCGACGGAAAGCCTGGTTCCGGCCAGTGGCGTCTCTACTCGTCCCAACTAGGCGCTCGCGTTACCGACATACTCCCACACAACTGGTCCATCCGGGCGGCCAGGTCCAATCTGGGCAAGACCCGTCCCTGACCGAACGTGTATCAAACGCTGGCGAGAGCGTAATGGCCGCGACAGGCAGGGAGACAGGAGAACCGCCCGAGCCTTGCTCACATGTCATCAGGTGCGTGCTTTCCATATGGCGGTCCAGCGCCACCTGTGATCTCCAACTTTCCAAAAGATATTATACCGGTTTCCAGCCAAGGCACACATACAAGCCTGAAAGTGGCCCACGTCTTTGCTCCAGCCTCCGGCTTTACGGCCAGAACGCAGTCTGGCAGAAAGAGAGCGCCGAAAAAGACGTATGTCGGTT
>NZ_BANF01000211.1 GCF_000964425.1 Komagataeibacter intermedius TF2 | reverse complement strand
ACGGCCTCGACTTCCATCGTGGCCTTGTCGGTTTCGATTTCCGCGATCACGTCGCCCGCGGCAATCGCATCGCCTTCCGCCTTGACCCAGCGGGCCAGCTTGCCTTCCGTCATGGTCGGCGACAGGGCGGGCATCAGGATGTTGATGGACATCGTGCGATCCCCCTTCACACAACCTGCCGGACGGCATTGATGATCCAGTCCGGGTTGGGCAGCGCGAGTTTTTCAAGGTTGGCGGCGAACGGCATGGGCACGTCGGCCCCGGCCACGCGCACCGGCGGCGCGTCAAGGTAGTCAAAGGCATGTTCGATCACCTGCATGGCGATTTCAGCGCCAATGCCCGCGAACGGCCAGCCTTCTTCCACCGTGACCAGCCGGCTGGTCTTCTTCACGCTGTCCACCACGGTCCCGGTATCCAGCGGGCGGATGGTGCGCAGGTTGATGACCTCGGCCTCGATCCCCTGCTCCGCCAGTTTTGCCGCCGCTTCCAGCGCAACCCCCACCATGATGGAGAAGGTGACGATGGTCACGTCGCGCCCTTCGCGCTCGACCTTCGCCTTGCCGATGGGCAGGATGAAGTCCTCATCTACCGGGCAGGGAAAACGCTGTCCGTACAGGATTTCATTTTCAAGGAAGATGACCGGGTTGGGATCGCGGATCGCGGCCCGCAGCAGGCCCTTGGCGTCCGCAGCCGACCAGGGCGCCACGACCTTCAGCCCCGGCACGTGACCGTACCAGCTGGCATAGCACTGCGAATGCTGCGCGCCCACGCGGGCAGCGGCCCCATTGGGGCCACGGAACACGATGGGGCACGACATCTGTCCGCCCGACATGTAGCGTGTCTTGGCGGCGGAATTGATGATCTGGTCAATGGCCTGCATGGCGAAGTTCATGGTCATGAACTCGACAATCGGCTTCAGCCCCGTCAGCGCGGCCCCGATGGCCATGCCGGTGAAGCCCTGTTCGGTAATGGGGGTATCGATCACCCGCTTTTCGCCGAATTCGTCCAGCAGCCCCTGCGAGACCTTGTACGCGCCCTGGTACTGGGCCACTTCCTCACCGATCAGGAACACGTCCTCATCGCGCGCAAGCTCGGCCGCCATGGCGTCGCGCAGGGCTTCACGCACGGTAATCTCGGCGGTTTCGCCCCAGTCCTTTTCAGGTTGGGCCGACACGGGCGGCGTGCCGGGGGCAGACGGCGTCGGGCCACAGGACGGCGGGACGGCCGCGGGGGCAGCGTCGGGGGCGACGTCGGCTGCGGGAGCCGCCGCCGCGGGCTGTGCATCCGCGTCCTCGCCATCCGCCAGCAGGATGGCGATAGGCGTGTTGACGGCCACGTTTTCCGTCCCTTCGGGGATCAGGATACGGCCCAGCACGCCTTCATCCACGGCCTCGACTTCCATCGTGGCCTTGTCGGTTTCGATTTCCGCAATCACGTCGCCTGCGGCAATCGCCTCGCCCGGCCTGCGCAGCCAGCGTGCGACCTTGCCCTCCTTCATCGTGGGGGACAGGGCGGGCATGAGTATTTCTGTTGCCATCTCTAATTCAGCTTTCCACCAGTATGTCCGTCCACAGTTCCGAGGGGTCGGGCTCGGGACTGGTCTGGGCAAACTCCGCCGCGTCCAGCACGACCGCCTTTACCTTGTCATCCATCGATTTCAGTTCGCTTTCGGCCACGCCGCGTTCCAGCAGTTCGCGGCGCACGCGGTCGATGGGGTCGTGGTTCCTGCGCACCTCATCCACTTCCGAACGCTGGCGATATTTTGCCGGGTCAGACATGGAATGGCCGCGGTAACGGTAGGTATCGACCTCCAGCAGCACCGGCCCCCTGCCCGCGCGGCAGTGGGCCACGGCCTCGGCCGCGGCGGCGCGCACGGCTTCGACATCCATGCCATCGACATGCATGCCCGGAATGCCCCACGGCTCCCCATTGCGCCACAGTTCCTTCGATGCGGAGGCGCGCTCGACGCTGGTGCCCATGCCGTAGCGGTTGTTTTCCAGCACGAACAGGCAGGGCAGCCTGTGCAGGGCGGCAAGGTTGAAGCTTTCGTAAACCTGTCCCTGGTTTGACGCCCCTTCGCCATAATACGTGACCGAGACTTCGTCCGTGCCCCGGTATTTGTTGGCGAACGCCAGCCCGATCCCCAGCGAGACCTGCGCGCCGACAATGCCGTGCCCGCCGTAGAAATGCTTTTCACTGGAGAACATGTGCATCGACCCGCCCTTGCCGTGGGAGTACCCTCCCTCGCGCCCGGTCAGTTCGGCCATCACCCCGCGCGGGTCCATGCCAGCGGCCAGCATCTGCCCGTGGTCACGGTAGGAGGTGATGATCTTGTCCCCCTGCTTGAGTTCCATCTGGATCCCGACCACGACCGCTTCCTGCCCGATATACAGGTGGCAGAAACCGCCGATCAGCCCCATGCCATACAACTGTCCCGCGCGTTCCTCGAACCGGCGGATCAGCACCATCTGATAATAGGCTTCCTTCAGGTCGGCCTCGGTCATGGCCCGGCTGTTATGCCCACCGGACAGGCCGTGATCTGTCTCGTTACTCATCAAACGTCCTCAGGTTCATGCTTGCTGCGCCACTGTTCTGGCGCGCCGCAATTGGAGGGGGTGCCAACACAGCCGTCATGGCGTTACGGCGTCATGGCACGATCATAATCGCCAGACGCGCCGCCAGATTTATGGATCACGTGTATCTGACCGATTTCCATGCCGCGTTCCACGGCCTTGCACATGTCATACAATGTCAGCGCCGCGACGGAGACGGCGGTCAGGGCCTCCATCTCCACCCCTGTCGGCCCGGTGGTGCGCACGCGCGCCGTAATTCCGATCCCGTCCCCCGCCGCATCCGGCACAAGGTCAACCTTCACCGATGAAATGGCCAGCGGGTGGCACAGCGGGATCAGGTCCGACGTCTTCTTGGCCGCCATGATGCCCGCGATGCGCGCCGTGGCCAGCACGTCGCCCTTGGGCATCTCACCCGACAGGATCATGGCCAGTGTCGCGGGCCGCATGCTGATATGTCCGTGCGCCACGGCTTCGCGCCGCGTATCCGGCTTGGCCGAGACATCGACCATGACCGCATTCCCCGCCGCATCAAGATGTGACAGCCGCGGCTCCGTCATGGCGCGGCGTCACCCGGGGCTGCGGCAGGCGCGTCCGGCGTGGTGCCCAGCAGCGCGTGGACGGCGGGGCCCACGTCTTCATACCGCAGCAGGCTTTCCCCCACCAGGAAGCCCGACGCGCCCACGGCGTTCAGCTTCATGACATCCGCATGGGTGCGGATGCCGCTTTCGGACACGATGATCCGGTCGGGCGGCACCAGGGGGGCCAGGCGGCAGGTGGTCTCGATATCGGTCTGCAGCGTCTTCAGGTTGCGGTTGTTGATGCCGATCAGCGAGGTATCGAGTGCCAGCGCGCGGTTCAGTTCGCCCTCGTCATGCACTTCCACCAGCACGTCCATGTCCAGCCCGCGCGCGATGTCCAGCAGTTCGGCCGCTTCCGCATCGGTCAGGATGGCCATGATCAGCAGGATGCAGTCCGCCCCGATCAGGCGGCTTTCATGCACCTGCCACGGGTCGATGATGAAATCCTTGCGCAGCAGCGGCAGCTTGCACGCCTCACGCACGCGCGTCAGGTCTTCCGCGCTGCCGTGGAAGCACGACCCTTCCGTCAGGACCGAAATGCAGGCCGCGCCCGCCTTTTCATATTCCTGCGCGATCACGGTGGGTTCGTAATCGGGGCGCAGGATACCGGCGGACGGCGACGCCTTCTTGATTTCCGCGATCAGCCCGATCTGGTGGTCAGCGGTTTTCTGCTTCAGCGCCTGCCCGAAGCCACGCGGCGGCGTGGTCACGTCCCGCGCGCGGGACGTGATTTCCTTCAGCGGCATGACCTTCGCGCGCTGCGCCACGTCCACCCGGGTCCGTGCACAGATACGTTCCAGAACATCGGGAATGCTGTCCACATCCGCGGGCTGGACACTACCTGTCTGGGGGGGGGTCATTGGCGTGTCGTTCATTTTCTACCCTGTTACTCTGTTTGGCATGTCCGCCCGGAAATTCCGGACAGCCTCCAGCACGGCCGCGACCGCACCATTATCAAGGGCACCGGCCGCGCGGCCGATGTTTTCCCGCAGGGCGGCATAGTCGATCGCGTCGCCACCCCGGATAATATTGTTCCCCTCACCCGCCACATGCAACGCCACCGCCGCGTTCAGCAGCACGGTGTCACGGTACGCGCCGCACGCGCCATGCGCCAGATCCCGCAGGGCGCATGCGTTATGCGCGGGCGCGCCACCGGCAATGGCCGAAATCGGCGCGGGCGCAAGCCCGGCGCGCGCCGCATCCACGACCAGAGGACGGATCAGCCCGTCTTCAAGGATGACGACATGGTTGGGACCGGCCAGGGTCAGTTCGTCAATGAACCGCCCTTCGCCGCAATCCCCGCTTATGGCCCAGACGCGCGTCGACCCGGTCGCCTGCAACGTGCGCACCATCGGGTCCAGCCAGTCGGGGGAGAATACGCCCACCATCTGGCGCGTCACGCCTGCGGGGTTACACAGCGGGCCAAGCAGGTTGAAAATGGTGCGAAAGCCCAGCGCCCGGCGCACCGCGCCCACATGCCGCATGGCGGGATGGTGATTTGTGGCGGCAAGGAAAGCCAGATTATGCTCCGCCACCATGGCACCGATATGCCCGTGGTCCACCGGCAGCGGCACGCCCAGCTCCTGCAGCACGTCCGTCGCCCCCGAGCGCGAGGACAGCGCCCGGTTGCCATGCTTGACCACCGGCACGCCAAGCCCGGCCAGCACGAACGCCACGGCGGTGGAGACATTCAGCGTGCCCAGCCCGTCGCCGCCCGTGCCGCATACGTCAATCGCCTGCGCCGGCATGTCGGGCACCGCCACCATGCGCGCGCGCATGGCGCGCACGGCGCCCTCCAGCTCGGTCACGGTCTCGCCGCGCATGTGCAGCGCGGTCAGGAAGGCGGCAAGCCCCCCTGCGCTGACCCGGCCATCCATGATCTGGTCAAAGGCGGCCTGCGCCATGTCCGCATCCAGGGCGCGGCCGTCCAGCGTCTGGTCCAGTATGTCGCGGAATTCCGGCGTCATGCCTGCATCCGCGGGCGCGCGGTTGCGCAGTTCGGCTTCCAGTTCCACCGGATCGGCAAGGATCCGGCCCTGCATGTACAATCCGGTCAGGAAGGCGATGGCGGGGACATCCCCCACCGCGCCACTTTTTATGGCCTCCAGCGCGTCCCTGGCCTGTTCTGGCGCCACGACTTCGCCGCCCGCGACACGTCCCAGACTATCGCGGAACGTGGTGCTGGCGACCGAGGCGCTGTCCCTGCTGCTGGCCATCGCCGGTCAGGCGGCCTTGCGCGGTGTGCTGGAGCCGCGTGCGATGGACAGGAAATTGGCCATGATCCTGTGGCCATATTCCGATGCAATGCTTTCGGGGTGGAACTGCACGCCAAAGATCGGCAACGTCGCATGGCGCAGGCCCATGATCACGCCATCATCCGTATGCGCCGTCGCCACAAGGGCGGCGGGCAGGCTGTCGGGCGCGACCGTCAGGCTGTGATAGCGGGTGGCGTTGAACGGGTCAGGCAGGCCGGTGAAGATATCGGTCCCGTCATGATACACGGGCGAGACCTTGCCATGCATCGGCACGGGCGCGCGCACGACTTTTCCGCCAAAGACCTGACCAATGGCCTGATGGCCAAGGCAGACGCCAAAAACCGGCACCTTTCCCGCCGCCGCCGCGATCAGGTCGCAGCAGATCCCGGCCTCGTTGGGGGAACAGGGGCCGGGTGAAATGACGATCGCCTCCGGCTTCAGCGCCAGCGCGTCCTCCACGCTGATCGCGTCATTGCGATAGACATCACATTTCTCCCCCAGATCCCCAAGGTAATGGACGAGGTTGAAGGTGAAGCTGTCATAATTATCGATCAGGAGGATCATGGGCGTATCATGGCTTTTCCACTGGGCCGGGTCAAACCCTCAGGTCCGGCCCGGCATGTCTTCCTCTTCTGTATCATGTCCACGCACGCCATCAAAACGCCTTATGCGTCGTCGCCACTGGCGAAGCGGACCGCCTCCTCCGCCGCGCGGAACAGGGCGCGGGCCTTCTGGCGGGTTTCCTCGTATTCTGCGTCGGGCACGCTGTCGGCCACCACGCCACAGCCCGCCTGCACGTACATCCGCCCGTCCCTGACCACCGCCATGCGCAGGCCGATGCAGGTATCCATGTCGCCATCGGGACCGAAATAGCCGATGCACCCGGCATAGGTGGCGCGACGGGTCGGTTCCACCTCGTCAATGATCTGCATGGCGCGGATTTTGGGCGCACCCGTCAGCGTGCCGGCGGGGAAGCCCGACATCAGCGCGTCCAGCGCCTCCAGATCAGGGCGCAGCGTTCCTTCCACGTTGGAGGAGATATGCATGACATGGCTGAAGCGTTCGATCACGAACTGCTCCGTCACCCTGACCGACCCCAGTTCGCATACCCGGCCCACGTCGTTGCGGCCAAGGTCGATCAGCATAAGATGTTCGGCGCGTTCCTTGGGATCGGCCAGCAGTTCGGCCTCCAGCGCCATGTCTTCGGCTGTCGTGCGGCCACGCGGGCGGGTGCCCGCCAGCGGGCGCACGGTCATGGTGCCTTCGCGCAGGCGCACCAGGATTTCCGGCGAGGACCCCACAAGACTGAACCCGTCCAGGTCGAGATAGAACAGGAAGGGCGCCGGATTGATCCGCCGCAGCGCGCGGTACAGCGCGAATGGCGGCAGGCTGAACGGCGCGCTGAACCGCTGGCTGGGCACGATCTGGAAGGCGTCGCCCGCCGCGATGTAGTCCTGCAGCCTGCGCACGACGCCGCAGAATTCCTCCCGCGTCATGGTGGACTGCGGCACGGGGGCCGGCATGTCGCCCACCGGCCCATCGGGCAGCTCGACGGGGGTGGACAGGGCGGCGCGGGCCTGCTGCAGCCGGTCCTGCGCCGCATCCCATATGGCTTCGGGCGCCTGCCCCGGCGCGGGACGCAGGGGGGCGGCCAGCAACAGTTCGTCGCGCACCGTGTCGAATATCGCGAACAGGCCCGGACGGATCATGATGCCTTCGGGCAGGTCGAGGTCATCGGCCGGCATGTCGGGCAGGTGCTCGACCTGGCGGATCATGTCATAGCCAAGGTAGCCGAACACGCCGCCGGTCATGGGCGGCAGCCCTTCGGGCAGGTCCATGCGGCTTTCATGCAGGATGCGGCGCAGGGACACCAGCGGGGCATCGGTTTCGGGCACGAATTCATGGGTGGCGGCGGCAGGATCATGACACACGCTGGCCCGGCCGTCATGGCAGCGCCAGATCAGGTCGGGCAGCAGGCCGATGACGGAATAGCGCCCGCGGGAGGTTCCGCCCTCGACACTTTCCAGCAGGAAGGCGTTATGCCCGCCATTGCCGCCCCCGTGGCTGCGCGCAAGGCGCGACAGCCGCAGGAAGGCGGCCACCGGCGTCAGCAGGTCCGCAGGCTCCACCCGCCATGCCACTGTGCCCCGGCCCGCGCGCAGGTCAGCCAGCGCCGCTTCACGCCGGGCGGCGTCAGCCTGCCGGAAGGAGGGACGGATGCGCGGGGCGTCTGCTGTCACTGTGCTGTTCCCGTATTCTGGCTACCTGTTACGTCCGACATCACCGCCTTGATGGCGGAATCGTTCGGCTTGGGCCTGACCACGCCTTCCAGCGCGCTGCCATAGGTCATTTCGATATCATCGCCCATCGACTGCGTCAGGCCCGCGCGCACGCGGTCATACAGGTTTTTCTGCGCGGTCGGGTCAGGATGGTTGATGGCCGTCAGCGTCGCGACCACGTAGGCGTCGCCCGCCTGCGTCATCACGCTCTGCCCCGGCTGGGACAGGCGGAAGATCAGGGCCGCCACCTCACGCGGGATTTCCGGCGCGGGCTGCATGGGGGAAATCGGCTGGCTGTGTTCCAGCCCGGCAATGGCGGGGCTGACATGGCCCAGACCGCCCTGCCCCTGTGCCTGCGTGTAATATGCCGTGGCCTGCTGGTCGGCCATGTGACGGCGGATATCGGCCAGCCATGCGGCGGCTACGCGCGGGCCAGCTTCCTGCAGGCTCAGGGCATGGCCGGGGGTCACGCCGTCAACCGATACCGCGTACCACACGCCATCAGGCCCCTGCAGCAGTTCGGGATTCGCGCCCTTCGCCTGCGCGAAGATACGCGCCACGATCGCCTGCCGCGCCGCGTCGCCACCCGGGATCGGGGCGGGGTTGCCGTCATGCGTCAGGCCCGCCGCATCCACATCGCCCGAGACGGCGGCGGCCCCGATATCGGTGGGAATGGACTCCAGCCCGCCACCGGCAATGGTATCCTGCAGCTTCTGCACCCGGTCAGCCAGAAGCGCCTGCGCACGGGAATGGGCAACCTGATCATGCAGCGCCTGACGCACATCGGCAAAGGGGGTTGCATGCGCGGGGGTGACGGCAGTCACGCGGAAGACGACCCAGCCGCCTTCGCTTTTGATCGGTCCCTGCGTTGCATCGGCGGGCGCGGCGAAGATCTGCCTGCCAAGATCGGCGGAGGGCACGTCCGTAACCTTGATGCCCGGCAGTTCCACCGCCGCCGCATCCCTGCCCGCATCCTTCTGCACCTGCGCCCATGCGCCTGCATCCGCCCACTGCGCGCGCAGGGCGGTGGCGCGCGCTTCGGTCGGCACGGTCACGATCTGCACGGTGCGGCGTTCGGGCGAATTGAAGGTCTGGGCCTGCGCCTCGTACGCCTTGTGCAGTTCGTCATCCGATATGTCGAGCTGGCGGCCGATCGTATCCGCCGACAGCACGACAATGCGGGCATGACGGAATTCGGGTGCGGTGAATTCCCACGGGTGATTGGCGTGGTAGCGGGCAAGCTGGGCCGGCGTGGGGGTGGCCGTAACCTGCTGGCTGTCGAACGGCACGCGCACAAGGTCGAGGGTGCGGGTCTGCGCCTCGAAATCAAACAGGCGGCGGACCATCACGTCGGGCACGGTGGCGCCATCGCGAATCGGCTGCAGCAGCACGCGCGACGCCTGTTCCTGACGCACCAGGTCCACCAGCCGCCCCTCGGACATGCCGGTCCGGCGCAGGCGGTCATTGAACAGCGCGCGGTCAAACTGCCCGTCGCGCCCCCTGAAGGCGGGGATGGAGAAGATTTCGTCCCGCACCACGGAATCGGGCACGATCAGGCCGTGGCGATCGGCGGCCTCGGCAATTTCGGCCTGCAGCACCAGGCGGGTCAGGACCTGCCGGGCGATCTGTTCACGCGTGGCCGCCGGAATCTGGGACGGATCGGACAGGTGCATGGACTGCGCCACCTGCGGCATCTCGGACTGCAGCGCGTTCTGGTACGACTGCACCAGAATGGGGCGATCGCCCACCCGCGCCACGACATCGGCGCGTTCGGTGCCGATGTTCATCAGCACGTCGCCCACGCCAAATCCGATGAAGGCAAGGAAAAACAGCCCGGCGACGATGCGTCCCACCCATGAATCGACAAACACGCGATACAGAAAAGATAGCATGAAAAACCCTGCGCCAGGACCAAGACAAAGCCGGACGGAACAGGGCGTACGCACCATGCGCGCCCATGTGGGCGCCCTGTTTTCCGGTCGGGCACCATACGGTCACGCCAGCGGCTTGACCAGCACAAGAATGCACGCACGCCCGTGATGCGGCGCAGGCGGGTTGCAACCGGGGTCGCGCCATGGTGTAGGCTGCACCCCCATGACAACCATGCCACGCACCGCGCAGGCGGCGCGCTGCCGCATGGGCGCAGGAGTGGAAACATGAAGCAGATAATTGTCGGCAACTGGAAAATGAATGGCCTGAGCGCGGATGCCGACGCGCTGGTGGACGGACTGGTCGCGGAACTGGCCACGCTGACCCCGCGGGCCGACGTGGTGGTCTGCCCGCCCTTCACGCAGCTGGCCCGCCTTGCGCCGAAGCTGAAGCAGGCCGGGATCGGTCTGGGCGCGCAGGACTGCCACAAGGATCGGTCGGGGGCCCATACCGGCGACATTTCCGCCCTCATGCTGGTGGACCTCGGCGTGGAATACGTCATCCTTGGCCATTCCGAACGCCGCGCCGAACACCATGAACTGGATGAAACCGTGCGCGAAAAGACGGTCGCCGCCATGCAGGCGGGCCTGACCCCCATCGTATGCGTGGGCGAAAACGACGACCAGCGCTCCGCCGGGGATTCGCAGGCCACCGTGGGCTGGCAGCTTGAGGGCTCGCTACCGCAGGGTTTCAAGGGGATTGTCGCGTACGAACCCATCTGGGCCATTGGCACGGGACAGGCCGCGTCCCAGCAGGATATTGCCGACATGGCCGCCTTTATCCGCGCCGAACTGGTGCGGCAGTTCGGTGATGCTGGCAAAACGATCCAAATCCTTTATGGTGGGTCCGTTAACGCACGCAATGTCACCGATATCCTGCCTGTCGAACACGTGGACGGGGCGCTGGTGGGCAATGCCAGCCTGAAGGCCGACGCCTTCGTGCCGCTTGTCCGCGCCGCCCGCGCTTCGTGATTGCCGCGCGGCGGGCGGGGCCCTGACTGGAAAGACGCATGATCACTGTTCTTCTTCTACTGCACCTGTTCGTCACCATTGCGCTGATCGGGACCATCCTGATCCAGCGCAGCGAGGGCGGCGGCCTTGGAATCGGCGGGTCGCAGGGCATGGGCTCCTTCATGTCCGGGCGCGGGACCGCAACGCTGCTTACGCGTTCGACCGCCGTGCTGGGCACGGTGTTCATGGTTCTGTCGCTGACACTTGCGGTCATGAATCGCGGGGCCTCGACCGGTGCGGGGCATGACATCCTGGCCCAGCCGCCCGTAACCGGCGCACCCGCGGACACACACTGATTTTTTCGCGGTTTATGGCGACTTTCAGAACTGCCCCGGCATTCCGTGCCGGGGCAGTTTTCATTTTTTCGGCCCATGTCGCGTCGTAGCCTTTGCAGCTTGGCTGCAAGCTGTGTAGAAAGGCCATCCATGACGCGGTTTGTATTCATCACCGGCGGCGTGGTGTCCTCCCTCGGCAAAGGCATTGCTTCGGCTGCCCTTGCTGCCCTGCTCCAGGCCCGTGGATATCGGGTCCGGTTGCGCAAGCTTGACCCCTACCTGAATGTCGATCCGGGGACGATGAGTCCCTATCAGCACGGCGAGGTTTTCGTGACCGACGACGGCGCGGAAACGGATCTGGACCTTGGCCATTATGAACGTTTTACCGGCGTGCACGCCACCCGGGCGGATAATGCCACGACGGGGCAGATCTATTCCGGCGTGATCGCGCGCGAACGGCGTGGCGATTATCTGGGCGCGACCGTGCAGGTCATTCCCCACATTACCGACTCGATCAAGGAAACGATCGTGGCGGATACCGAAGACCTCGATTTCGTCCTGGTCGAGATCGGTGGCACGGTGGGCGATATCGAAAGCCTGCCCTTCCTTGAATCCATACGCCAGCTGCGCAACGACCTTGGCCCCGACCAGACGATGTTCATCCACCTCACCCTTCTGCCGTGGATCGCTGCGGCGGGTGAGCTGAAGACAAAACCCACGCAGCATTCCGTCAAGGAACTGCAGAATGTCGGCATCCAGCCACAGATGCTGGTCTGCCGTTCGGACCGGGAAATACCCGAAAACGAACGCCGCAAGATCGCCAGCTTCTGCAATGTCCGCCCGCAGGCCGTGATCGCGGCGCGCGATGTGGACACGATCTATGCCTGCCCCATCTCGTACCACGCCGAAGGCATGGATACCGAGGTACTGCACCATTTCGGCCTGCCCACCACCCCGGATCCCGACCTGTCGCGGTGGGAAAAGATTGTCGATGCCGTCCGCCACCCCGACCGCGAGGTGCTGGTGACGGTGGTCGGCAAGTACACCGCCCTGCTGGACAGCTACAAATCCCTGATCGAGGCATTGCAGCATGGTGGCATCGCCAACCGTGCGCGCGTGCGCCTGAACTGGGTCGAGGCGGAAGATTTCGAGAAATCGGATGACGCGGTGAACAGCCTGGCCCGCAGCGACGCCATCCTGGTGCCCGGCGGGTTTGGCGAACGCGGGTCGGAAGGCAAGATCCGCGCCGTGAAATACGCGCGTGAAAACAACATCCCGTTCATGGGCATCTGCTTTGGCATGCAGATGGCGGTGATCGAATGCGCGCGCAACCTTGCGGGCATCACGGATGCGTCGTCGACCGAATTCGGGCCGACCGACCAGCCGCTGGTGGGTCTCATGACCGAATGGGCGCGGGGCAACGAACTGCTGCGCCGGCGTGAAGGCGGCGAAATGGGCGGCACCATGCGCCTTGGCGCCTATCCTGCAAAGCTGGCCGAAGGGTCACGGGCAGCCGAGACCTATGGCACCACCAACATCCGCGAACGCCACCGCCACCGCTACGAGGTCAATAACCACTACCGCGAACAGCTGGAAAAGACCGGCCTGCGCTTTTCCGGCATGTCGCCCGACGGCATCCTGCCTGAAGTGGTGGAATATCCCGACCACCCGTGGTTCATCGCGGTGCAGTATCACCCCGAACTGCTGTCCAAGCCGTTTGACCCGCATCCGCTGTTCTCCGGCTTCATCAGGGCGGCGGTCGCAAAGGCGACGGAACGGGCGGGCGGCAAGCGATGACCGACCATCGCGCCGTTGCCATTGGCGACCTGAGCATCAGCAACGAATCCCCTTTCGTGCTGATCGCCGGGCCCTGTCAGATCGAATCCCTGCAGCAGGCCAGTGAAGTGGCCGACGCGCTGCATGGCATTGCAGCGAAGCTGGGCATCGGGCTGATCTACAAAAGCTCGTTCGACAAGGCCAACCGCACGTCCATCAACGGCGCGCGTGGCGTGGGCATGGCGCAGGGGCTGGATATCCTGTCGCAGGTCCGTGCGCGCTTCGGCATGCCGGTGCTGACCGACGTGCACCAGCCCGACCAGTGCGCCCCGGTGGCGGAAGTGGCCGACGTGCTGCAGATCCCCGCCTTCCTGTGCCGCCAGACCGACCTTCTGCTGGCGGCGGGGCAGACGGGGGCGGCGGTCAATATCAAGAAGGGGCAGTTCCTTGCCCCGTGGGACATGGCCAATGTCGCGGCCAAGATTGCCTCCACCGGCAATGACCGCATCATGCTGTGTGAACGCGGCACGTCGTTTGGCTACAACACGCTGGTCAATGACATGCGCGCCCTGCCGATCATGGCGGGAACCGGCTATCCCGTGATCTATGACGCCACCCATTCGGTGCAGCAGCCCGGTGGCCTCGGGTCGGCTTCGGGCGGGCAGCGGGTGTTCGCGCCCATCCTTGCGCGTGCGGCGCTGGCCATCGGGGTGGCGGGGGTGTTTATCGAAACCCATCCCGATCCCGATACCGCGCCGAGTGATGGCGCAACCATGCTGCCGCTGGCCTGCATGGAGGACCTGCTGTCATCCCTGCAGCAGTATGACCGGCTGACCAAGCAGTCCCCGCCGGACGTAATCATCTGACCTGTGTTCCCATCCCCGATCGGGGATGGGGCACGCGCCGCCCGTTCCCTCCGGTGGTATGACCATTGGTGGTTTTCCGCGCCTGCCCGGTCATGGTGCGGAACGTGATGTGCTCCTGTTCCCACCGTACCCCATGATATAATAAACTATATATGGGTAGTATATATGCAGTATATATATGGCGAGGATCTGGCGCAGGATGGGGTTCGGTGGGAACGCCGGGCATAAAACCGCGGTTTTCCGGTCTTTTTGCGTTCCTCCGGTTCCGCGCCCGTACCCCTACGTGCCCATGCGGCGCAGGATCGCGGCTCCGGCTTCGTCAAAGGCCCGTGCGCTGAATGTCTGCATCACCCACTCCCGCGCGGCCTGTCCCATACCGGCCAGTTGCCCGGGGGCGCGCAGGGCGGCCTCCAGCTTGCCAGCCAGCTGAGATGGCCGGTCCGGGGCGACTTTCCAGCCGGTAACCCCATCCACAATGGACTGGTTCATCTCCCCCACCGCACTGCCCACGACCGGCAGGCCCATGTTCATGGCTTCATGCGCGGCGATGCAGAAACCTTCGTAGCGCGAGGGCTGCACATACATGTGGCATTGCCGCAGGAAGGACTGCACGTCCTCGACATAACCGGCAAACTGCACATTGTTCAGGCCATGCCGGTGGCAGAAAGCCTGCAGGCGGTCATGTTCCGCCCCTTCCCCGCCAATGACCACGCGGTAGGGTGGCAGGCCCGGCACGTCACGCAGGTGAACAAGCGCGCGGCACAGCACATCATACCCCTTTGAACCATGCAGCCGCCCGAGCGAGCCGATCCGCACCACCTGCCCCGGCTGCCATGCAGGCGCGGGGGCCGCGTCGGGCCAGACGCGAAAGATGGGCCAGCACATGACGCGACTGGCGGGCAGGTCCAGCTTCTGGCAGGTCAGCGCGGTGACATAGGCGGAATCCCCCACCCAGATCCGGCTGAGGTTTTTCATGCTGCGCAGCAGCGTCAGGTTGGCGGGGCGCAGGAACGCATTATGCTGCCAGCTGATCACGGGAATGCCCTGCCATGCCCCCACCAGTTCCCCCAGCAGAGTCGCGCGTGTCAGCGATGTCCACAGGTGGGTGGGCCGGATGCTGCGTACCCAGGCATCCAGCCTGTGCAGCTGCCGGGGAATGGGGGCGTCATCCGCGTCCAGCACGGTGGCAGGCACCCCGGCGGCGCGCAGCACGGGCAGGGCGCGCCCGTTGCGCCGGCATATGGCGGCGACATGCACCTCATGCCCATGCTGGCGGAAGACCTCCGCAATGGCGGGAATGGGAAGGGCAGCGCCACCACCTTCAAACGTATTGATAATGTAGGCGATGCGCATGCCCCGTACACTCCGTGCCCTGAACCGGCCGGACAGGATAGCATCACGTATTCCGGCGGGTCATTGGGCTGCTGGCCTAATCCTTACATAAAAATGTAACAATTTCCTTCGCGGCGCGATAGGCGGCGGTTTCACCGGGAACGGTATGGAATGTCGCATCGAATGCGGCCTGCTGGCGGGCGGCAAACAGGCGCTGCTGTTCACATGCCACGGCAAGGGCATGGGGCAGCTGGTCCACGCCCTCGATCACCTGTCCCATGTTCCAGTGCGCATAGCTGGGGTTGTCGCGCCAGCGCGCATGGTGGGAATTGAGGAAGATGCACGGGCGCGGCCGGGCGATCCATTCATAGACCTGGCTGCTGGCATCCCCCAGGTAGATGTCGGCGGCAAGGACATAGGACATGTCCACCGAATTCTGGCTGCCGGTATCAATGCGTATGTGCGACAGGTTACGCAGCCGTTCGGGTATCTTCCGGCGCAGGCGGATGCGGCGGTGTTCGACCGATGTCTGCAGCCTGCGGCGGAACAGCATGACATGGGGCGCGAAGATCAGGTTGTACTCATCATGCCGCGCGAACCATTCCAGCACCTCGATCCCCATGTCCCACCATGATGACAGGACCGGGTCGAAATGAGGGTTGTACAGGACGGTGGGCCGGTCATTGTCAAAAAAACGTGGCCGCGCCGTCATGTCCACGGTGTCGAATTTGGGATAGCCGACAACGGCATGGTGACCGGGGCGGATCAGGTTTTTGTGCAGCATGCGCTCACGCGTCTTGGCGCCGGGCAGCAGCACAAGGTCGAAAAACCGGGTCACGTCGCGAAACCCGATGGACCGGTCCCCCGCCCCGTGCGGCAGGTAGATCAGCCGGACATCCAGGTTGAAATGGCTTTTCAGCAGCGCCGATGTCGTCTCGGGCACCACCAGCGCGTCAAACCCCGCGAACAGGTCGATGTTTTCGCGCAGGTTGGCAATGCGGCGGAACGGCACGACCGCCCGCGCCACCGTGTTTATGGCCCGGGACAGCGGCCCGATATCAATCCGGGCGTATGTCACGCGCTCCGCGCAGGCGGAAATGGTTTTGCGGACATGGGCTTCCTGCGCCGCGGTAGAGGTAATGACCGTTACATCCTGCCCCATGGCCACAAGTTCACAGATGATCGGCGCCGTATGCGGGACCTGATGGGTGCAGTCGTGATTGAACAGGAAACCGATCTTCATGTGCCGCCATGCCATGAGGGAGAAGTGTCGGGTCATACAACGGGAATGAACGCAGGGGAACCGCTCCGTTCCCGACGGGCGGCCTGCGCGTCGGGTCGGGCATGGACCGGACGCCCTGTGCGCGGCCTCCGCAGAAAGTGAAGGACACGCGCCACCCGCACCGCGCCCTGTCTGCGCATGATATTGGCCCGGTGGCGGGCCGGACGGAAGCAGGGCACGGGCTCGCGGTTATTGCGAACAGGTCTTAATTCCGGCACGCTGTCGCAGACAGGCCCCCGCCATGTCAGCGCGCGGGCGTTTCCCGGCAGGATACCGGCCTGTCATCCCGCTGCTGTTACGGCTGCCGTGCGATCCGGAATAAGGAATATCCCATGCTTACATCCCGACTGAAACTGTTCACCATCCTTGCCGGACTGGCCTGCGCGCCTGCCCTGGCCCATGCCGCCGATACGGCGTCCGGCAGCCTGATCGGCAATGACGGCACCGACCACGGCAGCCTGCATGTCACGGACGCGCCAAAGGGCGTGCTGGTGCATATCGAGGCGAAGGGACTGATCCCCGGCTGGCACGGCATTCACTTCCATGAAAAAGGCGACTGCGGGCCGCCGAAGTTCAGCAGCGCGGGCGCGCATGTCCATGCGGCCAGCCCCGTCGTGCATGGCCTGCTGAACCCGAACGCCAATGACGCGGGCGACCTGCCCAATGTGTTTGTCAATCAGGACGGGACGGCAACGGTGGAGCTGTATTCCACCCTTGTATCCCTGAATGGCAGGGATGGCCGTCCTGCCCTGCTGGATGCCGACGGGTCGGCGCTGGTCATCCATGCCAATCCCGATGATTACCGCACCCAGCCCATTGGTGGCGCGGGCGACCGCGTGGCCTGCGGCGTGATCCATTAACGCGGCTGGCATCCATTCCGGTCGCGGGACAGCCGCGGCCGGCGTCTTACGCCCTGTCACGCCATGCCAGAAGGCACAGGGCCTGCATGCACACCGCCCCCAGCGGCAGCCAGACAAATCCCGCCGTAATCCACCATGACACTTCCAGTGGCTGTGCCGCCCCATCCGCAACGTAATGCCCGTGTGACAGGAACTGCGCCAGGACGAAGCCGGTCAGGCCCATCGCCAGTTTCGTGACCCATGTATTGATCGAATACGCCAACCCTGCCGATCCGGTCGAGGTACGCGGGTTCCCATCATCCACGGCCTGGGCCAGCAGGGTATAATACAGCGGCGACATGCCCCCCTGCGCCAGCGCCAGAAGACCTGCGGACAGGAAAAAACCCGTCATGGACGCCCCCGCGACAGCCATGGCCAGATAGGCCGCACCCTGCGCGATCAGGCATGCGATCCCGCTGCGGACAGTGCCCAGACGCCGCGCAAGTGGCCCGCACGCGGGCACGCCCGCAAACAGCAGGACGGTGATGAACGTAATGATATTGGCGCCCAGCTGCTCCGTGCCGCCAAGAACAATGCGGGCGTAATACAGGGCAAACCCGAACAGGGCCGCCTGCCCCACGAAATAGAAGAACGCGAGCATGTTGCTCAGCACCCACCGCCGGTTGCCAGACAGATGGCGCAGCGTAACCACCAGTCCCTGCCGGACGGGTGCTGGCGGGTGCCGCACGGTGCAGCCACGCGCCACGCACAGCCACAGGAGGCTGCCCACAACCGACAGGACCAGCACATAGACCGCCATGCCATACCGGTGCTGTGCCGCACTGTCGCCCCCGCCCAGCCATGTCATGGCGGGAATGGTCATAAGCGCCACAAACAGCGATCCCGCCTGACATCCCATCATGCGGAATGCATTCAGGCTGACGCGCGCCGCCGCACTCCGGCTGATCATGACCGACAGCGCACCATAAGGCGTGTTGATGCAGGAATAGATCGCGCCGAATACAATATAGGTCAGCCCCGCCCACAGGA
Organism: Komagataeibacter intermedius TF2; assembly: GCF_000964425.1. Classification (GTDB taxonomy): domain Bacteria; phylum Pseudomonadota; class Alphaproteobacteria; order Acetobacterales; family Acetobacteraceae; genus Komagataeibacter; species Komagataeibacter intermedius. The sequence goes on along the minus strand of NZ_BANF01000211.1, from coordinate 855 downwards.
TTTTCCCCGTGGGCGAAAACGGCAGGGCCACAAAGCACAGGAAACCCGTCACGCCAAAGGGAATGGCAAGCGCCCGGATCAGGCGCGGCACGATCAGCCCCCCCATGCGGTCAACGACATAGCCGATGGCCGGATCGCAGAAGGCATCCACAACGCGGGCCACCAGCAATATCCATGATACCGCCACCAGCGGCAGGCCATATATGTCCGTGTAATAATACATGAGGTAGGATGAGGTCATGCCCCACATCATGTTGGAGGCGACATCGCCGCAGCCGTAGGCCACCTTCTCTTTCAGGGGGAGCGTCTGCCTGTCTTCCATTTTCTGGTGTTCCCTGACGTCCGCGGCAAGAACGGCATGCTATCATGCGCGGATGCACGGACAAGCCATGAGACATCGTGCGGGGCGGTTTGAAACAGGCGACACCTGAAAACTGTTCCTGTTTTTTATAAATGCGTGCGTTCATACAATCTGTCAGGGCGTTACTGGCCTGCACGGCGTCACGGTTGCAGGTTTTCTTTCCCGCAACAAAAAAGGCCCGACGACATGCCGGGCCTTCCGTCTGGGTGATGGGATCAGTTGGACGTGCTGCTGTTCTGGTTCCAGCCGCCATTGTGATCACCACCGCGACCGCCGCCGTGCTCGCCCCAGCTGCCGTTCTGGCTGTCGCCGCCACGATCCCCGGGGCCGTTGTTCTGGCCGCCACGGTTCTCGCCACCGCGATCCCCGTTTTCGCCGGGGCCGCCGTTCCGGTTTTCACCGCCCTGGCCATTGTGACCACTGGTCCTGCCATGGCCGCCATGCTTGCCGCCGTGATGGCCATGACCACCGTGGCCACGATGCTCGCCCTGCCC
>NZ_BANF01000212.1 GCF_000964425.1 Komagataeibacter intermedius TF2 | reverse complement strand
CGGGCGGCACGACGGCAGGGGCCGGCGGCGGCGGCGGCGGCGCGTTGTTGAACGCGTAGCGGACACCGACGATGAACTCGTGGTTGAAGCGGTGGTCGAAGCGGACCGCCGTGTTGCCGGAATGGATGTTGCCCATGCCGAAGTCTTCAACCTGACCAACCATGCGGTATTCGGTGGTCATCTGCAGGCCCGATACGCCCGGGATGTCGTAGGCTGCACCAACGATACCCTGATAGGCGAAGCTGCCGTTCGTGCCCGTCATGCGGCCGCCGGTGGACATGCCGGTAACGTTCGCGTTTTCCCACAGATAACCTGCACCAGCACCAACGAACGGCGTGACAGGCACATCAATGTTGAACAGACGCTTCAGGTCGATGTCATACAGCACGTTGATGAAGCCACCATAGGACCGGTCATGGCCCTTGGTCTTCTCGGAACCGACGCTGTTGATCGCGGTCCAGCTGTAGGCACCTTCGACTTCGGCGCGCAGACCGTTACCGAAACCCCAGCCAACGTTGGCGAAGCCGGTCCAGCCGTGGCCGTGACGGACGTGCTCGCCCTCGTCATTGTTGCCGTTGCCGCCGTTCTTGAGGATGGCATCGTGCCCATGCTGGGTCTGGGTCAGATCGTAACCACCGCCGATGCCAACATAGGGGCCGGTGATGGTGGTTGCCTTGGCGGCGAACGGTGCCGCTGCCAGCAGGCTGGTAGCCAGTAACGCTGCGCGTAGACGCATGTTTCAGTCCTTAACTCTGTTGTTGCAGGGCAAAGCCCCATCTTGTGGTTCGGGCAATGGATTTGCCCCGAGACAGGGCAGCCTGAGATTACCCGCAAGCTATGATGCGGGGATTAGCCTGTCTGGACCGACTTGAGAATGGGCAAAATGCCGCATGCCACTGAGGTGTGGCGAAAAACACACATATATTTCAGGGGTGTTTGGCACGTTCCGTAAAAAGTCCCGATTTTATAAGGTTTTTTTGGAAGCCTGATATTAGACCCCTTTATTTTGCATAGGACGGTGCCGGAAACCGAAGGGCTGATTTTCACGCCTGACATGCCCCAAAACGATTCGATATGGAAAGGGGGAGCCGTGCGCTCCCCCTCGTGAATGTCCGTATTTATCAATTTATTACAGAACGCGCCGTCAGTGCAGGATGATCTCGACACGGCGGTTCTGGGGTTCGCGCGTGTCAGGCCCGGTGGGCACCAGCGGGTGGGCTTCGCCATAGCCGTGAATGTCGATGCCGCTGGCCGGGACGCCATCACGGATCAGTTCAGCCTTCACGCTGTCCGCGCGGCGCATGGACAGGCCCATGTTGTACTGTTCGCCACGGGGGCCGGGATGGGCGGCGGAATTGTCGGTGTAGCCATTGACCTCGATCCGGGTCGTCTGGACATGGGTGGATGCCTGCGCTGCCTGCGCCACGATCTCACGCGAGCGACCTGTCAGTGCGGCGCCGTCCCAGTCAAAGAACACCAGATAGGTGCGCGCGGCGGTCGGTGCGGGCGGCACGACGGTGGGCGCGGGCGGCGGCGGCGGCGGGGCATGGTTGAACGCGTACCGGACGCCGACAATGAACTGATGGTTGAAGCGGTGGTCGTAGCGCAGGTTGTTGTGGTCGGATGCGGGGTCGGTCACGCGCTGGTTGATATTGCCCATCGCGAACGATTCCACCTGCCCGATCATGCGGTATTCGGTGGTCATCTGCAGGCCCTGCACGCCGGGAATGTCATAGGCCGCGCCAACAATGCCCTGATAGGCGAAGCTGCCATTCGTGCCGTCCTGGCTGACGGTCGCCATGCCGCCGGGCCTGTTGCCACCGGGCACGGCGGTGCTGGCGTTCACGTTCTGCCACAGGTAACCCGCACCGACACCGACGAACGGCGTG
>NZ_BANF01000213.1 GCF_000964425.1 Komagataeibacter intermedius TF2 | reverse complement strand
CCGAACGGCCCCAGGTTTTTTATGCCCAGAGCCGCAAGCGCGGCGTCATAGAATTTCGCGGATACCGCAGTATCCACTGCCCCAAGAAAAACATGAGAGAAAACACCGTCACCGGAAATAACTGCCATGATCGTTCTCCTGTAATTTCCAACCATTGGAAATGATGTTGCGCGGTGAGACGCAGACCTTAGAAATGAATGACGGAACGGATGGATTTTCCTTCATGCATCAGATCGAAGGCCGTATTGATGTCTTCGAGCGGCATGGTGTGGGTTACGAAAGGCGCAAGTTCGATATCGCCACGCATGGCATCTTCGACCATGCCGGGAAGCTGGCTGCGTCCCTTGACCCCACCGAAAGCCGAGCCGCGCCACGAACGCCCCGTCACAAGCTGGAAGGGACGGGTCGAAATTTCCTGACCGGCCCCTGCCACCCCGATGACGATCGACTGCCCCCACCCACGATGCGCGGCTTCTAACGCCGCGCGCATGACGTTGACGTTTCCGATACATTCAAATGTATGATCAATACCCCAGCCGGTCATTTCCACAAGAACCTGCTGAATCGGTTTGTCATAATCCTTGGGGTTGAGGAATTCCGTGGCGCCGAATGCTTTGGCAAGTTCAAACTTTTCCGGGTTGGTATCAATAGCGAAAATCCGGCCAGCCTTTGCCTGTCGCGCTCCCTGAATGACCGCGAGACCGATCCCGCCCAGACCGAAGACGGCAACCGTATCTCCCGGCTGCACCTTGGCCGTGTTGTGTACCGCACCAATCCCTGTGGTGACGCCACATCCCAACAGACAGACATGCTCTGGATTGGATGCGGGATTGATTTTTGCCAGAGAAACCTCGGCGACAACCGTGTATTCGCTGAACGTCGAACACCCCATGTAATGATGGATCGGCTGACCTTTGTAGGAGAAGCGTGTCGTGCCATCCGGCATCACGCCTTTACCCTGTGTGGCGCGCACTGAAATGCAGAGATTGGTTTTTCC
>NZ_BANF01000214.1 GCF_000964425.1 Komagataeibacter intermedius TF2 | reverse complement strand
CTTTTCCATGTTGGCGCATGGCCCCGCTGAAACCAGCGCCGCACGGTTTTTCTCTCTACTCCGATCGTTGTGGCGATAGCCTGAATACTGTGCCCTTCTGCTTTCAGGGCAAGAGCTTCATTGAAAAGAGTTTCACGTCGTTCCCCGGAGACTGACCTGATGAGCGTCTGCGCTTCTTCTGGTTGTGTCCTGACTGTTCCAGACGTTTCGCTCAATGTCGTTGATGCGCTGAGTTGTCGCGTCAGGGTTCTGACTGTTGTCGTGAAACGGCCCAGTATGCTGACAAAAGCCTCTGACAGGTTCTTCAGCAGATGCCAGCGGTCCGTCACCTGAAGAGCTGATGGCGCGCCTCTGTGGCATCCATCTGCATAAGCACCGGCACGGTCTCTGGCAATGATTTCAACACCGGGGTGGGCCTGCAGCCATTGGGCCAGGGTCGCAGCCTCCCGATCTGGCAGGAGGTCAATGACATCATTTTTCTCAAGATCGACCACAATCGTTCCATAGTGATGTCCCCGTCGCCATGCCCAGTCATCCACCCCTACCACGCGTGTAGGGGGC
>NZ_BANF01000215.1 GCF_000964425.1 Komagataeibacter intermedius TF2 | reverse complement strand
ATCCTTCGACCCATCTCTTTTCCAGATGGGATATGTAAGGCCCGCGTATGCTGCGTGTCGGAACCGTCCTTTTCCATGTTGGCGCATGGCCCCGCTGAAACCAGCGCCGCAC
>NZ_BANF01000216.1 GCF_000964425.1 Komagataeibacter intermedius TF2 | reverse complement strand
ATGGCCTGCTGGCCAGTTCCAGCCGCAAGGCCAGCCTCGCCCGGATGCGGGAACTGCTGAATGTCATATCCACACCAACGCCAGAAGGCCCGAAAGCCGAACCGGTCACGCCACCGCCGTGCCCATACTGCGGTGGTCCGATGATCAACATCCAGATCCTTCCCCGATGGTGCCAGTCCCGAGAGCCGCACCGGGCGACTGATCCGGCCGGGGGATCACCATGACAGCCCGCGGAGGCCATAGCATGACCGATTCCGATGCCGGAGTGGCTCCGCTCCGGCAAACAGAGGTTCCTGTAAACATCACAGGAAAACCCGGAAAAATCGCTGTCTGCACCGCCAGTTCTGTCATCGCGTCATGCAGATCCGGTCATAAAAAACCCGTGCCAGTTCCACAAACACACCTGTATGCTCTGGCTCAGAGATCTCCCCCCGGGGGGGCGCCAGTTGCAAATTCCCCATAACTGAGACCCCGTATCGCGGGTTCGGTCTTTCCAGACTTTCGTACGCCTCGCGGCGCCCGAAACCCTTCATGAGAGCGGAATGTCTGCTTTCCGGTATGAACCCGCAGAAACAGACGTCTGCGCAAATCCCTGCTCGGTCTCAGGCTGCAGACACGAGGTCCATTATTCGGCCCAGTAATTCATGTCATGGACATGCACGCTTAGCGCAAGATTTCGAGGGGCTTGCAGTAGCGCTGTATAAGGAGACAAATACATCTGATCGGAAACTTCGATTTTAGACTTGACGTCCTTATCCAGATCAATCGTTCCGTTGAAGCCAGAAATAAGCACAGACCCGTTTCCAGAGCCGCGATAGAGAAGGCAGCCAACCACACCAAGGTATACCTGACGTTGTTGCTGCACACTTAACACTCTAGCCGCTTCGTTTCTTAGATCTTCGAATGATGACTGAAAAGTGATATAACCGCCGTCGTTACTGGTTTCCTGAGGAAAGACGAGGTCGCCATCTGAATCAAAGTTTTTTGCGAAGTTTTTGCAGGCTTGCCTCGGATCCGGACCAGCCCCGATCACGTAAATTTTTGCGAAAAATTGCACATCCTCAGCTAACCCTAACCCCAGGTTTTTGTACGCTGGATGAGCATTAAATTTAAAGACAGATCCTATTTCATCAGAGTAAATTGAAATGGAAGTATCCGTAATGGATAATATTTTTAACCAAGGCCGGGTTTGGGAAAATAATGCGTCCTGCGCGATAGCGGTCTGTTTAGTAGATGCCATTGATTGAATGTGAGCTTCGCCTACTGCACGCCATGCATAAAAAGCACTAAATCCTCCTGCAATCGCGGCAATCATAGCGAAAACGAGCGATATTAACGCTATTACACGATCAATCGTCGACATAATACAAACATCCGTAAATTCGTTCTGCAGCCTTTTTTTAATAACACCTTCCGCTTACTGGAAGTCCGATAATTATAATTGACGCCCCGCAAGAGGACGAAAACAGTCGGTCGGACTTATCGTCTCACGGCCAAGTGTCTTCGACGAAAAACGAAATCTTTCATTATTACACAGACTGATAATCAGACCATTCAACCTGGTCACGAAATCGACTGGGCGGACTGCCCAGTGTCTTGCGGAATGCAAACGCAAACGCGGATGCCGTGGAATAACCAAGAGCATGCGCGACCTCTCCAACTGGCAGTCCTGATGACAGCATGCCAACGGCGGCCTGCATCTGCACCTGCCGACGATAGTGACTGAAGCTCATGCCAATCTCAGCTTCAAACAACCGGGCCAGCGTCCGGCTGCTGGCCCCAGCCACATCCTGCCATTCGGATAGTGACCGGCCATCCGCCGGAGAGGCCATCAGCGCATCCGTGACACGCCGCAGCCGTGCATCCGAAGGACGCGGTACACCCAGAGGTTCGGAGTGTGCCAATGCAATCTGGTCCAGCAGCACCGCCACCATGCGCGACGCCGGTGAAGGAACGGGATAATCTGCCGGGCATCTGGCAACCGCATCAATCAGTTCCTGCAACAGCGTTGTAAGGGCGATGATGCGACAGGCTGGCAGAAAATCCCGGCACATCTGCGGTGCAACCAGCACGGCACGCAGCCTGGTTTCCTTGGGGCTGTGAACGGCATGCACCACACCCGGTGGCAGCAGGAGCGCCCGACCGGGCGGTACCAGCCACTGGTTATCTTCCGTCGTGACGCGGATTACGCCATGCGTGGTCGCCAGAAGCTGCCCGAGGTCAGTGTGACAATGAGGTTCGACATCCGCAGCTTCCACATGATGCTCCGCATGCACGCGCACTGGACGTAGCTTTGTAGGAGGCGTGCGATCAGCAAGACTGCTGGCCTGCAGGGATCGGGATTGCTTCATCTGGCATATTTTCGACAGTTTATGGCATCCTGTCGAGCGCCGGATAAAAAATCAGCCTGTATAGCAGAGGGCATGACACGTTCCGCCAAAACGCTTCTGCCCTGGCTGATGATCTTCGGTGCCAGTATCTGCCTGCGTACCGGAATTGCGTCCCTCTCTCCCATCCTAGACCGGATCGAACGAACTCTTGCCATCTCCAACGCCGAACTGGGCTTGCTGACCACGCTTCCAGTCCTGTGC
>NZ_BANF01000217.1 GCF_000964425.1 Komagataeibacter intermedius TF2 | reverse complement strand
CCTGAATTTCGCGCGCGAGTGGTCATCGCGTCCTACGAGAGCCGGCGCCCCATAAAGGAGGTTGCTGCACAGTATGGCATCCATCCCAGTCTGGTGTTTCGCTGGCGGCGAGAGGCTCGGGCCAAAGCGCA
>NZ_BANF01000218.1 GCF_000964425.1 Komagataeibacter intermedius TF2 | reverse complement strand
CAGCAAATCCCTCGTCTTGTGCTGAAGCAACGCTGCCTGCTGAGCCGGTGACCTGACTGGCACGAAGCGCATCGTCGGCCGGGTCACCGCCTCGCAGATCGCCTCGGCGTCAGCGGCATCAGTTTTACCCCGCTTGACGTATGGCTTCACATAGACCAGCGGCATCATCCTGACCGTATGTCTGAAAGCCGCAATCGAGCGCGCCCAGTAATGCGACGTGCCACACGCTTCCATACCGGCCAGGCATGGCGGGAGTGTTTCAAAAAACCGGAGAACTTCACCGCGCCGTAAGCGACGGCGTACGAGAATGTTCCCAAGACTATCGATCCCATGCACCTGAAAAA
>NZ_BANF01000219.1 GCF_000964425.1 Komagataeibacter intermedius TF2 | reverse complement strand
CCGTTGAAGACCGGCACGTCGATCCAGCGATAGTTCGGACGGAAACCGATGCACCAGAGGATCGAGGTGATCCCGGCGGCCTTCAGGTCCAGCGGAGCGTTGCTGCCATCAGGCTCCCAGACCGGCACATAAGGGGCTTCGGTCGGGGCCGTGATCCCTTCACGGGCGATGTAGGTGTCGATGGATTTCTTGATGTCGGCATTGGTCCTGTCCGCATCATCAAGGTTTTCCGCAAGATCCGGCGCGAAGTGCGCCACTTCGTCACGGATGGTCTCCAGCGTGCCGTGCAGGCCCACGCCTTCCTTTGCAAACAGTCGCAGATCAAGGTCATGCCCGCCATTTCGGCCCGTGACGTAATGATTGGTCTTGTCGCGTGCGCCATCACGCAGGGGGTGATTATCCACCGTAAGGTCGTAGAAGTGCATGTCCGCAAG
>NZ_BANF01000220.1 GCF_000964425.1 Komagataeibacter intermedius TF2 | reverse complement strand
CACCCTACATCATCCCAATGACGTCTCACAACCTGACAGCTAGGCCGTGTTGACAAAAGGGATTCCGCTGGCCCGCGTCCTGTGATTCAAGCTCGTGGGAGACGAACTTGGTGCGCAAGCTGATATCTGATGATGAGTGGGGCTTCTTCGAACAGTTCATCCAAGCTGTTCGGCATCCGAACGGTCGTAAACCCTGTAATCATCGCCTTGTTCTGGATGGGATTTTCTGGATAGCGCGAACGGGTGCGCCATGGCGGGATCTTCCTGAAGATTTCGGCAAATGGTCGTCGGTCTACCGCCAATTCCGTCGCTGGACCCTTGCGGGGCTCTGGGAGGGCATTCTGGACGCTTTGAACCATTCAGGGATCACCCCGGACAAGCTGCAGATGGTCGACAGCACAGTCATCCGGGCCCATCATCATGCGACGGGCTCAAAAGGGGGACTCCGAAAGAGGCTCTTGGCCGTTCGAGAGGTGGGTTTTCGACCAAGATCCATCTCCGCGTCAATGGCGCTGGCCTCCCGATGAGGACCGGGATCACGCCGGGGCAGGATTCCGACTACACCGGCTATGATCTGGTGATGGCCGACAACCTGCCGCAGCCCGCTGTTCTGGTCGCCGACAGAGGCTATGACTCTGATAAAATCAGGGAAGATGTCGAGAGCCGTAACGCCGTGCCGATGATCCCGATGCGAAAGAACCGAAAGGTTCGCAAGACCGTCGATATGACCATCTACACGCTGCGCAACATGGTCGAGCGCTGTTTCAACAAGCTGAAGAACAGCCGTCGCCTCGCCACACGTTACGACAAAACCGCAAATAGCTTCCTCGGCTTTATCGATATCGCATGCATCAGGCTATGGCTCCGGCATTTGTCAACATGACCTAGCACTACAGTTGTGTTTTGATGTGAGAAGCATAGGCTTTTGCCTGATGTATTCGTCTGAATCGCGACCAGTGCAGGATATGGTTGAGGGAGATCTGGCGCTGGGTCAGCCTGACGATAAGACGCCGGATTTCCTGAATGGA
>NZ_BANF01000221.1 GCF_000964425.1 Komagataeibacter intermedius TF2 | reverse complement strand
TCGGCGCCCACCTCTGTGGCACGCCAGCCGTAAATGACGATCATCCCGTGATCGTCGGTGAAGGAGGCGATGCGGCCTGCCAAGTCCCGGCCTCGGGCCATCGAGACCGCGCGTTGCCCCGCAATCGGCGCGCCACGTATTTCCGCATATCCGTCGCCCCTGGCGGCAGGGCCGTTCGCGCATGCACACAGGCCCGCATATGTCCGGACAAAGCCTGCAGCCCGCGATGCCGTCTGTCCGGTGGGCCCAAAGGACTCACGCTGGTTCACAAGGACAGCCCCGGCGATGAACCTGACCGTGGTCTGGCAGGCTTCCGGACAGGTTCAGACGAAGCAGGCAATGAGGCGTCCGAAACCCGCGGCGGCCGCTGCGTGCCGTGCGCCTCGGCCTGACCCAGCCATGACGGGGAAACCGTCTCCGGCTGCGCTTTCGCCCCTGAACCCAAGACTTTGGACAGGCGGCACAAGGGCGCAACGGGAACAGAACCTGCCTCCATTCCTTCCCTGCGGGTCCTCAGGACCGCATTCCAATCCTCTCCCGGCCCTTTCGGAGATATCCGTCCTGACCAGAGACCGACGTCCCGTGCCATCGCAGCGAATTTCCCGGCATAACGATCCCCCTGCAGG
>NZ_BANF01000222.1 GCF_000964425.1 Komagataeibacter intermedius TF2 | reverse complement strand
GTCGAGAATTCTCGGGCCTTTGCCATCCAGCCAACCTTTCCCCTCGGCTCTGGGCCGTTTCATGCGGCTGGCCAGCCAGGGAACGTGTGCGATGCCCTTGCGGGTGTCTTTGCTGATGCTGCGCCCGACAGTTGGGGGCGCAGGCTTCTTGAGCGTGCCTACGGCAATGGGCTTTCCGGGGCGATGGCGCGTCATTATGAGGCCGCCTTCATAAAC
>NZ_BANF01000223.1 GCF_000964425.1 Komagataeibacter intermedius TF2 | reverse complement strand
GCTGCCCTCTCGGCCTCGGTCGGCGCAAACTCGGCCGCAAGCGTAACTGATTTATGCGGTGCCATGGTCAGATCATAGGCACTGATCTTGCGGGCGTTCCTTGACCAGTCCTCGCCATTATCGGCCCTTTTTGCTTCAAACAGACGATTGAGTTGCGCGTTCTTCGGTGGTGTTCTGGGATCAATGCCAAGAGCTGCCGCAATCTTGGGTTGCATGTCCGGTCGCCACGAAGCCCGCCCATCGCGACCGGTATAATAGCTGGTCAGTCGGCCACCATCCGCGTCAGGCACTTTTCCGGGCTGGGTACGGAAATCGTGCTCTGGATCTGGCAGTTCCTGCGTGAAATAGGCAGTGATCAGACGACCGCTGCTCTCAGCCGAGATTTTCCGGAACGTCATCATCAG
>NZ_BANF01000224.1 GCF_000964425.1 Komagataeibacter intermedius TF2 | reverse complement strand
TTCCCAGACTTTCGTACGCCTCGCGGCGCCCGAAACCCTTCAGGGGAAGCCGAATGTCTGCTTCAGAACTGGCCTGATCATAAACTGCCACCATGGGAGCACGTATAGTCCTTGAATTTTCCATGAGGATTTTTCAGATTCTGACACGTGAGGATGAGGCCGCATAACTATTTCGGGTAATCTTCCGTCAAATGCAGAATCGACTGGCTGCGAAAAAAGTCAGGAGAACTAATTATCAAACGGAGAAAGTGCTTCAATAATTCGGCATTCTGAAATATTACCTCCCCCGCATGATTCTATCATCGTAGAAAGTTCATGGCGCAATGCGATGAGATCCGCAATTTTGCGCTCAATTTCTGCCATATGGTCACGAGCAATTCTATCAACTGTCTTACAATCCTGGGTTCCCTGATCCGTTAGGGATAATAGAGCTCTTACCTGGTCTAATGAAAAACCCAGATCCCGAGATCGACGAATAAAAGACAGTCTCGCGAGTGCCTCATCATCATAAGTGCGATAATTGCCATCGGTCCGCTGTGGCGGAGCCAGAAGACCGATCCGTTCGTAATAGCGGATCGTCTCGACTTTGGTATTCGTCGCCTTCCCCAAGGCACCAATCGATCGCATTCCCTGCCTCTTGACCCTGTAGTTGCTACAGGGAGCATACATTAAAACAGATGATTCGTCAGGGAGGCGCTGGATGGCAGGAGGATGCTGTGGTGGATGCACAGATACGCCGCTACCAATCAATAAATCATGGCGGAGAGCGCTCCTGATCGCGCTTTTTCTCAATGCCAGCATGTTTGCCGTTGAAGCTGGGGCTGGCGTGTCGGTTGGATCTGCATCCGTACAGGCGGACGCGATTGATTTCCTTGGCGACAGCGCCAACTACGCAATAAGCCTCAGTGTTGCCGGAATGGCATTGCGATGGCGAGCTGGCGCGGCCTTTCTGAAAGGCCTGACCCTGTTCATGGCTGGGCTATGGGTAATGGCCAATGCTGGGTGGATAGTAATGAACAGCAACCATCCGCCTCACCCAGACGCAATGGGCGGCATTGGTCTGCTTGCCCTCGCGGTCAATCTGGCCTGTGCCCTCATATTATGGACACACCGGAAAGGTGATGCCAACCGCCGTTCTGTATGGATCTGCTCTCGTAATGATGCGATCGGAAATGTTGCCGTTGTGCTGGCAGCTCTGGGCGTGTTTGGCACTCGTTCTGCGTGGCCGGATATTGCGGTAGCTGCCATCCTTGCGATGCTTGGTATTAGTGGAGGTGTGCAGATTATGCGACAATCGAGAGTAGAACTAACAGATAACAAATCAGATATATCACGACATATCAATGTATAAATCATATAATACTCTAGAATATATTAAGCAGGTAAGGAGACGCACACGCTATAATGCGGCATTCATTCTCCTGATTTTTCCCCTGCTCTGTGGCTGTACAAATAGTGATCACTCAAATATTTCGCCGGAATCAGATGTCCAGAAATTTTCCAGCCGTCAATTTACGGATGCCGGATTGCAAGAATTCATTACAAAAGTTCTCGGACCAAACGTATCGAGTCAGGAAAACGCATGGGGCATCACTCGCCTGACGCTTGCTACCTTGTATTTTCATCCCGATATCCTTGTAGCTAAAGCTGAACTGGAAACGGCTCGCGCTGGAATCAAGACAGCCGGTCAACTGCCCAATCCCAGTTTCACGGTGCTGGGTGGCCCATCGGCTCATTACGTCGGCTACGGCGCGTCAATACTGATCGAATTTTTCGGCAGGCGTTATCACCGTATCAAAGAAGCCAGATATCGGGCTGCCGTCGCGCAATGGGAAGTCATCAATACTGCATGGAAACTACGCAGCGACACGCGGTCTGCTCTTCTCGGCGTCTGGGCTGTATCCGGGCGCCTCAAGCTTGTGGAAGAGACTGCGGCAGCTAAACGCGAACTCTTTACCCTGGAACAGGCACGTTTTGATCAGGGGCGAGCATCCGCTCTCGAAATATCGCAGGTACGGACGGAAATGATCCATGCCGAGTTGTCTGTCAGTGATCTGCGGCGCGAGTATGCCGTCCGTAAGGCAGCTCTGGCAGGAGCAATCGGGGTTCCTGCCGAAGCACTTGATTCCATTGCTCTTGATACAAAAGCATTTGATGTCTGTCCCGACCTCATGGAATACCGCGATTCACAGGACATGAGATACCAAGCCGTAATGCAACGCGCGGATCTGCGGGAACTTCTTGCGTCTTATGACGCCGCCCGACAGGCTCTACGGGTCGAAGTTTCCCGACGCTATCCCGATGTCACCATCAGTCCCGCCTATAACTGGGATATTTCAAATCGCTTTGAGGTAAATCCCTCTCTGCAAATTCCGATTTTCAATCAGAACGAAGGCCCCATAGCTGAAGCTGTTGGGCAGGAGCATGAGGCGGCGGCTCGTCTCCGGCGTGCAGAGAACACGGTGTTTAAGTCCATCTCGCAGGCTACGGCCAATTACCGCGGCACGACATCAATTCTGCTACAGGCGGATGAACTTGCCAAAACCGTACGGGTAAGGCTGAACCAGATGCAGCACCGCCTTCAGTCAGGCGCAATCGACCGACCAACGATGGTTATGACTCATATAGAGCAGATTCAAGCAGAGACCGCTCTTCTTGAAGCAGAAATTCAGCAACGGCAAGCCATAGGTCAGATCGAAGATGGCATGCAGCAGCCCATTTTTGATCACACCAGTGCCGCGCAGGTTTCCGGCCTGCTTGAAAATAACCAAAGGAACTCACCATGAAAGCGAGGGCCTTCTGGCTGCCTCTTGTAGGTCTTTCTGTCTTCCTAGTTCTAAACGTGGCGGACATTGCTATTGCAGATGATGATGATCCACCAGTTTCGGTTCTTGGCGAAGAGGCGACCGTGACGGTCTCCCCGGAAGCAGTTACGAAGAGTGGTATCGCTTCTGCACGACCCAGCATCGTGCCTTGGAGAAAGTTGGTTCCCGCCTATGGTTACGTTCTGAACGCAACACAACTTATCACTCTTGTTAGTGATTATGCTGACATGAAAGCGCGGCTGGAGAGCATGCAGGCACAGCAGACGCTTGCCCGTGCGAAACTCGATCGTGACAAAGGACTGTATCGCGACCGGCAGAATATCTCTCAGGAACAATTCCAGGAGACAACAGCCAGATTTCAGTCCAACTCAGCTATGGTAAAAGCAGAACAGGTCCGGGTGAATAACGCACTTAATATTATCAGACAGCAATTTGGTTCGGTCATATCTGACGCTACCGAAAAAAATACAATTTTCATTACACAGTTACTTCAACAACAAGTGGTCTTGGTCAAGGTGACCCTTCCACCAGATACGGATCTACCAACCCCACCAAGTCAGGCGGATGTGACCGATTATGGAAACACGGGTGGACACGGGACAATGCTCCACTATTTGTCTCCTGTAACCATGACCGATCCTGCTATTCAGGGGCGTAGCTTTTTCTATTTTGCGTCGGCTGAAAGTCAGCTTGTCGCGGGCATGAATGTTTCCGTTCTCCTGCCTACCGAAGAGGAACGTCCCGGTATCCGGATACCTGCATCAGCTATTATCTGGCTGCAAGGTAAGTCGTGGATATACCGTGATAACGGACACGGAAAATTTACACGCCTACCCCTTACGACCGACGTGCCGGACCGAGAAGGTGGCTACCTGATCCAAGATACTCCAGGACAAATCACACACGAAACGCAAATCGTCGTAGAGGGTACGCAATTACTTCTGTCTGAAGAATTCCGAGCTCAGCTTGAATCAGGAGACGATGACGACTGATGACGGGACGTTCTTTCAGCCTTCAGGCAGCTATTATCGGGTTTTCGATCCGCTTCCGGGGCGTGGTTATCGCAACCGCATGTCTGTTGTTCTTCTATGGCCTGTATGGCTTGAGACATGCCAGCTATGATGTGTTTCCGGAATTCATTCCGCCACGGGTCACGATCCAGACCGAAGCCGCTGGTTTTACGCCGGAACAGGTCGAAACATTGGTTAGTCGCCCAATGGAAATTGCCCTGACCGGCCTCCCGGGTATTCAGCGCGTGCAATCGACTTCGATTCAGGGACTGTCAGTCGTCAACGTCCTGTTTGCGACATCGACCGATATTTATCGCGCCCGGCAACTGGTCGGGGAACAAATGAATGTTGTTGCACAGCAATTGCCAGCCGGTGTTCATGCTCCGACTATGACGCCACTGACCTCATCCGCCGGTCTGGTACTGGTGATTGGTCTGACGTCGGAACAACAGTCCCTCATGCAGTTGCGCACGCTTACTGACTGGTCATTAAGGCCGCGTCTGCTGGCGTTGCCTGGTGTGGCTGGAGTCAGTGTGTTTGGCGGGGAGCGTCGGTCACTCCAGATACAGGTACATCCAGACCAACTCATCTTGCATCATATCGGACTTGATGACGTCCTTGCGGCTGCCCAGGAAGCAACTGGCATACAGGGGGCCGGCTTTATTGATACCCCGAACCAAAGAGTCGTTCTTCAGTCTGACGGTCAGGCCCTGACGCCAGAAAGTCTGGCCCGCACTGTGATTGTCCGCTCTGATAATGGTGCTGTCACACTGGGCAGTATTGCCACTGTAACTGAAGCCCCTATTCCCGCCTTCGGCGCGGCCAGTATCGAGGGAAAGACAGGCATTGTGGTTAATATATGGGAACAGTACGGTGCCAATACGATGGCTGTGACCCGGGAAATCGAGGCGGCACTTACCGATTTCCGCCCGCAATTGCAGGGACAGGGGATTACATTGCATGCTGACCTGTTCCGACCCGCCAATTTCATTACGACCGCATTGGGGAATGCCACACGAGCATTGCTTCTGGGCGGTTTTCTAGTGGTTGCCGTAATCTTTCTTTTCCTTTTTGACCTGCGAACCGCTGCAATCTGTTGCGCCACCATACCTTTGGCTATTCTGATAGCCCTGTCGTTGCTGGAGACACTCGGGGTTACTTTGAATGCCATGACCCTGGGGGGGCTTGCTATCGCCATCGGCGAGGTCGTGGATGACGCCGTGATCGGGGTCGAAAATGTTACACGCCGATTGCGTGAAAACCGGCTTCTGGTCCAGCCCGCATCTACAGCGCGCGTCGTACTCGATGCATGCGTTGAAGTCCGCAGTGCAGTGGTTTACGCGACCTTTGCTGTCATTATCGTTTTCTTGCCTGTCATCGCCCTTCCCGGACTTTCGGGACGACTGTTTGCTCCACTGGCAACAGCTTATGTTCTTGCGGTCATGGCTTCTCTTGCCGCTGCTGTAACCGTTGTACCTGCACTCTGCGCATGGCTCTTGGCGACGCCTGGAGAAACCCGGAGAGAGCCCCCCCTGGCAGGATGGACCGCCAGAGCTTATGAATGTCTTCTGGCCAGATTAATGCGCCATCCCCGATTTGTTATAGGCGGGATGATCCTGACCACCTTGATAGGGTTTGCGGCCCTTCCATTCCTTGAAAGCGATTTCATTCCTGATTTCAAGGAAGGTCACCTTATCATTCATATGACGGCTGCTCCGGGGACTTCCCTGGAACAGTCTCTGAAATTAGGTAGACAGGTTACAGAAAAACTTCGTCAGCTTCCCGAAATCCGTTCGGTTGCTCAGAGAGTCGGACGCGCCTCGCTGGATGAGGACACGTATGGACCACATACCAGCGAGTTTGAGGTTGATTTGAATCAGGTGGATGGGAAGGCTTCCCGACAGATTGATGCCCGCGTTCGCAAAGCGCTTGACGGGTTCGTTGGGGCCAGTTTTTCTGTCAGTAGTTTTTTGACGATGCGCGTAAACGAAACCCTTTCTGGTTCGTCTTCGGCTGTGGCAATCAATATTATTGGCGATGATCTGGATGTATTGGATATCCAGGCAAATAATATTGTCCGCATGTTGCATCAGATACATGGCGCAACAGATGTCCGGATAGAAGCACCCCCTGGTGTTCCGGAACTTGCTATTCGGCTACGCCCTGCTGATCTGGAGCGCTGGGGGCTTCGGTCGGCGGATGTACTCCGATCCATCCATACAGCCTGGCAGGGTGAAACCGTGGGGCAGATATACGAGCGTTCTGCGGCTTTTAATGTTATGGTTCGTCTTGATGACGCAAGTCGTAATGATGTTGCGTCTGTCGGCTTCCTGCCACTGCATACTGTTCACGGAAACTACGTACCACTCCGCGCTGTCGCAGACATATATGAGACGAACGGTCGCTATCAGGTGTCACATCTGGGAGCACAGAGAACACAGACTGTCACCGCAAATGTTACAGGACGATCAGCTCAATCTTTCGTTCAGGACGCACGCACGGCTATAGCAAAAAATATCAAACTGCCTCTTGGAACCTACGTTCAGTTTACATCCGCAGCGGAAGCTGAATCACAATCACGCAAGGAACTGTTTATAAATTCCGGGCTCGCTGCCATAGCGGTCATGATTCTGCTCTCAATAATCACACAAGGATGGCGCAATCTCGCTCTGATACTCGTCAATCTTCCCTTCGCATTTGTCGGCGGCATTCTGGCAATCATTGTTTCCGGCACAACGCTAACTCTTGGGGCAACAGTCGGCTTCGTTACTCTATTCGGGATTACGCTTCGGAATTCGGTGATGATGATTTCGCATTTTGAGACTTTGGTCGAGCGGGAACATCTCACATGGGGAGTAACAACAGCGCTCCGGGGGGCCAGAGACCGCGTCGTCCCCGTACTCATGACATCGCTCGTTACGGCGCTTGGACTGGCGCCTCTGGCTGTTGATATGAATGCGCCTGGGCGGGAAATCGAAGGACCTATGGCAGCTGTCATTCTTGGAGGGCTCATGACATCAATGATACTTAACCTGTTTGTTTTGCCTATTCTTGCTGTCAAATTTGGTAGTTTTTCTGAAAACGAAACGGGAGTTCCGGAAACCTTGTTCAAGTGACAGGTATGGGCCACTGCTGCACAGAACTACTTGAAGATTATGTCCGATATGCCAATAGAACCCAGAATGAAAACTGCTTCCGTATCACGCTCGGCCACCATTCGGTCTGGCTCGACCTTCTGGTTGGGTTCGGAATTGCCTTCATGAATCTTGACGCTGTCCAGAAAATCTGGATTGCCGCCCGCACCGAACATCATCGTGTCAAGGCCGAAAACCGAAAGCATCGTTGCCCGATCCAAATGATTTATACTCCCTGCCCAGTGGCTTCGGGCGTGTCTTGCTACGGCCAACCTAAGCGCCTGTATTCTTGCTGGTTATTTCCCATAACGATCACCCCACTCTCGGCTCCAAGTGATAGCGGGGGACTGCGCGGACTATGTCCGTTATGCGAAAGGCGAGCCAACCCACTTTTATGTCCGACATGAGGCGGAAGCCGACATGGAGGCATCGCTCCGTCATGCAAAACTACCCGCAAGCCACTCCCTGAGCTTCGACCACCGTCGCCTGCCACCCTGATTGCGCACGGCGATAGCAAGCGCCTTCTTCTGGCCCACGAGCACGACGAGCTTCCGCCCCCGTGTGACGCCGGTGTAGAGCAGGTTCCGCGCCAGCATGGCGTAATGCTGCGTCACCAG
>NZ_BANF01000225.1 GCF_000964425.1 Komagataeibacter intermedius TF2 | reverse complement strand
GCTATCGCGCTGCTCAAGGAGATCGAAGAAGCAGATCGAAACGCCTTGTCCCCCGAACAGATCGTCCTGTCACGCTTCACCGGCTTTGGAGCAGGCGAACTGGCGAACAACCTGTTTCCATCCGAAAGCGATAGCGCCCGCCCAGGCTGGGAAGAGATTGGCGAGGCGATCCACACCTCCACGACAGACATTGAGAGGGCAGGACTGAAGCGCGCGACACAATATGCGCATTTTACCCC
>NZ_BANF01000226.1 GCF_000964425.1 Komagataeibacter intermedius TF2 | reverse complement strand
CAACACGCCGAGATGTTGCCGACGACACCGGCGGTGCCGATCCTCCAGCGTCCTCTGGCTTTCTACGGCGCGGTGGGTGAACGCCTGGCCAACATCAATGCCAAAGGGACCGCATGATGTCTGTCACCGAACGCAT
>NZ_BANF01000227.1 GCF_000964425.1 Komagataeibacter intermedius TF2 | reverse complement strand
GCCTACCACATGGAGGTACCCACCGGCAGCGTTCTGGAAATCCGGAAATATCCGCGTGCCGCACTGGCGTTCCTGGGCCGGTGCCTCGACGGGCATGGCTCCTGGCGCATGGCCCAGGGCTAGAGCAGCCCGAGCTGCACGGTAGGCACGGGTGCATCCGCCGACGTCGCTTTTCCGCCATGCTTTGCCAGCAGACGGGCCAGCTCCGCTTTCTCGCGCGCAACCTGTTCCTCGCGGGCACGGGTCGTCCATGCCTCGACCAGCAGGTTTTCCCGGACGCGCTGCCCGATTTCCTTCTCTACATCCGACCAGACAAAAGTCGG
>NZ_BANF01000228.1 GCF_000964425.1 Komagataeibacter intermedius TF2 | reverse complement strand
TCGCAGGCCTGCGATATGTTGAGATCTAACGACTTGGCTTCTTCGAGCAGTTGAGCGGGTAGCGTCACATTTGTGGGGCGACGTGATGGAGTGCCGG
>NZ_BANF01000229.1 GCF_000964425.1 Komagataeibacter intermedius TF2 | reverse complement strand
TTTTCCGACAGCACATGTGGGGAATTTTGAAACAGCATTTACAGAAGCCCGTTCTCTTCAACATACTGCCGTGAGGCTTCGAGGGAAGCGCGATTGTCTGCCAGCCATTGCTGGGCACGGATCGACGCGATAGCTGACTTAAGCC
Organism: Komagataeibacter intermedius TF2; assembly: GCF_000964425.1. Classification (GTDB taxonomy): domain Bacteria; phylum Pseudomonadota; class Alphaproteobacteria; order Acetobacterales; family Acetobacteraceae; genus Komagataeibacter; species Komagataeibacter intermedius. The sequence goes on along the minus strand of NZ_BANF01000229.1, from coordinate 49 downwards.
CCTGCTCGCAGGCCTGCGATATGTTGAGATCTAACGACTTGGCTTCTTC
>NZ_BANF01000230.1 GCF_000964425.1 Komagataeibacter intermedius TF2 | reverse complement strand
TGGAGGACACGAGCCCTGAGGAGTTCGAAGCCTGCTCTTCCGAACATGGTTCGCTTGATCATTTTCAATCGGCTGATCTGTCCTTCAACCGGGCTGGTTGTCCATGGTGTGACGAGAGAAGCTTCAATGGCAGCAGCATCCCGTTCAAGCGCAGGTATCAAACGCGATAGCAGCGTCGTTTTCCCTTCTTCCAGCAGGGCCTTCAGATCGCCTTCCTTTCTGGTGTCCTCCTTTTTACAGAGGAGGTTCTGCATTTTCCTGAGCCAGCAGAGCGTGACAGCGAGTTGCGGTTCGGCTTCCAGAAGGGCAGGAACAAGTAGCCCGTCCTGTCGTCCAGCAGACAATGGATCATCTGCAAGAAGAAGGCGTGCAAGTTTGCGCCCCAGAGGGGGCGAGACATACGCGGAAGAAATGGGTTTCGTGGAAATACCCTGTCGCGTCGTCACCCATTTCCGGACA
>NZ_BANF01000231.1 GCF_000964425.1 Komagataeibacter intermedius TF2 | reverse complement strand
CGGATAACGGGAGAAGCTTCGAAGATCATCTTGCGACTGCTGCAACAAAAATTGGCTGCGTTGCTTTTTATTTCATGCAGGTTTTGAGAGCAGATTCGAGTCTTCTTTGGGATTTTCTTTCGCCAAATTGACCGGTAGGGCCACGGCAGGCGCTTCGTACGACTTGATATATTCTAACTATTCCCTATTATGGGATACATTGGAGGCGCACATGATAGAAATCCAGCCCGTTACCCTACGCGAAGCGCAGTTTCTGATCGGGATGTCGGAAAAGGATATCAACCGGGCGATTGATCGTGGGGAAGTAGAGAAGATCAGCGAGCCGGAAGAGGACATGCCGGTTCACGGTGTGGGGAAGGGGCGTAGGCGGGTACGAAAGATCGGGCTCTCGGAGTTGTTGTTTCTGGCGCTTGAAAAGCAGATGCATGCGGATCTAACTCCGATGGGGCGTCGGAAGCTGTATCAGGCCTTCAAAAAAAATGAAGCAAAAGCCAGAACCGTAAGCTTTGGTCCTTTTAAAGCCAATATTACCGAAATTCATCGTAATTTTCTATCCAAATACAAGAAACTCCTCGACGCCAAGAAAAATATATTGGAGGAGGATGGGACTGATCCTGTTATAAAGGGAACGGATATATCTGCTTATCGTGTTGCTGCCCTCGCACAGGGACAGACAATCAAGGAGATCAAAGCGGACTATCCGACCCTGACCGAGGAACAGATTGAATCTGCTATTGCTTACACGGAGGCTTATCCCAAACCTGGGCGTCCATATCCGGTCCGGAGTTTTCGGCGGGCGGCTGGTGCATTGGCAGAGATGGGTATTTTTGATGCCATAGAGACTGGAGCTGAATCGGCAAAAGAATGATATTACTTCCCAGTGATCTGGACACCGATGGTCTCGGCTAACTCGACTAGAGCCGCATAAGTGTCTTCATTTTCCACGATATCGACCGAAGGTGCAATGCTGCTCAATGGATCTGGTGGCAAGCGATCTCCAAATAGGATGATAGCGCGCGCACGGTCGTCCTGACGCGACACCCACTCTAAACCTTGAACGTCTGGGCACTGAGCGTGAATGGCTTCGGCCCACTTGCGCGTTTGAGGATATATATCCTTATCAGTCTCAATGAGATCAACACGTGGAATACCGAGCTTGCGCAAGGCTGTGCTGCTAAGATCTGCAAGCGTGAGGTCAGTCGAGGACTGAAGTTGTGAATATTGATGGTTCTTTAGCTTTCGCTTTGCAACGGTCTTCAGTCCTGGCTCATGGGGAACATCATGGAAGACGGTCTCCATGGCTGCACATTCTAACGTCGTGCCGCCATAAATGGTCGGAATGGATATACCATTTGCATCAATGATCGGGCTAAATCGGGCGTTTCCTCGGGGACCAGGATTGAACGTATTTGCTCCGTAAGTCTCAGGATGGATGCGGTGGATTGTCTTGTCTGCCGACCAAATCGTTTTTTTTACGAGAGCATTAAGGTCTGGAGGGGGACGCGGGATTGTGCGGGACGTTGCTGTGACGGCGACAGGCGGGGTCGACGGTGACTCTGTCGTCTTCGGTTTTGCGCGAGATGTGGATATCTTCGTTGTGCCGGAATGTGCGGTGCTACGAGACTTTGGCTGAGTTGGCCGCCTCGGTTTAACCATGGAGCACACCTGCGATTTCGTCTTCTGCAGCCGCTAAGACGCGCTCTGGCGCACTTTTAAGTAAATCCTTAGGAGCCGTGCCGCCAAGAAAGCTGTTTGCTGACGCAAACCAGATTGCAATGTCCCATGCATCCAGTTTGCCTTTGAACACCTTTAGAATTGGGACAAGTCCCTTGATTGGGCGGTATTGCATGTCGCGGTCGAGTGCATACGCCGGATACAGATCATTCCCGTCATGTCGCAAAGCAAAAACTTTTCCTTCGCGTTTCCACTTGTTTGGCTGGGCGCTGGCATTTTGGCCTTTGAAACCTGCAATTTCAGATAGTTGAACAGCGCTGATCCACTCTGCGCTCTCAAGAACCGTTTGCCGAGCATCTGCGTTCATGCGTGCCTCAGTAATGAGGTGCTCGGGAGGAGACGCAGCCGGAACAAGTGCATCAACAAGCTTCTTGAGGGTCGCTGTTTTATGAATGGCAAGCCGATCAATGATCAGGGGAGCAATAAGCCGAACGGCCTCTGCAAATGCCGATGCGGTGCTTTTATTGGCATGTGCAAGTTGAAAAACAACGAATTGATTGTTGTCTGTATCCTGCAGACTGTCGCGAATTTCACGAACAGAGCCAGTTATCGGCTTAATGCCGGTGTTCGTGATTTCTCGATTTGGGACTGCGACCATGATTCCCTCCTAGGATATGATGGATAGATATATATATAGATATCCTACCTAGTCAATGATGGTGCGTGGCGGTGATCGTTCCGCGACGGGTGATGCAGCAGGCGAGGCCTAACACCACTTGTGAGGTGGCGAGTTCGAAGTCGATTGAGGCACGCGTAAGGGCTTCGGGCAATATGGGAACGAACGGGGCCTGGGGCAGCATTGAAGGCAAATTTGGTGCCTTGAAGACCGATGCTGCGCCGGGAGCAGGGTGGCGGATCTGCGCTCTTTTTTATACGCACCTGCACTATGGTGGGGAGTGCGGACACAGTTTTCTACGCGAGGAGCCGACTGCTGGTAGGAACGGTGCCGTAAAAGGCGGGTGCCAGAGTTCGCAGAAGGTCACATATGACGGTATAAGGCGTGTTGTATGTCAAATATGAATTATAGTCATGGGCTCACCCAAATCTCACTTGGCTCTTGAACAACTTGGCCATGACCTTCGTGGCGCGCGCCTTCGGCGCGGCATGGCGATAGCCGATCTGGCCGTTCGTACCGGCACGTCAGCAAGTTCTGTCGCGCGCCTGGAAAAGGGAGATTCCGGTGTTGGGATCGGCACTCTGGCCGACGTGCTTGGTCTTCTGGACCGGCTGGCCGACCTGATTGATATCCGCAAGGACGATCTGGGACTGGCGTTGGCTGCTGAACGTCAGCCTCGTCGAGGCCGAACTTCCGCGACCACGTTACGCAGGCAGCAGGACAAGGATAAGGCCGCGCATGGGAGAACGGATGTTATTGATCTGGACGGTGCTTCGTTCTGATGCCTGATTTCAGCGCCCATGTCGTTCTTGGCGACAGCCTGACTCCCGTGGGTCAACTGCGTTTCACGCAGGCAGGTCCGCGGCAGTTTTCGACCTTCACCTATGATCCGGCCTGGGTCGAGAATTCTCGGGCCTTTGCCATCCA
>NZ_BANF01000232.1 GCF_000964425.1 Komagataeibacter intermedius TF2 | reverse complement strand
CGGGCGACAGGGCAGACCCGGCACGGGCCAGCCGCACCCGTTCCGTGTCCGGGGCCACGTCGCCAGCCCTGTCACGGGCCATGCCGCATACTGTTGTCCCCCGTGTCGTCCTACAGACACAGGCCATGACGGCGCGGATGGCGGCCATCGCCGCGCGAAACGGCAGCGCCCCGCGCGATCCTGCGCCAGTGCTGACCCGTACGGCGCGGCCCCCCGTTCCCGCCACCGTGCCCGGGACAGGGCGGGCAGGGAACCGCCCGGCCCGGTTCCCGCGCCCGGACGGGGTGGCAGGCCGGTTCACGCGCCTGCTATTCGACCGGCAGCCTGCGGATCAGGCCACCGTCACCATCGCCCGGCCCGTCATGCCCGGCCTGCCCGTCGCCCGCGCCATCCGGGGGGAAACCATGCCCATGCCGGGTGGGCCAGGCAGCCCCCGCAGGGCGGGCCTGATCCCGCATGTCGCGCGGGTGCGGGGCGTTGCCCCATTGCGCGTCCCGCCGGAACCGGTCACGCGGGGCAGGCCACCCTTCATCAACCCCGCCCCGATGGAGCGGACCGGCAGCGTCCCACCCGCCCCGTGCGGCGACAGGCCGCCGGTCGTGCAGGTCACCATTCCCGTCACGCTGGACCACCAGGCGGTGGGGCAGGCCATGGCCCGGATCGACACTGCCGCCGCCCGCCACGAACTGCGTGCGACCGGCACCGCGCCCGACGTCATCCGCTATGCGCAGATGCCGGGCCGGGCGGTGGGAATCTGATCGCCGCAGGCGGCAGGCAGGACGCCAGGGGGAACAAAAAGAAGTTTCCGGTCGGCGTCCTCCGGAGCGTCCCGAAACAGGCCTCGCCAGAAATATCCTTATGAGTGCCGGGTATTTTCCGGACATTCCCTGCCGCAGCCTGACGGGCGGGGCGCGCCGCATGCTTCCAGCCTGCACGATCTGGCGTTAGACAGGGGCAATGATGGCATGGCTGCGCGATACCGCGCGCCACGGCCCGTTTCCCCCATTCCCGTTTCATATTCTTCATCCCGCCCACGCGCCGCCCGCGGGCAGTGGCGCGCGGGGCGGGGGAGGCCACTGATGTCCCTGACCCTTATGAACGCGCAGACCGCGATCGGCTCGATCGGGCGGCTGTGGGCGTCGGCCCCCGTGACCATTGGCGGGCTGACCCTGACCGGCATGGAGGTGCCGCACCTGATCCGCGATGGCGGCGCCCAGCAGGTTGCCGTCCACCGGCTGCCCGGTGGCAACAAAATCATCGACGCGGTGGGCAACGACCCCGACCGGCTGGAACTGTCGGGCACGTTTGTCGGTCCCACCGCCATCGAACGGGCATGGATGCTCAGGCAGATGCGCATTGCGGGCCAGCCCGTGGCCTTTAGCGGGGCAGGGCTGTCGCTGCTGGTGCGCATCGTGCAGTATTCATACGACTACACGCAGAAGGGTATCGTCATTCCCTACCGGCTGGTGCTGGAACAGCCCCCGCAGGTGGCCGCGACATCCGGCGTCACGTCGGGGCTGTCGGCGCTGGTGGGTGATGATGCGGGGTCCGCCCTGTCGGGCCTGACCGGCGCGCTGGATGATGTCGCGACCATTGCGGGCAACATCACCGGCCAGCTTTCGACCGTCATGGGACAGGTCACGCCCATTGCC
>NZ_BANF01000233.1 GCF_000964425.1 Komagataeibacter intermedius TF2 | reverse complement strand
GTGTCCTGGTCGGCCATATCGTGAAAGCGGACGACCATCTGCCCGCCATGGCGGATGAAGACTTCCTGAAAACGCTCAGCAAGCCCGGCATCACGAAGGCCATAAAGG
>NZ_BANF01000234.1 GCF_000964425.1 Komagataeibacter intermedius TF2 | reverse complement strand
TGGCAGGAAGATCTGTTCGGTGAAGCCGGGAAGGACGGCCGTTATACCGATGACGGCTTCGCCTACGAGAAGGCGCAGCGTCAGTGGCTGGGTCAGAACACGCCTGAAGATGCATTGATCGTGCAGAGCGATGAGAACGGCGAGCCGGTCTTCGAACCCGGCATGGTTCGGATCTACTGGCAGCGCGAGGGCGCCACGAAATTCTTCTGGCTTGATCATCGCCTCAAGGTTCGCGAGGGCTGGTGCGTCCTGCCGGGCAGCGAGGCGGCAGGTCGCGTGACGCCGTCCGCCGTCGTTGAAGCCCTGCCCGAAGGGCCACGGGAACGGCCGGATATCTCGGGGCGCGGTTTTGACATGATCGGCAGTTTCCGCACCCAGGCGCTGCATGCTGCATTGGACGGCATGCGGGGCTCTGCCGATCCATGGGTCCTGGTCGGGCTGATGATCGCGGCCCTCAACGCGCAGAATGTCCGGGTGGATGGGGATTCCAACGCACACTACCCGCAGCGCCGTCCGTCACGCCGGCTCGTGGCCGCCGCCGGACTGTTCCAGGATGGCGAGATGGCGCTGGACGAGGCGCTCCTGCGTGGCGCTGCTGTCGACGTGCTCAAAGCCGTTCTGTCCTGCGAGAAGAACGCGACGAATAGCGGCGACTGGAGTGTCCTGGTCGGCCATATCGTGAAAGCGGACGACCATCTGCCC
>NZ_BANF01000235.1 GCF_000964425.1 Komagataeibacter intermedius TF2 | reverse complement strand
ACCGCTGCTCTCAGCCGAGATTTTCCGGAACGTCATCATCAGGCATCGGCTCCATCCTCATCGTCGGGCCGGGCTGAGCGGGACATCCTGCCCTCCTGAATGTCGAGTACCCTGCCGGTTGTAAGATCAATACGTCTGAGCATAGGGTTCTGCGCTGCGATCAAGGTTACCAATCGACCGAGAATCTCATCAAGCGTGGGCCCGTCGGAATCTTCCGGCGAGAGGATTTCAATGATCAGTGACAATTTGTCCTCAATCGTCCGCAGCCGTTCCCACAGGTCGTCGCCCCGGATTGGGAATGTGCCTTGCCTCCCGGTTGTCTCGCTCATCTTCATCGCATCCCACGTCAGAACATGGGAAAGTGTGACGTAGCATCACGCGACTTTACTGATTTTCTTCTGCCCGAGGCATCCTTCATTGCCCGCGCCTGCGCAAAAGGTGACTTTTGCGCAGGCCGGAACAGCAAATCAACATGTGCTCCCGGGTTACGACCTGCACCTGCCGCATCCAGACGGATCCCGCACTTGTCGACGCTACCAAGGTGACACCACGGGTTTGTCTGACGAACTGATTCCCCGCGACGTTCACGCGGTAATGGCTCCGTTCGAACGTCGTGTTTAGGCAGTAGTCATAAGATGTCACTTGCTAC
>NZ_BANF01000236.1 GCF_000964425.1 Komagataeibacter intermedius TF2 | reverse complement strand
TGGTTGGTTGCAAAACTCAGCTTCCGGAACTGCTGCGCTTCATCGACGAGGATCTGGTCGATGCCGATCTCTCCCAGATGCACAAGATCGTCCTTTCGAGCGGCAAGGCCTTCCAGCTTCGCCTGCATCTTCTCCTTCATGCTCTCGACCCGCTTGCGCGAGAGGCGATCGGCCGCGTCGACGCTCTCCAGCACTTCCTCGTAAGACGCAATCTGCGCCTCGATCATCTGGCGCTCGAAATCGCCCTCTACCGGGATGAACCTGAATGCGTCATGCGTGATGATGATCGCATCCCAGTTTCCGGTCGCAGCCCGGGCAAGGAACCGCTGGCGCTTTGCCTTCACGAAGTTCGTCTCGTCAGCGACAAGGATCCGCGCGGTCGGGTAGAGCATGAGGAATTCGCGGGCCATCTGGGCGAG
>NZ_BANF01000237.1 GCF_000964425.1 Komagataeibacter intermedius TF2 | reverse complement strand
GAAAATTCTCATTCAAAAGTCACTCTTTTTATGGGGGGATTACCACCCAGTTGCAGATCAAAATCGCCACGGACAATATCGGCGTTGCAAAACACGCGGTGGATCTGACTAACAAGCTGTATCTGGAAGGCGTGGGGAACACCCTGCAGATTGCGCAGGCTCAGGCCGAGCTGGATACACAGATTGCAGCGCGTGAACCGCTGAAAACCCGTGTTTCTCAGATAACGCACGCTATTGCCGTGCTGCTGGGGCAGATGCCGGGCTCTCTGGAAGATGAACTGAAGGTGCCGCGGCCCCTGCCGACCGTGCCGGAATTCCCCGCGACCATGCCGTCTGTCGTGATTGCCAACCGCCCGGATATCCGTATGGCGGAACGGCAGTATGCACTGGCGACGGCGCAGATTGGCGTTGCTGTGGCCAACCTGTATCCGCACTTTGTTATTCCGTTGACCTTCAACCCCAACGCGTCGGCCATGTACCAGCTGTTTCAGGTGAATGCCATGAGCTGGCAGTTCCTGATGATGGCGAGCCTGCCGCTGATGCACGGTGGCAAGATGACGTCCGAAGTTCGGGCGGCTCAGGCCTCGGCGGAAGCAGCACGTTTGACCTATCGTCAGTCGGTGCTAAACGGCTTCAAGGAAGTTGAAGACGCCATGGCGGCCTGGCATGATGACATTGAATATGCCGAGCAACTGCATAAAGCGGCAGAAGATAGTGCCACGGCCAGTGAGCGGGCACGGCGGCTATATGGTGCTGGTCTGGTTGGCTTCCTGGAAGTGCTGACAACCGAGCGCACCACCCTGAATGCGCAGAACATGGAAGCTCTGGCGCGTCTGGAACGCCTGCGTGATGCTGTGAACCTTTACACGGCTCTGGGCGCGGGCTGGAAAGGTGTGGCGCTGACCAATTCCACCCTGCCAGTTTCCCTCGAAACACAAAACGTGCTAGCGCGGGCCTTCAAGCAATGATCTGAAAGGTCACATCATGAGCAAGTCTTCGTCTCCTTATGTGCGTCGGCTGCTCTGGATTGTGGCCTGTTTTGTGGGTGGTTTTGCGCTTTTGTGCGTGAGTGGCTGGGCGCTTGTCGTCAACGGCAGCACGCAGGACTCCGCGATGGTGACAGTCCTCCGCTGGCTGCCCGTTGCAACGGGTGCGATCACGGTAGCCGCGGGATTTTTCCTGCTGTCTCTGCCCGTGCCAGGAGACCCGGAAGACTTCTTTCTGCCGGATGACGCCGACGGCGAACTTGAGAGAACAGACGGGAAATAAAAAGAGGTTCAGCCCGTTATCAGAGCTGAACCCTTCTCGCCCTGACCGTCAGTGTGACCGTCAGGCTTTGACGGACAGAAAGTCAGCCAACGCTTCGTTAAACAGAAGCGGGGCCTGCAGGAAGGCGAAGTGGCTGGTCTCGGGCAGGATCATGTAAGAACTGTCCGGAATATGCGCCACCAGATATTCCAGATGGGCGCGATGAATCATCTCGTCCCGGTCCCCATCCACAACCCATGCGGGGCAGCGGATGGCGTTCAGGCGGTCTTCCGTGAATTCGGCATCATGCTCCCATTTCCACAGGCCCCAGACGGTTTTTGAAAAGACATCAAATTTATCCGGGGTCGGGGAAAGCTCGCGGTAGTCTTCTGTGGCGCGCTTTACAAAAGCGTTGACCACCTTATCTCCGCTACACGCCAGATTGAGGCCGGATGCGGACATATGCGGCCCGTAAGCAAAGATGCGTTTGATGCGATCCGGGTGTTCAGAGGCCAGAATAATGCTCTGCACACCGCCATCGCTCCACCCGACGAGACTGGCATTCGGAATTTCCAGATGGTTCATCAGGTGAATGATATCGTCTGCCATCTGAGCGTAGCTGAGGGGTTTATCCCCTAACGTGCTGCGGCCATGCCCGCGGCTATCCACGAGGATGACACGGTGCGTTTTGGCCAGATAAGCCGCCTGTATGCCCCAGTAGTCAGAGTTTGCCATGCCCCCATGCAGCATGATGATGACATCGTCCCCTGTGCCGCCTTCCGTATAATAGAGCGAGCATCCGTTAATGGGGGCGTGCTGTCCTTTAAAGGAGGCCAGAGGGGCCGGGGTGGCAGGCAGGGTCTGCCAGCGTTTTGTTAAATGCTCAGTCATATCGTCAGGCCTCGTAAAAGAGCATGTTGTGGGTATCTTGGTATAACAAGATACCCTGCGCCTTTAGATGGCCGTGTATGACGAGACTTGCAAATGTGTGAGGCGGGATGCTGTTTCCCCAGATCCCCCGCTTGTCTTTTGGTTTGAAAAGCGATAGACTGGGGAATTCGTTGTCAGGCAACAGGCCTTATTTTTTAGGCGTCCGAACGGCCGTTACTTCAATTTCAATCAGCCATCCGGGGTTGGCGAGCTGGGCCACGGCAAAGGCGGAGCGCACTGGCAGATTAGGCTGCTTTTCTGTGCCGAAATACTGGGTGTAGGCCTTCATCATGCCATCAAAATCCAGCTGCTTTGTGCGCGGGTCCGCCACCATATAGATGTGCATCTGCACAACATCACCCATGGTCAGGTTCAGCTTTTTCAGCTCGCCTTCAATGCGCTGGAGAGAGGCGAGTGTCTGGGCGCGGGTGTCGCCATAGGCCTCAAGGCTTTTGGGCGGCGCGGTTTTGTCCTGCACCGGAGCGCCCATGCCGCTCAGATAAATGGTGGTGGCCCCGGCGGGGACTTCCACCGCGGTGGAGATGGGGAATTTCCCCTCACCATGACGGATCACGCCGCCTTCAGCATGCGCCAGAGCAGGGAAGGCAGCCAGAGCCGTCAGGGCTGCGCGGGGATCAGGCTTTTAAAAAGGCGCACGTTATTCTGCCTCTACTGACAGATGGGGACGCATTTCAGACACGTCTTCTGGTTTCAGGGCATCAGTATAATGGTTCCCGAAATGTGTGCGAACGTAATTGACGACATCGGCTACCTGCTGGTCATTCAGCAGTCCGGCAAACCAGGGCATGCCGCCAAAGCCGTTCAGCACCACATAAGCAGGATACTCGGCACTTTTCAGTTTGGGATCACGACACGAAAGTGTATTTTACGTACGCTTGGAGTGA
>NZ_BANF01000238.1 GCF_000964425.1 Komagataeibacter intermedius TF2 | reverse complement strand
CAAAGGCTGCGGGAACCATCACGATCAGCGCCACGAACGATGGCAGCCTGAGCAATCCGGCCAGCCTGAATGTCGTGGTCGCTGCCGCCACGGCCTGACCGTCCCCACAATCCGCGCCTGCCCGACCGCCCGTGAGGCGGTTTTTTTATGAGAAGATGAATGACTGATGAACCGACGCCGGATGTACTGGCGCGACTGGATGAGCACGATGTGCGTCTGGACAAACATGACGGCCACCTTGAGCGGCATGACATCCAGATTGAGCGGCTGAACACCGGGTTCGGCGTGCTGCAGACAGGGCAGCAGCACATCCTGCAGCAGCTTGCAGAAGAACGTGGAGAGGGCCGGGAGCGGGCGCGGAGCCAGAAAGAGCGCGACAACACGTTGTCCGGAAAGATCGACAAGGCCCTTGAGGCCATCAGCAAAGAGCGCGGCGCGCGCGATGAACGGCAGCGTCTGTTCAACCGAAACACCACATGGGCGGTCGTGGTTCTCGCTGGCCTTGGCACCCTTCTGGGCTGGCAGGAGTTCGGGCAGACCATCTGGCACAGCATTCTTCATCTTAAGGAGCCTGCAGGATGACCGGCCTGAACCTGCCGCAGTTCAAGGCGGAAATTGTCGTTCCGACCCTGAACGCCATTGGCCTTGGCGGGGATGCCGCGGTCAACCTGCTGACCGGCACGGCTCTGGTGGAAAGCGGACTTGTCTATGTGCAGCAGAATGGCGGGGGCCCCGCGCTGGGGCTGTGGCAGATGGAACCAGCAACCCATGATGACATCTGGGCTACGTTCCTGTCTGACAGCCGCCTGAACAGCCTGACCCGAACCATGCTGTCAATCCGGAGCAATCGACCGGCAGGCCCGCAGCAGATGGTAGGGAATGTCTCCTATGCCTGCGCCATGGCCCGGCTGAAATACTACCGCGCGCCCGATCCGCTGCCCGCCGCGAATGACGCGCTGGGGCAGGCGCACACATGGAAGCGGATCTATAACACATCGCTGGGGGCAGGGGACGTTGATCCCGCGCATGTCGC
>NZ_BANF01000239.1 GCF_000964425.1 Komagataeibacter intermedius TF2 | reverse complement strand
GTTTCCGGGCCAACTTCCGAAAGACCGATATGCCGGACATAACCGGCCTGAACCATCTCGGAGATGGCGCCAATCGTCTCCTCAACAGGCACTGCCGGGTCCAGCCGTGCAGGCCGGTAGATGTCGACATGATCCAGCCCGAGCCGTTGCAGGGTATAGGCCAGGAAGTTCTTCATGGCGGCAGGCCGTGCGTCGTAGGAACCCCAGTTGCCACACGGGTCGCGCATTGCACCAAACTTGACGCTGACGAGGAATCTGTCGCGCGGAATATCCCTGATCGCCTCACCGATCAGCATCTCGTTATGGCCCATGCCGTAGAAATCGCCAGTGTCGAGAAGCGTGATCCCGGCGTCCAGCGCGGCATGGATGGTAGCGATGCTTTCTTTCCGATC
>NZ_BANF01000240.1 GCF_000964425.1 Komagataeibacter intermedius TF2 | reverse complement strand
CATCGCCGCCTGAATACGCCCGCGTCTCTCGCCGGATGATTACCTACACCCTGCCCGGCCACCATGAACTGCGCCTGCGCATGTGGGGCACGTTCCGCCGCGCGCTGACGCAGGCCCATATTGCCGATGTCAGCAGTTATGGCACCTCCGCCGGGTTCCGCGGGCTGGCGCATCCGGGCATGTATGGGGAAAGCGGCTTTTCACTGGAATATGGCGTCAACCAGAAATGGGTGATCGCCATGGATCTGGCCCGCGACTGGGCCAACGGGTCCGTGGTGCGGGGATATAACGCACAGGGAAAATACCAGAACATTCTGGGGCAGGCATCGGGTGACTGGGTCATCGCCCCCGCGATCGAATATAACTGGTCTCCCCGTTTTGGCGTCATTGCCGGTGTCACCGCAATGTTTGCGGGGCATAACACCGGACAGGTCATTTCACCGCAGGTCGCCTTCAACAGCGTGTTCTGATGCCGCCTTTTCCAGATGACGACATCCCCTGACGCTTTCCGGACAAAGCGCCACCAGGGCCATCTTTCTTCCGGAACGGTGTTTCAGGGCATGTCGTACAATGCCTGTATGGCATCCGCGTTCTTTCCGGTCATCAGCGCAAGGACCAGCAGAATACGGGCCTGCCGTGGCCGCATGTGACCGGTCGCCAGAATACCACGCTGGCGTAATTCATGTCGGCGCACCACGCCGCCGCAATACCCGCTACTGCCCTGCACCACCACGACACCGCGCGCCACGGCCTCATCCAGCGCCACATTTTCCGCAGGGGTGCACATGCCGGGCAGCATGCCCGCCGAAATAATGCCACGTGTCCCCGCTGCCACAAAGGCGCGTATGCCCACGCCATCCGCACCCGCATGGCTGTAGGCAATATCCACGCGCGGTATGTCGTCATCCCGGACGTCACCCTCCCCCGGCCAGCCCACATGGCGGCGGTAACCCGGAGCACGCCCGAAAAATACACGATTGGCCTCAATCATGCCCAACGGACCGAAATCGGGGGACCGGAAGGTTTCAAGCTGGTAGGTAGACGCCTTGGTTACTTCCTGTGCTGCATGGATTTCGTTATTGGCCACCACCAGCACGCCGCGCCCGGCTGCCCCGGGGCATGACGCCACTTCCAGCGCGGCATACAGGTTGGCCGGGCCGTCGGCGCTGATGGCGCTGGCGGGACGTTGTGCGCCCACGACCACCACGGGACAGGGCACATCCAGCACAAGGTCAAGGAAACAGGCCGCTTCCTCCAGCGAAGATGTTCCGTGCGTGATGACAACCCCATCCAGATCCGGCTGGGTCGCGATGGTGTCGTTGATACATCGGGCCAGTTGCAGCCACCGGGCAGGCGTCATCTCCACACTGTCGCAACAGGAAAAGGGAATGTCGCGCACCTCGAAACGCGCCCGCACGGCATCGGGCAGCGCGGCCAGCAGATCGCCGCCCCCGATGCTTGCACCGATTTCCGCGTAATCGACCGTATCACGTGGGTCCGTGGACTGCCGGGCAATGGTGCCCCCGGTCGAGATAATGGCAATGACGGGTCGCTTCATCTGACTTTCCCCTGATCGTATCCTGCCCGCGATCAATCACGCAGGCATGAACCTGTCAAACACGACCCTAAACCGGATTACTGATACAGACCCGGTTCCGGTTCCCAGCCCGTCAGCAGATGACGCCCGATTTCGGCGTTTTTCCAGTCCACCGGATCATGCAGCGACAGCGTCCGGGCATCGCGCCAGTACCGGTCCAGTCCATTGACCGCATCCGTACCCCGTGCGCCTGCCGCAGCGGGTGCATCCGCCGCCGCCCGCAGGGCCGCGCGCGTGGCGACCGACCGGGCTGCACTGGCCGCCATGGCGGCTGCATTGCGTGATGCCTGCCCGCCTTCATACCGGTCCAGCATCGTGCCCGCATGCATCACGCTGCAATAGGCAGCGAACAGGTCTGCCCCGATTTCACCCAGCAGGCGACGCACATACGGGTCCTGATCCGCACTGTCCACGCCTGCCGCACCCCATGGCCGGGCGCGTTCGGGCACGAAGGCACAGACCGCACGCAACGCCCCGATGCCGATACCGGTCAGGATGGCGCTGAAACCGGCCTGAAACCGCAGGGCAACATGCAGGGGCAGCACGGCATCGGGGTCCAGCGCATTCCACTGGTCCTTCACCTTTACATCCTCCAGCGTCACGGTGCCGGAATCCGTCGCGCGCTGGCCCATGCGGTCCCAGTCATGATGAAAGACAAGTCCGGGCGCGTCATGCGGCACAAGGTCCATGCGCACGCCCGCGCGGATGGACCCCGCCTGCTGCGCCCGCACGGGATCGAACGACGACACTGCCACCAGATCCGCGCCGGACGCGCCGGTGGCATAGATCTTGCGCCCGGACAGGGCATGCGTGCCATTGGGGCAGGGCCGCGCCAGCGTCTGCAGGAATCCATCCGCCGTGCGCCCGTTTTCCGCCACCGCCATGCCCAGAATGGCGTGATCCTGCACGATCCGATGCGCCAGACGTTGGCGCAGGTCAGGCGGCGCACAGGCAAATATCTCGCGCACCAGATCGTCATGTACCTTGTAGATCTGGGCCACCGCCGGATCAGCCACGGCAATCCGCAGCATGAGTTCCAGCGACAGATCCTGCGCCATGCCCAACCCGCCCCATGCGCATGGCACGGCCAGCGCAAGGATGCCGGTCGCCTTCAGCGCCGCCATTGCCTGATGGGGATAGCCCCCCGCGCGGTCACGGCCTGCAGCCCCCGCGGCGATTTCGGTATCAAGCACGTGCTGCACCCGCAGCATGACCCTCCCCACCGCCCCGTGAACCTGCCGCGCGGGAAACAGGTCACGCAGCAGGGGTGGCAGCAGGGTGTCCTGCACTGATGCATCCGTCATGGGAAACAGATAGGCGTGATGGGACAGGGCATCAACCACCCTGCCCCATCAGGTCAGCCCCCGGCCTGCCTGCGGGCGGCGGCGCGTATGTCGCTTAGCGTCAGCAGCCAGATCACGAACCCGCCCATGGCCAGGCAACTCCCGACCCAGCCTACGGATTCCCAGCCCAGCCCCGCGCTGATCGCCATGCCACCCAGCATCGGGCCAATCGCATTGGCCATGTTGAATGCGCTCTGGTTCATTGCTGCCGCCAGCGCCTGCGCGTCAACGGCCACACTCAGCAGGCGCGACTGGATCACGGTGCCAAGCCCGCCGCCACAGCCGATCATGAACACGATCGGCATCATACCCCACACGGAATGCACCGAACCGGGAAAACCGGCCAGGGCCGCCGCATTGACCAGCAGCGTGCCACCAATGGTCGGCATCATCTTGCGGTCCGCCGCCCATGCGCATGCCATGGTGCCCACCGTCATGCCCACGCCAAACACCGCCAGCATGACCGGCGTCATGTAGGCAGGGGCATGGGTAACTTCCTGCAGGATGGAGGCAAGGTAGGTATAGACGCAGAAAATGCCCCCGAACCCCACGACGCCAATCCCCAGTGTCAGCCAGACCTGCCGGTTGCGCAGGGCGCGGATCTCGGTCATCGCACTGGCATTGGGGCGCGGCGGGTCGGCCGGCACAAAACGCATGATCAGCAGCAGGGTGCACAGCGCAAGCGCCGCGATCAGCACGAAGGCCCAGCGCCAGCCCACCAGCAGGCCAATCCCGTTGGCCATGGGCACACCGCCAATGGTGGCGATGGTCAGGCCCAGCACGACCCTTGCCACCGCCTGCGTACGCCGGTTTTCCGGCACCAGCGAGGATGCGACAATACCCGCCGTGCCGAAATACGCGCCATGCGGCAGGCCGCTTATGAACCGGCACAGCAGCAGGCACAGGTAATTGGGGGCAACAGCGGTCAGCCCATTGCCGATCACATACAGGACCAGCATGCCGATCAGCAGGTGTTTGCGGCTGCATTTCGCACCCAGCATGGCGATCAGCGGCGCGCCGACGCATACACCGGCGGCGTAGGCCTCGATCGCATGGCCTGCTTCAGGCACGGTGACATGCATGCCTGCCGAAATCATGGGCACAAGGCTCATGGCCGCGAATTCGGCCGTGCCGATGGCAAATCCCCCCATCGCCAGAATGAAGAAGATCACGCCGGGGTGCCCGGACGGCTGCACGGGCGCACGTACGCTTTCACGCGCGATGGTGATTGTATCAGTCATGCATATGCTCTGGACAAAAATAAAAAAGCGCACTGTTGCACGCTGTTACTTTTGTGGCCGATACACCCATGCCGGACTGGCTACAAGCCTGCCGGGGCGTGTCCTTATCCTGCCCATTCCCGGATGAATGGCCATAAAAGGCGAAAAACGTTTCCTGTTCCCGGCCCGTGTCATATTTTGTCAAAAAAAGGTGCGAAGATCCGGCCCCGTGCCGCACCAATCCCACCCGCCCCGTTTCATCGTGCCGGATGTTCGGCCTGTTTCCTTATGGCAGCCAGCATGCGCCGCCGGATCAGGCCACTGACGGGACGGATCAGATACCAGTACGGCGCGAAACGCCGCCGCATGGCGGATGTGGGACAGAAGACCCGTGTCTCGGTCACCAGCAGGGAGTGGCCTGCATGGGCAGGTTCCACCGCGAACCCCATGGCCAGCCTGCAGACATCCGTGCGCTGGCAGGCCATGAAATCCGCACGCGATGCAATATCAAGCAGACCGTAATCCAGACGCCAGAACGCGCCGGTCAGGCCCATGACCACTTCCCTGTCACCCACGCGGCCAAGGAGCGTGAAATCATCCAGGTCCAGCATCCTGCGCTGCGACAGGCCCAGCAGGCGCGCGGGCTTTTCGCGCATGGTGATGGCAAGACGGACCAGGGGATCATGCCTGGCACGATAACGGCTGACACACTGCATGATAGCGCCATCCGGGGCACGGATGGGCAGGGCATGGCGTTCCCGGAACGTAAAAACAGGTAACACATCATCAATCAGGGCCATCATCATGCCTTCATGAAAAAAGGAAGGGATCCGGCCCATCCTACAGGCATAAAAAAAGACGCCGAAGCGCCTGACCCATTTTATTCACTATCGCCTGCTGGCCGCCGGCCATTCCCACATTGGCGTGGGAATTCCGGCTGCAGGGGTATCAGGACAGAAACCCCCGTGCTCAGGCAGCGCGATCGGACACGATGGTTGCGATCATCAGGGCAGCGATCATGGGCAGGAATGCAACCATGGTCAGGGAAGACATGGCGTTCACGGAGTGGGCAATCATGGTATTGATGTTTTCAATAAACATTTCTCGGTTCCTCTGGTGTCGAGTTGATGAACCGGAAGGAACACCAGAACCGAAATACTCGCAATAGAAATCACATACTGACGAAGCGCGTTTTACCGGTCATTACATGATGAAAATATTATAACTGTCCAATAAATACCCAAACGAACCGGAATATCATTTATCTATTCCGGACACTTCTGGGAATATGCCACAAAAAATGGCAGAACCTTTTCAGGGTCTGCCATCGGACGGATAAGGCCGGTTAAAATTTATGCAAATGCCTAGAATTTAACCGCACTACTTCACGTTTTCGTGATGTCGGTTTGCTATGTTCCGCCGTCTACCATACAGGCCGGGAGGCGACCGGTCGCCGCTGCAAAAGAGCGGACCGAAAAAACAGTCGTATTTTCAATAGCCTGCATCATCCCTCCCGTCCAGCCTAAAAACAGGTCATTCTTCATTAATCCGAAAATGACCTTGCCTGCTGTCCATCACGGCAATTCAGGGGTTTCGAGTCCATAATCGTAGCGCCGTACCGCCTGCCCCATCGCCGCCAGTCCAGCGGGTGCATCCATGGGGGCGAAGCCGACCTCGATAAAGGCAAGTCCTTCATGCCGTTCCGCCTGCGCCAGCGCGTTATCCAGCGCGGATACGTCACCGGCCTTCAGCGACAGCACGGCGGCCATGTCGCCCCCCATCGCAGCAGGCAGGTCGGCATAATTCCAGTTGGCGACATCGTTATAGGCAGCCTGCGGACCAAGGATCATCCGTTCGATGGTATAACCACCGTTATTGACCAGAAAGATCGTGATATTGCAGCGGTGCCGCAGCAGAGTGGACAGTTCCTGTGCCGTCATCTGGAATGACCCGTCGCCAATAAACAGCACATGCCGCCGGTCCGGCATGGCCAGGCAGGCCCCGAGGCTTGCGGGCAGTGAATAGCCGATCGCCGCCCAGACCGGTTGCACCAGCAGGCTGCACCCGGCGGGCAGGCGGGCATGCAGCATCGCCACCATGGACGACCCGTTATCGGCGCCCACAATATCACCCGGGCGCAGGAAGGCTTCCGCCCGATCCCAGAAGACCGCCTGCCCCCAGGGCTGCGCCTCAGACGACACTGGCGCAGCAGGATCGGGCCGGACCGCCGGACGCGACAGGTGCGCGGGCGGCCTGTCCTTCAGGGCCTGTTCCACCGCGTCAAGCAGGTCGGCGGCAGTCATGCCCTGCATGTTCCTGCCATCACAGTTCAGGCTGAATGGCTGCACGTCAACCAGCGCGCCCGGCTGCAGGTCCTGTGAGAAATAACCGGAGGTGGAATCGACAAACCTGACGCCCAGCCCGATGACGCAGTCCGCCCCTTTCACATAATCCGCCACACCGGGGGCGGATGCCTGCCCCCCATACTGGCCCAGCCACAGCGGCCCGGATTCCGGCAGTAGCGTGCGGGCGGTGGACAGGGCCGCATAAGGAATGCCGTACTGCGTGCACAGTCGCACGACGCGGTCATGCAGTCCGTACTGGCGCACCATGGCATCCACCAGCACAACGGGCTGGCGCGCCTGCGCAAGGCGCTGCACGACCCATTGCGCCGCCTGCGCCAGCAGTCCGGGGTCCGACGTGACAGACACCGGTGACGGAGCCGGCACATCCACATCAACGTAGCAGATGTCAGAGGGGAACTGGATATAGACCGGACGCTTCAGCGTCTGCACGGCATGCAGCACCCGATCTGTTTCCATCACGGCCGTGGCAGGCTGCAACCGGGCGCTGGCTGCGGTGAACTGCCGGTAACAGGCCATGACATTATCATAGTCGCCATCGGCAAGCGTGTGATGCACCAGTGCCCGCGACTGGACGGCATGCAGGGGCGGCATGCCCGAAATCACCACCACCGGCACGCCTTCCGCAGCAGCGCCCGCCACGGCGGACAGCGCGGACAGATCCCCCACGCCATAGGTCACCAGCACGGCCCCGATACCGGTCATCCGGGCATCGCCATCCGCGGCATAGGCGGCATTGAGTTCATTGCAGGTGCCGATGAACGCAATGCCGGGCGTGCGTTCGATCAGTTCAAGGAACTCGAGATTGTAGTCGCCGGGAACACCATAAATACGCGAAACACCGATATGCCGGAGCCGGTCCAGCAGCATACTTCCGATTGATCCGCGCATGCCGTCTTTTCCCTAACCTGTTGCCGCCCGGCCTGAATTGGCTGGACCGGATTCAATAGATATCAAAATCATTGTTTCCGGTGGATGAAAAGGCCATGCGGCGTTCGGTCAGGTTCAGTATCCACGATGACATGTCCGACCGCGTGCGGGGGAATGGCAGGCGGTGCACCATGGAGCGCATGCTGTAGAATTTGCGGTACATGGTCTGGATCCGCTGTTCCATCTGGCCGGGCGTGCAGTTCTTGGGCCAGATATGGCAGACCTGCCCGGGCCAGCGGTCGATATCCTCGGGGTCGATGATCCGGCCCGCCTTTTTCATCCGTTCAAACAGCGCCGTTCCCTTGGTCGGGGTCAGGATGTTGAAATAGGCCGCCGGAACCTTGTGCGCCTCAAGAAAGGACAGGGTCGCGTTATAGACATCGGGGTGTTCATCATCATACCCGAAGATGAAGTTGAGCGAGTAGCTGATGTCGCGCCTGCGCAGGTTATCAAACATCTCGCCATAACGGCTGGCCTTGTTCCAGCCCTTCTTCATGCCCTGCAGCATGTCTTCATCAATGCTTTCGATGCCGATATTCACATGCATCACGCCGCTGCGCTGCGCCAGGTCAAGGAAACCGGTATCAAGGCACAGGTTGGACGACCACAGCGTGGACCAGCGGATCTTTAGCGGCACCAGGCCTTCCATCAGTTCCATCGCGCGGCTTTTCTTGCCGCCGAAATTACTTTCACCGAAGAAGAAGTGGCTGCCCTTGTTCTTGATCCGCTCCAGTTCGGCCACCATCTGGTCCACCGGCCGCCAGCGGTAACGCCCGCCAAGGTAGAAGCGCTCCGAACAGAAATCACACACGAACGGACACCCGCGTGAGGACTGCACCGCAAACGTGCGGAAGGGACCGAATTTCTTCAGGTCCAGCAGGTCGTACCGCGGCGGCGGCAGATCGTTGAGTTCCTTCAGCGGGGCGGCGCGATAGATTTTCTGCAGGCGATCGGCGGCGGCGTCCTCCAGCATTGTCTTCCAGATCGGCTCGGCTTCGCCCACGCCTACGGCATCGCAGTGTTCGGCGGCTTCATCGGCATAGAAGAAGGCATGCGGGCCACCCATGATGACCTTGACCCCACGGCGGCGGAATTCAGCCGCTATGTCATAGGCGCGCGGGGAATGCAGCGTCCAGGCCGACAGGGCGACCACGTCCACCGGCACGTCGAAGTCGATATCTTCAAGCTGTTCGTCAAGCAGGGTGACGGTCCATTCCCGTGGCGTCAGCGCCGCAAGATATGGCAGCGCAAGCGGTACCATCTGCCGTCGCCTGGTCTTGAAAATGGTCCGGTCGGTCTTGGACCGGTAATGCGACGGCTGGATAATCAGCAGCTTGAGATCTGTCTTGGACATGCTTCAGCTCTTATGGACCCGGATGTGGTAAGGAATATCCTGATAAATAACTCTTTCTCATATCGTACGTTTTTTGTCCCACATGTCCACTGCACGAAATAAACAGCACCTAATCATTCATGTTTGTATAGAATACGCACATTTCACATATCAAAAAATTGCATGATTATTTATTTATGTTTTACTTTTATTACTTGATTATTATTTTTACAGTTTGTAACTATTATTTTTCTCTTCATAACAACTGAAAAGATACACATATCTGATTTAAGCCTGCTGCATGTCTGGCGCGGCCCGAGGGGAAATGACGGCAGGTCTGCATACGCCCGTACGATGGGGAACAGCCGCCCACGCCATGACAGCCCGCACCGGATCGAACAGCCATGACCATGCAGGCACGCTGCCATCATGATTCCGTCAGTTTTTAAGGTGCCGGATGGATTACAGTGCTGCGACCCGGCCCATTGCCTGGACAGGCATGCTGGCTGACGCATTTGGCGCAACAGCCAGCCAAGGCGGCTACTTCTGAAGCGTTTTAAAACAGCTTCGCCACAACCTGCCCTGAATACGCAGGACGAGTCCCACGCAGAGTGCCGGAACCACCTATTCAGGCAGATCGGTATTCGTCTGACCGCCGGTCACGCCATCATGCTCCAGCATATCGATAATGGCGGCGGCCGTTTCCTCTACCGAGCGGTGGGTCACGTTTATGACAGGCCATTTATGGCGCGCGCACAACCGCCGTGCCCATTGCAGTTCTTCCTGCACATTCTGCGGATCAATATAAGGTCTGACGGAGGAGGCAGACATACCCGGGGCAGCCATCGACCGGCCCGGCAGCATCATCCCCACGCGCGAACGCCGGATTTCCAGCAGTGTATAGGGGTCAATCGTCAATCCGACCACAAGGCCGGGAAAATCCTGCAGCCCGACCGGCAGGGGCGCATGGGGCACCAGCGGGATATTGGCCGCCCGGATGCCACGATTGGCAAGATAGAAGCATGTCGGGGTCTTGGATGTGCGCGAGACACCGACAAGAACCACGTCCGCCTTTGTCAGGTCTGTCGTCTTCTGCCCGTCATCATGGGCAATGACGTACTGCATCGCCTCGATCCGTCGGCGATAGGTATCATCCATTACATACTGGCCGCCGGGGTGGCGTTCCGCCACGATCCCGGTCTGCTGTTCCAGGAAATGGATGGTGCCATCAAGGATATTCTTGACCTGCACCCCCATGCGCGCACACCCCATGCGCAACATGTTCTGCAGATCCGGGGAGGTGAGCGAGGACAGTACCGGCCCCGGTTCATCCCCGATTCCAGACAGCACGCGCGCCACCTGCACGCGCGTGCGGATCAGGTTCCAGTTCCGCGGGGAAAATGCCGCGGACTGGAACTGCGCGCTACAGGCCCGCATGACTGCTTCCAGCGCCTGCCCCGTCGCTTCGGATACAAGATGCAGGATAATTTCGCCCATGGCCCTGCCTGACATGGCGCCCCGCCTTCAGGCAGGGCGCCATTTCCGTATGTTGAAACTGACGGAAGGCCTGATATCAGGCCGTCTGGCCCGCTTTCTGTCGCGTGGCCAGTGCGGCCTGTGCCGCCGCAAGGCGGGCAACCGGCACGCGGAAGGGCGAGCACGAAACATAGTCCAGCCCGACTTCATCAAAGAACGCGATGGAATCCGGGTCGCCACCATGTTCGCCACAGATGCCCAGCTTCAGGTCCGGGCATGTCTGCCGCCCGCGTTCCACCCCAAGGCGGACCAGCGCGCCCACGCCATCGCGGTCAATGGACACGAACGGGTCGCGCGGCAGCAGGCCATGATCGACATAGTACGGCAGGAACGACCCCGCATCATCACGTGACAGGCCGAATGCCGTCTGCGTCAGGTCGTTTGTCCCGAACGAGAAGAAATCGGCATATTCCGCGATTTTGTCCGCCTGCAGCGCCGCGCGGGGCAGTTCGATCATCGTGCCGATATAGTAGTTGAGGTTGGTTCCCTCTTCCTTCAGCACGCGTGCGATCTCATCTTCCGCAGCACGACGGGTGGTGGCCAGTTCCGCCTGCGTTGCGACCAGCGGGATCATGATTTCCGGACGGATCGGCTTGCCCAGTTCCTTTTCCACCATAACCGCCGCCTGAATCAGCGCACGGACCTGCATGGCATAGATTTCCGGGCTGGTCAGGCCAAGGCGGCAGCCACGGTGGCCCAGCATCGGGTTGGTTTCAGCCAGCGCGGCGCAGCGCGCGCGCACGTCGTCAACGCTTTTACCCAGCGCATTCGCCACTTCGGCCATCTCGGCCTCGGCATGCGGCAGGAATTCATGCAACGGCGGGTCCAGCAGGCGCACCGTAACCGGCAGCCCCGCCAT
>NZ_BANF01000241.1 GCF_000964425.1 Komagataeibacter intermedius TF2 | reverse complement strand
ACAGGGCTGTCCGCTGATCGTCTGCGTGAGATTGTGGGCGCACTGCGGTCATGATCCCGCTTCCCTCCACGCTGAGGATATGGCTGGCAGCCGGCGTGACCGATATGCGCCTGGGGATGCCCGGGCTGGCGTTGAAGGTCCA
>NZ_BANF01000242.1 GCF_000964425.1 Komagataeibacter intermedius TF2 | reverse complement strand
TTCGTCTCCGCCATCATTGGAATTAACTGACGACACACCCTAGCGAAGCCTCGACAGGGAGGATCGAGGCTTCGCCACGTCCGGCAGAGATTGTAGACGCCGGACGTGTCTTATTGGACAGGGTAATAGTAAGGTCATTCACCGTCGAAAGGAGACAGTTTATCTGGACCTAATGTACAGAAATTTGTACGACGCATTGCTCTTGTACACCGAGGTGGGATTTCTAGGGCAAGGTTTCTGGTGCGTTCCCTTGCGCTATATTGTCAGTTCACCCCAGCAGGCCCATGGCCGAATTGGACAAAGCACTTTTGCTTGAAACCCGTCTTGTTTGTAAGACGACGGGCGTGAACAAAGCGTCTGGGAAAATGCGCCGTACGCTATACGACCACGTCAGATAGATCATGTTGCGGATTTTAGACACCCTGTTCACATATAAACTCTATGTAACAGCGACATGTCGGGCTGATACTACCGCTCTATTCTATGCAGCAAAAGCTACAGAAGGAATGCCGGTATGGGCGTACGTCCGTTGATCGAGAACATGGAATTTCTCCGCCACTTTTGGCATCCGGTCGCGACTCTTGACGAGTTCGAGAAGGCCGACCCGCTGGGCAATGGCCCTATGGCTGTCACCTTACTTGACGAGAAGGTCGTTCTTGCTCGTCTCGACGGCAAGATGGTCGCAATGAAAGACCAATGCGTCCACCGCTCGGCCAAGCTGTCCGGCGGAAAGGTCCAAGGCGACCAACTCCAGTGTCCGTACCACGGATGGATGTACAATGCCGAGGGCAAGTGCACCCACATGCCGGCATGCCCGACGCAAAAGATTTCCTCCCGCGCCAAGGTGGCAAGCTATGAATGCGAAATGAAGTACGGCCTGATATGGGTCCGTTTGGATAGCTCGTGGAACGTGACGGAAATCCCGTATTTCAGCGTCGCTGATGACCCGAGGATGAAGATTGTCGTGCAGGAACCCTACTGGTGGAATGCCAGCGCACCGCGCCGCTGGGAAAACTTCACGGACTTTTCGCACTTCGCGTTCGTTCACCCCGGCACTCTGTTCGATCCGAACAACGCCGAGCCGCCCATCGTGCCGATCGATCGCGTGAAGGGCCAGCTGCGCTTTGTCTATGACACGCCCCCGGGCATGGATGTTCCCGATCAGGCACCCATCGGCAACTTCACCTACCACTGCAGTATGCCGTTCACGATCAACCTGGCCGTTCAAAAATATGTGGGGAAGAACCTTCACGTCCTCTTCAACGTGTCCTGCCCGGTGAACGCGAAGCAAACGAAGAACTTCCTGATCTTCGCCCGCGAGAAGAGCTTGAACGATTCGGATCATCCCCACATCGCCTTCAACGACCTGGTCTTTGCCGAGGACCAGCCGGTCATTGAATCGCAGTGGCCAGAAGAGATTTACGACGACGAACTGTCGGTCGTGACCGACAAGATCTCGATACAGTACAGGAAATGGATCAAGGAACTGGAAAACGCCCACGCGCAGGGCAAGGAGGCTTTCGAGAAGGCTCTCCTGACGCCGGTTCTTGAAAGCGACCGGATGCACCCTGAACTGCATGCGGTCGCGGGCTGACGCTCGGCCGGATTTCAGGAGATATCCCAGTGTCAGTCCATTTCATGACCAGTTCTCCCGATGCGCTGCTTCGGGAGTTCAACCGGAGAATTGTCCAGGAAGAAGCGTGGGGGAAGGCGGAAGGCTGGATGCTGAAGGGTGATACCTCCTACCAGCATTCCGAAGACGTGTCGGATATCGGCGCAATGCTTGTGCCAAGCGTCGATGCGGGCACGTTGACCTTCGAACTTCATGCCGACGGCGGCAAAGGCATCCCACCTGACGTGGTCAAGCTGTACTACACGAGGCTGGTGGAAACCTTCCTCCGGTGGATGGACGTGCGCTTTGATGAGGTTCGACTGAATTGAGCAGTCACGAAACCTGTCAGGCGGATAGATTTGGAACGGAAAGGAAGAAAGTTGGCCTTGTATGTGAACACCGCCGAACCGAAGAAGGCACTTAGGGCCTTCAACGCGTCGGTCGGCAATATCGATCAACCTCATGACGGCGCAAGATGGCTGCGACCGAAGAACTCGGACTACTTCACGCATGCGGACCCGGAATGGGCCTACAAGTCCTGGGTGCTGCCCAGTGTCCGCCAAGGATCGCTGATGTTCAACATCATCAGACCCGAGGACCGCTATGTTTCAGTGAAAGCCTATGCCGCCTATCACGCCGAGCTTGTCGGGACGCTGATGGATGCGGGACTGGCGGCCCCCCTGGACATAAAGATGTCGTCTCGATGCGCCGACGGCGACCTCAATGCCTGATCTCAAGAGGAGCGTGGACACACCGATGGCCAGTGCAGACAAGTTCCAGCCTATGCACAACATCTTTTGCGATGATGTGGAGAAACAGAAACAATTTTACGCTGCAATCCTGGGTTGGGACGACATTCCCGATGCCTCTTCGCCGATCTACCGGGTTCTGCAAGGCAACGGCTTCCAGCTGGCCTTCAACGGTGTCCCGGCCTATGAGCTTCTGGGCCTGAAGGATCGTGAGAGACGCAGGACACCAACATCCAGCACCGGCACGATGGTGACGTTCGTGGTTGAAGACTGGGCAACGGTAGATGAGATCGCGCACAAGGTGCCCGAGCTTGGCGGGTCGATCGTCAAGGGGCCGTTTGCAACCTATTACGGGCAATGGCAGTTGGTCTTCAACGATCCGGAGTTCAACATCGCGCGCATCACAGCCATGACCATTCCCGAGGGTGCCGAAATTCCAGTTGTCAACTTCGACTAGGGTGTGTCGTCAGTTAATTCCAATGATGGCGGAGACGAAT
>NZ_BANF01000243.1 GCF_000964425.1 Komagataeibacter intermedius TF2 | reverse complement strand
GTGAGATGGTCCGTGGGATGTTCGCCCTTGCGGTCCCGGGAATACCGGAACCAGACGGCTGGCGGTGCTGGCCCACCAAATGGACCATCATCACGCACATAATTCCACAATCGTCCGGTGACTGTCCGGCCTTTCGCCAGAA
>NZ_BANF01000244.1 GCF_000964425.1 Komagataeibacter intermedius TF2 | reverse complement strand
TTTATCGTCAGCATGCTTGATGCGCAGGGGCGCATTGTCCAGACCGGTTCTCTGCCCCGTCTTTCGATTGGAGATCGGGTAGGCGGCGATACGCCAGTGACACGCAGTATTGCGGAAGCCCTGTCGGGTTCCGGATTTGAAACGGTGTGTTCCACCCACATCCTGCAGGACATGTGGGACAAATGGGTCCTGCTCGCCGCCCTGGGCAGCATCTGCTGCCTGATGCGCGGAACCGTGGGGGATGTCGCCAGCCAGCCAGCAGGTCAGGCCTTTGCGCAGGCGGTCATCCATGAATGTGCGTCAACGGCGGCGGCGGCTGGTTATCCCCTACGGGATGCCACGCTGAAGGGCACTGTCAGTCTCCTGACGAAAACGGACTCCACCCTGACGTCCTCCATGTTCCGGGATCTGCTGCAGGATGCTCCTGTGGAAGCGCAACAGATTATTGGTGACCTGGTCAGGCGGGCATGCGCGCTTCAGATCCCTACGCCCATCCTGGATCTCACCGATCTGAATCTGCGCGTGTATGAACAACAAAGGCA
>NZ_BANF01000245.1 GCF_000964425.1 Komagataeibacter intermedius TF2 | reverse complement strand
ACGGTCCTGGCGCATCCGCGCGATAAGATGTTTGAGATGGGCAATCTGCGCTTCGGCGCTGGCCGCGCGCGATTCTGCATCAGTGGCCCGGATTTCGGCAGTAGACGCCCGGAGTTCGGCGACCTGGGCACGCGCCTCGGCAGCGGCAAGTGCTGCGCGCAAGGCGATGA
>NZ_BANF01000246.1 GCF_000964425.1 Komagataeibacter intermedius TF2 | reverse complement strand
GACCCGGAGCGCTGGGAACGCCGCCTGAAGGCAAAATATGATGAAAGCCGGAGCGCGGAGCGTTCTGACAAGGCGCGATGCCTGTGCCAGCATCGCGGGGCCGCACTGCCTCTACAGATCCGTTACCGGGCGGACAGTCACAGTTATCACCTCGCCGTCTGGCCAAATGAAGGGCC
>NZ_BANF01000247.1 GCF_000964425.1 Komagataeibacter intermedius TF2 | reverse complement strand
CGGGAATGGTTTGCAGCCCGCAACCAGTTCGCCATAATGTTCGGCGAGCGCTTCGCCGCTTGAGTAGCTGAACAACCGTGGGCCAGGTCAGATACACAGACTTCAGGACACTCCC
>NZ_BANF01000248.1 GCF_000964425.1 Komagataeibacter intermedius TF2 | reverse complement strand
GGGGCTGATGCCGCCCAGGTATGAATGGCGTCGGCGTGGATTGTAGAACCCATTGATATGCTGGAAGATAGCGGCCGTAGCCTCGCGACGGGTTGACCAGTTCTGTCTTCAGAGCCGTCCGCCTTCAGACTTTTGAAAACTGTTTCGACAGCAGCGTTGTCAAAACAGTTTCCCTTTACGGACATTGAAGCCAG
>NZ_BANF01000249.1 GCF_000964425.1 Komagataeibacter intermedius TF2 | reverse complement strand
GCAGTCTTCGTGACGTCCCGCCATACGCTGGACAAGACGGACAGCACCGCGCGCCGGACCATCGCCGACATGGCTGATCTCGTGGGGGCGGTCCGGCTCCCGGCCGGGGCAATGCGCGATGACGCCGGCACGGACGTGGTCGTGGACGTGCTGGTGTTCCGCAAGCGCATGATCGGCGACGGGGTCGACGATGAGACCTGGCTGGAAACCCGCGCCCTTGCAGATAGCGACCAGGGTAACGGTCCACTCCTCATCAATCGCTACTTTCTCGACCATCCGGAGCAGGTGCTTGGCCATCACGGCTGGACCACCACCCAGTTCGGTCCCGATTACACATGCCATGCGCGTGGCGACGGCAGGCGCGATGTGATGTTGCCCGATGCCCTAAGCCGGATCGGGCAGGACGTGCGCTTTCCGGAACCCCTGGACCAGCGCATTGTCCGGCCGGCGGGAGCCGGTGTGCTGGTCGGCACGGCTGCCGATGGCGCCCAGCTGAAAGAGGGCTCCTACTTCGTCACGAAAGGCGTCCTGCAACAGATCTGCGGCGGACAGGCCGCCACGGTCGCCATCAGGAAGGGGGATCAGAAGGATGGCCTCTTCCAGAAGCATGCCCGGATTATTACCGCGCTGATACCCGTCCGGGATGCGGCACGCGCGGTGCTGCGGGCACAGATGGAGAACCTGCCCTATGGACGCCTGCAGGGTGATCTGAAGCGTGCCTATTTCAGCTTTGTCCGACAGTTCGGCCCGATCAACCTGATGAATGTGACAGTCAGGATCGATCCGGAAACCGGGGTCGAAAACGAAAC
>NZ_BANF01000250.1 GCF_000964425.1 Komagataeibacter intermedius TF2 | reverse complement strand
CGATAATCCGGCAATGCACGCTGCTGCGACTCAACCGGTCGGGCGTTTACTATCGGCCTGTGCCACAGAGCGAGGCCAATCTGAAGCTGATGCGGCTGATCGACGCCCAGTTCCTGGAAACGCCCTATTAT
>NZ_BANF01000251.1 GCF_000964425.1 Komagataeibacter intermedius TF2 | reverse complement strand
GCTCGGTTGGGCGTGATCAGAGGCGGCAGATGATTGACCCGAAGCGAGCGCGCCTGCCGATAATCCGGCAATGCACGCTGCTGCGACTCAACCGGTCGGGC
>NZ_BANF01000252.1 GCF_000964425.1 Komagataeibacter intermedius TF2 | reverse complement strand
CGAGATCGTGCCGAAAAACACCACGCCGAAGACCCCGATCAGCAGGGTGGTGAGGCTCCAGTGTGTCACGGAGATCAGAATGGGAAAGCAACTGCGGGCATCGAGAATGAAAACCCGGACAGGATAGGCCGTTGC
>NZ_BANF01000253.1 GCF_000964425.1 Komagataeibacter intermedius TF2 | reverse complement strand
TCGGCAGGGCGGTGCGGACCGGCCCGATGAGGAAGCGTCGCATGGAGCGTATCGCGGCCGGCAGCGTCAGCCCGAAAAACGAGATCGTGCCGAAAAACACCACGCCGAAGACCCCGATCAGCA
>NZ_BANF01000254.1 GCF_000964425.1 Komagataeibacter intermedius TF2 | reverse complement strand
GAGCGCGCCTGCGTAGAAAACCTCATCCCCGATGGCAAAATCCGCGACTTCAGGTCCAGTACCGACAACGATCCCGGCAGCGTCCCAGCCCAGAACCCTCCATTGACCCGCGTCCGGCGCGGCGCTGCGACGGACTTTTGTATCGAC
>NZ_BANF01000255.1 GCF_000964425.1 Komagataeibacter intermedius TF2 | reverse complement strand
GGCTTCACGCCGGGGACTGACCGACGGATATCCAGGCGATCGAACAGCATCTCCCAGGCGGTGATCGCTGTCAGCGGCAGTGCCGCGGCTTCAGCCCAGTTCAGGGAACGGGGCTTACGGCCGACAATCCGCTCGTCGACCAGGTGGAATTCGGCATCGGTTCCCGGACGATCGAGCGCGCCTGCGTAGAAAACCTCATCCCCGATGGCAAAATCCG
>NZ_BANF01000256.1 GCF_000964425.1 Komagataeibacter intermedius TF2 | reverse complement strand
CAGACCAGAAATATTCAGCAAGGCGTCAGTCGCCGGGAGCTTACTGCTCAACCGCTGGCTGCGGCAGCACGGCCGGACATTCAAAAAAGACCGCTCATGCACTGGAGCAGGAGCGTGAAGACGTCTTGAAGCGACGGCAGGAGTGGTTCGCTCTCCAGCCCGATCTCGATCCGCAGCGACTGGTGTTCATTGACGAAACCAGCCTCTCAACGAAACTGGCCCGTTTGCGCGGGCGTGCCTTGCGCGGGGAACGCTGCCGCGCCGGTGTGCCGCACGGCCACTGGAAAACCACGACCTTCACCGGTGGGCTACGTCTGACAGGCCTGACCGTGCCCTTCGTACATGATGGTCCCATGAACGGCACAATCTTTCAGGTCTACGTCGAACGGGTTCTTATCCCGACACTGAAGCCGGGCAATATCGTCGTGTTGGACAATCTTCCGGCGCATAAGCTTTCTGCAATACAGAAGGTCATTGAGCAGGCAGGGGCGGAACTGATGTTCCTTCCGCCATACAGCCCGGACTTCAATCCCATCGAGATGACCTTCTCAAAACTCAAGGCCTTGCTGCGCGCCAGAGCCGAACGGACTGTCCGTGCTCTGTGGGATACCGTCGGCGCGCTGCTTCCGGCTTTCACATACAGTGAATGCGCCAGCTTCTTTACAGCCGCTGGATATGAACCAGACTAAAGTGGAACCGCTCTAGAGCACTCAAATGAGCAAAACGCTTCTCAAAACGGAAAACA
>NZ_BANF01000257.1 GCF_000964425.1 Komagataeibacter intermedius TF2 | reverse complement strand
CAATACCATCGCCGCCTGAATACGCCCGCGTCTCTCGCCGGATGGTTACGCTTCGAGTGCAGTTGTTGACCGATGCACGCCGCGCCGGAGTTGCTTGCGCGTCAGTTCGGCGAACCAGCGCTCTACCTGATTGATCCAGGAAGTCGAGGTGGGCGTGAAGTGAACATGCCAATGCAGGCGGCGCGCGAGCCACGTCTTGATCGTGGTCGTTTTATGTGTGGCGTAGTTATCCAGCACGAGATGAACATCCAGGTCATCAGGCATCTCGGCATCGATACGTTTCAGGAAGTCGAGAAATCCCATGGTACGATGACGTTAGTAGCATTTGCCGATTACCGCATCTGTTGCGGTGTCGAGGGCTGCAAACAGCGACGTCGTGCCGTTCCGGAGATAGGTATGGGTACGTCGTTCCGGCACGCCCGGTACCATGGGCAGGACGGGCTGTTCGCGGTCCAGCGCCTGGATCTAGGATTTCTCGTCGACGCACAGCACGATCGCGCGGTTCGGTGGCGACATGTAAAGACCGACAATATCCCGAACCTTGTCGACGGATAGCGGGTCCGTCGACAGTTTGAAGGTTTCAGCCCGATGCGGCTATCTTCGACTGTTCGTCCGCAATTAGTCTACTGATTTGCCTCTATGCGACGCAGACGTTTTCATCGTCTACGTTGAGTGAGGACTTTAGCGGGACCTAGGAAACGCGACTACCGTGCGTTTTGGCTCAACAGGTGGAGGTGAGGGAACTAACGTTAGGCCCACAGCACTCAGTTTGACTGCCGCCTCTGGATATACTGCTAGTGCCAGGTTGAGTTGAGCGCAGAAGGTATCACGGAAATGGTCTAGGCGTTTTACTCCAGCGCCGAACTGGGCGTGAAGACCCTTCCAAGTGATTGGCGTGTCCTTCTGGAGGACATGCAGCCGATATGCAAGCCAGCAATATATATCTAAAGCCATCGAGTGTTTACTGATCGCTCGAATTGCGGATTCCTGGATAGGAACAGGATGTCGACGAAGCTGATCGTAGAATGTTTCACTTAGCTTCGTCCGCGCTAAAAGTTGTCCCCCGCTAGAGTCCTCGCCATCTTCCGTAAACAGTGCTTTGTCGACTATAAGTTGTTGTACTAATGCTGACTTTCCTGCTTGTTGGACCTCGAAAGTGAGACGACAGCGCGTGATGCGGAGTGCCTGCTCTCTTACGTCGGCTATCGTTTTGCCGCCAGGAGAGATGTTCATCTTCTTAAGCCAGTCGCGAAGCGACTTTCCGAGCTCAATTTCGCGACTCTGGGTTCTTAGAGCCTCGGTTTGTAGATATAGCAGTATAAGTCTGGCTCGACTTCCGTATGGGACACCAATCCATTGAAGTTCCCCATTCGGAAGTGTTCGTCGACCTGGTTCTACGAGAAGGGTAACTCTGTCGGTGCGAACCTGCCAAGGTGCAGAGTCGGGCTGTTTTTTATGTGGGAGCGGTGCTTGTGCCCAGCCGCTATACATGAAACCTAGTCCGGCATCTTCGTCCGTCAGATATGCGGCGGCCGCATCAACGACACGGCGGTCCATGTCCAGCTGGAGTACATGCTGTCGACCATGCTCCTGAAGCAAGTCATGCACTTCCGCCATCATGGCTCCCCTAGGCATATGTATGTTGGCTCGATTCTGCGTCCATGATGCACGGATTTGTTCAGAATGTCTCTGAGGACTGTAGCGGGATCTAATACTAGTTAAAGATAATTGTATTCTAATATTAGTTTGTCCCGTTAGTGTCCTCGGGATAACTTATGCGAATCGTGCTTGCTCCGTAAGCACGTGTCGCTAGAGTCCTCAGTTTTTCCGCTACAGTCCTCAGTCCCCTGTTGGTCACCTCGCAAAAGGGAGGTGTAGCGAATCGGTATCTCTGAAGGCATCAAGTTTCCCGTCAGAGTCCTCGATTTGCAGATAGCGCTAATTTGGCCCCCGTCAAAGTCCTCAAAACTGAGAAATTTTCAGGTTAGGAGGCTTCTAACAGCCCGATTTTCCTTGATGTTCGGCGGATGAACCTGTTTTTGGCGCACAAAACCCCGCTAGAGCCCTCACTTCGAGGACCGTTTTGCGATCTATTTCGGCTCCAGATTTCCGGCATATCTCAGAAATTAACCTTGCGCGTCGCATGTTCCCGCCAGAGTCCTCAGTTTTTGCCTCTGAAAGAAACTCCATGAGGACTCTGGCGGGAATGTAGCCTGGAACAGGTGTTCAGAACTTTCACTTGGTCGGGTGGCGCGCTGAGACGCTGGCTCCGTCGATGTACGTTTTACGGTCTGTCGGGATAATGTCGTGGCGTGGGCTATGCCCGCCAAAGTCCTCATCTGGATGTTGTGGTTACACTGGGGGCTGACGTCCGTGATCACGCGTGACATGGCCCTGTCTATTTCCGCAGACTCTGCGAATCGACCCTCTCGGATATCCCAACTGATCTACCCAGTGACGCCGTTGTGAGTCGCGGCAGGGAGATAATCAACAGGTCTTCATCAGGGGAAATACTAGTTTCCTGATAATCTGCTTTTCTGCTGTGTGTCCACTGGACGAATGCAGGTGAAAGCATGATCGCAATCAGGAAATTCCCCGATTTATTGCCGGGCTTTAGCTGGCGGGATATCGAGGTGAATGGCGTGCGGATCCGCACGGCTACCGGCGGAAACGGACCGCCGCTGCTCATGCTGCATGGTCATCCGCAGATGCATCTGACCTGGCACAAGGTGGCACCCGCACTGGCGAAACGTTTTACCATCGTGGCCCCAGATCTGCGGGGTTATGGCGATAGCGCCAAGCCTGAAGGTGGGGCGGATCACGCCAACTATTCCAAGCGGGTCATGGCGGCTGATCTGGTTGGCGTCATGCACCAGCTTGGATTTGAACGGTTCATGGTTGTCGGGCATGACCGGGGCGGACGGGTGGCGCACCGCATGGCGCTGGATGCACCGCAAGCGGTGGAAAAACTGGTGCTGATCGATATCGCACCGACAGCAACGATGTATGCCCGAACCAATATGGAATTCGCCCGACGCTATTTCAGGTGGTTTTTTCTGATCCAGCCTGCCCCCTTGCCTGAAAGGCTGATCAGTGGGGATCCAGACTTTTTTCTCGAAAGCCACATTGCAGGACA
Organism: Komagataeibacter intermedius TF2; assembly: GCF_000964425.1. Lineage (GTDB taxonomy): Bacteria > Pseudomonadota > Alphaproteobacteria > Acetobacterales > Acetobacteraceae > Komagataeibacter > Komagataeibacter intermedius. The sequence continues at coordinate 3,464 of NZ_BANF01000257.1, read as the reverse complement.
GATCAAGATACCAGGATCGGTCGATCCGCGTGTCATGGCCGAATATCGTCGATGCTACGCCGACCCGGCAATGCGTCATGCAGCAGGCATCGACCTCGTCCATGATGCAGCTGATGCAGACAAGCGGATTGAGGCCCCATTACAGGCTCTGTGGGGTGCACGCGGCACCGTGGGCCCGCTATATGATGTTGTCGAGACATGGCGCGAAAAAGCCGTGGACGTGCGGGGATACGTGATCGACTGTGGTCATAGTCCGCAGGAGGAAGCACCGGCAGAACTGCTGCATCGGCTTGATGCGTTTCTCTGACCTTCGCGAAACAGTTGGAGTAAAAGCTCGATTTTACCTCATTACAGTCAGTTATGCTTTGAAAAGCAGACCCGTTCAATCCAGATGACGCGTTTGGTGAAGATATCGATCGGCTGTGTGCGGATTCAGAGGTTACGGAGCGACCTCTGACCCGGATCAGCGGGAGGCGACCGCATGTTCCAGATAGAGACGCAGCACCGTAACGGCTTCCTTGTCCTGTGCCGGGCGGGGGACCGAATGATCCTGTGGCAGGGCAAAGATCGCCTTGACCAGATGCAGCAGCATCACGGCCCGTTCGTCATGTGGACCCGGAGAACCACCCAGCCGTGACAATAACTGGCTCATGCGCCCGATCAGCGCCTTGCGGAGCGTTCCTGTCCCATCTGGTAGGGTAATCCCGCTGTCGAGCAGGGAAAGGACGACTGAGCGTTCCGTTCGCAGACGCTGGATGATGTCCAGCAGTCCTTCTGCTGCATCACGTGGCGACAGCGGCGGATCGCGATCGACCAACTCATCCAAGGCATGTAGTAACCGCGCGCCGTAGCGTTCGAGCACTGCGGCGGCCAGCACGTCCTTGGTCGGAAAAAAACGGTAGAGCGAACCGATTGCCGTGCTGGCGCGGGCAGCGATCTCGGTCATTGTCGCCGCCTCGTATGACTTCTCGCCAAAGACCGTTGTTGCGGCCGTAAGGATCGCTTCAACGCGGTCGCGTCCGCGCTGCCGCTTGGGCGCGAGTGGTGATGAACGGGGCGGGCTTGACATAATGCGAGGGCACCCTCAACTTTCTTTTATGCGAGACAGTCCTCGCATAACCGATTTTCCAATGCCGGTCGATGTTTGACCCGACCATGTATCCAGATCCCAGAAGGCGCCGATCCGTGAACAGATTTGACCCGCGAACCACCGCCCTTGTCCTCATTGACCTGCAGAATGGCATTCTTGCCCTGCCAACCGCCCCGCGGCCATCGTCGCAGGTGCTGGAGAGCGGTAAATCGCTTGCTGCCCGCTTCCGGGATGAGAGTGCTACGGTCGTACTGGTTCGGGTCGCGTTTGCACTCGACTTTGCCGACGCGCCACCCGGTCTGGCCGACCAGCCCTTAAGCCCGCCGGAAGGCGGCCTGCCAGCGGACTGGGCGCACCTGGCTGACGGGCTGGTGGCACCCGGCGATATCGTCATCACCAAACATCAGTGGGGGGCATTTACAGGCACGGAACTGGACCTTCAGCTTCGCAGGCGGGGCATCCGGACGATCGTGCTGGGCGGTATTGCGACGAATTTCGGGGTTGAATCCACAGCACGGCATGGCTGGGAACTTGGCTATCACATCGTCATTGCCGAGGATCTCTGCACCAGCCTGTCAGCAGACCTTCATGATGTCTCCATCCGCTCGATCCTCCTGCGGATCGCACGCGTGCTGCCTTCCGATACAATCGTGTTTGGCGGTTAAGCGGTGAGGGTGGGGCCATCAGCGTGGCTGCTGACCGGGCGATGGGGCTTACTGGCGCTGCTTTCGCTGGTTTTCGGTATGCTTCTGGCCGTCTTACGCCTGTCGGCCGCGCCGCTGCTGGGACCACTGGGGGCGGCGGTCGTACTGGCCACACGGGGTAGTGCGGTCCGTATTCCCCGCTGGGCCTTTCTCGGCGCACAGGGCGTGGTCGGGGTCATGATCGCCAGCTATCTTTCAGCCTCGATCTTTCACGAAATGGCAGCCAGCTGGCCGGTCTTTGTTGCCGGTACGTTTTCTACCCTGTCTGCGGCAGCCCTTCTCGGCTGGCTGCTGACACGCTCGCGCCTGCTACCCGGCAATACCGCGATCTGGGGTTCATCACCCGGTGCGGCCACGGTCATGACCCTGATGGCGGAATCATACGGGGCGGATATGCGGCTCGTCGCCTTCATGCAATATCTGCGCGTGGCCTGCTGCGCCGTCATTGCGGCTGTTGTTGCGCGCGTAGCCGGAACGCCGTCCGCCCCGCTGGTCGTGGCACAGACCCTCTCATGGCAGGGGGCTTTACTGGCGCTGGTGATCGCACTGGCAGGGAGCGCCGTGGGAACCCGTCTGCGCGTGCCGGCCGGGGGACTGCTTGTGCCCATGGGGATCGGGATGGCCGCGAGGCTTGGTGCTCATCTGCCGATCGAACAGCCGCATTTTCTGCTGGTCGCGGCCTATGTCCTGGTCGGGTGGGGCATCGGCATGCGGTTTACGCCAGACGTGCTGGCTTATGCCGGACGTGTCTTTCCACGCGTGCTGGGTTCCATCCTCGCGCTGATTGCAGTGTGTGGCGGCTTTGCATTGATACTTGCCCGGCTGGCGCATGTGGATCTGCTGACGGCTTATCTTGCAACCAGCCCTGGTGGAGCTGATTCCGTCTCCATTATCGCCTCGACCACAAAAGTGGACATGCCTTTCGTCATTGCCATGCAGGTCGCCCGGTTTTTCTGTGTTCTGGTCACCGGGCCAGCTTTGGCGCGTTTTCTGTCCCGCAGATCGTCGGGAAAAGGACAGCGCGATGTGTCGCAAGAAATACACGGGAAATGGGCGAAAAGGAGGAGGGGCTTGCTGAAGACCAATGCGACAGATCCCGCTCTTGCAAACCCGCTCGCGCTGAGGCGTGACGACAATTTTGGTTGATGGCGGGAGCAGCGATTTGGCCATCAGGGTGTAGTCATTTACCCCGCTTGTCTGGCGCGCGGCATCTTCTTTCGCTGCATCCCCGTTTGACAGTCATATCCATTCCGATGATGTCATAGCTTCCTGTAGTCGCGTGGGCTGATGCCGGTTTCCCTGTGAAACATCTGTGCAAAATGGCTCGCACTCTCATAGCCGCTGGTCAGGGCAATCTCGATGATGGACCTGTTGGTCTGCGATAGAAGGTTTTTCGCATGTTCCACACGCCGTCGGATAAACCAGCGTGACGGGCTTTGCCCCATGGTGTTGTGAAATGACCGGCTGAAATGAAACCGGCTCATCCCGCACAACCCGGCCAGAAAATCGAGATCGAACGGTTCGGCGAGATGGGCGTCCATATGATCCAGCGCCTTGCGCAGCTTCCACGCTGGCAGTTGTGCGGGTCTGGGTGTGGGCGAAGGCTGTGTCTGGGCATAATGACGCAGAAGATGGACGGTCAGACTTTCCAGAAGTCCATTCACAAATAG
>NZ_BANF01000258.1 GCF_000964425.1 Komagataeibacter intermedius TF2 | reverse complement strand
TAGGGCGTGTCGTCAGTTAAACGGGGGGCTTATGAAGCTTGTACTCCCGTTTGATCTGTGATGTTTTCTTCCTGTTTCTGGAACGGGGAGAGTGTGAATGCGA
>NZ_BANF01000259.1 GCF_000964425.1 Komagataeibacter intermedius TF2 | reverse complement strand
TGATCCGCTGACGGACAAGGTCTTCAACCCGGTATTCCACAAAGCCGGGATGCCGCTTATCGCGAAAACAGGCAGCAAAGCGGCGGCTGAGCCTCAGAATGTCATCAGCCTGCTTCACCAGAATGACGCCCCCATCCGAACTCATGCGACCCTCGTCAAAACGGGCCACAACACGCCGTCCACAGGAGGCTGGAAACTCATACGCGCCTGCGCTACACTCTGTCTGCATCGGGTTCGTTTATTGCTTATGAAAAATTCTTTTGTGCAAAACAGACTTTTTCATAATCTAACCCGATGTACAACCCTTCTGTGAGATTTCCGCGTCGATCACCTCACCGGCGGCGATACGGTTGATGACGGCGTCGGAAAGCCGACGCAGGACGGGCTGGAAAGGAACAGGTTCGGACATGCTGCGAAGAGTTTAGCCCATTCGGGGCAGTGACGGAATCACGCTTTACCTCCTCCGCGCAATAAGGCACGACGAGGCTCATGACCCGTATCTATATTGATGCCGACGCCTGTCCGGTTAAGGACGAAACTTACCGTGTGGCAGGCCGCTACAAGCTGTCCGTCGCTGTTGTGTCGAACCGTATGATCGTCATCCCTGACTCGCCGCTGATCGAGCGCGTCATCGTGGAGGCCGGGCCGGATGTCGCCGACGACTGGATCGCTGAGCAGGCGCAGGAAGGCGACATCGTTGTCACCGGCGATATTCCTCTGGCGGCGCGCTGCGTGGAAAAAGGCGCGAGCGTGATTGACTCGAAGGGAAAGATACTCGACGCCAACTCCATCGGAATGGCGCTCGGCATGCGCAATCTTATGACCGATCTCCGCTCCGCCGGAATGGAGACGCCGGGTGGAGCCTCCTTCAGCAAGCTCGACCGTTCACGTTATCTCTCCGCGCTCGACACGCTGGTGGTGCGTCTGCGGAAACCACGCTTTCGTATCCCTGTCGCGCCATAGGACGTGTCGCCCGTTAGCAGTCTGTTCTCCCGCTCACCTTGTGATGTTTGCACCCGTTTCCGGAACGTGCAGCCAATGGAAACTGGAGACTTGTAATCAGGGAACGAGTGGGACGGATTGCGTCAGCTGCAGGTAATTATCACCCCATCATCCCTGATCCGGCCAGAGGAAAAACAGGTCAATCAGCAGCGGCACCGGAACCAGAAAGAACCCCGAAGTCGCCCCGCGCGCAAAAACCGACACAAAGGCTCCGGCGATACACCCGGTCCAGCCAAGTCCCGGCAGCAATGAAGCCAGCGAAAACTCTCTCTTTCCCCGCCAGATCCCACAGAGAAACTCCGCAATATTATCAGCGAATTTTACAATATTATTGGTGACAACAATCGTCTGCACGGAAATACCGGAAAAGCGTGAAAGCGCCTCGCCCTGCATCGCCATCGCAACCGCCAGCAACAGCGTCTCAATTCGAGCACTGCCACCTGCGGCATGAGACCAGTGGACGCCCTGAGCCAGAACCAGCAATCCCGCCATCCACAGCCACTCATGCCGGTATGCCGGCAAAGCCCGCCGCAACAGACTCGCCGCCAGCGCTCCGAAAAAAAACAGCCCCAGAACCGTGCCGATCGCGCCGGCTCTGGCCAGATCCCGGTCGGCCAGGGAGATCCCGAAGGTGGTCGAATTTCCCGTCATCGCGGCCGTGAAAATGCCGTGGAGTTCAACATACCCCACGGCATCCACATACCCCGCCACAAGACTCAGCGCGAGAACGCGCAGGGCCGAGCGTATCAGCGGTGTCATCAGACGATCAGCGGTTTGTCCTGCCGCAGTTTCGACAACGTTTCATCGTCAAGATTGAGATGTTCCTTCACCATCTGACGCGGCGACAGGCCCAACCACTGATTGGCCGAGAAATCGGCGAAGTGATCGCTCTTGAACGCTTCCAGAAAAACCATCGGTTCATCGCCGATATTTTCCAGATAATGCCCCATCCCGAGCGGCACATAACCCACATCGCCCGCACAGTAATCGAAGGTTCGCGCCTTCCCGCCCGATGCGAAAACCGTCATACGTGCACGGCCACGAACGAAATACTGCCACTCGTCATTGTTCGGATGCCAGTGGAGTTCGCGCATCCTCCCCGGTTCCACAACATTAATTGCAGCGGCAATGGTCGAGGCCGCCGGAAAGTTACGGGAATCGACAACCCGCACGGTTCCGCCAGCAGCTTTCGCAGGCTCCTGCTTCAAAAACCGATGCGTATACCGGATCTGCGACGGACCCTGCGGACATTTGATCGCATCTTCCTTTGCAACCGTCGGTTCGGTTCCATTGAAGATCCAGCGCGTTTTTTCCACATCTGTTGGCAGATTGGCGAAAACGGATTCCGGCACACCGAAATTCTTCGCCAGAACATGTCGCGGCGTATGAGCGAACCAGTCGCTGATCAGGAAAGTTTCGTTTTCAGAAAAATTCGCGTCATCAAAAACAAGAAGGAATTCGCATCCCTCATCGCCAAGTCCCTGAATGGAGTGAGGAATCCCGGCGGGAAAATTCCAGATATCCCCGGCTTCAACATCATCAACAAAAGGGTGTCCGCTTGTATCCAGCGCCGTGACCCGCGCTTTCCCAGCGATCATGAAACCCCATTCAGCTTCCTTGTGATAATGAAGCTCTCGATACCCGCCGGGTTTGAGCCGCATGTTCACTCCCGCAAGCGTTGTAGCGACCGGGAGTTCGCGAATGGTAATTTCACGCGCCCACCCACCGGAGCCAAGACGATTGCGTGCGTCGGCATAAGAGAATTTCAGATTGGGAATTGTCCCCGCATCCGTGTCCGGTGACGCCAGCAGATCGGGAACCTCGCGTTCACGTGGAAGATTGCGCGGTCCAAGAATGCTCGCCCCACGATCACCGCGAACGGGTTCCGGGGCCTCACGTTTTGAGCTGGTCCAGGGAAGGTCTGCCATTGGGGTATTTCCTGCCTGATGTGAATTGCGACAAAATATGTCACTAGCAGGAGTGAAGCATTGATGTCCATCAAGAATTCTGTTTATGGTTGAATACTCACAACAATTTATGGTGTGAATACCCACAACAATGTGAATATTCACGAAGGTAAAATACTCACAGAAAGCATCTGATTAATTTTATAAAATATATAAATTATATTTAAAAATTCTCGAAGCAATTATTATTACAAATAGACGGATTTTGTGGACAGAACGAAGAGATATGTCCGTTTCTGAAAATAAAAGCAGCAATACGGACAATTCTTTATGGAAGCACCACTGTCCGATTGACGAAGATGCCCCCACTCAGCATGCAGAGTTCGTCAACCTGAGCCGTGCCATGGCTTTTCGGGAAAAGGGCCGCAGACGCACTACCTGTTCGTCTGTCAGCCAATGCAGGTCGCCATCTTCAATCCCCTCACGGAGCCTGAAACAGATTTGAACGGAAGTCTGCGTCTGACTATCGCCTCCATGCCTCGTCATGACGATCCTGCTGACATATTTTTATTCTAAAACATACCGCGATCTGGAATAGTATGCGGATCAGACTGGATATTTTTTATCGCATTGTACACAGATTGTCTGTTGTTTGCTTGCCCTGCCGTATCCGCACATCCTGACAGACCCAGAAGGATCGTGACGAATGCGGCAATGCAGCACGCGTGTTTGCAGTTTCTAAAGACCATTTACGTTCTCCAAAGCAAAAACCCTATATGCGCTCCATAAAAGAAGTGCATACTCTACGTTTTTCGAAAAAAGCTGGGTGTCCTGCACTTTTTCCGAACGGAATAAAAAAGTATATTGCTCCCTAATTTATTTTTATTTTTCTGTTTCAACCGGAGTCAGACAGGATTTTTCAATGGCATGAGCGTAGTCGATTGCTACAGCAGTGCCCCAGGCACGAGATGCAAAAGTCGTTATCGGTTCGTCCTTCATCCTGCAAAGACCAATGAAACCTGGTGAGAACCCCTGAAGAGCCCGCTTTTGCAGCTTTTGTTCACCTGATATGCGCAAGGGAAAAGAGGCGATGGGAAGTATCGTTACGACATTACCAAGCATCAACTCGGCGTGTATGAGTTCCAGAGAATCTGATTCCATTTGTACATTGGGAGTAACACCAGCGATTTGAAACCCGGTATCAATCAATTGCCGACAATGCATACCTTTTGTCAGTAATGCCAACGGAAGAGTCGCTGCTTCTTCCCAGGTGATTTCCGGTTGAAGCGGAAGCTCAAAATCATCTACGGCAGCCAGAACCTGATGTTCCGCGTAAAGTGTACGCACCTCGAACGAATTGGCCTGAGGCATTTGATCCGTATACATAATGCCGAAATCAATTTCCTTTGAAATCAACTTCGAAATGATGTCTTCATTTGGAATGACCTGTACGGCACTGGCACATGGTCCAGCATCTTTCCTTATATCCTGCAGGATCAGGGGAATAAGATGAACTGCCGTCGGAATGACGCCAATACGTATGATTCCGAAAAGTCCCTGCCTTGCCAAGGAAGCATCCTGACGTAATTCCGTGATCCCACGCAGAATATCGTGAGCCCACCGGATAACCCGCTTCCCTTCTTCTGTAAGCGTAAATGCTTTTCTCTTTCTTTCAACAATCGTCACGCCCAAGTCCGCTTCAAGCTGACGAATGGCGCGTGAGAGCGCGGGTTGCGAGACGTGACAGGCCTCCGCCGCTTTCGACGCGGATTTCTCACACTTGAGGCAGTTTCGGGTCATTTTGTAGAATTCAGTCATCCCACAGGAGCCCGA
>NZ_BANF01000260.1 GCF_000964425.1 Komagataeibacter intermedius TF2 | reverse complement strand
ACGTCTCACAACCTGACACCTAGCACTACAGTTGCATTTTGTGTCGTGAGTGAGCGCGGATAGCACTGGCCTGATGCGTTCGTCGAAAGACGGACCATCTGAGGATGTGAGAGACGGGTAGTCTGCGTTGTGCAAGTTTTACGACGAGGCGCCTGATCTCCTGAATGGACCAGCGGACAAGGACTGTCGTGTTCTGAGTTGTGTTTTTTTCGGTTTCAGTGAGTTTGCCTGGTAACGGACACTGGCCATGACGGCATAGGCCAGCATGACCAGAGAGACGTGCCGATGCCAACCATGCCAGGAGCGGGTCTCGTTATGATCAAGACCAAATTCGTTTTTGGCCGTCTCGAACCCTTCTTCGATCCTCCAGCGCGTCCCTTCAACGTTCACCAGTTCCTGCGTGGTTGTCCCTTTCGGGCTCCAGGTCGTAAAATAGGCAAGGTCCCCGTCAGCGATGTTTCGGCGGATCAACAGGCCACGTGTCCATGGTCCGGCTATAGGGCAGTCAAATTCTTCAGCATCCAGATCAGCAAGCGGAAGATACGCCCAGTCATAAAGTCGCTCACCTTTTGTGCCGTGCCCCGCTGACAGACGACGCCAGGCCTGGTCTGGCAGTCCTGCTGCAATATCTTTCGCCTCTCCGGCAATCAGCGGTTCCGTTGCCCATGATCCGAACCAGTGATTGCCCTTGACCCCAAGCACATATCCAATTCCTGCCCGGCGAAGCGTGCGTTCTACGTCGCCCACGCCATACACGCTGTCTGCTGCAACCCAGCGGAACGGCACACCGGCCTCAATACTTCGCTCAATCATCATCGAGGCTAACGCCGGTTTGGTTGCAAACACCACGTCATCGGGAACGTGGGCCCGCTTCAGACGCTCAGGCTTTGATGTCCAGTCTTTCGGGAGATACAGGGCGCGGTCAATAAAGGCATGCCCCCGTTCCGAAACATAAGCACCAAACACACCAATCTGGCAGTTCGTGATCTTGCCGGCAGATCCCGTATACTGCCGCCCCACACCGCAGGACGCCTGACCCTTCTTCAGAAAACCGGTCTCATCAATGACCAGCACGCCCTCTTCAGTGCCCAGATGCTCAATCACATAATCCCTGACGACGTCACGAAGGGCATCGGCATCCCAGTGCCCGCGTCCCAGAAGCGCCTGCTGCCGCCATGGACCAGGATCTCCTGCGGCTTCCGCTCGCATCCATCCCGTCTTGCGTGGTTCATTGCCAATCAAAACATCAAGAAAAGCACAGGCCGAATCTACGACACGTTTTTGCGTGAACAGCGGCGCCATCCGATCCTTGGCGGACCGAAGCGAGCGCGCCCATAATTCCAGCGTCTCTTCAACAGACGTACCGCCACTCATCATATCCTGAATCATGGTTACCCATAGATTCAGAACTCAACACAAAATGCAACTGTAGTGCTAGGTGTCAGGTTGTGAGACGT
>NZ_BANF01000261.1 GCF_000964425.1 Komagataeibacter intermedius TF2 | reverse complement strand
GTTTTTGAGCCGGTCATCTGAGCGTTTTAAGATCGTATCAGGAGACCGACGAGACCATGAAGCATACGGAAGATTTCAAACGCGAGGCCGTGAGGATTGCGTTGAGCAACGGGCTGACCTGAGTATTGGCAAATCCACCCTGGGTAAATGGATAGTGGATTACCGTCCGACCGGGCCGACATCCGGGCCTCAGGGTAACCTGGCCCGCGAGAATGAACGTCTTCGTCTGGAGAACCGGATTCTGCGGGATGAGAGGGAAATCCTAAAAAAGCTACCCAGTTCTTCGCGAGCCAGAAGCCATGAGCTTCGCCTTCATCCATGGGCATCGGCATGAGTGGCCAGTCGAGAGGCCCTGCCGCGTCTTGCAGGTCTCGGCACGTGGTTACCGGGCCTGGA
>NZ_BANF01000262.1 GCF_000964425.1 Komagataeibacter intermedius TF2 | reverse complement strand
GTCCACGCGCAATCATTCAGAGAATGAACGCCTCAGCGCCTCAGAGATGGCGCTCCAAAGCCTGAATTTTTCGATCATGGGATATTCTTTCTGAATCTTGCCGCTGGGTATGAAACGAGTATCCCGTAATGACCTGATGATGCGGTCGGCATCCATATCCGGCATTTCAACAAGCTCCTTGAGTGCCTGCCGGGCGTTATGGTGTGACCGGAGATATATGGCTTCCTCTTTCATGTGGTGCTTGATGGTCATCTCTAGTGCTGCGCTGAGATAGATAACGTGGGGGGCGAAATTGATATAGCGCCAGGCCGGTCTCGCCAGATCAGGGTTCGAGAAGTCAAGATTGGATTTTATCCCATCAGGATAGGTCTTCATGTCACGATCGAAAGAGACATGATCCGTGATCTGTCGCATTAGGGGTTTTGAAACCCTGTCCAGAATCTGGTCGTAGTTTCGCCTGCTCGTCGGGTCTCCAATGATGGTGGCTGAGATGGGAAGGATGATCTGGTCGGGGATGGCGCCGTCCCGCCTGAGAACGTCGTTTATCAGGAACCGGTGTACACGGCCGTTCCCGTCAGAAAGAGGATGGATGTAGACGAACCCGAAGGCTGCCACGGCGCTACGCATGACAGGGGACTGTCCTTCCGTCCTGTCGAGGAAAATTTTTAATCCTCCAAGCATATCCGCTACGTCTTGTGCGGGAGGCGCGAGGTAATGAACAACATTCTCGTACCTCATCGTGTATTCTCCAACGAATACCGGTGACAGCCGCAAGCCAAAATGCTCGGTTATTGTGACGTCACCGAGGATGTTGCGTTGCAAGTCGGCAAGGTCAGTATCTGTCAGGGGGACTGCCCCATGCCCTGTCCTCGTGGCGAGTACGTGGCTGAAGCGCTGGATCCGGTCAAGTTGGTGCGCCTCGCCTTCAATGGTGAAACTTGCCTTGCTTTCATGATTTGTCAGCCACACTGCGGCCCGGGCAAGCATGCTCTCGCCGAATTCCTGCACCAGTTCACCGTAACCGGCAGATACGTCCATCTCCGCAGCCGTCTTGAGTTGACTGGAAAGCGGGATAAAGGGACAAAAAAAGCGGTTCCCAGGCATGTTGTCACGGACGCGCCATCTGCTGACGTTGCTCATCTTGTCCGGAGAAGCTGTTACCTGAAAAGATGCATCCAGGGCGGAAACGTAGTTGCCGCCGAGGTCGACTGGCGGCACGAGCGTTTGTCCGGTGACGAATTCATAGAGAAACGATGCCCGTCTGGCATATTGTCCGGTCGGTGCATTGTTTATCCACTCCTGGACAAAACTTGGTCCGGTCTTCGCAAAGACGCGCGCCAGCAACTCAAGGCTGGTGGGTTCGTGTCGCAGATGAAACTGCAGATGCGCGGCTGCCGTGTCGGCCGGACGCATGTTTTCGGGATACGTCTCGATGCTGTATAAATTATGATGACTGCTCGACCGGCGACTTCCAAGCTGGCTTTTGACAGCCAGTCCGCCGAATGGCTCTGCATCATATTTCAGTGCGAGCCACATGCCGCCGATCGGGTCTGCCATTGGAATTAAATTCCTGCTGAATTGTCCAAAACCGTTTATTGATGCTTAAAATCGCATATAAACGGTGTCTTGTGTAAAAA
>NZ_BANF01000263.1 GCF_000964425.1 Komagataeibacter intermedius TF2 | reverse complement strand
ATCATAATTGTACAAGAATAAATGACACGATTATGAGCGAAATAAGAAAATAAAGCAGAAATAAAAATACAGAGGGAAAAAGCATGACCTCGGCCCCTGCCGGGTTTCTGACCTGGTTTTTGCGGTCTGAAGCGGCCGTCGTCGGGCGCAACCCCCGGGCCTGCGGTCGGGACGGCACCGTGAAGCCGCATGCGCGGCTTCCGCACCACTGCCGTCCCGAGGGGTTGCGCCCGCCGCCTGAGGCCGCTTCCGCGCGACCGCACCAGGTCAGAGACCCGGCAGGAACCGGAGACGACCAGGAAGGAAAAAAGGAACAAGACCATGAGTCAGTCAGTCAATCGCGCCATCGTCATCGGTCACCTGGGCAGGGATCCGGAGCTTGCCGCACGTAGGGAAGGGGAGGGCAAAATCGCATCCTTCGG
>NZ_BANF01000264.1 GCF_000964425.1 Komagataeibacter intermedius TF2 | reverse complement strand
ATGGGTGGATTTGGCGCCATCATGATCGCGCTGCGTAATCCTGGTCGCTATCGTTCTGTGTCAGCCTTTTCACCCATTGTGGCGCCAACGCAGGTACCATGGGGTGAAAAAGCGTTCAGCGCTTATCTTGGTCCGGATCGTGCCAGTTGGGCGGCCTATGATCCGCTTGAACTTGTGCGGACAGCAACGGAAAGACTGCCTGTCCTGATAGATCAGGGTTTGGCAGATCAATTTCTGAAAGAACAACTCAGGCCACAACTGTTCCAGGCAGCCGCACAGAACGCAGGGCAGGAACTCATTCTGAATCTTCGTCCTGATTACGATCACAGTTATTATTTTATAGCCAGTTTCATTGCAGATCATCTCAGACATTTCGTGAGTAAACTACGATGAACAGATTGTCAGATTTTTTGGATCCGCGCTTTTCTGGCTTCGGGTGGAGACGAAATCTGTTAGGGGCGTCTTTGAAACTGTGGAATTAACTGGCGGCTTTCTGCATCTTTTGTCCGGAAGCAGACATTCCGTTTGCCTGAAGGGTTTCGGGCGCCGCGAGGCGTACGAAAGTCTGGGAA
>NZ_BANF01000265.1 GCF_000964425.1 Komagataeibacter intermedius TF2 | reverse complement strand
CAGCTATGCAGTCCGTTCTGTTATTCAAGACCTAACAGGCCCTAGTAGAGAAAGCTTATGCTGCCCGTGGTGGATTACAACACCAGCGTGAAGCGTTAAAAACGACCACCGCACGACGTATCCGCGGTCGAATGATCTCGGATGTAAAACGTGGCGCGGTATTGCCGCCTGTCGTTATTGGCGTCGTCGTGGATCAGGAAATACTAGAAAAGATCCCTGACTTTAAACCCGACGATGTTATTCGTATGATGAGCGATACGTTGGTTGATTCGATTTCTATCATCGATGGTATGCAGCGTACTACAGCCCTATTAGACGCTATGGATCAAGATCATACTGTTTCAGAAAAAGTCGTGCGAGTAGAGTGTTGGATCGCTGAGAGCACTGATAGCCTTATTTACCGCATGCTCGTTCTCAATACTGGGCAAGTGCCATGGAATCTTAGCCGTCAACTTCAGGTAGTTTATGCCCCTCTTATTAAGGAAATGAAAAAACGTATTAGATTCGAGAGAGTATTAAACCGTGAGAAAGCAGAGCGTCGTACAAAGTCCGGCGAGTATGCGCCTGACGACTTAGTTCAACTTTACATTGCCTTTGCTTTAAAGAAAACGGACGTCGATACTCAAGAAACGTTGGCTGATGAGTTCTCTCGTCTTGATATGACTGATGCTCTTGCTGAAGATCAGTATAACCATTATTTCTATCCCGTCCTGCAGATGATGCTAGATCTCGATAGAGCTTTTTCGCGGCTCGATGATGAAATGCCTGCAGAGACGGAAGAGACTGGCGTGAAGAAAGCCATCAAGAAAGGGCGTAGTATTTTCGATAGTCAACCGGCCCGTATTGGCTTTGTCGTAGCTACTGCTATTGCTATTCTGGGACGGATGGGTATGGAGCGCAAAGCTGATGAAAGTCAAAAGCGCTTGACGGAAATTATTCGCCAAGTAAGCAATTTTATTGCAAGACTCGATGAAATGGACGTCAACCAGAGGTGGTCCCCATTTTTCGGACAGGGCGATAAGCTATCATC
>NZ_BANF01000266.1 GCF_000964425.1 Komagataeibacter intermedius TF2 | reverse complement strand
GGGCAGATGGTCGTCCGCTTTCACGATATGGCCGACCAGGACACCCCAGTCGCCACTATTCGTCGCGTTCTTCTCGCAGGACAGCACGGCTTTCAACACGTCGACAGCAGCGCCACGCAGGACCGCCTCGTCCAGCGCCATCTCGCCATCCTGAAACAGTCCGGCGGCGGCCACGAGCCGGCGTGACGGACGGCGCTGCGGGTAGTGCGTGTTGGAATCCCCGTCCACCCGGACATTCTGCGCGTTGAGAGCCGCGATCATCAGCCCGACCAAAACCCATGGATCGGCAGAGCCCCGCATGCCGTCCAATGCGGCATGCAGCGCCTGGGTGCGGAAACTGCCGATCATGTCAAAACCGCGCCCCGAAATATCGGGCCGTTCCCGTGGCCCTTCGGGCAGGGATTCAATGACGGCGGACGGCGTCACGCAACCTGGCGCCTCGCTGCCCGGCAGGACGCACCAGCCCTCGCGAACCTTCAGGCGATGATCAAGCCAGAAGAATTTCATGGCGCCCTCGCGCTGCCAGTAGATCCGCACCATGCCGGGTTCGAAGACCGGGTCGCCGTTCTCATCGCTCTGCAGGATCAGTGCGTCTTCAGGCGTGTTCTGACCCAGCCACTGGCGCTGCGCCTTCTCGTAGGCGAAACCGTCATCGGTGTAACGGCCGTCCTTCCCGGCTTCACCGAACAGATCTTCCTGCCA
>NZ_BANF01000267.1 GCF_000964425.1 Komagataeibacter intermedius TF2 | reverse complement strand
AATCATCTGCCGCCTCTGATCACGCCCAACCGAGCAGAGGCATCGCGTAAAAAATCCCGTTCCACGAGAAGCTCGCCTATCTTCGCGTGCAGTTTCTCCACATCAGCAGGGCTGACCGGGGGCTCAGACACCGTCTTCCCGGAAAAGGTCGCCGCCATCCCCTCGATCGCCTGCCGTTTCCACTGGGCGATCATCGTCTGATGCACCCCATGTTTCGAAGCCAGTTCCGCCAGCGTCAGTTCCCCACGGAT
>NZ_BANF01000268.1 GCF_000964425.1 Komagataeibacter intermedius TF2 | reverse complement strand
CGGGCTTATGCGCCGCCGGGTCGCATCGATCAATGACCTGCCGATAGAGGCCGGAGACCGACTGTTCCATTGGCCTGCGGGAAGACGCCCCGACGATCATCCGGGGCTGTCCGACCTTG
>NZ_BANF01000269.1 GCF_000964425.1 Komagataeibacter intermedius TF2 | reverse complement strand
AGGACCACAGGGAGCCGTCCACACCATCAGTTCTCAGTGAAAATCAACAACCAGCAGGCGTTTCCGTGTGATCTTCCCGGACACGGTGGTTGGCAGATGCCTGACGAAGCGGACTTCTTTCAGGCCAATCCAGCGTCCGAGGACTTCGTTGACCCGTGCAATGATTTCCTCGGAAGAAGGCGCGTATTCCGCTTCGGGATCTGGAACCACATAAGCGACAGGTCGCTGCCCTCGCAGTTCGTCCGGAATTGCAACTACGGCACACGCATGAACGGCTGGATGGGTGGCGATGATCTTTTCGACCTGCACGCCCGAAATCCGCCGTCCTGCGACCTTGATGACATCATCGGAACGCCCGAGCATATGCACGGCGCGGCTGGCCTCGATCATGCCTTCGTCGAAGGTGCGATAATACTGGCCGGTCTCGTCCAGGTAAGCTGTAGGAACACGGATCGCTCCATTCTTCCATATGCCAGCCAGGCAGCCGGGTGGCAGCGGCAGGGAGAGGACAATCTCGCCGCTCTGTTCACCCGGCATGGACGGCACGATGGCTGGACGGAAACCCGGTGCGGGCCGCCCGATGTCATTCATGAGCGGGACCGGCTCACGTTCGGGCAGGCCAAAGAAATGCGCGGTGATGCTCCATCCGGTTTCGGTCTGCCACCAGTGATTGACTACAGGTTTGCGGAAATACGACCGTGCCCACTCCAGCAATGTCGGGTCCGCATACTCCCCGGCCACGAAAATGCGGGCCAGCGCGGGCAGGATGGCCCCTGACAGGTTGCGGCTTTCCTGCCGCATGAGGCGCATCTGGGTGGGTGTGGTGAACAGGCATTTCACCTCGTGCTCATGGCAAAGCGCGCAGATGGCGGAAGCCGATGCGCCGCCTTCCACGATCACGCTGGTGC
>NZ_BANF01000270.1 GCF_000964425.1 Komagataeibacter intermedius TF2 | reverse complement strand
ATTCACAAGCCAAGCGCATTCAGTTCCTGATCAACCTGCCTCCAACGGCCATCAGACTGACGTGGTTCGTTCCTGCCATGATTCCAGCTGCTGATCCGGTTCTTAAGTGGAATTTCGTCAATGAACCGGCTCGGACGGGAAGATCCGCC
>NZ_BANF01000271.1 GCF_000964425.1 Komagataeibacter intermedius TF2 | reverse complement strand
TTACCCTGTGTGGCGCGCACTGAAATGCAGAGATTGGTTTTTCCCGACTTACAGAACAGACATTCACCGCATTCCGCCGTGTAAAGCGGAATGACATGGTCGCCGGGGGCAACGCTGGTGACCCCTTCTCCGACCTCGATGACAATTCCCGCGCCTTCGTGACCCAAAACGGCTGGGAACAGTCCCTCGGGATCATCCCCTGACAGGGTAAACGCATCAGTGTGGCACACACCCGTATGCGTGATCTGCACGAGCACCTCACCAGCACGAGGAGGCGCTACATCGATCTCGACAATCTCAAGGGGCTTACCCGCCTCGAAAGCAAC
>NZ_BANF01000272.1 GCF_000964425.1 Komagataeibacter intermedius TF2 | reverse complement strand
GACACGCGTGAGCCGCAGAACCGCCGCGTCGAGATCATCCTGCATTAATGTAAAGAAAAGAAAGGAGGCTTTGATCTGCCTCCTTTCCCCTTTCATCCGTCCAGCATTATACTGTATGACATATTCGCCATATGCAGCCCACCCCGCCACATGATGGCCTGCACATGTGCCCGTCGCCTTGCCTGTCGGCATAAGGATAATGTCTTGCCCAATATTTCTTCCCAGAAAATCACACAATTCCTGAAGTTTGGAATTGTTGGACTGCTCGGGCTATGTTGGGATACGGGGACGGTTTACAGCCTGCGTCCATTTGTCGGTCTGACGATTGCAACCATAGCTGCATATTTCATTGCGGCATCGATCAACTGGCTGATCAATCGCCTGTGGACCTTCCGGCACGTAGGCAACCAGCATCATTTTGTCATTCAGTGGATGCGCTTCCTTGCAGGCAACTCGCTTGGGTTCTTCCTTAACCGTGGGTGCGTATTCACGCTGTTCCATGTCTCCCCCGTGTTCAAGACCTATCCGGTCCTGGCGCTGGCGGCGGGCGCGGTTGCTGGAATGATGGCGAATTTCCATATCAGCCGGAAACTCGTATTCCATTCCGAATCCGCAAGGTCCACCACTCCCAGTCGCCCGACGGCGGAAATCGTTCCCTTCCAGCCCGAACGCGCCGTCGTCAAAAACACGATTTCCAGCCATACGGCAGTTGCGAACCCCCGCAGCAAGGTCGGATAACGCAATTCTGTCCCGTTCGCCGGGCGGCTTCCCTGCTGGCGGATGCCTTTGTCTGCTCCGCACAATCGACCGATTTTCCCCTACAAAATGATCCATGATGATCCGTCAGGGCTGCCTGACGTGGCATCCATTGGACTGGCATATCGACCTGTTTCGACAGGATGGACGTGGTATGGCATCAATATATCCATATGCCGCCCATCTGGAATGCGCATGTATAAAAGCAGGTGGACGAAGTAACAGAACCACGCATCAGCGTCGTTTTGCGTTCCTTCACCAGCATATCAAGACAACGCTCATTGATAAAAAATAATAAAAATTCTGGGACGCCGCCTTTCTCCGGAAAAGTGCCGCTTCCTGAAGCATTTTAAGAAGATTTACCGAAAAAATATCCCGGCGATGTACACGGCACTCCATGGCCGTGACCGCATCCGGCCATGACCGGCCGGGGCATCATCAATCAGAGCCTGCGGGCCAACCGTTCCACCTCCGCGACACGAATGCCCGACATGGCCGCCAGTGCGGTATGCGATTCCGACACAACCGGTCCGCGGGCCTATGTGCCAGACACCGCCTGCCCCTACCGTGTCCCACACATCACGCAATCGCCATGTGGACACAACACGCATGTTCATACTTCCGGTCCGGCGCTACGTGCGCTAGGTGAATGAAACCGGTTTTACATCCATACCTTCAATACAGGATCGTCCGTTTCCCGCCATGTTCACAACAAACGACATTCGCGCCACCTTCCTCGACTATTTTGCGGGGAACGGGCATCAGATCGTGCCGTCCTCGTCCCTGGTGCCGCACAACGATCCGACGCTGCTGTTTACCAATGCTGGTATGGTGCAGTTCAAGAACGTGTTCACCGGACAGGAAACGCGTCCGTATTCCCGCGCCACCACGGCGCAGAAGGTCGTGCGCGCAGGTGGCAAGCACAACGATCTGGACAACGTTGGCTATACCGCCCGCCACCACACTTTTTTCGAGATGATGGGCAATTTCTCGTTCGGGGATTATTTCAAGGCGGAAGCCATTGAACTGGCGTGGAATCTGGTTACCGGCACCTTTGGCCTGCCCAGGGAAAAGCTGCTGACCACCGTCTATGCCGATGATGAGGAAGCGGCCACGCTGTGGCGCAAGATCGCCGGGCTGCCGGATGACCGGATCATCCGCATCCCCACCTCCGACAATTTCTGGCGCATGGGCGATACCGGCCCCTGTGGCCCGTGTTCCGAGATCTTCTACGATCACGGCCCCGAAGTGGCGGGCGGACCACCCGGCTCCCCCGATGAGGATGGCGACAGGTTTACCGAAATCTGGAACCTCGTGTTCATGCAGTATTTCGAAAACCCGCCCGGCACGCGCTCACCCCTGCCGCGTCCGTCCATCGACACCGGGCTGGGACTGGAACGTTTTGCCGCCATCCTGCAGGGCAAGCGTGACAATTATGATACGGACACCTTCCGCGCCCTGATCCTGGCCTCGGCCGAAGTCACGGGCCAGGACCCGGACGGGCCATTCAATGCCAGCCACCGCGTTGTGGCCGACCATCTGCGCTCCACCTCGTTCCTGATCGCTGACGGCGTGCTGCCGTCCAAGGACGGACGCGGCTATGTCCTGCGCCGCATCATGCGCCGGGCCATGCGTCACCTGCACCTGATGGGCACGACGGAACCGACCTTCTACAAACTCGTTCCCGCGCTGATCCGGCAGATGGGCGAAGCCTATCCCGAACTGATCCATGCCCGCGCCCTGATCGAAGGCACGATGAAGGGCGAGGAAGAACGCTTCAAGGCGATGCTGGACCGTGGGCTGTCGCTGCTGGCGGACGAGACGGAACACCTTGGCGATGGCGCGCCCCTGCCGGGTGCCGTTGCATTCAAGCTGTATGATACCTTCGGCTTCCCGCTGGACCTGACGCAGGACGCCCTGCGTGGCACCAGCCACGGCGTGGACGTGGCTGGCTTCAACGAAGCAATGGACGTGCAGCGCAAGCGCGCCCGTGCGGCATGGAGCGGATCGGGCGACAGCGCGACCGAAACCGTGTGGTTCGAGGCGCGTGACACCTTTGGCGCCACGGAATTCCTTGGCTACACCACCGAAACATCGGATGCCGAAATCCAGACCGTGGTCGTGGACAATGCACAGGTGGACAGCGCCGGCCCCGGCACCAGGATCGCCCTGCTGCTGAACCAGACGCCGTTCTATGGCGAAAGCGGCGGACAGGTGGGCGACACCGGCACCATTACCGCCCCCGGCCTGCATATCGCCATTACCGATACGCAAAAGAAGCTGGGCGACCTGCTGGTGCATTACGGCACGGTCATTGAAGGCACGGTCAAACCCGGCATGGCGGTCACGGCACAGGTCGATCATGACCGCCGCAGCGCCATCCGCGCCCATCACTCCGCCACGCACCTGCTGCACGAAGCCCTGCGCCGACGCCTGGGCGATCATGTCACGCAGAAGGGCAGCCTGAACGCACCTGACCGCCTGCGCTTTGACGTCAGCCAGCCGCGTCCGATCACGCCGGAGGAACTGGCTGAAATCGAGGCCGAGGTGAATGCCCGCATCCGTGAAAACACGGAAGTCACCACCCGTCACATGACGCCGGAAGAAGCCATTGAACAGGGTGCGATGGCCCTGTTTGGTGAAAAATATGGCGACGAGGTCCGCGTGGTTTCCATGGGCGGCCCCGAGGACGGGCGCGCGGGCTGGTCGATCGAACTGTGTGGTGGCACCCATGTGCGCCGCACCGGCGATATCGGCCTGTTCCGCATCACATCCGAAAGCGGCGTATCATCGGGCGTGCGACGTATCGAGGCCGTAACCGGCCTTGCCGCGCAGAACGCCACCGTCGCCACCGAAGAGCGTCTGAACCAGATGGCCGCCATGATGCGCGTGCCGCCCGCGGAAGCGCCCGAGCGTCTTGCCGTGCTGCTGGAGGAACGCAAGGCGATGGAACGCCAGATTTCCGACCTGCAGCGCAAGCTGGCATCGGGCAGCCAGTCGGCGGCATCCATTGTGGAGGTCAATGGCATCAGGCTTGACGCCCGCAACGTGGGCGAACTGCCGCCCAAGGAACTCAAGCCGCTGGCTGATTCCCTGCGCAAGGAAATCGGATCGGGTGTGATCGCCCTGATTTCCACGGCGGATGGCAAGGGCAGCATTGTGGTCGCCGCAACGCCCGACCTTGCGGAAAAGGTGGATGCCGTGACCCTGGTACGCGCCGCCAGCGCCGCCATGGGTGGCAAGGGGGGGGGTGGCCGTCGCGACATGGCGCAGGCCGGCGGCCCGGATACCAGCAGGGTGGACGCGGCCCTCGATGCCGTGCGCGCCGCCATGCAAGGCTGACAGCGCGGCCTGATCCGCCACGCTGACAAGACGGAACGGATATGCAACGGCGCACCCTGTGCGCCGTTGTGCTGTACTCCCCTGCCTTCCCCATCACCAGTTCAATACAGAAAGTGAATGTTTCTTAATTATATTGTGGTTACATAGTATTTCCTCTGCTTCGCATGAAGAAACAATTGTGACATGCAGGTGTTTCCATGATACAGATAGCATGGGATACTACCCCACCTACCGGACTGCGCAGCAATGCCCGTGCGGTGGGCGCATTTCCCTTTATCCGGACATTCAGGTGACAGGATTTTACAATGGCCGATACCCATACTGCCCGGGATACCCTTATCGATCTGCTGCATGGCGTGGAACGCTTCAATACTGAAGTCTTTCCGCAAAACCGCGAACTGTTCGCCAGCCTGGCGGAAAGCCAGTCTCCCGATACGCTGTTCATTGCCTGCGCCGACAGCCGGGTAAATCCCAGCATGATCACGCAGACCCAGCCGGGCGACCTGTTCGTGCTGCGCAATATCGGCAATATCGTACCCGCCTATGGGGAAATGCTGGGCGGCGTGTCCTCCGCCATTGAATATGCCGTAAGCGCGCTGAAGGTTTCGCATATCATCGTATGCGGCCATTCCAACTGCGGGGCGATGAAGGCGCTGCTGGACCCCGACCCCACGAAACTGGCCCGGATGCCCACCGTCGCAAGCTGGCTGCGCAATGCCGAGGCCGCACGCGCCGTGCTGGAAGCGTCCGACGCCGGGCCTGCCACCGTGCGCAGCCTGTCCGAGCAGAACGTGCAGCTGCAGATTGCCCACCTGCGCACCCATCCCGCCGTCGCGGCAGGGGTTGCCCGCGGCACCCTGACGTTGCAGGGATGGTTCTATGACATCGCCAGTGGGGAAGTTGTCGTACTGGATGAAACGTCGCGCACGTTCGTCCATGTGGACGAAGCCATTGCCAAGCTGCAGGCACAAAAGGCTGGCGACACCACCACGCCGTAATCCCGCCCCATGGTTTGCGCGGGGGTTAAGGCAGGCGGGCTTCCGTCTGACCGTGGCCCTTGCGCTCATGGTCCTGCCCATCGGGGCACAGGCCGGTGACAGTCTCAAGCTGTCCACATGGAACCTTGACTGGCTGACCACGCGCCCGCAGGGCGATCCCGCCCTGCCGGCAGACGTCATGCCGCGCAGCGCGGCGGAACTGGACCGGCTGGCATATTATGCCCGCCGCCTTGCCCCCGATATCGCGGCGCTGGAAGAAATCGACAGCGCGCAGCTTGCCGCAAGGCTGTTTCCCGCCCCGCGCTACCGCATCCTCCTATCCGACGACACGGTCGTGCAGAAAGTCGCCCTTGCGGTCCGTGCGGACCTGCCGGTTGTCCGGCATGCAGATGTCACGGCGCTGGATGTCTATCCCCCCACGGCGCCCCGTCACCTGCGGGCCGGGCTTGACCTGACGGTTGGCAGTGGCGCGGACAGCCTGCGCATCCTGGTGGTGCATCTGAAGGCGGGATGTCGCGATTCGTCAGCCACGACCCGGAACCGACCCGTCTGCCGGACGCTGCTGCGCCAGATCGCGGTCGTGCAGGACTGGATCATGGAACGGCAGGATGAAGGGGAAGCCTTTGTCGTGATGGGCGATTTCAACCGCCTGCTCGCGCCCGACGATCCTGCCTGGCGGTCGCTTACGGAAAATGGCCCGCTTACGCTGGCAACCGCGGGACGCGCCAGCCCCTGTGCGCAGGGCAGTTATTTCATTGACCATATCATGGCGGGCGGGCCCGCGCGCGACTGGCTGCAGCCGGGCAGCCTGCGGGTCATGCTGTACCGCGAAAATGGACGCGACGACGCCACGCGCCTGTCCGATCACTGTCCCGTCTCGGTCCGGCTGTCGCCACCCTGACGGGATCAGGCGATCATTCCGGCCAGATACCGGATGCATGCATGGCGTTCCACCCCACCGCCAGCACGACCAGCACGAACACGATCGCCCCCATGAGTTGGAACAGTTCCCTGTAGGGCATGAATTCGGGGGCCATGGCGGCCGTGGCGGCTGCCTGGCTGGTGGCCACGGCGTCATGGTCGGTGGGTACGACCTGTGTCTGGGCTTCGGGCACCGGGCCAGGATCGGGAACGGTGGTGGCGGCAAGCGCCGCCTCATCTTCCTGCACGGCCTCATGCAGGGCTTCCACCGGATGTTCCACGCCAGCGGGGACAGCGGACTGCGCGACCACGTTCCGGTCCTGATCGGGGGTATCGGTCATTGACGCTGTAACTCCTGCTTCAGCCAAGTCTGTGTCATATATCGGACTGGTCGGCAAAGAACCAACCATGGATAAGCCATCCCGTGCCATACTACCACATGCCGCCAGAACAGGAGAAATGCATGCCCGCCCTGAAACTGACCCGCCGACAGAGCCTGTTCGCCGCATTGGGCGCGCTGATCCCTGCCAGCCTGCCCGGGGCGGCCCATGCACGACGGCCCCTGCGTATCGGCATGATCGGATCGGGCCATGTCGGCAGCACGCTGGGGCATTTATGGTGCCGGGCGGGACATCAGGTCATGTTCTCCGACATTCATAAAGGTGCCGCGAAGAAACTGGCGTCGGAACTCTATCCCCTCGCCCGCGACGGCACGCCACAGGAAGCGGCAAGGTTTGGCGACGCCGTGGTGCTGGCGGTCCCCTATGGCGCGCTGCCCCAGCTTCGGCACGACATCGGGTCGATCGTGGGGACAAAGCCGCTGATCGACCCCTCCAACCCCTATGGCTGGCGGGATGGAAAGATCGGACGGCTGGCGCTGGCCAAGGGGGCGGGCGTGACCACGCAGGCGATGTTCCCGCAGGCCTCGGTCGTGCGGGCCTTCAATTCCGAGGACATGACCACGCTGGAAGCCGAGGCCTTCCGCACGCCCCCGCGTCTGGCCCTGCCCATGGCGGGCGATGTGGTGCAGGCGCTGTATGTGGCGGGCTGGCTGATCCATGACGCAGGTTTCGACCCTGTCACGGTCGGGCCGCTATCGACGGCAAAACTGTTCCAGCCCGGCGGCCCCGGCTTCGAGGCGCGGATGAACGCCACCGACCTGCGCAACCTGCTGGGGGTTACGGCCAACAATGCCATTGACCGCAACCTTGCCACTCAGTTTTCAGGCGGGATGTAGGCGGCCTGCCGCAGGGCAAGGCCGAACTGGATCCAGCCAATGCCCGCCGCGATCAGTTCAACGGCCACGAACGTGCCGATCAGCCACAGGCCCGACCACGGCAGCGTTACATACAGGCACACCCCCACCAGCAGGCTGATCAGCCCACCAAGCAGGATCAGCCACCATCCCTGCAGGCCACGCTGCTGGAACGCCATGATGATGCGCCCGATGCCCGATACGACCAGGCAGGCGGAAATGAAGATGGTGATGACCATGGACCCCGTTGTCGGTTCCTCCATCATCATCGTGCCCGCCAGGATGTACAGCGCGCCACCCAGAATGGACATGAACCGCCCGCTCCAGTCACGCACGACAAAGGCATGCACAAGCTGCACCGCGCCCGCGACGAACAGCAGCACGCCAAGCAGGATGGTACTGGCCAGCGACACTGCCAGCGCATCCACCCATGCCACGATGCCCAGCCCGAACGATATGGCGCCAAGGCCGACAAACAGCCCCCAGCGCTGTGTAAATGGCGTATCCATGCGTAAAACCCCCCTGTTCCCGTCATGTCTTCTTCCGGTGTCCGTTTCATAACAGGCTGGCAGCACTGTGCGATACAGGCTTTTGCCGTGGGGCGGCATGCATGATGATTGACAGGACGGGCACGGTACTTCTATACGCGCCCGACTGCCGGGAACGTGGACGATACGGCTGGTGCCCATGGGTGATTGCTCCCCGGTGCCGGTAATACGTGGCGCGCCCGTCCTGTTCATGCGGAACAGGACCTACCGGTGCAACAACATGGCCATGCGGTTTCCGCCGTGTGCCATGCAGATGAATGAAGAGAGAGCGCGCAGATGAGCAAGCGCCTTGAGAGCAAGTACAAAATCAATCGCCGCCTTGGCGTAAACCTGTGGGGCCGTGCGAAGTCCCCGGTCAACAAGCGCGAATATGGCCCCGGCCAGCATGGCCAGCGCCGCAAGCAGAAGCCGTCCGACTTCTCCGTGCAGCTGATGGCCAAGCAGAAGCTGAAGGGCTACTACGGCAACATCGGCGAAAAGCAGTTCCGCAAGTATTATGACGAGGCCGTCCGCCGCAAGGGCGATACCTCCGAAAACCTGATCGACCTGCTGGAACGCCGGCTGGACGCGGTCGTGTACCGCCTGAAGTTCGCGATCACCCCGTTCGCGGCCCGTCAGTTCATCAGCCACGGCCACATCACGGTCAACGGCCGCAAGGTCAACATCCCGTCCTATCTGGTGCGTGATGGCGACGTGATCGAAGTCCGTGAAAAGTCCAAGCAGCTGGCCATCGTGCTGGATGCGGCGCAGAGCGGCGAACGCGACGTGCCGGAATACATGGAAGTGGACCACCGCCAGATGAAGGGCTCCTTCCTGCGCAGCCCCAAGCTGTCGGACGTTCCGTATCCGGTCCAGATGGAACCGAACCTGGTCATCGAATTCTACTCTCGCTGATCAAGTCCCGGAACCGGGCAGGCGTGACGCCGGGCGTGGGGTTTTGTCCCCGCGTCCGGCGTCCGCGTTTCTGGCCCCTGCCCGCTTCCGCATCCCTTCCGCCGGGCCAGCCGCAGGAATGGACAAGACCGTGACCGCCACCGTCGCCGATACCCCGCTTGCCGCCGAAATCACCCGGCGGCGCACATTCGCCATCATTTCCCACCCGGATGCGGGCAAGACCACGCTGACCGAACGCATCCTGCGCGCCGGTGGCGCGATCCAGATGGCGGGCAACGTGCGGGCCAAGGGGGAACGGCGGCGCACGCGTTCGGACTGGATGGGGATCGAGCGCGACCGTGGCATTTCCGTCGTGACATCGGTCATGACGTTCGAATATGGCGGCTGCATCTTCAACCTGCTCGACACGCCGGGTCATGAAGACTTCTCGGAAGATACCTACCGCACGCTGACGGCAGTGGACGCCGCCGTGATGGTGATCGACGCCGCCAAGGGCATCGAGGCCCGGACGCGCAAGCTGTTCGAGATCTGCCGCCTGCGCGATATTCCCATTGTCACCTTCATCAACAAGATGGACCGCGAATCGCAGGACCCGTTTGCCCTGCTGGATGAAATCTCGTCCTCGCTGGCGCTCGATACCTCCCCCGCCACGTGGCCGGTGGGGCGGGCGGCCAAATTTGTCGGCACCTATGACATCCGCAACCGTGAACTGCACGTAACCGAACCGCTGGACCAGACGGACCCGCGCATGGTGCAGCTGGGCGAGGAACTGGAGCTGGTTGAGGCGGCGCTGCCGGAATTCGACCTTGAAAGCTTCAATGCCGGTCACCTGACACCGGTGTTCTTCGGCAGCGCGATGAAGGAAATCGGGGTTACCGACCTGCTGGATGCGCTGGCCGCCTTCGGCCCGCCACCGCGTGACCAGGCGACCGAGACCCGCAACGTCCGCGCGGATGAACCGGCGCTGACCGCGCTGGTGTTCAAGATCCAGGCCAACATGGACCCCAACCACCGCGACCGCATGGCGTTTGCCCGCATCTGCTCGGGCAAGCTGCAGCGCGGCATGCGGCTCAAGCATGTGCGGATCGGCAAGCAGTTCGCGCTGCATACGCCACAGTTCTTCTTTGCCCGTGACCGCCAGCTGGCTGAGGAAGCCTTCGCGGGCGACGTGGTGGGCATTCCCAACCACGGCACGCTGCGCATTGGCGATACCCTGACCGAAGGCGAGGACCTGCGCTTCACCGGCGTGCCCTACTTCGCGCCCGAAATCCTGCGCCGCGTGCGGCTGGATGATGCGATGAAGGCCAAGAAGCTGCGGCAGGCCCTGACCGAACTGGCGGAAGAAGGCGTGGTTCAGCTGTTCCGCCCGCAGGATGGCGCGCCACCGATCGTGGGCGTGGTCGGGACGCTGCAGCTGGATGTGCTACAGTCCCGGCTGAAAGGGGAATACGGGGTTGCGATCGGCTTCGAATCGACACCCTACAACCTTGCCCGCTGGGTCACCGGCCCGCGTGAGAAACTGGATGCCTTCTGCATGGCCAACCGCACGGCCATGGCGGATGACATTGATGGGGACCCGGTGTTCCTTGCCTCGTCCGCGTTCATGATGCGACGCACGGCGGAAGGCAACCCGGACCTGACATTCCATGACATCAAGCAGATCGGGCAGGAAATCGGCTGACCGGACGGGCCAGCCCGGCTGGCCCACCGCAAAGGCACAGATGAGGTCTTGCCTAATCCCGCCTGTCTGTCGCATCTAGGCGCATCATGTCCGACACACAGCCCCGCCTGCACCTGCACGACAGCAGGACGCGCAGCACCGTTCCCTTCGTCCCGCTGGCACCCGATAACGTGCGGGTCTATTACTGCGGCCCCACGGTCTATGATCTGGCGCATATCGGCAACCTGCGTGCCATGCTGACGGCGGATGTGCTGGTGCGCCTGCTGCGCCACCTGTACCCCCGCGTGACCTACGTGCGCAACATCACGGACGTGGATGACAAGATCAACGCCCGCGCCCATGCCAATGGCGAATCCATTGCGGACCTGACGGCGCGCACCATCCACGATTTCCACGCGGACCTGGCCGCCGTCTCCATCCTGCCGCCAGATGTGGAACCACGCGCGACCCACCATATCGGTGAAATGCAGGACATGATCGCCCGCCTGATCGAAAGCGGCCATGCCTACGAAGCCGAAGGGCACGTCCTGTTCGCGGTAGGCACCTATCCATCCTATGGCGCGCTGTCGGGCCGCACGCCAGATGACCTGATCGCGGGCGCACGGGTGGAAGTGGCGCCCTACAAGCGCGCGCCCGGTGACTTCGTGCTGTGGAAACCGTCCGACGACCAGACGCCGGGATGGGACAGCCCGTGGGGCCGGGGCCGTCCTGGCTGGCATATCGAATGTTCGGCCATGTCGCAGCGTTATCTGGGCGAAAGCTTCGACATTCATGGTGGCGGGTCGGACCTTCTGTTCCCCCACCATGAAAACGAACGCGCGCAGAGCATGTGCTGCCACCCGCATGGCCACTTCGCCAATCACTGGGTGCATAACGCCATGCTGCTGGTGAACGGGGAAAAGATGTCGAAATCCCTCGGCAACTTCCTGACCGTGCGCGACGTGCTGCGCGATACGCCAGCGGAAGCCCTGCGCCTGCTGCTGCTGCGCGCGCAGTACAGATCGGTGCTGAACTTTACCCGCGAAGGGCTGAATGAAGCCCGCCAGATGCTCGACCGTTTCTACCGCGCACTGGAAAACCTTGATCCCGTGCAGGATCCCGTGCCCGCGCCCGACAGCGTGGTGCAGGTGCTGTGCGACGACCTGAATACCCCCCGCGCGCTGGCGGAAATGCACGCCCTGGCCGATATGGCCATGACGGGTGACAGTCTGGCTGCGGCACGACTGAAGGCGGCGGGCAACCTGCTGGGCCTGCTGCAGGACACGCCGGAGGCATGGTTCCGTGGCGGCGCGAAGGTTGACCCGGCCCGGATCGAAGGCCTGATTGCAGAACGGCTGGCCGCGCGCAAGGCGCGTGACTTCGCCCGTGCCGATGAAATCCGCAATGACCTTGCGGCACAGGGCATCGTGCTGGAAGACGGCCCGCAGGGCACGACATGGAGGCAGGCATGACCGGCCGCGACGGCGGGGCGGATATCGGCCCCATTGGCAACAGCCCGGTCGTGATCCTTGTCCGGCCCCAGATGGCCGAAAACATCGGTACCACTGCACGCGCCATGGCCAATGGCGGCCTGTTCCACATGCGTATTGTTGCACCACGTGACGGCTGGCCGCAGGAACGTGCGTGGCGCAGTGCCTCGGGCGCTGACCGCATCCTCGAATCCGCGCAGGTCTTTGATACGGTGGATGATGCGGTGGCCGACCTGCATCATGTCTTTGCCACCTGCCCGCGCCCGCGCCATATCGTAAAGCCGGTGCTGACCGCACGCGGTGGCGCTGCCGAACTGCGGGAAATGACGGATCGCGGGCTGAAGGTCGGGCTTATGTTCGGCCCTGAACGCGCAGGGCTGGATAACGAGGACATGGCCCGCGCCGATGCGCTGATCCGCTATCCGCTCAATCCTGCGTTCATGTCACTGAATCTGGCGCAGGCAGTCATGATCATGGCGTATGAGTGGTGGATGGCAGCGGATGATACGCCGCCGCGCACGCTCATGACCAACGAGACGCATGTGGCGACCCGTGGCGAACTGGACAACTTCATGCGCCACCTGATCGCTGATCTGGATGAATGCGGCTTCCTGCGCAATGAACAGAAGCGCCCCGGCATGGTGCGCAACCTGCGTCATTTCTTCCTGCGCGGTGAAGTAACGGAACAGGAACTGCGCACGCTACATGGCGTGGTGACCGAACTGTCCCGTGGGCGCAAGGCGCGGCAGGGCGGCGACAGGCAGGAGTAAAAGCTTCGAAGAACGCTGCCTTTTTAAAAAAGACAGCACCCGGAAACTTTTATTATTTCCAATCCTTCTCCATTCAAAAAAAGCCCGGTGCGAAACCGGGCTTTTTTGTATCAGCGTGCCGCAATCTGCAGCCGGTCGGCCACTCGCGCCCGGCCCATAAGGGGCAGCAGGTCACGCATTTCCGGCCCGCTATCCTCTCCCGTCAGCGCCAGGCGCAGCGGATGGAACAGGGCACGGCCCGTGCGGCCCGTGGACTCCTTCACGGCCGTGGTCCATGTCTTCCATGTTGTCCCGTCCCACGGTTCGGCAGGAAGCGACTCGAGGGCCTGCAGCAGGAAGGGACGGTCCGCATCCTCGATCACCGGGGGGATGATCTCACCGGCCACGACATCCCACCAGTGCCGCAGTTCACCCGCCAGATCCACGTTGCCCCGCACCGCCAGCCAGAAGGCTTCCGTCGCCCCCTCGGGCAGGCGGGTACGGATTTCGTCAAACGGCATGGCGTGCATGATACGGCGGTTCAGACCCAGCAGCTGCCGCATGTCGAACCGCGCGGCCGAGCGCGAGACACGGCCGAGGTCATATGTTTTGGCCAGTTCATCAAACGACAGCGGCGCCGGGTCATCCGCACTGCCCAGACGCGCCAGATAGGACACGATGGCCGAGGACTCGACTCCGTCCTGCCGCAATGCGCGAATCGACAGCCCATCGAACCGCTTGGACAGCTTGCCGCCGCCTTCATCCAGCAAAAGCGGCAGGTGCGCGAAGGTGAACCGGTTGCGCTTTGCCCCCAGCGCCTCGGCAATGTCGATCTGCACGCCGGTGTTGGTCACATGGTCCTCACCCCGGATGATGTGGGTAATGCCCAGTTCCATATCATCCACGACGGATGCCAGCGTGTACAGCACCGTCCCGTCCGCCCGCACCAGAACGGGATCGGAAATGGCGGGCAGCTTCACGCGCGACGGCCCCATGACCAGATCGTTCCATTCCACCGTGCGATGATCGGACAGCCTGAAGCGCCAGTACGGCACCTTGCCATTGGCTTCGGCCTGCGCGCGCTGCTGCGGGGTCATGCGCAGCATGGCCCGGTCATAGACCGGCGGCTTGCGCATGCGGATACGGGCTTCACGCTTGGAGGCCAGTTCCTGCTCGCTTTCGAAGCACGGATAAAGCCGCCCGCTGGCCTTCAGATTTTCAATGGCCAGCGCGTAGCGGTCCAGCCGGTCCGACTGACGCACGAATTCATCCCAGCCAATGCCAAGCCAGCGCAGGTCATCCTGCAGGGCCTGCACGTATTCCTCTTTCGAGCGACCGCGATCGGTATCGTCAATGCGCAGCAGGAAGCGTGCATTGTGGCGGCGGGCGAACAGGGCATTGGCAATGGCCTGACGCGCATTGCCGACATGGATCAGCCCGGTCGGGCTGGGCGCAAAACGGAGTTTCATGCCCCTTATATGCGGCGATTACGCCCCGAATGCCAGAGAACACATGCGCAAACCGACGCGGAACACACCAGCCTTCAGACCCACCCCCGGGACATGCCGGCATGGGGACTGGCCTTGCCCGAGCAGGCAGATGGTTCTCGGGACAAGCCGCCGGTTCAATACACGGCGTATTGGGAAAGTTTTTTCAGACCAACCCGGGCGAACGCCGCCTTTTTGAAAAAAGGCGACACCCAAAACTTTTATATTTTACAGTTTCAGGGGCGTCCTTACGCCTCGTCTTCCTCATCGCCGCCACGGCGGGGGTCGAACGCGCGCCAGTCGCGCTCCATCGGGCTTGCGGCATGGGCTGCGAAATCATCCAGTTCATTGGCCGAACGCCAGCCCTGATCGCCCGATTCCAGCACTTCCGCGTCCTCGCCAAAGGAAAACCATGCCTTGAGGATATCCGCCGCCGACAGGCCGGGCATGCGGCAGCGTTCAATGCTGTCGCGCACATAGGCCCGCGCGAAGGCATTGGCCTGGATCAGGTCGGGAAAGCCACCGACTTCCTCGACAATATTATCCTCGGCACCGCCCGACAGATCCAGAATCCGCACGCGCCATCCCCCTTCGGGGGCAAAAATGGTTTCTGACAAGATGAAGCCTTTCGTTATGCGTCCCTTCGGGGACGTAAGCCCATGACCGGCCTAGCGGTTGCGCATATGACGCAGCAGGAATTCACGCCCTGCCTTGACGCGGGGCACATCGTCATAGGCCACGATATCCGCCGTGGCATAGGTTTCGGACCAGCGATCGGGGATGAACGACCCCGTGCCGATCACATCGACCGGCGCATGGGCATCGGCCATGCTGAGGCATTTTTCCACGCTGAAACCCGACGACGCGATGATGCGCACATGCGCGAACCCGGCCTCGTCCAGTGCTTCGCGCATGCGCCAGATGGCGGCGGCGGACACGCCCGTGCCCACAAGGTAGCGCAGTTCCTTGTCCGACCGGTACCGCCGTATGCTGCCCGGCGTGTGCCGTTCCAGCACGTCATAGGACGATTGCGGGTCCAGCCCCTCCAGAAAACGGCCACCATGCGTATCCAGCCGCACGGCCAGCCGCCCTGTTGCCGCAAGGTCCGGGAAATGGCGACAGACTTCCAGCGCGTCTGTCACCTCGGACCCGAAATAATCCACCAGCACCACAAGGTCCATGTCGGGATAGACCTCATGGAACATTTCAGCCGCCCGCAGGGTGGACCCGGCATACCCCACCAAGGCATGCGGCATGGTGCCCAGTCCCTTCTTGGTGCCGAAATAATGCGCCGTTGCGTCATTGGCGCTGCCGATAAAGCCCAGCGCACCTTCCTTCTGGGCGGCATGGCTGCCGACGGAAGCGGCATACGCCATCTGTTCCTGCATGCCAAAGCCCGCGCAGTGCCGCGCCTCCATCGCCATGAAGCGCACATGCGGCAGCGCCATGGCCATCTGATAGGCATTGTGCGCGGCCACGCAGGCCGGACCGAGACGCTGGAGCACCAGTGTCTCCAGCACCGCAAGCTGCGCGAACGACCCGGTCACGTAGGCCAGCGGTTCACCCGCGCCAACCCATGTCCCCTCGGGGAACATGACGTCACATTCGATCCCGATCCCGCGCTCGGCGGCGACGGCATGCAGCCAGTCCACCATAAGCCGGGGCGCGGACACGACGGGGCGGCGCAGGAAGATGGCGTACGTCACCTTCCTGTCCCCAAAGTGTTCGACAATGGCACGTGTGCGGTTGAAATACGCATCCGTGCGGGCGGCGATCACATCCTGTTCCACCGCGCCGGCACCCCTGTCGTGCCTTGTCCTGTCACCGTGGGTCATATGCCCCTCCAATCCCCCCATCCGGACGGGACTAGCGCGCCCCGCCATGCATGCGATGCATCCGCGTCTTCAGCTCCTCGGCCAGACGGAACGCCATCTCCAGCGACTGTTCCGCATTCAGGCGCGGGTCGCAGAAGGTTTCATAGCGTTCACCCAGATCGTCTTCCGTCAAGCGGTGCGCGCCACCGATACATTCGGTCACGTTCTGGCCGGTCATTTCGAAATGCACGCCGCCGGGGTGGGCGCCCGCGGCCTCGAACACGTCAAAAAAGCCGTGAATCTCGGACAGGATGGCATCGAAGGAGCGCGTCTTGACGCCCGTCGAGGTCGAGCTTGTGTTGCCGTGCATGGGGTCACACAACCATGTGACCGTCCGCCCCGTGGCCATCACTTTCTCGAGCAGCGGCGGCAGATGCTCACGCACCTTGCCCGCCCCCATGCGGGAAATGAGCGAAATGCGCCCCGCCTCATCGGTCGGGTTGAGGATGTCGAGCAGCTGTTCAAGGTCCTCGATGGTCGTGGTGGGACCGACCTTGATGCCGATGGGGTTGCGTACCCCGCGCAGGAACTCGACATGTGCGCCATCGGGCTGGCGGGTCCGGTCCCCGATCCACACGAAATGGGCCGAGCAGTCATACCATTCGTCCGATGTCGAATCGATGCGGGTCAGCGCCTGCTCATACGGCAGCAGCAGGGCCTCGTGCGAGGTATAGAACTCGGTCTCGTCAATCTGGGGCGTGGTCGCCGCCGTCAGGCCGCACGCAGCCATGAAGTCCAGCGTCTCGCCAATGCGTTCGGCCAGTTGCCCGTAACGCTGCGCCAGTGGCGAACGCTCGACAAAGCCGAGGTTCCAGCGGTGAACTTCATGCAGGTTGGCATAACCGCCGCCAGCAAACGCGCGCAGCAGGTTCATGGTCCCGACGGACTGGAAGTAGCCGGTTTCCATGCGCTTCGGATCAGGAATGCGCGCGGCTTCCGTGAAGTCCGAGCCATTGATGATGTCACCACGGTAGGATGGCAGCGTGACGCCGTCCTTCGTTTCGGTATCCGAAGAGCGCGGCTTGGCGTACTGCCCGGCCATGCGTCCGATCTTGATGACCGGCACCTTCGCGCCGAAGGTCAGCACCACGGCCATCTGTAGCAGCACGCGGAAGGTATCACGCACGATGTCGGCGGTGAATTCGCTGAAGCTTTCGGCACACGCGCCCCCCTGCAGCACGAAGGCCTGCCCCGTGGCGGCCTTGGCCAGATGGGCGCGCAGGCGCCTGGCTTCCCCCGCGAAAACCAGCGGCGGGTAACGGCGCAGGCGCGCTTCCACGCCCTGCAGGGCGGCTTCGTCGGGATATCGCGGCATCTGCCGCGCCGGAAACGACCGCCAGCTCTCCGGCGTCCAGGCCTGCCGGGAAGAACTGTTGTGGCTGTGCGTCGCACTCATGGGTCGGATCCTAATTCCTCTTGATACAAGACAGTCCCCGCCGCCAGCGGCGGAAGGGCAGTCTTTATGTCGAAAAAAGCCCGGCATGGCAAAGCCTGTTCTGGCCCCGGTCCCTCCGCCCGTGCCACCAGCGGGGAAACAATGTTGCATTGACGCCACAAACCGACCCGATCCATACAGATGCAGGTCGTATTACAGTCATGCTTCACCCATATGTAAAAGTGACATGGTTGGCCTGCCAGACCACGGCTTCTCCTGACGGGGCATGGTTGGCATGGTGCCCTCTCAGGTAAAAGGATTACGGATCATGGCCACCACACGTGGGAAATTCATAACCGCCCTGGCAGCCGGGCTGTGCCTGTTCAGTGTGACGGCCATGGCCGCGCCCGCCAACAGTGACGACAGCAACAGCCAGAATGAAGACAAGATGACCGTTCATGGTCAGCGCAACCATCTGCCGCCCGGTTATGAGGAAGCGCCGTCCATGGAACTGAACCACGGTCCCGACCCGGATCATCTGGAACATGTGCACCGCGATTCGGTCACGGGCACGGACCTGTCGCGTTTCGGCAGTTCGTACCAGAGCAGCGGGATCAATGGCGATGGCCAGCTTGGCGATTCGACCGGCAATGGCTGGGTCGCACCCCGGTAACGCACTGAAAGATAACAAAAGTTTTGAGGCGCTGCCTTTTCCTAAAAAGGTTGCGTTCTCTCGAATCCTGTAAAAAAAACCGTTGCCGGAACACTGACCGGCAACGGTTTTTCTGTATCAGGCCGGATGATGGGGCGTGACCCGCGTGCGGGTGCGCATGGTCACGAATTCCTCCGCCGAGGAAGGATGGATCCCGATGGTCCGGTCCCAGTCCCCTTTCTTCAGGCCCGCCGTCACGGCAATGGCCAGCCCCTGCATGATTTCCGGCGCGTCATCACCCAGCATGTGCGCGCCCACCACGACCTGGCTGGCCTGATCCACCACCAGCTTCATGAACGTGCGCTGCTGGCGGCCGCTCAGCGTATTGCGCATGGGACGGAAGCGGCTGACATAGACATCCACATCGCCCCTGTGCGCCGCCTCGGCTTCCGTCAGGCCGACACTGGCAAGGGCGGGGGTAAAGAACACCGCCTTGGGCGTGGTGGCATAGGACCACTGCCGCGCGGGCGCTGCGCCAAACAGGCGGTCGGCCAGGTTATGCCCTTCCGCAATGGCCACGGGGGTCAGGTTCAGCCGGTTGGTCACGTCGCCTATGGCGTAAATGCCGGGCACCGTCGTCTGGCTGTCGTCCCCCACGATGATGCGCCCGTTCTCCTCCATCGCGACACCAAGCTGTGTCAGGCCAAGGCCGGTGATCTTGGGGTGGCGTCCGGTGGCGAAGAAAACGCAGTCGGTTTCAATCTGGCTGCCGTTATCCAGGGTGACGGCAAAGCTGCCATCCCTGCGTTTTTCAATGCTGGTAGGGGACGCGCTGGCATGCTGGCGGATGCCGCGCAGGTCGATGGCGTCGTGCAGGGCATGGCGCAGGTCGCCATCAAACCCCCGCAGCGGCTGCTGCTGGCGATAGACCAGATCGACCTCCGACCCGAAGCCACGGAAAATACCCGCGAACTCCACGCCAATATATCCACCCCCCACCATGCAGACCCGCTGCGGACGGTGTGTGAGGTGGAAGGCCTGGTCGGAGGAAATGGCGTATTCCGCACCGGGTATTTTCGGGGCCGTCGGCGTGGACCCCACGGCAATGACGATCCGGGCCGCGGTGACGCGGCGGGGGGCCGCGTCGGGGGCCAGCGGCGATGGGTCGATGCGCAGGGTATGCGCATCCTCGATGGTGGCATGGCCGGTAAACAGGGCGACCCCCGCCTTTTCCAGCATCGAGACATACAGCCCGTTCAGGCGCGTGATCTCGCGGTCCTTGGCGTCAATCAGCGCGGCCCAGTCATGCTGCCCGCGTTTCGTGTTCCAGCCGAAGCCGTGGCTGTCATCCACCCAGTCGCCATATTCGCTGGCCTGGACCATCAGTTTCTTGGGCACGCAGCCAAGGTTGACGCAGGTGCCACCCCAATGGCGGCTTTCCGCCACGGCCACGCGCGCCCCATGGCTGGAGGCAATGCGGGCGCACCGCACGCCACCCGAACCCGCGCCGATTACAAACAGATCGAAATCATAACTCATGCCGGTTGTGCATCCTGCTTCCAGCCGGAAGGACGGCGACAGCATGCGTCATTCCGGCGCTCCCCCGCCCGGACGCGGGGCGGGGCCAACAAAAAAGCCCCGGCCTGGGGGTCCATGGCCGGGGCTGGGGCGGGATCAGCGTTCAGCGAACGCCTTTTCCACCACATAGGCGCCGGGGTTGGAGTTGTTCCCCTCGTCAAAGCCACGGTCCTGCAGCATCTTTTCCGTATCGGCCAGCATTTCCGGCGAACCGCAGATCATGACGCGGTCATGTTCGGGATCGAGCTCGGGGATATTGAGATCCTTGAAGATCCTGCCCGTCTCGATCAGCTTGGTGATACGGTCGGTAACGGCGAATTCCTCACGGGTCACGGCCGGGTAATACAGCAGCTTGCCCTTCACGTCCTCGCCCAGGAATTCATGTTCGGGCAGTTCGTGGCGGATGTGGTTGGCATAGGCCAGCTCGCCCGAGATACGGACCGTGTGGCTCAGGATCACATGGTCGTAGCGCTCATAACATTCCGGGTCCTTGATCAGGCTCATGAAGGGCGCAAGCCCCGTGCCCGTGGACAGGAAATACAGGTTGCGGCCCGGACGCAGGTTGTCCAGCAGCAGCGTGCCGACGGGCTTGCGGCCGATCAGCACCTTGTCGCCCACCTTCACATGGCGCAGGCGCGAGGTCAGCGGACCATCGGGCACGGCGATCGACAGGAATTCGAGGTGGTCCTCGTAATTCGCGCTGGCGATGCTGTAGGCACGCAGCAGCGGCTTGCCCTCGACCTCGATGCCGATCATCGTGAACTGACCGTTCTCGAAGCGCAGCGCCGGGTCGCGCGTGGTGGTGAAGCTGAACAGCCGGTCCGTCCAGTGATGGACCGACAGGACGGTTTCAGCATTCAGGTGGCTGTATTCCCTGGTCGGTTCGGCCAGGTGGAACACGCCTTCCTGACCGGCTACCGGGGCAAGGCCCGTCAGCATGGTTTCGGAAGTAGGCACAATCAACGTATCGGACATCTGGTTATCATTCTCCCGGCTGGGTATGACGCAGACACAGGATATCCTGAAACATGCGCCCGCCCACAGCTACATAAAGCTTGAGTGCGGGCATGTTTAGGCCATCCACAGCGTGGAATTCCAGCACAAAACAAACATATCACGCGCTACAGGGAACAGATTTGCCGCATAATGTCCGTTCCGGTGCGCGCATGTCACGCCACACGCGTACGATGCGGGCCTCTATTCAATGATTTCGGGACCGGATGCAAGTAGGGAGTCCATTGTCGTCCGCGCACGGATGACGCACATAGTCAGGTATGACTTCTGAATTCCCCGACCGGGCCGCCCCTGCCCTGCTGGCGCTGGATGCGGCGATCGCCGCAACCGGACTGCATGTTGAAACCCGCGAACGCCCGAAGCTGGAGCGCGTGATCGCCCGCATGCTGCAGCCTGGCGCGGCACGGATAGATGACGCCGCGTTCCGTAGCGCGCTGTGCACCGTCCGGCGCAAGCCATGGGGGTCGCGTCTCATGGACCTGACGCGCCGCGCGGGACAGGTATGGGTCACGCGCGCGGATACCGAAGCCGCCGCCGTGAGCGTGGACGACCCCGAACCCGATGACGCCCGCCTGCTGTCGGCCCTTGCCCCCGTGCTGCGGGAAAAACTGCGCGCGCAGGGCGATACGCCACACGCCGCGGTGGAAAATATCCGCGCCGACCTGTTCGACGGAACCGGCCGCATGCTGGCGCCTGCGGAACTGCGCACCCTGGCCGTGGCGGTGGCCGACGCCTTTGCCCTGCCGGATGCGGATGCCTTCGCCGCCGGGCTGGAACGCGAGGATGCAAGCCGCAAGGACCGTGACACCCGGATCGAGGATACGGCACGTGCGCGCCGGCGTGAGGAAGTGCTGCGCCTGCGCGAATGGGAAAAAAGCCTTGTCCCCTTCAGCGACGTGCCCGGCCTGCTGCGCTGCTCGCACCGCGAGGCCCTGCGCTGGATCGCGGAAAACCGCCTGCCGGTCGCCCGGCGCGTGCCGCAGGCGGACGGGCAGGAACGGTGGGAATTCGACCCCACCGAACTTATGGCCCTGCGCCAGCAGCTGCCCCAGTGGCGCAGGGAGGGACAGGACACCCCGTCGCGCACGCCGCTGGCCCCCGACCTTGGCAACCGCCGCGTGGGCAATGCCGTCATTGCGCAGGTTGCCGCCCTTGACCGCTACGCCGCCCATTTCCGCACCGCGCGCGCGCTCAACCGCCGCATCACGCTGGTGACGGGGCCGACCAACAGCGGCAAGTCGCATACAGCACTTGATGCGCTGGCCCGCGCCGAAAGCGGGCTGGCGCTGGCGCCCCTGCGGCTGCTGGCCCATGAATTCCGCGAGTCGCTGACCGCGCGCGGCGTGCCGACATCGCTTGCCACCGGCGAAGAGCGCATCGACGTGCCCGGCAGCCGTCATCTGGCCGCGACCGTGGAAATGTGCCCGCTGAACAACCCGGTCGATGTCGCCATCATCGACGAAGCCCAGATGCTGACCGACCCCGACCGGGGGGCGGCATGGACGGCGGCCATCATGGGCGCACCCGCGCGGCACCTGTTCATTCTGGGCGCGCCCGACTGCATTCCCATGGTCCGCCGCATTGCCGAACTGTGTGGTGACCCGGTGGATGAAATCCGGCTGGAACGCAAAAGCCCGCTGGTCGCCGCCGAACGCTCGGTCAGCCTCCATGAACTGCAGAAACATGACGCACTGATCGCCTTTTCCCGGCGCGAGGTGCTGGACCTGCGCGCGCTGCTGCTGGCGCAGGGCAAACGGGTGGCGGTGGTGTATGGCGCGCTCAGCCCCGAAGTCCGCCGGGCGGAGGCCCAGCGTTTCAATGATGGCGACGCCGATATCCTGATCGCGACCGACGCCATCGGCATGGGGCTGAACCTGACCATCCGCCGCGTCGTCTTCGCGGCCCTGCGCAAATATGACGGCAACCAGACGCGCGACCTCAACCCGCAGGAGGTCAAGCAGATCGGCGGTCGCGCCGGGCGTTATGGCAAGCATGAACAGGGTGTCGTGGCCGTGCTGGAAGGGGTGGGCAGCCCGTCCTTCATCCACGCCATGCTGGCCGCTCCCCCGCAGCCGATCGAGGACATGCGCCCGCAGGTCCAGCCGGATGCCGACATCGTGCAGGCCGTGGCGGCCGAAATCGGGTCCGACAGCCTGTTTGGCGTGCTGGTGCGCATCCGCCGCGCGGTGCTGCGCCGTGATGACCCCAATTACCGTCTGGCCAACATGGAACAGGCCTTCGCCATCGCCACCGCGCTGGAAGGGGTTGCGGACCTGACGCTGGCGCAGCGCTGGGTTTACGCCATGTGCCCGGTGGATGACCGTGACAACGGCATCCAGCGCCTTGTCCACTGGGCGGCGGATCATGCGGCGGGCAATGCCGTGCCACCGCCGGGCACGGGCCGCCTGCCGCCCCCCGAACGGGCCGAGCGGACGGAACTGGAACGCGCCGAAAAGCGCCACAAGCGACTGGTGGCCTGGCGGTGGCTGGCGCTGCGCTTTCCCGAAGCCTACGTCAACCGTGAGGAAGCCGAGGCCACGACCGCACGCCTGAATGACTGGATCGAGGATGTTCTGCGCCAGCAGAGCATCCGCGCCCGCACGCCCCGCACATCCCCCTTCAGCCCCGACAACCGCGCCAGTCCGCCGGGACGCCGCAACCGTGAGGCACCGCCCAGAGGCAAGCGCCCGCACCGCAAGCGGCGTTAAGGGAAAGGCGGGACAGGAAGCCAGCGTCGCGCCGACCTCCTGCAGCCAGACAGGGCGAGCGTGACCTGCACGACCGCCCCACGGGGGATCAGGCCGCGCGGATGACCTCGACACCGCCCATATAGGGGCGCAGCACGTCGGGCACGGTGATGCTGCCATCCTCGTTCTGGTAGTTTTCCATCACCGCGATCAGCGTGCGGCCCACGGCCAGCCCGGACCCGTTCAGGGTATGGACGAAGGCGGGCTTGCCCTCCGCCGGGCGATAGCGTGCGTTCATGCGGCGGGCCTGAAAGTCGCGCGTGGTGGAACATGACGAGATTTCGCGCCATGCCTTCTGCCCCGGCAGCCAGGCCTCCAGGTCGAAGGTCTTTGCCGCGCCAAAACCGGTATCGCCCGCGCACAGCAGCATGCGGCGGTAGGGAATGCCCAGCTTTTCCAGCACCATTTCCGCGCAGCGGGTCATGCGCTCATGCTCGGCGTCACTCTCCTCCGGCGTGGTGATGGACACCATCTCCACCTTCTGGAACTGATGCTGGCGCAGCATGCCGCGCGTATCACGAC
Organism: Komagataeibacter intermedius TF2; assembly: GCF_000964425.1. Classification (GTDB taxonomy): domain Bacteria; phylum Pseudomonadota; class Alphaproteobacteria; order Acetobacterales; family Acetobacteraceae; genus Komagataeibacter; species Komagataeibacter intermedius. The sequence continues at coordinate 4,168 of NZ_BANF01000272.1, read as the reverse complement.
CTGCCGCCCCGGCTTCGCTGCGGAAGCACGATGACAGGGCGACAAGGCGGCGCGGCAGCACGGCGCACGGCAGGATCTGGCCCGCGACACTGGCCGTCAGCGGCACTTCAGCCGTGGGAATCAGCCAGCGGCCATCCTCGGTGCGGAAGGACTGGTCGGCGAATTTGGGCAGCTTGTCGGTACCGTACATCGCCTCGTTATTGACCAGAACGGGCACAGCGGTTTCCTCGTAGCCGTTTTCGCCCGTGTGCAGGTCCAGCATGAACTGGCCCAGCGCGCGTTCCAGCCGCGCAAGCTGGCCACGCAGCACCACGAACCGCGCACCCGACAGGCGGGACGCGGTCTCGAAATCCATCATGCCCAGCGCTTCGCCCAGTTCGAAATGCTCACGCGGGGCAAAGGGGAATTCGCGTGGCGTGCCGTTCTGGTGCACCTCCACGTTCGCACTTTCATCGGCCCCTTCGGGCACGCCGGCGTCCAGATGGTTGGGCAGGCGTTCCAGCGTCCCACGGATCTGGCTGTCCAGATCATCAGCGCGGGTCTGCAGTTCCTCCATCCGGGCCTTGGCGCCGGCCACTTCCGCTTCCAGCGCGGAACTGTCCGCGCCGGATTTGCGCATCATGCCGATTTCCTTCGAAATCTGCTTTCGCCGCGCCTGCAGTTCCTGCAATGCGGTTTCAGCCGCGCGGCGGTCATGATCCAGCAGCAGCAGCGCCTGCGCCACAGCAGGCTCGCCCCGGCGCTTCAGGGCGGCATCAAAACCGTCGGGATCGGCGCGAAGCGCGCGCAGGTCGTGCATCAGGTAGTCTCCTCGGTATCGTCTTCAGGCGGGTTGCGCGGCTCGACAAGGCGGGCGCAGAAAATGGAAACCTCGTACAGCCCGATCAGCGGCACGGCCAGACCGGTCTGGGTAATCACGTCGGGCGGCGTCAGGATGGCGGCGGCCACGAACGCGCCGACATAGGCATAGCGCCGCACTTTCGCCAGCCCCTTCGATGTCACCAGCCCCACCCGCGCCATGAGCGTCAGCACCACGGGCAGTTCAAACGCCATGCCGAACGCCATGATCAGCTTCATGACCAGCGTCAGGTATTCCGACACCTTGGCCTGCAGTTCGATCTGCAGCCCGTCCTGCCCGTCCGCCGTCTGGAACGACAGGAAGAACTTCCACGCGGCGGGAAAAATGAAATAATACGCCAGCGCCGCCCCCATGGCGAACATGATGGGCGTCGCGACCAGGAAGGGCGCGAATGCACGCTTTTCGCTGCGGTACAGCCCGGGCGCTATGAAGATCCACGCCTGCACCGCCACCATGGGAAACGACAGGCAGGCCGCACCGAAGAAGGCGACCTTCATGTAGGTGAAGAAGGCTTCATACAGCGCGGTATAGATCAGGTGCGGCTGTTCCCCCTTCTGGCGCATGATGTCGCCCAGCGGCCTGGCCAGGAAGAAATAGATCTGTTCCGAATAATAGTAACAGACGGCAAAGCACACCATGAACGTCACGATGGACCACAGCAGCCTGCGCCGCAGTTCCACCAGATGTTCCAGCAGCGGCATGGGCTGGTCGTTGATCGAATCCTGATTCAGGGTGTCGTCTCCTGCATCCATCGCGTTCTTATTCCCGTCCGTCGGCTGTGACGGAGACACGCTGCCCCCGGTGAATGACCCTGACCGGCGGCAGGAAGGCCGGCGGGGTCAGGTCCGGCAGTTCGGCCGCGATACGGCGCGCGACACGGGGCGGAAGGAAATCGGGCGCGCTGGCCAGCACCGCCGCGTCTGCTTCCTTCGGCGTGGCGGTGGATAGCGGGGGAATGTAATGGCGCGAGGGAACCCTGTGTTCCGGCAGCGCGTCCTCCACTCCGGGCGTGGCTGGCGGGGGGACGGGCGCCGTCCCCGTCAGCGTGGCGGGATCGAGCGAACGCCGCAGCGTGCCATCCCCGTCAATCGCCTTCATCAGCTTGTCGCGCACGTTCAGCCGCTTGAGCTGGCCAAGCTGGTCACGCGCCTCCGTCAGGTCCGCCTCACGCACCATTTCATCCACATGGGACTGGAATTCGGTGGCGAGGCCGCGCGCCTTCTTGATCAGGCCCGTTACCGTGCGGATGGCGACAGGCATGTCCTTGGGCCCGATCAGCAGCAGGCCCACCACCCCGATCAGGGCAAATTCAGACCACGCGAAATCGAACATGACCACTTTCCTCCCCCACCACGCACACGCGGCACACCCGCACGCCACCGCCCGGCATCACGTCTCGCCCGTGCATGTCCTGCACACCTATCACGACGCGGGCGGGTCAGGAACCTCGTCCGGCGCATCGGGTGGCACGGCGGTATCGGGCACATCCACCAGCAGTTCCTCCCGCCGGGGCAGATCACCAAGGTCCTTCAGCCCGAAATGACGCAGGAAGCCCGATGATGTCCCCCACAGGATGGGCCGCCCCGGAACTTCCTTACGGCCCAGCGGCATGATCAGTTCCGCCTCCAGCAGGGTGTCCAGCACCTGCTGGCTCAGGCTGACGCCGCGGATCTCCTCGATCTCGGCGCGGGTGCAGGGCTGGTGATAGGCAATGATGGCCAGCGTTTCCATGGTCGATCGCGCAAGCCTGCGCGGGCGCGGCATGACGCGGGTCAGGCGCGGGGCAAGATCGGGGGCGGTACGGAACTGCCATCCCCCCGCCACTTCCACCAGCACGACGCCACGCCCCGCATACTGCGCCGCCAGCGCCGCCAGCGTGGCGGCGACATAGGCATCCCGGTCGGCGGTATCGTGCGGTATGCCGCCCTGCGCGCCCAGCACTTCGGCAATGGCGCGGGTGCTGAGCGGATCGGCACGGGCGAAAATCAGCGCCTCCACCAGCCGGAGCGAGAACTCCCGCACCTCGACCAGTGTTTCGGCCGCCTCCCCTTCAGGCAGCAGCCCGGGCTGTCGCGTCTCGTTCATCAGGCCATGTCCCCTTCCGGTTCTGTTCCAGCGTCATGCGGCGGCTCCGCCCGTTCGCGCAGCCAGATACGGCCAAACTGTTCCGCCTGCTGGAGTTCGATCATCCCGCTGCGCGCCATTTCAAGGCTGGCCAGCAACGTGCCCGCCACGGCGGCGCGGCGGCCTGTCTGCACCATTGTTTCCGTCATGTCGGCCTGTGGCGGAATGTCGGGTACGAACCCGTCCAGTCCGCACCAGTCCGTCTTCAGATCGGGCGTACCCAGCATGCGCCGCAGCCGTGCCAGCGCGTCCTGCACGGTCCAGAACCGCAGCACGCGCGGCTGGTAGACGGATTTGCGCGCCCGCCTGCGCATGGCCGCCATGTACCCCCGCATAAGCTGCGGCACATCAACTGCAAGGCCCGAGCGGTCGATTTCCACCAGCGTTTCCGACTGTCCGCGTTCAAATACTTCCAGACCAAGCTGCGGGCGTCCCGCCAGCCAGCGGCCAAGCTGGACCATCCGCTCCAGTTCCAGCAGGCGTTCATGCAGGAGGCTGGCCGCCTCCTCCGCGTCGGTTGCTTCCTCATCATCCTCAGGCAGCAGCAGGCGGGACTTGAGCCACGCCAGCCACGCCGCCATGACCAGCCAGTCCGCCGCCTGTTCCAGCCGGATGTCCCGCGCGGCACGCACGACAGCCAGATACTGCTCCACCAGCTGCAGGATGGAAATGCGCCACAGATCCACCTTCTGCGCCCGCGCCAGTTCCAGTAGCAGGTCCATCGGCCCGTCGAACCCTTCCAGATGGACGATCGGGGCGGTGGTGGGGGAAGCGGGCGGGGCGTTATCCCCGTTCACCCTCCCCTCCGCGAAACGGGAACACAGGCCATGGCGGGATCAGGAATGGACCAGCTCGCACGCCAGGCTCTTTGCCTTGGCCTTTGCGCACAGGCTGACCGCCTGCGCCTTCGCCAGCCCCTTGACGCGCAGGCGGTAGAAGGTCTTGCCGTTGCGTTCCGCCTTCACCACGGCAGGCTGATACGGCCCGAACACGTCGGGATAGCGGCTGGACAGCCGGGTCCAGCTTTTCAATGCGGCTTCCTGCGTATCAAGGGCGGCAAGCTGCACGCCATACGCCCCCGTTCCCGTGCCGGTCGCACGCGGCACCGGCGGCGGCAGGGCCGCGGGCTGCGCGGGTTCGGCCTGCGGTTCCGGTGCCTCCGCCTGCTGCGGGGCGGCTGGCTGG
>NZ_BANF01000273.1 GCF_000964425.1 Komagataeibacter intermedius TF2 | reverse complement strand
CTGGTCCATACTTCACCGAAAGGAAGTATGAATGACCATCTCGATGGAAATCCTCGACGAATTGCTGACGGGCGTAGAGCGTCCTGAAGACCTGCCTGGTGACGCCGGGCTGCTGAAGGAGCTGAAAATTCGGCTCATGGAGCGCATGCTGGGTGGGGAGTTGACCGCGCATCTGGGCTATGAGGAGGGCAAGGCTGCCCCGCCGGGCCAGTTGAACCGGCGGAATGGCTCCACGACCAAGGTGCTGAAGGGCCAGGACGGCGTCTTTCCAGTGACGGTGCCGCGCGACCGCGACAGCAGCTTCGAGCCGGAGCTTGTAAAGAAGGGCCAGACCCGGATTGACGG
>NZ_BANF01000274.1 GCF_000964425.1 Komagataeibacter intermedius TF2 | reverse complement strand
CAGCGCGGTCGCCAGGTGGGTTTTCCCGGTTCCCGGACCGCCGATCAGCACGACATTTTCAGCACGCTCGATGAAGTCCCCGCCATGGAGCTGGC
>NZ_BANF01000275.1 GCF_000964425.1 Komagataeibacter intermedius TF2 | reverse complement strand
GATGCCGATGCGGGCACCCAGATGCCGGGGATCGGCGGCGATCGGCGGCGATCGTCATCATCGTCTCCGAGGCCGCCTGGAACAGCAGGGCGTAGAGAACGGCCTTGTTCTGCAGCGCGATGTCGGCGATCCGCGCCGGCAGGGTGAAGACGACATGGAAATACCCGACCGGCAGCAGATCGGCCTCACGTTCGGCCAGCCATGTCCGTGCGGCGTTCCCCTGACAGCGCGGACAATGACGGTTGCGGCAACTGTTATAGGCGATCCGCCTGTGTCCACAGTCCCCGCACGCTGCGACATGACCACCAAGGGCTGCGGTGCGACAGTGTTCGATTGCCGACATTGTTGATTTTCACTGAGAACTGATGGGGTGGATGCCCGCTCCCG
>NZ_BANF01000276.1 GCF_000964425.1 Komagataeibacter intermedius TF2 | reverse complement strand
GAAAACGTGACATGGAATGCGCCAACTACAAAATTTTGTATGGACAAGATTATAGGTACAAAAAAAACAAAGTGACGAATGGGAAATCATTTGAGACGGACGAAGGGAGACAATAAATTTTAATGCGCCATACAATGATAGATCTTATAAATAACTCACTGTTTTTGCTTGGTATTAAAATCACGCGTTTGTGAAAACGCCAGCGGCCTTGTTTCCTGTGAATGCACAGATTAACCGTCGAATCAGTGGGTTGCGACGATTCACGGTGTAACGACGAGATCACACAATATCGGCAAAACCGGGGGAGCGCTTGTGCTGCAAGACAGACATTACGCCATGCAGGGATTCCTCAAGACTTGCCGCATCCGGAGCACTGCCCAGCGCAATACGGGCGCGTTGGGGGGGCTCGCCACTGATGGTGAAGACATTGCTTGGTACTAGCGCCAGACCACGCCTGCGGGCATAGGCAACAAAACCCGAACTGCCCCACCAATCTGGCAGTTTCAGCCAGACATGCGGTCCGTCGGGGTTCATGCAATGTTTCTCCCCCAACACTCGGCGGGCAATAGACTGGCGCAACCGCAGTTCCTTCTGAATGGCATGCAGGATCGTGTGCGCCTGTTCAGTCTGCATCCACCGCGCCGTCAGCGCGCTGAGCAGGCCTGCATTGGTCAGCGCTATGGCCCGGATGGCGGCCGTCACCCGCCGGGCCATGTCAGTATTTGGTAGCGCGACATAGGCTGTACGCAAACCTGGACTAAGCGTCTTGGAAAGGGTTGCCACATAGCTGACACGGCTGTGGTCAAGGGCTGCCAGAGCTGGGAGCGGACTGTCCATCAGTAGGCTGTAAGGGTCATCTTCTGCGATGTGCAGATGATGGCGCTGGGCGACCTTCAGGATGTCCTTGCGTCGTTGCAGGGACATCGTGGCCGTGGTGGGATTGTGGATCGTCGGAATACAGTAGAGCAGTCGGGGATGATGTTCAGCACAGACCCGGTCCAGTTGATCCGGCATCATACCTTCCATGTCACTGTCCACGCCGACCAGGATAAGATCGAACTGTGCCGCTATGGTCCGGATGCCGGGATAGGCAATGCGATCAGTAACAATCACATCACCCGGCTGGGTGTGGGTGCTGACAATGGCCGCGAGCGCACTTTGGGCACCGGGCGAGACGAGGATTTCGTCCGTACGCCGCTGCCCGATGACGGGCGCGATCCATTTCGCGCCAAGCTGACGTTCTTCCAGCGTGCCGCCCGTTACCCGGTATGACATCAGGCTGTTCAGGTCCTGCTGTTTCAGGATGGCTGCGATGTCGCTCTGGATGATCCGCTGAAGCGGCGGTTCCTGCGGGATGGGTGGCAGGTTCATGGTCAGATCGACTACAGCCGGTCCCGTATGGCGCCAGTGGCTCTCGCCAGCGCCGACACGGACGAAAGTGCCTCGCCCGACCGTTGCGTCAATCAGGCCGCGCCGGTGGGCTTCGGTAAAGGCGCGTGTAACGGTTGTCAGGTTGGTTCCGATGTGGCTTGCGATGGTTCTTTGGGGCGGAAGCCTGTCGCCTTCTCTCAGATCGCCATTGCGGATAGAAAGCGCCAGTGCATCAACGAGTGTCAGATACATCGCATTCGGGCTTCGGCTGAT
>NZ_BANF01000277.1 GCF_000964425.1 Komagataeibacter intermedius TF2 | reverse complement strand
ACGGTGCGGGAGAAGTTCACCTGCCGGGACTGCGAGAGCATCACCCAGCCACCCGCCCCCTTCCATCCGATCGCGCGCGGACGCGCCGGCCCATGGCTGCTGTCGACCAT
>NZ_BANF01000278.1 GCF_000964425.1 Komagataeibacter intermedius TF2 | reverse complement strand
TAGAGCGCACTGCGAATAGCTTGAATCATAGGATTCCCAAAGGGCGTCTGATGTGATTCAAGATGAAGACTGGCGAAGGAGGCCAGCCTTCATGCCGAAAGCCTACTCGCAGGATTTACGAGACCGTGTAATTGATGCGGTGGAGAAAGACGGTATGAGTTGCCGGGCAGCGGCGCGGCGCTTCGGCGTGAGTGATGCTTCAGCGATCAAATGGGTGCAGCGCGCAAGACGCGTCGGGGATCGGTGCTGCGCCGGCACGGGCGGGCATCGTCCCTCGAAAACCAGACCTGAACGGGTCTGGCTGCTGGCCATCATTGATGC
>NZ_BANF01000279.1 GCF_000964425.1 Komagataeibacter intermedius TF2 | reverse complement strand
CAAAAACGACCCCTTTCTGAGAAACGGGTTCACGATGGCCTTCATGCTGAATGGAGGCCCGGTTTGGGATGCTTGTTGTGGAAACAATTGGAAAGATCCGTCGCGCGCATTTTGTCGAAGGAAAGGCGATCAAGGCGATCTGCCGGGACCTTGGGATATCGCGGCAGACGGTACGCAAGGTGATCCGGTCGGGACAGACGTCTTTTGACTATCACCGAGAACGACAGCCTCTTCCCCGGATTGGTCCATGGGAGGGAAGATTGTGCGCTCTTCTTGAGGAGAACGTGGCGCGTCCGGCCCGCGAACGGCTGAGCCTCATCCGTCTGTTCGAACTGCTGCGTGAGGAAGGATATGAAGGAAGCTATGATGCCGTAAGGCGATATGGCCGACGGTGGGAAGACCGCCATGAGACGGGGCGGCGGGCCGCCTATGTTCCGCTGAG
>NZ_BANF01000280.1 GCF_000964425.1 Komagataeibacter intermedius TF2 | reverse complement strand
CACAGGAGAGGGTCATGGGATCTGTTTCAGACTATGCGGATTGGCGGATCGCGCGTCTGGCGATGAAGGTAGACCTTTCACGGACGTTTGTCCGGTCGCCCCTGGCCCAGACCATCTGGAACCGCCACCTGCGCCAGCGTTTGGCGCAGGCCGAAGATGATCCCCCGATACCGCAAAGTGCAGTCCGCCTGTACGAGCGGCCGGGCTGTCCTGTCGGCCTGGTTATCGATGGGCGCTGGGAACGCGGGCTTGGGAACTGGGATCTTTCCTATCCGGCGACGATCCTGCTCTCGACCGGTAAGATCACTACCACCCCGGGTTGCGTGGCGGAAGGGCTGGAAGAGCTATGACCGGTGATCTTCCCGTTCCGCGCGCGCTTGCGCCAGTCCTTGACAGTCTGACGCCAGAACAGCGGCGTGCGGCGACGGCACTGGGATATGTTCTGGTTCTGGCAGGGGCAGGCACCGGCA
>NZ_BANF01000281.1 GCF_000964425.1 Komagataeibacter intermedius TF2 | reverse complement strand
CACAGGAGAGGGTCATGGGATCTGTTTCAGACTATGCGGATTGGGGGATCGCGCGTCTGGCGATGAAGGCGGACCTTTCACGGACGTTTGCCCGGTCGCGCCCGGCCCAGACCATCTGGAACCGCCACCTGCGCCGGCGCTTGACGCGGGCAGAAGATGATCCCCCGATACCGCAAAGTGCAGTCCGCCTGTACGAGCGGCCGGGCTGTCCTGTGGGCCTGGTTATCGATGGACGCTGGAAACGCGGGCTTGGGAACTGGGATCTTTCCTGTCCGGCGACAATCCTGCTCTCGACCGGTAAGATCACCACTACCCCGGGTTGCGTGGCGGAAGGGCTGGAAGAGCTATGACCGGTGATCTTCCCGTTCCGCGTGCGCTTGCGCCAGTCCTTGATAGCCTGACGCCAGAACAGCGGCGCGCGGCAATGGCACTGGGATATGTTCTGGTTCTGGCAGGGGCAGGCACCGGCA
>NZ_BANF01000282.1 GCF_000964425.1 Komagataeibacter intermedius TF2 | reverse complement strand
CCACAGCCACAGCCACAGCCACAGCCACAGCCACAGCCACAGCCCACAGCCCCGGCCGCGCCGCGGGCGGAAGGGGGGCATGAGACCGCGACCAGCCGGCATGCCCCCGCCAGCGTGCCCACAGAATCCCCTAAGGGGACAGCAGGACATGCTGCCGCCCCACGCGCCACACCGGGCCCGCACGCGCAGGCAGTCCCTGTGCCCGCCACGCGACCTGCCAGCGCCCCGCCTGCCTCCGGACATGCGTCACCGGCCGCCCCGGCGGCCCGGCCCGTCTCTTCGTTACAATGCACGCCGCCCGCATGGCGTTATCCGGCCATGGCCCGGCACATGCATGAAGAAGGCACGGCGATGGTGGATCTGGTCATCGGGGCGCAGGGACAGGTGGCGCAGGCCAGCCTGCACAGCAGCACGGGCTATGATGATCTGGACAGGACCGCCCTTGCTGCCGCGCGCAACGTTCACTGCACGGCGGAAGGGGGCGTGACGGACGGCACGAAAGTCACGCTGCCGGTCATATTCCACCTGAAGGGATAGGGGCCGGTTCAGGTGTGTCTTTCACGCTGAGGGGCTGATAAACAGTAGCAAAGGGCACCCGGTCACGCCCTGTTTGAAAAAAGTGGTGGTCCCTGAATGTCTATGGAAAAGGCATCCCCGGAAACGGGTTCCGGTTTCAGGGCCGGGGACCGGTCGCCGCGTGGGTCAGGTGTTCCGCCCGGGTCATGGCCGTGGCAGCCTGTGCCGTTACGGTCTTCAGGTCATAGGTCGACAGGACGCGCTGCCGGGCCGCACCCCCCAGTGCGGCGCACAGGGCAGGGTTGTCATACAGCCGCAGCAGCAGGGTGGCGAGGTTCTCTGGCGTGGCGGGGTTCAGGAACAGGCCTGTCTGCCCATCCGTTACAATATCGGCCATCGCGCCCACAGGCGTGACAATGGAGGGGACGCCCGCCTGCATTGCTTCATGCAGGGCGATGCACAGCCCTTCGAAATGCGACGGCTGCACATAGCCATGTAGCCCGGCGCAATAGGCGAACGGATCGGTCTGGAACCCTGACAGCGTGACGTTGCGCAGCCCCAGTTCCGTGATCCGGGCCCGGAGCTGCGGGGCGAGGGAGCCTTCGCCACCGATATCAAGATGAATGCGGCACTGCGGTGCATGGTCACGCAGATAGGCCATTGTCTCGATCAGCAGGCCATAATTTTTCTGCTTTTCCAGTCGTCCCAGCGTGCCAAGGCGGAATATGCGCCCGTCGCCCGGTCCGGCCCATGGCGTGGCCTGTGGCATGTCGGGCTGTGCCGTAAACAGGGGCCAGGGAATGATGTCGCCTTCGGGGACATGCAGTTGCCGGGCCGTGCATTTCGCAACGAAGCGGGAATCCGCCACCCACAGGTCCGTCAGCCTGTGGGTGGCGCGCAGGGCCCAGCGGTTCCACGGGCGCAGATAGGCATTGTGCTGCCAGCTGACGACCGGCCTGCGCAGCGCGATGCCCGCCATCTGCCCATACAGGGTTGCGCGCGTCAGCGATGTCCAGATCAGGTCCGGGGCATGGCGGCGGATGGCGGCAAGGGTGGTGGGGAAACTGGCGAACCTGTCCGGATCGGGGGAAAGGATGTCATAAACGATCCCCGCTTCTTCCAGCCATGTCGTTGCATTGCCGGCTTTTCGCGCCAGGGCGAGGACATGAACGTCATGCCCGCAGCGGCGCATCTGCGCCACGACATCGGGCAGGGGGCGTTCAGCGCCGCCGCCATTCAGGCTGTTGATGATGTAGACAATGCGCATGCGACTGCTTCTTGCATGCAAAATATAAAAAATTAAGGCAGTTTATAATGGTGGATACATTTCATGTTGGTCTGGACATAAAATGTTTAGGTTTGTTACAGTAAGATACAATTAAATGAATGGCATATATTGGAATTTCTTCTGAAAAATGAATCTATGCCTGACTTGTTGCGTTCCTGTTTATTACATTACTTGTTCTGGAAATGAGGCATAGAGCTGCCTGTGTCGGTGCCTGTGGGCCGACAGGGCAGATGTTATCAGGCGAAGTCAGGTAATCCGGATGAAAAGGCCGCCCCCATGCTGAAACAGGGGGGGCGGCCAGATCAGGCTGTATCAGGGCGTATGGACCAGTTTACGGTTCAGGAATTCCTCAATACCGAATTCCGAAAGTTCACGACCATAACCGGAGTTCTTGATACCACCAAACGGCAGGTCCGCAGCCGATGCGGTCACGGCGTTGACGAACACCATGCCGGTATCGATCCGCGCCGCCACGCGACGCCCGCGTTCCACGTCATTGGTGTGGATGGAACCGCCAAGGCCGTAGGGCGAATCATTGGCCATGGCGATGGCTTCATCCTCGCTGTCCACGGAATGGATGATGGCGACCGGGCCAAAGATTTCCTCATAGAAAATGGGGTTGTCCTTGGTCATGTGGGTCAGGATCGCGGCCTTCATGAAAAAGCCCTCGCGGTCGATCGGCTTGCCGCCCGCAACCAGCGTCGCCCCGTGCGATACGGCCTTTTCCACCTGTGACACGGCACGTTCCATGGCGGCCTGGCTGCTCATCGGGCCGTGGGTGACACCCTGTTCCAGCGGGTCGCCATACTGGAATTCATTGACGGCGGTCTTCAGGCGCTCGGTGAATTCCGCCACCAGAGATTTGTGGACGATCATGCGCTTGGCGGATGTGCAGACCTGACCGTTATTGGACATGCGGCCGCGGATGGCCATGGGCATGACCTTGTCCAGATCGGCATCGTCCAGCACGATGAACGCGTCTGAACCGCCCAGTTCCATCGTGCTTTTCTTCAGCGCCCGGCCAGCCTGCGCCGCCACGGCGCTGCCCGCGCGTTCGCTGCCGGTCAGGGCGACGCCACGCACTTCCGGGCGTTCGATCAGCTTTTCCGACTGGTCATTGGTAATGAACAGGTTGGTATAGGCGCCTTCGGGCACGCCCGCTTCACGGAACAGGGCTTCGAACGCCTCCGCGCATTGCGGCACGCTTGGCGCGTGCTTGACCATGACGACATTGCCCGCCATCAGGTTGGGGGCTGCGACGCGGGCCAGCTGGTAATAGGGGAAGTTCCACGGTTCCACACAATAGATGATGCCCAGCGGTTCGCTGGTCACGGTTGCATGGCCCTGCGACACCGGCAGTTCACGCGGGGCGAGGAAGGTTTCGGCCTTTTCCGCGTAATAGGTAAGGATGTCGGCGGACAGCCCGATTTCGGCAATGGCCTCGGGCAGGATCTTGCCCATTTCAATGGAAATCAGGCGGGCATGCTTTTCCTTGTCCCGACGCAGGATGTTGGCGGCCTTGAGGATGAGCGTGCGGCGCTGAGCGATCGGGCGGTGCCGCCAGTCGCTTTCCCAGAACTGGTGGGCGGTGGACAGCTTCGCCAGCATTGCCTTGTCGTCATGCAGGTCAAAGACCTTTTCCGTCTTTCCCGTGGCCGGGTTGATGGTGCGATAGGGACTCATGGTGTCATGTCCTTCGTGGTTGGTTCGCAGGTCGTCGCGTCATTACCGGACGGAAGTTTGCGTTTCCTCAACGCGGCAGCAGGTTGTCTGGTTATGGACCCTGCGGGCAGGGACGACCTGTCTGGGGAACGCTCTCCTCATCGTGACTATATCCACACGTATATTGTCAATGTGCGCCAGACACAGGGCAGGGGCACACCAGCAGGGATGTCCGCCCCCGCACGCGCCCGCAGCCAAGGCAGTGAATGACGTTGTGGGCAATGCCATCCCCGCATGGTCATCACGCGGGTTTGAACACCATGTCGCCAGAATGGACAGCACGGACCGCGCCGCCGGTCCGTTCATGCCGCATGGCGGCCGCCGGGCCGGTTGTATGGGATATGGTCTGGTGTACGATGCGGCCCGTTTCCAGATATGGCAGAAGGAAAGATCATGCACATTGACCTGACGGGCCGCACGGCCATTGTAACGGGATCAACCGGCGGCATCGGGCTGGCCATTGCACGGGGACTGGCCGCAAGCGGGGCGGGCGTTGTGGTGAATGGACGCAAGGCGCCTGCGGTGGAGCGGGCGGTGCGGGACCTGTCCGCCCTTGGCGCAGGAAAAGCCACGGGATTTACGGGTGACCTGGGCACGGCGGCGGGGTGTGCTGCGCTGGTGGCTGCCCACCCGTCATGCGATATCCTGATCAATAATCTGGGGATTTTTGAACCAAAAGATTTTTTCGATACGCCGGATGAGGACTGGAGCCGGTTTTTCGAGGTGAATGTCATGTCCGGCGTGCGGCTGTCGCGTGCCTACCTGCCGGGCATGAAGGAGCGGAACTGGGGGCGGGTGGTGTTCATATCCTCGGAATCCGCGCTGAACATCCCGGTCGAGATGATCCATTATGGCTTCAGCAAGACGGCGCAGCTGTCCGTGGCGCGTGGCCTGGCGGAACGGATGGCGGGCACCGGGGTGACGGTAAATTCCGTGCTGCCGGGACCCACGCTGTCCGAAGGGCTGGCGGACATGCTGAAGCCGGAACAGGAGAGGACGGGCAAGCCGCTGACGGAAGTTGCGGCGGAATTCGTCATGGAACACCGTCCTTCCTCCATCATCCGTCGCGCCGCGACAGTGGATGAAGTGGCGAACATGGTGGTTTACCTGTCGTCCCCGCAGGCTTCCGTCACCACGGGGGCATCTGTGCGTGTTGATGGCGGGGTGCTCAGTACGATCTGAGGATCGGGTTTTCCGTTGTTAATGGATGGAAAAACAGAAGGATTTTCCGGACGCCGCCTTTTTTGAAAAGGCGGCGTTCTTTTGTGTTTTTTGAAAAAAGCATCACCAGAGACGTCTTCCTGATGTCCCGACAGGTTACTGAAACGGGCTGGCGGAATAGGATGGCGAGGTTGTATAGCCCGCCGCCGGGACCGGCATGGTCGGCGTGGGGTAGCCGGATTGGCGGGTGGCTGGCGTGGTATAGGTCGGGGTGGACAGTTTTTGCGCCGCGACGGAGGAATGTGCCGTAAGCGTGCCAGTGCCAGTGCCAGTGCCAGTGCCAGTGCCAGTGCCAGT
>NZ_BANF01000283.1 GCF_000964425.1 Komagataeibacter intermedius TF2 | reverse complement strand
CCCATTGGATCAGACGGATCGTGAATACTGTTCCCAAGTTGAAGTTTCACGCCACGGGATGCCAGGCTGTCGCCAATAGCCCGTGCATCAGGGACAGAGCGGGCCAATCGATCAAGCTTTGGTACGACCAAAGTATCGCCACTGCGAACAGCCGCCAGTGCCTGGTCAAGGCCGGCCCTTTCCCGGTT
>NZ_BANF01000284.1 GCF_000964425.1 Komagataeibacter intermedius TF2 | reverse complement strand
ATCCCGCTGTCCATTGCCGTGCGGGCATTGAGCGTGCTGTTTTCCACCCTCCCGGTTCATCTCCGGCAATGGGAGCGTGGCCGTGTTCTGGGTATCCTGACCTGGGGCGGCCTGCGTGGCGGCATCTCGGTTTCGCTGGCGCTTGGACTGCCACCCGGTGAATTGCGCAATCTGCTGCTGCCTGTCTGTTACGGCGTGGTAGTGTTCACCATTATCGTGCAGGGATTGACCATGGAACGGGTCGCCCGCAGGCTCTATCCGTCATCCGCATCCCGGTCTGAATGATTCCTTATGAAACAGGTATTCCAAAAGGTGATAATTTCAGCGTCTTCCGGTTGCTGCCCTGAGCCTCAGCGCCTCGTAGATCGGTGTATCGCCGAGCGCTCCTGCCACTACCATTGCCGCGAAGCTTCCAGACAGAAGCGGCAATACAAGATCGGACGATCCGGTCATTTCCATGACGAGGATAATGCCCGTCAAGGGCGATCGAACGGATCCCGCAAACATGGAGGCCATGCCGACAATCACAAATGGCGTGGTCGCCAGCGCTGTATCCGGGCTCAGTATCTGCGCCACAAAGCTGCAGGTCAATCCGGACAGTGCCCCCAGGGCAAGCATGGGTGCAAATAGTCCTCCTGGTGTTGCGGCAGCATAGGAAATCGCACCGAAGATCAACCGGAAAACGAACAGGGCAGGGATAATACGCCAGCTTATCGTATTATTTATCGCTGCCTGGGTAATCCAGTCCCCTCCACCTGCCAGATGCGGATCAAGCCACACAACAAGTCCAGCCAGACCACCAATCAGAACGGCCCTGACGGGTATGCTGACAGGCAGACGGTCGGCAAGGCGCAGTGCCGCAAGAATTGTCCGGTTATATCCAACCGCCAGCAGACCGGTCATGAGACCGGTCATGACAAAGAATAGCTGCTTCGCGATCGCTTCAGGCAGGACCTGATGGAACACGATGAAATCAGGCTGGCCGCCCAGGATGCCACGACTGATCAGAATGGCTGAAATGGACGCCCCGAGTGCCGCACACACCATTCTGGCTTCAAACCGTCCCACCAGTTCTTCCAGGACAAAAACGGCACCTGCAGCAGGCGCATTGAAGGCCGTTGCAAGACCGGCTCCTGCGCCAGCGGCGAGGAGAGCGCGACAGTCCGCCTGCCCCAGAGAGAGCAGTCGTCCGATCGTATTGGCTGCCGCGGCACCCATCTGCACGCTTGGCCCTTCGCGTCCCAGGGCCAGTCCACTTCCAATCGCCAGCAGACCACCAATGAACTTGACCGGGATGAGCACCCATGGCGCTGGGACCGCGACGCCCGACAGCACGGCCTCGACATGGGGAATACCGCTGCCTGATGCCAGCGGCGCAAAACGGCGCACCATTTCCACTGCGACAAGGGCCGCCAGGGCAACCCCCACGACCAGAAAGCAACCCTCCCACGGAGAACCATGCAGAAACCGGAGAGCCAGATCCGTTCGCGCGGTTTCCAGCCCTTTAAGAAACAGGCGGAAGACCCCACAGATTGCACCGGTCGCAAGCCCGATCAGGATTGACGCTGATGCCAGGAAAACCAGACTGCAGGAACTCCCGGTCTGTTCCGGTGGTGGTTTCCGGTTCGGCACCTGCTGCAGCATCGTGTCTTCTTCCGTTGACTGACGGTTCTCTGGCTCGGAATACTGCATCTGCAACCCGGGTCCCGGTTCAGGAGGGATCAGTTTCCTGCCTTGAAAGTGTTTTTTCCTGACCTGCCTTCCGTTCCGTCTTCTCCATGAACCCCGCGGCGAGGGCGGAATAGAGCGGATGCGGGCAGACCGTGCGCGAGACCCCGAACGCCAGAAACGCAGTCGCGAGAAGCGCCAGCGTGACCTGCTGGTTATCGCATACTTCCATTACGATGATCGTCGCCGTGAGGGGGGACTGGGCAACGCCACAGAAATATGCCGCCATCCCAAGCAGAACGACCGCGCCTGGAGATGTATGGGGCAGGAACTGCTCGATCCATCCGCCCATTCCGGCGCCAATGGCAAGAGATGGTGCAAACATGCCCCCGGGTATCCCCGAACAGAAGGTGATGAGCATGGAAAGGTACTTCAGGAGAAAGAAGGACGCGGGATAATGGAGGCTGCCATCCACGATCCCCCGCGCCTGGAGATAGCCCGTACCATAGGTTGCACCATCGGATGCCAGTCCGATCAGGGCCAGAAGCAGACCGCATAGAGCAGCAAACCCGAGAGGGAAACGTGCTGCAAACGGACGAAGTGATCCAGGCAATCCTTTTGACAGCCTGATGACAAGGCGGGCAAAAAGGCCACCTGCCAGCCCACCGCTTACACCACACACCAGAACGGCCAACCATGCGACACCAACCGGGATGGAGGCACTGGTGCGACCGAAATAGGTATAATTCCCCAGCAGGGCAATCGCGGTGATCCCGGAAAAGATGATGACGGTCAGTGTCCGTCCTGACGATTTCTGTTCAAAGGAATGGGCGAGTTCCTCAATGGCGAATACAACTCCGGCCAGGGGCGTGTTGAAGGCCGCAGCCATGCCGGCGGCTCCGCCCGCCAGGATCATACCGTGTCGGGTGACGTCATTATGCTGACCCATGGCCCGCGAGAACGCATGCATGATGGACGCCCCGATCTGGACGCTGGGTCCTTCACGACCGATTGAGGCGCCGCAGATCAGACCGAGGCATGTCATCAGGATCTTGCCGAGCGCAATGCGCAATGTCAGGATTCGGTCCACCAGCATGAAATTATGCATATGCAATGTTGCAATTGTCTGGGGGATACCCGAGCCTTGGGCACCATTGAACAGCACGCGCGTCAACCAGGTAATGGCGACCAGTCCAAGCGGTGCAATCAGAAGCATGGACCAGGCATTCAGGGCGACGATGTGGTAACGCAGATCGGCCGCCGCATCCCCCAGATGGGCAAAGATCACGGAAATAATCCCGATCAGCACAGCCCCCGAGCAATACATGAGTGTTCTTTGCCATTTCAGGGTCCTGACACGCGCCAGACGACGAAGCCGACGGGTTCGCCTGGCGCGATTTCGGCCCGGAACGGACTGGCAGTCAGCCTGACCTGCACCATGATATGACAATGTCGGCAAAATGGTCACGGCAGAGAAGGTCCAGACTATGATACAGGAACGGGGCATATACCATTTTTTCTTACGCCCCTGCTCAGAACCCATACCGGGAAGCTACAGGAGATTCATCCTCAAAATCTACGGGACTGCTACGTAGATCATTCATACATCTGGTGAGTTCCGTCTGGTTTCATTATCCAGATTATCATGCCGTTCTGCCATGCCCTCGAGACCCTTGTCTGGCGACCGGGTCCGGTGTTTGCCATCCAGTTGGGGATGTGCGGGCGCACCGTATTGTAGTCTGCCCGCCAGTCAGCCAGAATCTGGCAGGCATGCATCAGGGACGTGAGCAACGTTTCGTTGAGACATTCATCCCTGAACCGGCCATATCTTACTTCTAACCTTCGATGAGCCCGGATTTCTCGCTGTCGAGTACTGCCATCTGTTTCGGATCGTAGCGTTCCCCGGCTGCGGCCCCTTTGGGAA
>NZ_BANF01000285.1 GCF_000964425.1 Komagataeibacter intermedius TF2 | reverse complement strand
CATGATCAGGAACGCACCAGCGGTCATGACGGGTGCGGAGCAGATGCTTCGGAGCCAACGGGCCGCTCAGGTGCTGGGCAGGCGTCCCCATGTGCCATCTGCGTCGCCAGGCGCCGCCAGCTAGAGCGTTCGGCTTTCTGCTGTTCTCACCCGAATTTGGATCCTGCCGACAGTGCGCCATACCGCGACAACATCTCAGATCTGACGCACGCTTTGATCATTTGCGCAACGAAGTCGGCTGCGTATCGTTAGGCAGGCGGGGAGCAGCAGATAGCAGGTCAATGATGGACGATGTGTCTTTCCGGGGAGATCCTGATCCGTTCGACTGCTGGTTGAAGAACGAATTGCGTGCCCGGTTCAATGATGTTGTGCGTGAACCGATCCCTGAAAGTCTGTCGCGCATTATTGGCGCGACTGAAGCTTCCAGACATGTGCACGCCTCAAGACCTTCCTGGACCGAGGAGGAACGTGTGTCTGA
>NZ_BANF01000286.1 GCF_000964425.1 Komagataeibacter intermedius TF2 | reverse complement strand
CGATGAAATCCTCGAATACGCCAATGACGTCTCACAACCTGACATCTCCGGAATGGCACGACGTCGCTGTTTGCAGCCCTCGACATCGCAACGGGTGCGGTAATCGGCAAATGCTACAAACGTCATCGTGCCGCGGAATTTCTGGACTTCCTGAAACGTATCGACACCGAGCTCCCTGATGACCTGGATGTTCATCTCGTGATGGATAACTACGCCACACATAAAACGACCACGATCAAGACGTGGCTCGCGCGCCGCCCGCATTGGCATGTTCACTTCACGCCCACCTCGGCTTCCTGGATCAATCAGGTCGAGCGCTGGTTCGCCGAACTGACGCGCAAGCAACTCCAACGCGGCGTGCATCGGTCAACAACTGCACTCGAAGCCGACATCATAACTTTTATCGACGCACATAACGAAAATCCAAGGCCGTATCGGTGGGTCAAATCAGCCGACCAGATCCTCGCCTCGGTGAAACGCTTTTGTCACAAAACAATGAACCGAACTTCAGTTCCAGGTGACTAGGCTCAGGACTCATAGCCAGAACAAGACGGTTGCGGCGAGGCAGACTGCCGAGAAGAAGACGGTCGGGCATCTGTCATAGCGTGTTGCGACCCGTCTCCAGTCCTTGAGCCTGCCGAACATGATCTCGATACGGTGGCGTCTTTTGTATTTCCGTTTGTCGTATTTGACCGGTTTTGCACGAGATTTTCGACCAGGAATACAGGGTTTGATCCCTTTCTCCTCCAGGGCCTCTCTGAACCAGTCAGCGTCATAGCCCCGGTCTGCCAGCATCCATTCGGCTGGTGGCAGACTGTCCAGAAGGGCAGCGGCACCAGTATAATCACTGATCTGACCTGCTGTCACCGAGCGGACGTCCGTTCCGGTCGGTGACAGCATGCAGCTTCGTATTCATCCCGCCTTTGGTCCGCCCGATCAAACGGCCTGAGCCCCCTTTTTTAACCGCAGGCTCGAAGCCGTGCGATGTGCCTTGAGATAGGTCGCATCAATCATGATTGTCTGAGACTCTGCCTTGCCAGTAGCCAGTCCCTCCATCATGCGGATGAATACCCCCATAGCGCTCCAGCGCTTCCAGCGGTTGTAGAGCGTCTTGTGTGGACCGTATTCCCGGGGCGCATCACGCCAGCGCAGACCATTTCTGTTCACGAAAATGATCCCGCTCAACACACGACGATCATCAACGCGAGGTTTGCCATGGCTCTTCGGGAAAAAGGGCCGCAGACGATCCATCTGCTCCTCCGTCAACCAATACAGGTCACTCATCTTCAGTCTCCTCACAGAGGCTGAATCAGATTTCCGCAATCATATCAATGGGTCCTGAGCCTACCAAGCATGCTTTTGACGCGGAATTCAGATGAAGGTTGACGAAATACCTTCTACGGCGTGTCGTCAGTCAAGAAGGATAATGATTGAAGCGAAGCGGTTGCCCGCTGCATCGTTCTATTGCGTTTTGGCGGTATGACCGGGGTAATCCCGCGCTCTGTCGATCGGTCGATCAACCTGTCTGCATCATGCGCCCTGTCGACAAGGAAGGCATCTGGGTCCATGTTTTCCAGCATCGGTTCCGCCCGGTTGGTATCCGCATTCTTTCCCGATGTGATGTCAATCTCCACCGGGTTACTCAGGGCATCGCAAATGGCATGGATCTTTGTAGTCAATCCGCCCCAGGATCGTCCGATGGCCTGACGCGATGAGATCGTGGCCTTCCTGACACGCAAATGGAACGTAGAGCACGAATACCGCCTGATCAAGAAACTCTGGGGTTTCCGCAATAACCGCATGGCTGTCCGTTTTGCCTATGAATGGCATGATGATGCGGGTCGATGGTTCCGGTCTTACGGCAATGAACTGTGGGAATTCGATACCGCCGGGCTTATGCGCCGCCGGGTCGCATCGATCAATGACCTGCCGA
>NZ_BANF01000287.1 GCF_000964425.1 Komagataeibacter intermedius TF2 | reverse complement strand
GGGGTGGAGCAGCCCGGTAGCTCGTCAGGCTCATAACCTGAAGGCCGCAGGTTCAAATCCTGCCCCCGCAACCAAATTTTCCAAATAAAAACAAACAATTAGGTCGCCTCATGGGCGGCCTTTTGTCGTTCCAGAACACCAACTGGAATCATATAGGAATCAAACGGCGGAGAAATCCAGCGTAGCAGGCCGTCGCATGGAGCGCGGCGCTGGTGGCCCGGGAAGGGAAGGAATCGGGGTGACGTCCTTAAGGTCAGTCGTCTGAAATCGGTCTCAGAGCCCCAGTTCACCGTCTCTTTGCGGTCAGATGAAAGCTTCCACAAATTTACGACACGACTTTAAGAGGTCACGGGAAAGCTCGTCATCGTTAAGTGCGCGAGCAACTGCTACCCCCCCGATCATGAGCGCGCTAATGGCTAGAGCGCTATCTGAATCTTTGATGGTGGGAAGTGCGCTGACTTTGTCGACGATATCTTTATAGACCTGCGTATAAGTTTCTCGTATCTCGCCTTCCTGTTTGGCAACGTCAGTGGCCAGAAATGCCAAAGGGCAAGGGGAACCTTCTTGCCTGACATGCGACATATCGAGATATTTTCTGATTAATTCAGTGAGCGCGGGCTGGTCAATTTTGTCAGAAAGAGTGGCGACAGGGCCATTACTAGGGCGTGTCGTCAGTTAAACGGGGGGATTATGAAGCTTGTACTCCCGTTTGATCTGCGATGTTTTCTTCCTGTTTCTGGAACGGGGAGAGTGTGAATGCGA
>NZ_BANF01000288.1 GCF_000964425.1 Komagataeibacter intermedius TF2 | reverse complement strand
CGAACGTCGTGTTTAGGCAGTAGTCATAAGATGTCACTTGCTACATCGACAACCCAATGCTTCCCCTGCCAAAAAGATGGGGAAGCCATGCCCAACTTGGTCAACGATGATCACCATGTCTTATTACGTGAACAGAGCCTGTTGTCCGGATAAGATTCAGATTCTCGGCAGCCGGCGTGCTATTCTTCCAGCTCCACCAAAACCGCCGGGTTAATCTCCAGAGCACGGGCGAGACGAAGAGTTGCCAGAAACGTGGGATTGGACTTGTAAACGGGGTCGGCATCCCACCAGGCGTATAGGAAAGCATCATCCTGCTCGTCTGAATTCCGCGAGCATCGCTCTCATCGTCAGACGCATATTCCGTTTGGTAGGGCGACATTTTTTCGCTATAAAGTGACCAGTTTAATGGTTCGGAGCCCGAAATGCAGACCGTCAACCTGGTGGAAGCCAAAGCCCATCTCAGTCGTCTGGTTGATCTGGCGAAGGAAGGAGAGTCCGTTCGTATTCTTCGTCGCGGCAAGGTCGTCGCACAACTCGTCAAGGCGGAGCCAGTACGTAAACCCATTGCAGTGAGTGCTCTTCGTTCACTTACCAGCATTATGACGCCGCAAAGGGAACCTGCTGCAGAAACTGTTCGCGCGATGCGTGATGAGGCAAGGTATTGAGTCTTTATCTCGATACATCGGTTCTTGTGGCGGCTCTGACCAATGAGGAAGAGACAACCCGGATGCAGGACTGGCTTGGCGTCCAGGCACCTGAAGATCTTTCCATCAGTGACTGGGTTGTCACCGAGTTTTCTTCAGCCCTGTCGATCAAGCTTCGCATGGGCCAGATTACCGTCACAGATCGAGCAAACAGCCTGGCCATGTTCACCCGTCTTCGCACAGAAAGCTTTGGTGTCATGCCTGTGACCAGTCAGAACTTCCGGACAGCGGCAAGATTTTCCGCTCAGTATGCTCTGGGTCTGCGTGCCGGAGACGCCCTCCATCTGGCAGTTTGTGCGGATCATGGCGCGACATTATGTACCCTGGATCGTCGTCTTGCCGAAGCGGGGCCCCAGGTCGGTCTGGCGACTACGCTCCTATGATCGATCCTTGATTGAGGACCATTGGAAAATATCGCGAATTTACGATTGCGGTTCCAGGACGCATTACGATCGCATGCAGTCACACATTTGCTTTATCCCCGGACTGACACGCAGGCTGCATCGATTACGGGTCAGCGCCCTGACATGATACAGGTAGGTCATATTGGACTGAGGACACCGCTTAGTGGGACCGGACGTAACGGCCGAAGCCGTTCATCAGATAGCCCACCATCCTGCCCTCAAAATGAAATCCTCAGGATGATCTCTGCAGGAAATGCTCCAATTGAGCGATCAGGGCAGGCAAAGCCTCTTCTACCGTACGCCAAACAATCCCATAATTGATCTCGAAATAGCCGTGCGCGATCCGGTTCCGCATTCCGCGCATTTGCCTCCACGGAATATGCGGATAACGCGCTACGTCATCCGGGTAGGCAGCCATAACTTTGGTCGTCGCTTCCCCAAGGATAAGCAGGCTCATGACAACGGCCTGCTGGGTCCTGCGATCCTTCAGAAAATCTTCGACCGCCATGCCTTGCACGAAGGAGCGGGCGTCGGTCGCTGCCTCGTGCATATGTCCCAGATAGTCAGTCAAACGAAAATGACGACTCACAAGGCACGCGCTTCAGACAGAACCTCATCCCGGAAGGCTAAGGGCAGATCTTCGGGCGTCCGGAGATCAACTGCTAGTCCCAGAAGATCTTCGAGATCGCTTTGCAGTCCGCCCAGGTCAAAAAGGGTGATTCCCTCGGGCGCATCAACCAGCAGGTCCAGATCACTTCCATCCCGATCCAGGCCATGCACAACGGAGCCAAAGACCCGGGGATTATCGAGTTTCCATTGCCGGGCCAGTCCAATGATGGAGTGACGATGCAGGGCAACGGCTTCAGACGGACGCATGAACACCTCTCCCTTTCCACAAAGCGGTTTATTCTATCAGATCGCTATACTCACCCCAAGGGCGCAAAGATTACTTTATATCTTTTTTTCGGCCTCAGATCGTCGCTACGGAACGTCCCGCACCAACGGTGCAATGGTGTATGAAGAGCCTTTATCAGGCCGGGTCCGACCCGGTTCCAAAGGTGGTACCGGTCCCACCCCGGGCAGGTGCCAAGACGTCGTTGAAATGGGTCCAGTGGGGGTTCATAAAGGGTTCGTACCGGGACCAAAAATGCGCCACCCGACGTCCACGCAGCGATTACCTCACACCGGTACAGCCACTGACACGGCCTGCAGGAGAAACGACGTGACGGAAATGGACTCACAGGCAGGCGGAAACCGTTTCATCCGACGCGTGGCCGGAGAAAAAATTCGTGGTCGGCTAGGACAGAAAGTCTCGCCACTTTACCGCTGGATGATGGAGAATTTCGAGGACATCTCGGAAGCGCGTCAGACAATCCGCGCTTGGGATATCTTCATCGAGATCGCACACGAGGATGGGATAACCGGAACGGTCGAGAACAAGGAAATCACCCGCAAGACGGCCGCCAAGACATGGGCTCGAGTCCGGCGTGCCCATGCCGGGCGATCCCACGATATCGTCCGAAAAAACCAGAAGCAGCTCCTGCCCAGTCGACAGTCTAAAGACTGGAAACCCGATATCATTGACGGGAAACACGGAAGCCTACCTCTTGCCGAAGCAGCCGTGCCGGCAGAAATTGCTTCCCTCCAAAAAAAGCCATCCCAGGTCGCATCATTACCGACGACCATTCCCGAGGCGTCAGTAGCAGACCTGGACGAGGAAGAAATCCGTCGCCGGGGTCGCGCACGGGCCGAAGAGATCATTCGGGATCTGGAAAACCGGCGACGGTTGCAGGAACCCGGCTTTCATC
>NZ_BANF01000289.1 GCF_000964425.1 Komagataeibacter intermedius TF2 | reverse complement strand
AAGCGGGTCCGGCGGCTCATGGCGATCATGAACCTGCGGGCGATCTACCAGAAGCCGCGCACGACCGTGCCCCATCCGGAACATCGGAAATATCCATATCTGCTACGGGATCTGGTCATCAATCGGCCTGACCAGGTCTGGTGTTCCGATATCACATATATTCCCATGAAACGGGGATTTCTCTATCTCGTGGCGATCATGGACTGGTTCACGCGCAAGGTCCTGTCCTGGCGTCTGTCGAACACGATGGACGTGGAGTTCTGTATCGAGGCGCTACAGGATGCCCTCATGCGCTATGACGCCCCGGACATTTTCAATACTGACCAGGGGTCGCAATTTACGACACCCCGTTTCA
>NZ_BANF01000290.1 GCF_000964425.1 Komagataeibacter intermedius TF2 | reverse complement strand
CGGCACTCGCCGGGTTTTGCTGGATACTATGGCGTGAAGATATTACTGCGCCTGCGCGTTCCGCGGCACAGCCTTCTCTCACGATCAGCCGGAGCGGCATTCTGGGACTGACGCTGTTCTTCGGTCTTCAGGCCGGGATCAATTACGCAGCAATTGGGTGGCTGCCGTCCCTGTATGGTGCCTTGAGCTATTCTGACCATACGGCAGGGCTTCTGGTCGCCATCATGATGCTGGTCCAGACGGGCGTCAGCTTTGGCATGCACGTCATCATGCGCGCCCTGAAACTTACAACCATCAAGGCAGCTCTGGCTTTTTCCGGCCTCGCCATTTTGGGTACGCTCTGCCTGCTGCTTGCAAAGCCGCTGCCATGGCTGGCGCCCGTGGTGATTGGAGTTGCGACAGGAGGGCTGTTCCCGATAGCGCTCCTCCAGCCTCTGGATTTCGCGCACGGCAGATCAGAGGCGACACGGTTGGCCGGGCTAACCCAGACGGGCGGCTATCTGCTTGGCGGTCTCCTACCGTGGATTACAGGTCTGCTGATCGATCAGCTCGGCGTTGCCCCAGCACTCCTGACGTTGCTGGTTGGTAGTGCTGGCCTGCTTGCTGTGGTTACGGTGCTGATCCAGCGCACTTATCAGAAATGACACAGCCCGCCATGAATATCGGCTTTCAGCTCCCTTCTGGAAAGATCCGGGTATCCCAAATGAGGACACACGCTATCCGCCCGTTCGGGATGACTTTGCGTGTCAATGCTTTGGCGGAACAATTGCCAGTTGCGCCCGGACACTCGGACGCTCCTGCATCCGCACGAACCAGGCTAAAAGCGCCTCGCACTCCTGCGAGATCGGCAATTTCACGGCTGTAGCGAATATAAAACCCCCGATAACTGCAATATCCGCCATAGAGAAAGCCTCACCGGCTATGAAGGGCTGTTTCCGCAGCACTGCATCAAAGTAATGCATTCCGCGCAGAGCCTTATCGCGCTGGCGCAGGCCCCATTCCCGGTTCTGGTAGACTTCCACATCGGGACCAAGACCCGGTGTGGCA
>NZ_BANF01000291.1 GCF_000964425.1 Komagataeibacter intermedius TF2 | reverse complement strand
GTCAGCCGGTGGCTGAGGCGCGACGTGCCGAAGTTTCTTGCAGCACTTGGCCCTGATTATCTGCCGCGGATGCCCGCAGGCCTGCCAGAAGTTATGGGGGTTGGTGTGTGATGACAGCGCCGAA
>NZ_BANF01000292.1 GCF_000964425.1 Komagataeibacter intermedius TF2 | reverse complement strand
TACAGCGCACTGGCCTATTACGCTGACGTGACGGCGCTGTCTGCCACGCTGTCCACGGACATCACAACGGTCCAATCCAACCTGACATCGTTCCAGACTACCCAGACAGACCAGAACAGCACATTTGCCACAGAGATTGCAGCCAAGGTCAGCACCAACACCACGGATGACGGCGTCAATTCGCCCATTACCTACCTTGGACATAATAAT
>NZ_BANF01000293.1 GCF_000964425.1 Komagataeibacter intermedius TF2 | reverse complement strand
CTGCCTCGCTGCAACCGTCATCTTCTGGCTATGAGTCCTGAGCCCTGCGAAAATGGTGGCTGCGGCGGAAACATTTGCATCCGCTATCATACGGGCAGAGACCCATTCGATCCTTCCTTAAATGGGACGTCCTTCGGCAGGGAGAATGTCACCGTAGTCCCCGGCACGCATGGCAGGCGTACCAACGCAGAACAGCAACTTCAAGGGGAAAGAGTGGCACGCCGGTGGGGCCAGCCTGGAACCCCACATAGCGATCCCGTCACGGGGACGGTCCTACGGCAGGCTGAATTACACCGTGTCGCGACGCGGCGCAGCCAATATAGCCTCTGCTGAAGGATTGAAAAAGATGGTTCTTTGGAGATAGGCGCGCATCCAGTAGAATGTTTCCAGTTTTGATGGACCATTCAGGATACCCCATGATCAGTACCAGCAGACAAATCGAAAGCAAGGTGTTCACGGAAGCCGGTGAAATACGTGCACCGACAGGGACGCGGCGGCTTAAGGTTGACAGCATGGCCGGACATAGTGGGAATTTTGGCAGCTTTCCACGAGCCCCGGCACCACAGCCGGGACAGATAAAAACAAGTATTCTTCTTCCCATGCAGCGAAGGAGATATGATCTCTGCTGATCCCGGTCGCCGTGGCCATGATGCGTCACTCGCGATTAACGGGAAGACTGTTCTGACTGCCATGGCAGGACGCGATGGTGGGGATGGTATGGGCGTGCCTGGCACAAAAGGTCACGTCTCGATCAGCTTCCACACGTGACAAATTTCCTCCTTGCATTCAGGGTGGCACGGCACGCTTTTAGAACCCCATCAGCAGGCCGTTTGTGGACTATGATGGGGTTCCATTTCTTGTGTCCCGCAGTTCCAAACCTGTTGGCACGCTACAGTGATTACGCCCCCCTTGCTTCGAAAGCGAGGGGGCTGATGCCGCCCAGGTATGAATGGCGTCGGCGTGGATTGT
>NZ_BANF01000294.1 GCF_000964425.1 Komagataeibacter intermedius TF2 | reverse complement strand
GAGCCTGAACAGGGTTATCCGCAAATCGATCAAGACGCGCGGTTTGTTCCCGACTGACGATGCCGCAACAAAGCTGATCTACTTGGCAATCCGCAGCTTTGAGAAAGACGGGCGAAATGTGCGGGAATGGTTTGCAGCCCGCAACCAGTTCGCCATAATGTTCGG
>NZ_BANF01000295.1 GCF_000964425.1 Komagataeibacter intermedius TF2 | reverse complement strand
TGGTGGCGGGATGTCGTCGATGCCCTTGTCAATCTCAGGGAATACCGCCTTGCAGGTTTTGCCCAGCGTCATGCCGTACCGATCCTACAGGATCTGCTGATTGCGGCACGCAGTCCGGAAATCGAAAAACGCTATTCCAAGATCACCCTGGAAACTGGTGAAAGCCTGATCGACACGTTTGA
>NZ_BANF01000296.1 GCF_000964425.1 Komagataeibacter intermedius TF2 | reverse complement strand
CGCATGATCGGCGACGGGGTCGACGATGAGACCTGGCTGGAAACAGGAGCCCTTGCAGATAGCGACCAGGGTAACGGTCCGCTCCTCGTCAATCGCTACTTTCTCGACCATCCGGAGCAGGTGCTTGGCCGTCACGGCTGGACCACCACCCAGTTCGGTCCCGATTACACATGCGACGCGCGTGCCGACGGCAGGCTTGATGTGATGTTGTCCGAGGCCATGGGCCGGATCGGGCAGGACGTGCGCTTTCTGGAACCCCTGGACCAGCGCATTGTCCGGCCGACGGGATCCGGTGTGCTGGTCGGCACAGCAGCCGATGGCGCCCCGCTGAAAGAGGGCTCCTACTTCGTCACGAAAGGCGTCCTGCAGCAGATCTGCGATGGACAGGCTGTGACGGTCGCCATCAGGAAGGGGGACCAGAAGGACGGCCTCTTTCAGAAGCATGCCCGGATCATTATCGCGCTGATACCCGTCCGGGATGCGGCACGCGCGGTCCTGCGGGCGCAGATGGAGAATCTGCCTTATGGACGCCTGCAGGGCGACCTGAAGCGTGCCTATTTCAGTTTCGTCCGACAGTTCGGCCCGATCAACCTGATGAACGTGACAGTCAGGATCGATCCGGAAACCGGGGTCGAAAACGAAAC
>NZ_BANF01000297.1 GCF_000964425.1 Komagataeibacter intermedius TF2 | reverse complement strand
CTGGTCCATACTTCACCGAAAGGAAGTATGAATGACCATCTCGAAGGAACTCCTGGACGAATTGCTGACGGGCGTGAAGCGTCCTGAAGACCTGCTCGGAGCCAGCGGGTTGCTGAAGGAGCTGAAAATTCGGCTCATGGAGCGTATGCTGGGTGCGGAGTTGACCGCGCATCTGGGCTATGAGGAAGGCAAGGCTGCCCCGCCGGGCCAGTCGAACCGGCGGAATGGCTCCACGACCAAGGTGCTGAAAGGCCAGGAGGGCACCTTTCCAGTGACGGTGCCGCGCGACCGCGACAGCAGTTTCGAGCCGGAGCTTGTAAAGAAGGGCCAGACCCGGATTGACGG
>NZ_BANF01000298.1 GCF_000964425.1 Komagataeibacter intermedius TF2 | reverse complement strand
GCAGGACATGCAGCATGAAGCGGCGGATGAACTCATCCGTGGCGGGTGTCATGATCTTCTGCTGCTGGTGGGCCGCGCCCCGCCGGTAGTCCTTGTAGCGGAACGTCACACCGTTTTCGTTG
>NZ_BANF01000299.1 GCF_000964425.1 Komagataeibacter intermedius TF2 | reverse complement strand
GAATGCAGGTCGATGGATTCCTGCATCGTGCCTTCGTGGTGTTCAGCAGCCTTCACGCCGGTATCGGCAATGTAGCGGAAGGGGGAGTTCGCGGGCAGGGCGGCAGCACCGTCCTTGATGGACCCCTTGGTCCAGAAATCGGTCATGACCTGCTTGGCCGCGTTCATGACACGTGCCTGCTCAAAGAACTTGGTGATCATGATGTACCATGTGCCAAGCGACATGAAGACCATGATCAGCAGGACGCCACGGGCAATGAAGTCGCCATTGGCCCACAGCGCGCCCAGACCGTACGGGTTACCCTCGGGTGCCTTGGGGGCATCGGCCGGGGGGGCTGCATCGGCGGCGGGCGCCGGGGCTGCGGGCTCTGCCGGGGCGGCAGGCGCGGCATCAGCAGCGGGCGCGGCCTCGGACGGGGTGGAGGCCTGCGGGGCCGGGGCATCCGTGCCGGGGGCCGGGGTGGCGGCAGCGCCGCTGCCATCGGTTGCGGGGGCGGAAACCGCCGGTGCCGTGGCCGCATCGCTAGCGGCCGGGGCGGCGTCCTGTGCCAGCGCGGCGAGCGGGGATGCCGCGCACAGCATGGCAGCGAAAGCAGCCGAGGCAACAAGAGTGTGTTTACGATGCAGTCTGATCATTTAACCAAAATCCTCTGGAGCAGGATGTTTTTTCCGAGGCGGCGGGGTGCTGCCGGCCCCCGCCGTGCCTGACCTAACACTCAGGCTCAGTCATTCAGACTGAACGTGATCGTATAGAGATGGTGGAACTCCTTGACGGGCACACCATTTTTGACAGCCGGCGCATAACGCGAACGGCGGACCGCCTTCAGCGCGGCATCAGCGAATGCCTGGCCACCCTTTACGCTGACCACCTGACAGTTGCTGGTCACACCGGTCGCTTCCACGTCACATGCCACGGACACGACGCCTTCACGGCCTTCTTCCGACATTTCCTCCGGATATTCCGGCACGACATGGTTCAGCGGCGACGTGCCTGCCGAATGATCGGGCACGGGCGGCGCGTTGGACACGGGCGCATCAGCCGGCGGGGCTGCCTTTGCGGGCGGCATCGCCTTCGGCGGCTTCGTGTGGGTCACCTTCATCGGCGGCGGCGGCGTCGGAACCTGAATTTTCGGCGGCGGAATATACGGCGGCGGCGGCTGCGTAATTTCCGGCGGCGGCGGTGGCGGCGGCGGCGGTG
>NZ_BANF01000300.1 GCF_000964425.1 Komagataeibacter intermedius TF2 | reverse complement strand
CAGCGCCTGCTGCAATTCGATATTCAGCGACCGCGCCCCAAGGCCACCCCGGTTCATCGGGCAAAGCACCTGCACGTCGCGAACCGGGTCCAGCCCGAACCGCGCCGGGATGCGATCCCTCACCACGGCCAGCAACTTGCGCAGCCCGACCTCGGGCTCGGCCGCCTCCACGAAGTAGAAATCCGATCCCTCTTCCGCGCTCAGTTCGGGCATCCTGCCCTCGTTGATCCGATGCGCATTGGTGATGATCCGGCTCTGTGCCGCCTGGCGGAACACCTCGGTCAGGCGCACCACAGGGACAGCATCGGAGCCGATGATGTCGGCCAGCACCTGCCCCGGTCCGACAGAAGGCAACTGGTCCACGTCGCCGACGATCAGCAGAGCCGCGCTGTCAGGTAACGCGCGCAGCAGGGAGCGCATCAGCAGCACGTCGACCATGCTGGCCTCGTCCACGACCAGCAGGTCGCAGGTCAGCGGGTTGGTATCGTCCCGCTTGAAGGTGCCATTGCCCGGATCCGTCTCCAGCAGTCTATGGATGGTCTTGCCTTCCAGCCCCGTGCTTTCCGACAGGCGCTTCGCCGCCCGGCCGGTCGGCGCGCAAAGTTGCACGTCTGTGCCCTTGGCAGTCACGATCTTCAGAATGGCGTTGACCAGCGTGGTCTTGCCCACGCCAGGACCACCCGTGATCACCAGCACCTTGCTACGCAGTGCAAGGCGCACCGCTTCCTGCTGGCTGGGCGCCATGGCAAGTCCGGTCTTGCCTTCCACCCAGGTCATGGCCTTTTCAGCATCGATCTCCGGCCAGGGCGGCCGACCCACGGCGCAGGCGCGCAATCGCTCGGCGATGCTCTGCTCCGCACGATACAGGCCGGCAAGGAAGATGCAACTCGTCTCTCCCACGCTATCAGCGACCACGTCTCCCGCTTCCAGCTCCAGCGCGAGGGCTGTTTCGATCAGAGGGGCGGCGACCTCCAGCAGTTCGGCGGTGCTGGTCAGGAGTTCACCGACCGGGAGGCCGCAATGCCCTTCATCCATCGCCTCACCAAGGGCATAGGAGATCCCGGCCCTCACCCGGATCATGGCATCAGGCGCGATCCCCATCTTCCGGGCGATCTGGTCGGCGGTCTTGAACCCGATGCCCCGGATGTCCTTCGCCAACCGATAGGGGTTCTCGCTGATCAGTCTGACCGCATCCTGCCCGGGTAATCCCCCCATTTTTAGTGGGGCATTGAATGAGAATTCAG
>NZ_BANF01000301.1 GCF_000964425.1 Komagataeibacter intermedius TF2 | reverse complement strand
TCCATACATGACCCGGGTAGGGCGGAAATTTTCATCGAGATTTGGGTTCTTCCGCACTTTTCGTGATGATGTTTTTGATTATGCGGGTTGGAGGACACGAGCCCTGAGGAGTTCGAAGCCTGCTCTTCCGAA
>NZ_BANF01000302.1 GCF_000964425.1 Komagataeibacter intermedius TF2 | reverse complement strand
ACATGAAACTAGCCTTTCTGTCTGGCGTCAGCCCTGTCCGGTGTTCGAGCACCGGGCGGGGCGTCTGTGACGGGAACCATTTCCCTCTCCACAAATAAAGAATAGTACAGATAGAATATAAATACAATAAAAAAGACAATATATTAGAAGTAAACATTAGTTTACTACTGTTTTTGTTCCCTTTATTTCCTTATGCCCATTTTATCAATCGCAGTATTATCAGTAATATCATAAGTATTCATCCTGAAGAACCCCAGGCCGAGCGGTCGAACCGTTGCGCGAAAGCGTGGAGACCCCGCAGGG
>NZ_BANF01000303.1 GCF_000964425.1 Komagataeibacter intermedius TF2 | reverse complement strand
AGGAAACGTCCGCGCCTGCGGACTCAGCACCACCTGACCTGCCTATCGTCCCGCCATCGTTCTGCTCCCGTCATTGTGACAGGAATATCATATAATGATGCTTATTTCAGTTCCAGATGACTAGCCTCCTACGATATTTCATTTCCATCCGCGGGTAATGGCCATTTCACTGCCAATTTCTTTGATCAGAAAATCAGGCGCTCCACAATTTGCGGCGACCTCTTCCCACAAGCAAAGCGCACTGTCGACCGCATCAATAATCTTGTCCCTTCGAACAGGCTTAATCCCCGCGATCCGCGCTACTTTATTGATGGCAACCTTGCCCGGGTGGCGCCCATCACCAGCGATCGAAATAGAATGCTCGCCACCGGGGCCCGCAGAAAACGACACATCATAGGCGGGAGCCAGCGACCATTCACCAGCCGCATTCATGAGAAACGCGTGATTTCGAACATGATCGTCCCGGTTTAATGCCCGCACGTTAAATACCATACGTCTAAAAATTTCCTCGACTACATCAATCCGACGACACATAAGTTTGGCAAGCTTGATGAGATCAACGTAATCAACCACACCGTGCTGCATACCGGTATCAAGCAACCCCGCTACCGTGGACATATGCAAGCGGCCACGACCCGGACGATCAAACCGATCAGTGCCAAAAAATCGCTCTTTATTACCTTCTAGCGGAAACATTCGACAGACGTTGATGCCAGCTTCTTTCATGAGAATGCCGTAAGCGATCTCGGCTTCCACCGTCCCGATCGGATCAGATGATGCACGCCCTTTGATCAATACCTGAGTCCAGCCGGAAGCGAGCGGCAGACGGTGATCGCGCAAGGAATGCATATCATCATTGATCTGCGCGACAAACTTGGGCCGCGCGCCCTGACTGCCACCGGACATGACACGGAGCCGCGAAAGATCCGCTGCGGACGCACCATTCACCACTTGTGGTATGATCTCTTCGAACCAGCCCAGATCAATGCTCTCATTCGGAAGGCTGTCTGTTTCAGGGGCGTATGTCAGGGCCCCGCTACCATAGCGCCCGACATAAGCGAGGCGCTCGATATCTCCGATTGTGGTTCGGCTGATACCTCTCGCCGCAATTTCCCGATCAAGCAGGAGACGTCCCCAACCATCTGGGAGACTATCTTCAAACAGGGAAGGAAGACTTGCACCCCGACCGCTGTTTGGCCTCAACAACTGATCATATGACCGACAAAGCACCGGAGAGAGAGGAAGAGGACTTGCCGCAAATCCGGCATCCCACTCGAAAGCTATGCTTCTTCGCTCAGGATCCCGGCCAAGCTGTCCCACCTGTAGAGGCTTTTCTCCATCACCGAAGTCAAGCGCAACAGAAAGTCTTTCAATCATCGCGTCCTCTGCTTCGCTGCGCGTCGACGGAGTTGACTAAACTCATCCAGTTCATCCAGGGAAGAAGCCTCTGGCATGGGAAAAAGATCAGAAAAAGCGTCAAGTGTCCCGAGCGCCTCAGCTATTGCTAGCAGCGTTGCCAAACTCACAGCACCCCCGTTTTCAAATCTTCGAAGCGTCGCTATGGCTACTCCCGATTGCTCAGCTAGATCTTCCTGCGTGATGTTCTTTGCCAACCGGCGCGTACGAGCCGATATCGCTATCTCATCATGCACCTCAGCCGCTGTTTTCGGTAACATGTAATGTATCACGTTTGATCTCTTATGCCATGTTTTCCGGTACAAAATATCATATCTGATATCTAATTGCCACGGCGTTTCGCGCCTCCAGAACTGCCAAACCATCTCCTACAAGGCGAGCTCGATAGAATATGGCGCCCAGATTTTCATACCGGGGACGGAGAAACCTGAGAAGGTCGAGCGACCATTCTCGCCTTCTGTGTCTTACTCGGAAGTGATGTTGTGGACGGCCCCCGCACGAAATGTGCGAGGATGAAA
>NZ_BANF01000304.1 GCF_000964425.1 Komagataeibacter intermedius TF2 | reverse complement strand
CCCCTCATCGAAAAGCTTGAAGAGCGGGGGATCACACCGGTTATTCCGTCAAAGAAAAACCGACGCAATCCACGGAAAATCCTCTTTTCGCTTTATAAAAAACGAAACATCATCGAACGCTTCTTCGCCAGACTTAAACAGTTCAGAGGTATTGCAACACGATATGACAAGCTGAAGTCAACTTTCCTCGCAGCCGTGCAATTCGTCTCCGCCATCATTGGAATTAACTGACGACACACCCTAG
>NZ_BANF01000305.1 GCF_000964425.1 Komagataeibacter intermedius TF2 | reverse complement strand
GACAAAGGGCCGACATCACAGAAGCAGAGCCATTGCTCGATGAAGTCGATCCCGAGGTCTTCATCGCCGACAAGGCTTATGATGCCGATCCCCTCATCGAAAAGCTTGAAGAGCGGGGGATCACACCGGTTAT
>NZ_BANF01000306.1 GCF_000964425.1 Komagataeibacter intermedius TF2 | reverse complement strand
GCAGTGCCACACCATCACGTCCTTTCCGCAGATTTCGGCGACAGAGCCACGCTCTCTCAGCCGGGCCAGTTCGTCCGACGTGACTCTGGGAACCGCCGTGAAAGCGGAAAATTCGACTACTGC
>NZ_BANF01000307.1 GCF_000964425.1 Komagataeibacter intermedius TF2 | reverse complement strand
GCAGGCGCGATCTGCCCCGTGACCTTGCAGAATTTACCCTTTGGGGTCTGGAGCAGGGCAGCCTTCTGGCCGTGAACCTCGGCCCCCACGGCATGCACAAGATCTACATTACCCAGTGCCTCACATGACAGGACGGGTTTTATCACCGACAAGGTGGCAATATCCGCGGCCCGCACCGGATTAAGGTGCATGGAGAACAAGACGGTCCCCACACCCACAATCCCCAGAAAGGCCCTCAGCTTTAGAAGTATTCTTTTCATCGCAGGTAAAATGTCCCGTTCAGTCGTCCGTTTGATTCGGTTCATGAACCAGAATTACGCGATGCCGCACCGAACAGAATGTATGGATTTGCAACAAAGGTAACTTTTCACCGCATCCGGCAGCCTGTTACCCTGCCGCGTCCCATTCCTCCTTGTCGCCACATCCGTTCCTGTTATCGGTTGTCTTAAAATAATGCGACGTAAACGCCCGGTAGACAGGCCGAAGATGGGCCGAAATGGAAAACTGATCAGTTACATCCATGAACGTCCCCTGCAGTGGCATCTGATGACGACCGTGGCCGGTGCGCATGATGTCATTAACGATCCCAGCCAGATCTGGGCACAGGATGATCAGACAATCGACGCCGGAACCCTGACCCTGAATTCCATTAAAAGCGAGGATGACGCTCCCTGCACAGGCATTACCTTCGACCCTCTCGTTTTACCGCCAGGCATCCAGCCGTCGGATGATCCGATCCTGCAGGTCCGGTCATACCGGACTTTCTAATGACGCCCGGCATATCGCTCGGCCATATAGCGCCCCGGAGACATGCCCAACACCTTGCGGAACATCGTCACGAAACTCGGGACACTTTCGTATGAACTGCCCCGGGTTTACCGGAGAGCGATTTGTTCAGTGCTC
>NZ_BANF01000308.1 GCF_000964425.1 Komagataeibacter intermedius TF2 | reverse complement strand
CGATGACTACAAAGTTGTGCTCTCACGAGGGCAGCCTGCCTTTTCAGCTCGGACAATCCTTTTTCAGATCCCATGTCTGGTGACAGACAACTTTCTCCTTATTACGGGCGGTCCACGCGCAATCATTCAGAGAATGAACGCCTCAGCGCCTCAG
>NZ_BANF01000309.1 GCF_000964425.1 Komagataeibacter intermedius TF2 | reverse complement strand
ACGATGTTGCGGTCGAAGATATCGCGACAGGCGACCGTCTCCGCATTCGGCCCGGTGAATCCGTCCCTGTCGATGGCAAGGTGCTGAACGGCGCGTCCAGTGTGGATGAAGCGATGATCACCG
>NZ_BANF01000310.1 GCF_000964425.1 Komagataeibacter intermedius TF2 | reverse complement strand
TGAAGGCCATCGTGAACCCGTTTCTCAGAAAGGGGTCGTTTTTGACTGCCTGTCCCCCTTCCGAAGGGGTCACTTTTCCATGCCGCTTAACAGTCATGGATAATGGCCGAACCCGGCCAGGTCAGGAGTGTGGGGACCACCATGCCCACGCCCTTGCCGGTGCGCGTCGGCGCGAAAGTCAGGACGTGCTCGGGACCGTCATGTCGGAGATAGGCCCGGCGGTATTTGCCCAGCACCACGCCATCCTCGCCCAGCAGTCCGGCCGCGCGGATTTCCGCGTCCTCGGCCCAGCGGGCGGAGCCATAGGTCGCGGCCCGCTTCGCCTCACGGGCGCGGTGGACGGACAGCGCCACGGCCGCTGCAAAAGCCAGCACCCCGCCGGAACCCGCGATCCAGGCGCCGTGTGCGAACACCGCCGGGGCGTAGGCGTCGAACTCGTACCACCACCAGAAGAACAGCGGCGGGGCATAAACCGGCCAGCGATGCAGGACCGTGAACCACGGTTGACCGAGTTCCGGCTGGAACGCCAGTTCCCAGGCCGTCCATTGTGTCGCCGTCCACCAGGACAGCACGATCATGGACAGGACCACGAGTGCCTGTCCCCACTGGATACGTGTTCCCGACTGGTCCATCGAGTCCTCCCCTCGTTATGGGAGACAGCGAAGAACCGGGATTTTCCGGCATGCAAGCATGATCCGGCACCCATCGTACCAGAGCGGGCAGGAGAGAAGAAATACTTGCGCGTTGCGGACTCTGACCTTGCACGTCCGACCAGGAATCCGTATCTTACGGAAGATAGATAAAAAGGAAGGGTGATTCCATGTCCACGACCGTGACCTCATCCGACGTGCAGAAAAATTTCGGCGCCTATCATGACCGTGCGCTCACCGAACCGGTGAAGGTCACGAAGTATGGTCGGGAGACGGTTTATATCGTCTCGGCCCAGACCTTTCACGCATTGAAACAGGCCCAGCGCGAAGCCATCGCCGCGACCGATCTCAACGATCATGAGATTGCGCTGATCGAAGCTGCGGAGATCCCCGAGGAACACCGCTACACTGTCGGTCAGTAAGCGCGCATCGTGCCCATTCCCGAACCGACGCCTGGCCTGGTCATCTCGTATTCCTATCTCTGGCATGACCAGCACCGCGCTGGCGCCGAGGAAGGCCGGAAAGCCCGGCCCTGTGCCATTGTGGTTGCTGCCGCCGATGCTGACGGCGACTGTCAGGTTTATGTCGTGCCGATCACCCATTCCCAACCGGACGACCCACATGCGGTGGCACTCCCGGCAAACGTCAAACGACGCCTTGGTCTGGATGACGAGCCATCCTGGATCATAACCGCCGAACTCAACCGCTTCGTGTGGCCGGTCTATGATCTGCGGCCCATCTCACGCAACCAACCCGACTGTTTTGCCTGGGGCTTCCTGCCGGTGGACATATTCGCGGCAGTCAAGCGCGGGATCGTCGCCCACCAGAAGGGCCGGAGCCTGCGGCAGACCCCACGAGAATAATCATCTGGGGATTACGATTTACGTGTCAGGACACTCGGCGGCAGTTTCGGGCGCATCATCGTGCGCCGGTCCAGCACAGGCCCGTCGGTCACAAAGGTGCCATCGCCAATGCCATGCAGGGCTGACCTCCCCTTGCTATGCGGGTCGGCATGCGCAGCGACCCCTTCAAGAATGACGATGCCATACGGCTCGATGATGTCGACGACACGGCATTCGATATTCGCGAGACTGTTAAGCGGCATGAAAAAGTGACCCCTTCGGAAGGGGGACAGGCAGCCAAAAACGACCCCTTTCTGAGAAACGGGTTCACGATGGCCTTCA
>NZ_BANF01000311.1 GCF_000964425.1 Komagataeibacter intermedius TF2 | reverse complement strand
GCAGGTAGTACCGCAGAGAGGCTCCAAAGGAGCGGTAGAGAGACCGATGAGCGGGACAGGCTGGCGGACGCCTCGCGGATCGAAATCGTTTCGGATCGCCGCCGCTGGCACGCCCCTGAATTTCGCGC
>NZ_BANF01000312.1 GCF_000964425.1 Komagataeibacter intermedius TF2 | reverse complement strand
CGCTTTGTCAGGACGAAATTACTCAGGCGCTCGATCTGCTTCTCACAGGTTTCTGAAACGCGACGGTGATCGGCTTACGCCGTCATGCTGGACACAGGAAGCACCATGCTAAATTCCGAAAAGCGGGCGTAAGTGTCTGTATCTGCCAATCTGGAAAAAGCTGAAGAGCGCCGCTAGTAAAGGCAGTAAAGATGAGAGCCGGGCGGCCCAGATACCTGCACCGGTTCTATCTTACTCCTAACCCTTCCCGAACCCCGATTTCTCGCTGTCGAGTACCGCCATCTGTTTCGGATCGTAACGTTCCCCGGCCGCAGCTCCTTTGGGAACAGCCTGCTCGATAGCAGCCAGATCGTCGGGCGTCAGCGCAAGATCAAGCGCACCCAGAGCCTCGGAGAGCCGATCACGCCGGCGGGCTCCTACAAGTGGTACGATGTCGTCACCCTGTGCGGCCACCCAGGCAATTGCCAACTGGGCCACGCTTGCACCCCTGGTGGCTGCAATTTCGCGCAATGTCTCCACAAGGGCCAGATTGCGCTCGACATTGCCTTCCTGAAAGCGGGGACTACGAACCCGAAAGTCCCCTGGCCCTTTTGCCCCTTGCCAGTGCCCGCTGATCAGACCACGTGCAAGCACGCCATAGGCTGTTATACCGATGCCGAGTTCACGACAGGCAGGAAGAATTTTGTCCTCAAT
>NZ_BANF01000313.1 GCF_000964425.1 Komagataeibacter intermedius TF2 | reverse complement strand
CTGATTGGCAACAAGAAGGCGCTCAAGAAATTCCTGCCCGACCTCAAGCGCTGGCAGGACGCACGGAACTTTCCTTTCGAATTCTCGACCGAGGCATCGATCAACCTTGCCGATGATGCCGACCTGCTGCGCAGCCTGTCCGAAAGCAATTTCTTCGCCATATTCGTCGGGATCGAAAGCCCGGACACGGACTCGCTCGTGCTGATGCAGAAAAAGCAGAACACGCGCCGCAGCCTGCGCCAGAGCATCGAGACGATCCACAAGGCCGGAATTTTCGTCAATGCAGGTTTCATCGTCGGCTTCGACAGTGAAAAGGGCAGCGTGGCCGAAGGCATGATCGACTGTATTGAAGATACCTCGATCCCGGTCTGCATGGTCGGCCTGCTGTATGCCCTGCCCACGACCCAGCTGACGCGCCGCCTTCTGGCCGAAGGACGCCTGTTTTCAGGCAGTGAGGACACGCAGTCGGGCGACCAGTGCACGGCAGGGCTGAATTTCGAAACAAAGCGCCCGCGTCGTGACGTGCTGAACGATTACCGCACGGTGCTGAAGGCGATTTATGACCCCGTGGCCTATTTCGGCCGCGTGCGGCGGCTTGGGCGGATGCTGCGGCGTGGACGGACGCACCGGATGGTGAAGGGGGACCTGCGCAGTTTTGTCCGGCTGCTGCTGCGTATTCACCGCGCGGGGCCGGGAACGGCAGGGCAGTTCTGGCACATGCTGGTGGACTGCGCGCTGCATAACCCCAGGGCATTGCCCTATGTGGTCATGACAAGCGCGCTTTACCTGCATCTTGGCCCGTTCGCCCGACAGGTCGTTGGTGAAATCGATCAGGAAATCAGCAATGTCGACACGGGCCGCTGGCAGGCCCCGCCATCCATGCCGCCGGTTGGCGCGGCACTGGTCCCGGCCTGATCCGCACCATCCGCCCCGCTACAGCGCGCCTGCACGCGCCGTAGCGGGGGAGCGTGCAGGCCGGTTGCATGATCCTGCCGGATAATGGGGCAGGGGAGATACACGCATGTCTGGCCATGACATTATCGCACGTTAATGTGATTACACGGGTCATTTTGCGGGTTCGCCCCGGCATCCTGCGCTGGATCAGCTGCGCGGATGCCGTCGTTTTCGAATAAAGGCGACACCCGGAGGCGTCTGGTTTCTTTCAGCCGGTGACGTCACCCGCGGTCAGTCCCGCGCAATGGCGCGCTTCAGGGCGGCGAAATAGGATTGCGTGAACGTCCGGCTTAACGGCGCGTCGGGAATGAACACGTCAAAGACGTGATAGGCGCCGGGAATGACGCATACTTCGGTTGGCACGCCTGCGGCCATCAGGCGGCGGGCATAGTCCAGATCCTCGTCCAGAAACAGGTCCAGCGATCCCACGCCGATATAGGCGGGCGGCAGTCCGCTCAGGTCCGCCGCGCGGAAGGCGGCGGCATATGCGGGCACACCCGCGCAGCCCGGCGTCTGGCCCAGATAGGCATTCCATGCGTAATGATTGGCGGCCCGTGTCCAGATATATTCCCCCATGACCGGGGGCGGCATGACCGTGGTCCCGGTCCGGTCATCCAGCATGGGATAGATCAGTAGCTGGAACAGCACCGCGACCTCCGCCCGGTCGCGCGCCATCAGCGCCAGACATGCCGTCAGGCCACCGCCCGCGCTGTCGCCGCCAATCACGATGCGCTGCCGGTCAATGCCCTGCTCCGCCGCATGGTCATGCACCCATTTCAGCACGGCGTAGCAGTCCTCGATGGCGGCGGGATAGGGGGCTTCGGGCGCCAGGCGGTAATCAACGGAAAATATGACCATGCCCAGTTCGCTGACCATCTGCCGACACCGTGCGTCATCGACCTCCGGCGTGCCGCTGACAATGCCGCCGCTGTGAATATAGACCAGCGCGGGCGCATCGGGGTGGCTGGCCACGGGCCGGTAGGTCACGACCGGCACCGGTGGCGCGCCGGATGGTCCGGGCACGTGGCCGGTCGTGACCGCGACATCGGGGTACTGCCGGACCCTGACATCACGGATGGCGGCAATGAACGCCTTGCGGGTTGCATCCAGGGTCGCATCCGAAATGCCGTCAAAGGACGGAAGGACCTTCAGGGCCGCGCGGAACTCCGGGGCGACGGGGTTGGGGGACATGATGATTTCTCCACGTTATCCACGCCTACGATAGAGCGCGCAGGGGGAAAGGCCTCATCACGTCCAACTGATTGAACATAAAGTGTTATTTGGAAAACCCCCGGTCTGTGCCCCGCGGCTGGACGCAGACGGGCGCACGGCCCCTGTGCGCGCAATGCAGGCATGTTGCCGTGGCCGCCATGCATCCGCGCCGTACTGGCGGTAGCCGGCAGCCCCGGAAAACGGGCACGCCCGGCGGATGCGGGGGACTGGCCTGCCGGTCCGGCCGGGGGCACGTGCATTGACCTGGCGCATTGACCGCCCGGGCGCATGTGCGGAATATGGCCCGCGTGATATCGCCTTGCGCGACGGTTCGGACATGGGTGCGGGGTCATGCCTATCTTTTGTATTTACGTCCCTTCACCTATATTTTAATTTGTTAATCAATGAACTCGCGGAAGGTTACATATAATAATCATTCATCCACGAGTGATATAATCAAGCATAGGATAGATCGTCATGCCTGTTGGCCAGATGCGTAAGAACATGTCGGAAAACGCGGGCTTCATAGCAGCGCTGGACCAGAGCGGCGGCTCCACGCCGGGCGCGCTGCGGCATTACGGCATACCCGACAGCGCCTACAGCACTGATGCCCAGATGTTTGCCCTGATGCATGAAATGCGGGTCCGGGTCATCACTGCCCCGGCGTTTACGGGGAAGAAGATCCTCGCCGCAATCCTGTTCGAGCAGACCATGAACGGGATGGTGAAGGACACGCCCGTGCCGACCTACCTGTGGCGTGAAAAGGGTGTTGTCCCCTTCCTGAAGGTGGACAAGGGGCTGGAGCCCGAGGCCGGCGGCGTGCAGATGATGAAGCCCATCCCCACGCTGGAAGCCATGCTGGATCAGGCGGTCAGCAAGGGCATTTACGGCACGAAGGCGCGCTCCGTCATCCGCCTGCCTGAGCGTGAGGGCATTGCCGCGATCGTGAAGCAGCAGTTCGCCCTGGCCGAACAGGTCGCGGCCCGTGGCCTTGTGCCCATCCTGGAACCCGAAGTCCTGATCAAAAGCCCGGACAAGGCCGGTGCGGAAGCCCTGCTGCATGATGAACTGCACCGTGGGCTGGATGCGCTGCCCGGTGACCGTCAGGTGATGATCAAGGTCTCGATCCCTGAAAAGGCCGACCTGTATCTTGACCTGATCAAACACCCCCGCGTGCAGCGCGTGGTGGCGCTGTCGGGTGGGTATCCGCGCGATGAGGCGTGCGAACGCCTGGCGAAGAACCATGGCATGATCGCCAGCTTCTCGCGCGCGCTGCTCGAAGACCTGCGCTACACCATGACGGACGCGGAATTTGACGCAGCCCTTGCGAAATCCATCGACCAGATCTACGCGGCATCGACCCACAAGGACTGATCTCCCGTTGCCTGCGGCACGGGTATGAAAAACGGCTTCCGGTAAACGGGGGCCGTTTTTTCTGTCTGGATGCAATGCGCTCCGGGACCGGATGTGTCCGGTCGGGCGGTGTCATTTGACGCTTTTTGAAAAATGCCTTTACGGTACTGCGCGGTAGGGGGCGATGCCGCGCCCCTCGTTATCGACATCGACACGGTGCCCGATCATGGGCAGCGCCCGGTGGTGGCAGTTTTCGCGCGTGCAGGCGCGACAGCCCGGACCGATGGGAATGATCATGCGCGGGTCATTCAGGTCCAGCCCGGCGGAATAGACAAGCTGCCCGGCATCGGCAATGGAACAGCCCAGCACCACGGCGGTCAGGCGCGGGCGGTCCAGGTAGGATATGCTGTTGCGCCCTACGGTGCGGGCGATATTCAGGTACACCGCGCCATCGGTCGTCTGTGATAGCTGGACCTGCACCTGCAGCGGCGTGCTGAATGCGCGGAAGATATTCCACAGCGGGCAGGGGCCGCCAAACCGGGACTGGGCAAAGCGGTTCGCGCTGAAGCTTTTCAGGATATTGCCCGCAATGTCGGTCTTGAGGAAGTAGAAGGGTATGCCCTCGCTGCCCGGTCGCTGCAGGGTGCTCAGGCGGTGGCAGGCCTGTTCGAAACTGACGCCGAAATGGCGCTGCAGGCGTTCAAGGTCATGGCGCACTTCATGCGCGGTGGCGCGGAACCGGTCATAGGGCAGCAGCAGCGCACCTGCGAAATAATTGGTCAGGTAGACGCGCGCCAGTCCCCGGGCCTCAGCCTCACGCAGGGGGGAACGGCGGATGGTGCGGGCGAACACGGCCTGGTGCTCGATCTGGCCCAGCGCCTGCGCCATCCAGAATGTGCTGCTTTCCGATGGCACCATGCGCGACAGGAACAGGGTGCGCCGCCGCCGGTCCATGTGCCACATCAGGCCCCTGCGGCTCAGCCCCAGATCCACTTCGGTGCGGATGCCGTGGTGGTCCAGCAGGTAGCGGGCCAGTTGTTCGGCGGGACTGGCGTCATCCAGATGCATGCGTTCGGACTGCCGTTCCGCCGTGCGGTCCACTTCGTCAAAATAGTTGCGCCGGTCCTGCACCCAGTCATTGACGGCTTCATACGGTTCCACCCGGTCGCCCGTCGCCTGCGGGCCCGTCCGGGTGGGCGGCGTGCTGCCCACCAGCGGGGCGGCCGCATGTTCATGCCGCAGCAGGTAGGCGCGATACAGCCGGATGAACTGCGCGCACAGGTCGGGGGCCGCGCGCATGGCGGCATGGATGCTGTCGCGCCGGACGGACTGCGTATCGAATACAGGGTCGGCCAGTATTTCGCGCAGGGCCTGTATGCCGCGCGTTTCTTCAGTATCGCTGAAATAATCCGCCCCGACCGAAAATATATCGCATAGCGGGCCAAGCAGCGATGCGGGCAGGGGACGGACATCATGCTCGATCTGGTTCAGGTAACTGGCGGATATGCCAAGGCGGGTGGCCAGCGCGCTCTGGGTCATATCGGCACGGTTACGCTGGTGGCGGATGCGCGAACCGGTAAAGGTCTTGGTGGCGGCTTTTTTCATCTTCGCAATCTTTGCAATCGGGGGCGCTGCGTTCGCTTCTTTAAACGGCAAAACGTCTTCCGCCCGCAATCGGGATTTGTCACAGTCAGGGACACGAAAAAAAGACGGGAACGGCACGGGTGCCACGGCATGGCCGGGCAGGGGACCGGGGCTTTTCCGGACGCGGGCCTGCGCCTGCGGTCCTGCCCGCCATGCGCTGCCTTTCCTTAAACTGACCGCCGCCCGGCGCACGGGCCGGTGCGTCGCAACGAACAGGGACCACGACCATGACCAGCAGCCATTTTCAGGACGATTACGCCACACTGTCCGCCCCACCCGTGCGGGCCTGCATCCCGCGCGTGACGGGGGGCATGGCGCAACGGCCCGTCCCGATGCCGTTCGGGCAGGGGCGGCGCATGCTCAACCTGTCCGCCCTGTGCGTGGATCGCCATCTGGGCGACCATGCGGACCGGGCCGCCATTACGGGGCCGGAAATCGTGTCCTACCGCAGCCTGCATGAACGTGTCTGCCGCCTTGCAAACGCGCTGAAGGACCAGGGGGTGGCGCGCGGCGACACGGTAGCGCTCGCCCTGCCGCCGGGCGTGGACGGGATCGTGGCGGTGCTGGCATGCATGCGCATTGGCGCGGTGCATGTGCTGCTGGCCGGTGGACTGGGCGCGCCCGCCATGGCGGCGGGACTGTCGGAGTGCTGCGCCGTCGCGGTGATCGCGGGTGGGGATGCAGGCCATGACGCCATGCAGGCCGGGCTGAAATCCACGCTGGACCGGGCGCTGGCCATGGCCGGGTCGCGCAGCCGGGTCAGGCTGGTGCTGGTGGCCGCCCCCATGGATGCGACCCTGCCGATGCAGGCCGGGCGCGACCACCGGTATGACGCGGTCGTGGACTGGTACGAACCCGACTGCCCGCCAGAGACCACGTACGCGGATGACCCGCTGTTCATGCCGTATCGCGCGGGTGGGCCGCATGGCGGCGTCCATACGGTGGCGGAATACGGGCGGCTGGTATCCTACACAATGGACATGCTGTCGCCACGCGGCGACGGGGCGCTGCCGCATGGCATGATCGACATGGCATGGCGCACGGGGCAGAGCGCCCTTGTGGTCGGGGTGCTGACACAGGGCGGCACTGTTCCCCTGTCCTGAAACACGAACGGGTTTCTGGTGACGCTTTTTTTCCAGGCCGCTTCGGGAAACGTCGCCTTCTGGAAAAAGGCGACACCTGGAAACTGTTGCTGTCCCCGCCCGCTATCCGCCTGTCGCGCCAGAAGACAATGCTGCCGCCCGGCCCATGCGTCATGATGCAAAATTATCCGAGCCACCCCATAAACCGGCCAGCGGACCGGGCGTTACCTGTAGCCGGGGCCCACGAAAACCATAGGGCAGCATAGCCGACAGGAAACAGGCAGGTGGCATGAACGCAATTGTCCAGCTGGCGCTTGCCCGTCCCTATACCTTTGTCGTGATGGCCATCCTGATCGCCATGGCTGGCGTGCTGTGCGCCATCCGCACGCCCGAGGACATCTTCCCCGAAATCGGCATTCCCGTCATCGCGGTGGCGTGGACATACAGCAACCTGTCGCCACAGGACATGTCCGGGCGCATTGAACTGCCGTTCCAGCGCGTGCTGACCACGACGGTCAACAACATCGAACATATCGAGGGGCTGTCCCTGACCGGCATCGGCGTGACCAAGGTGTTTTTCCAGCCCGGAACCGACATCCGCATCGCCAACACGCAGGTCACCGCCATTGCCCAGACCATACTGCGCCAGCTGCCCATTGGCACCACGCCGCCGCTGATCCTGAATTACAACGCCTCTACCGTGCCCATC
This sequence comes from Komagataeibacter intermedius TF2, assembly GCF_000964425.1. GTDB lineage: Bacteria > Pseudomonadota > Alphaproteobacteria > Acetobacterales > Acetobacteraceae > Komagataeibacter > Komagataeibacter intermedius. The sequence goes on along the minus strand of NZ_BANF01000313.1, from coordinate 6,895 downwards.
GTCCAGCTGGCGCTGTCGGGCGAGGGCATGACCGAACAGCAGCTGTATGACTATGGCTTCAACTTCGTCCGCAACCGCCTGATTACGGTGCCGGGGGCGGCCATCCCCTTTCCCTATGGCGGGAAGGTGCGCCAGATCCAGATGGACCTTGACCCGGCAAAGCTGCAGTCACGCGGGGTATCGGCGCAGGACGTGGGCACCGCGCTGTCCACCCAGACGCAGATCACACCCGCGGGCTTCGTCAAGATCGGGGAATACCAGTACAATTTCCGCCTGAACAACGCGCCCCTGTCCGTTGACCTGCTGAACATGCTGCCGGTGCGCACGGTCAATGGCGCGGTGGTGCGGGTGCGTGACGTCGCCCATGTGCGCGACGGGTCCACGCCGCAGCAGAACGTGGTGCATGTGAACGGACAGCGTTCGGCGCTGCTGACGGTGCTGAAATCGGGGGCGACCTCCACCATCGCCATCGTGCAGGGGGTCAGGGCGATGATCCCCGACGCGACACGCGGCCTGCCGAAGCAGCTGAAAATCCGGCCCGTCAATGACCAGTCGCTGTTTGTCCGCGCGGCGGTCAACGGGGTGATGCGCGAAGGGGCGATCGCCGCGGGGCTGACCAGCCTCATGATCCTGCTGTTCCTGGGGTCATGGCGGTCCACGCTGATTGTCGCGACCTCCATCCCGTTATCGGTCATGGGGGCGATCGCGGCGCTGGCCGCGCTGGGGCAGACGCTGAATGTCATGACGCTGGGCGGTCTTGCGCTGGCGGTCGGCATACTGGTGGATGAGGCGACGGTCACGATCGAGAATATCGAACGCCATCTGGAAATGGGTCAGGACGTGCATGCCGCCATCATCGACGGATCGGCGGAGATCATCGTCCCCGCCTTCCTGTCGCTGGTGTGCATCTGCATCGTGTTCGTGCCGATGTTCTTCCTGCCCGGCGTTGCGGGCTTCCTGTTCGTGCCCATGGCGCTGTCGGTCATGTTCGCCATGGTCATGTCCTTCATCCTGTCGCGCACGCTGGTGCCGACCATGGCCATGTTCCTGCTGCGCGCGCATGAAGACGCGAACCAGCAGCGCGAGACGGTCCTTACCCGTTTCCAGCATGGTTTCGAGCGGCGTTTCGACGCCCTGCGCACCCGTTACGCCGCGCTTCTGGGCAGCGTGATGGCGTATCGCGGGCGGTTCGTGACCGGATTCGTGTGTTTTTCGGTGCTCAGCATGGGCCTGTTGCCCTTCCTTGGCCGCAACTTCTTTCCGCAGGTTGACGCGGGCACCATGACGCTGCATGTGCGCGGCCCGATCGGCATGCGGATCGAGGAGACGGCGGCCCTGTTCCAGCGCATTGAAAAGCTGGTCCGCCAGCGCATCCCCGCGGGCGAACTGGACTCCATCACCGACAATATCGGCCTGCCCACCAGCGCCATCAACACCGCCTATAACGCATCGGGCACGATCGGGCCGCAGGATGGCGACATCCTTGTGGCGCTGAAGGAAAGCCACGGCCCTACCGAACGCTACATCCGCCTGCTGCGCCGCGAACTGCCCCGCGCCTTCCCCGAGGCCAGCTTCGCCTTCCTGCCATCCGACATCACCACCCAGATCCTGAATTTCGGCGCGCCCGCCCCGATCGACATACAGGTATCGGGCATCAACCCCGATGAGACACGGCAGTTCGCGCAGAAGGTCCTGCATGCCATCCGCCGCATTGACGGGCTGGTTGACGCCCGCATCCAGCAGCCCGGCCAGTACCCCGAACTGCGGTTCGAGGCGGACCGCACGCGCATCGGTCAGCTTGGCCTGACCGAAGGCGACGTGACCACCGCCATCGCCACCTCGATCGCGGGCACGGTGCAGACCGCGCCGCTGTACTGGCTGGACCCGCACAGCATGGTCACATACCCCATTGCCGTGCAGATGCCCGAATACCGGATCAGTTCGCTGGCGGATATCATCGGCCTGCCGGTAACGGGGGTTTCGACGCCGCAACTGCAGGTTCTGGGCGCGCTGGGCACGATCACGCGCGGCGCGACCTCCCCGGTCGAGGCGCAGTACAACATCCGCCCCCTGATCGACGTGTTCGCCGGGGGCGATGGCCGCGACCTTGGCGCCATCGCGTCCGACGTGCTGGCGGCGCTCCGCCATCTGGACCACGAACGGCCCGGGACGGTCACCGTCACGCTGCGCGGGCAGTACCAGGCCATGACCACGGCGTTTTCGGGCATGGGGTTCGGGCTGCTGGGGGCGATCGTGCTGATCTACCTGCTGATCGTCATCAATTTCCAGAGCTGGATCGACCCGTGCATTGTCATCCTTGCGCTGCCGGGGGCGCTGGCGGGCATATGCTGGATGCTGTTCGCCACGCATACGCCCCTGTCCGTGCCCGCGCTGACGGGGGCGATCATGTGCATGGGGGTGGCGACGGCCAATTCCATCCTTGTCATAAGTTTCTGCCGCGACCAGATGGGCGAACATGGCGATGCGTCGCGCGCGGCGCAGGCGGCGGGCAGCACCCGCCTGCGGCCCGTCATCATGACCGCGCTGGCCATGATGATCGGCATGCTGCCCATGGCGCTGGGGCTGGGTGAAGGGGGGGAACAGAACGCGCCGCTGGGACGGGCGGTGATTGGCGGGCTGATGTTCGCGACCTGCGCCTCGCTGTTTTTCGTGCCGGCGCTGTTCGCCATCATCCACGGATCGCGCGCGGACGGGACGGTGGATGGTGCAACGGACGGGGTGCGGGCCAATGGCTGATACCCATGCCGCCGCCGTTCATGGCGGGCCAAGGCCGCACCTGCGCTGGATCATCGTGGGCGGGGCGTGCGTGTTCGGGATCATCGTGGTGGCGGGCACGCTGACGCGCCTGCATGACCGCCACCGGCTGCATGGTGAAAATGTCGCGGCCCTGGTGCCCAGCGTGACGGTGGTGCACCCCGGCGGGCATGCGGTGGACACGCTGGTGCTGCCCGCCATCCTGCAGGCATGGTACAGCGCGCCCGTCTATGCCCGCACCAATGGCTACCTGCGGCAGTGGTATGTCGATATCGGGCAGAAGGTCACGGCGGGGCAGCTTCTGGCGGAAATCGACACGCCTGATGTGGACCTGCAGCTGGCGGGCGCGCGGGCGGCGCTGGGCACGCGCACGGCGCAGCGCGACCTTGCGCGCATCACGTCGCGGCGGTGGGACAGGCTGAATGCGCTCAATGCCGTATCGCAGCAGGAAACGGACGAACGCCGGGGCAACCTTGCCGCAAGCGAGGCCACGCGCCATGAATCCGCCGCGGATGTCGAACGTCTGGAAACCCTGTCCGGGTTCAAGCGCATCATCGCCCCCTTCGCCGGGGTGGTGACCAGCCGCGCCACCGATATCGGGGCGCTGATCGTGGCGGGAACGGCGGCCAGCCAGCCGCTGTTTACCGTATCGGACGTGACCCGGCTGCGGCTGTACGTGCGCGTGCCGCAGGCCTATGCCGCGCGGATGCATGACGGCTTCGCCGCGCGCTTCACGGTGCCTGATTACGGCACCCGCCCGTTTGACGCCCGCCTGATCCATTCCGCCGATGCGGTGGATTCCCAGTCGGGCACCATGCTGGTCCAGCTTGTGTATGACAACGCGGCCAACCTGCTCAAACCCGGGGCCTATGCGCAGGTGACGTTCAGGTTCGACGGTCCGGGGCCACAGGCCCCGCCGGGGGTGCGCATTCCCGCCAGCAGCCTGCTGTTCCGCCGCGAGGGAACGGGCGTCGCGCTGGTGGACGGAAGCGACCATGCCCGCATCCGGCCCATATCCATCGTGACCGATTTCGGGACCGAGCTGGAGGTCACTGGCCTGTCGGCGCAGGACCGGATCATAACCAACCCCCCCGATGACATTGGCGATGGCGACCCCGTCCACCCGCACGAGGCCGGGCATGGCGCCTGAACGGGGGCGGGTGGTGCTGTGCATGCTGGTCGTGCTGTGTGGCTGCAACCTTGCGCCGCGCTACCACCGCCCGGCACTGCCGGACATGCCCGCCGCGTTCCGCGAGGCCGGCCCGTGGACCCCGGCGCGCCCTGCCGATGCGATACCGCGCGGCGCGTGGTGGACGGCCATGGGCGATGATGGCCTGAACCGGCTGGAAGACCGGATCGAACACGGCAGCCCGCAACTGGCCAGCGCCGTTGCGCGGTATGACCAGGCGCGCGCCCTCGTGCGTCGGGCGCGGGCCGATTTCTTCCCACAGATTGACGCAACCGCCAGCGCCCAGCGCGAACGCGCGCTGTTTGCCGCCACGGGCCGGTATTACGAATACCCCGATGAGGCCACCGGCGGCACCGTATCGTGGGAACCCGACATATGGGGCCGCATCCGCAACCTGGTCCGCGCGGCGCGCGCGGGCGCGCAGGCCAGCGCGGCCGACCTTGCTTCCGTCCGCCTCAGCCTGGAGGGGGAACTGGGCGATGACTATTTCCAGCTACGTGGCCTTGATGCCCGCATTGCCCTGCTGCGCCGGACAATCGCGGCGTACGCGGCGGCGCTGGAACTGACGACAACGCGCTTTACCGGCGGGGCGGCGAATGAGCTGGATGTCGGCCGCGCCCGCACGCAGCTTGCCACCACGCAGTCCGCGCTGGACCAGCAGGTGGCGGACCGGGCGGTGGTCGAACATGCCATTGCCGTGCTGATTGGCGAACAGCCCTCGACCTTTTCCCTGCCACCCGTTGATGACCTGCCGCCCGTGCCGGTCCTGCCGGTCACCGCGCCGTCGCGCCTGCTGGAACGCCGGCCCGATGTCGCGGCGGCGGAACGGCACATGGCGGCGGCCAATGCCCGGATCGGGGTGGCGCGGGCGGCCTTTTTCCCCAATATCACGCTGGGGGCCAATGGCGGGTCGGAAACCACGACCGGCATGCTGGCATCAGCCGGGACCGGAGTGTGGGCGCTGGGTCCGGCGCTGGCTACGCTTGCCATATTCGACGGGGGGCGGCGGTTCGCCAACCTTGCCCTGACGCACGCGCAGTACGCGCAGGCGGCGGCGGATTACCGGCAGACAGCCCTGAACGCCCTGCGGGAGGTGGAGGACCAGCTTGCGCTGCTCAACCACCTGGCCGATGCCGCGTCCCGGCAGGGCGAAGGGGTGGTGGCCGCCACGCGCACCGACAGCCTGGCCGCGATACAGTACCGCGAGGGGGCGGTGGACTACCTGCAGGTCGTCATTGCCCAGACTGCCGAACTGCAGGCGCGCGAGGATCTGATAACACTCGATACGCGCCGCCTTGTCAGCGGCGTCGACCTCATGCGCGCCATGGGCGGCGGCTGGAAGGCGGATGCGGCGTCCCCCCGCGGGTCCGGCGCCCAGCCACCCGGCGGGCCAGCAAAAAGTTTCTGGTGAGGTTTTTTTTCGTGAAGCGTCGAGGATCGCCGCCTGTCCGCAAAACGGGGCGCTCCATAAAAAAAGCCCGCCACATCATGGGGAAGGGAAATCCCATCGCGGGCGGGCAGGATGGCGGCGGGCATATGCGCCGCCGCCGGTTTTTTTTGAGTGCTTGTTATTCGCCAGCCGCCCTCTGGGCGGTGGCATCCGTATGGGCCGTGTGCTGCTGCCACCCCGCGCGGGCATTGATGGCGCGGTGGCGGATGGCCGAGGGCAGCAGGTCGCGCAGGATATTCATCGCAGCGCGGTCGGACAGGCCGGTCTGGCTGGAAAACCGTTGCAGTTCCGCCGGGCGGAACAGGGCATGGATGGTGCTTTCATCCGCGACCGAGGTATTGTCGCGTTCCTGCCAGGTGCGGATCAGCGGCAGCATGCCCATTTCCTCCGCCCGGTGTTCCAGCATGCTGGGCTGTCCCGGCGCGGGCAGGGGGCCAAGGATGTCATTCAGCACCGACAGCGCGCCGGAACGGTCCCCCCGTGCGCCGGTCAGGAAATCACCGATGGCGGTCGTCATGTCGGAAATGTTTCCGGTCAGGTTGCGTGAGATTTTCATGTGAGCCTCCGAACGTCGGCGGGGCGGTCCGGGCCTGTGCCACGGCATGCCCCCGGAGTTTGCGGGACGGCGTCATTTACCCTGCACGGTGTCCCGGCATGCAGGTGATAGATCGGCAATGCGGCGATGCATGCAGGCTTCAACCAGTCTTGTATCCGGTATGTCCAGCGGACACAGCCGCAGGGCGTCGACCTTGCAGGCCGCGACCTGTTGCGGTGTTGCAGACGTGGCGGAATATGCTTTCGCCGGCAGGCCTATTCCCAACCCCAATGTGATCGGGAGGGCGCAGAAAACGGATTGCCGCATTATCTGTCCTCCTGTGTGTTCATGCGGTTGGTATGGGGCAAACGTGGGCTGTGGGGACGGGTTTGCCGCGATCCGGGCCAGCATGGACACATTGGCGTGACCGGGTGGCGGCGTAAGCGGATGGCATGATGCGGTGATGCGGCATGCCGCATGGTGGCGCGGAACAGGCCCCATGCCCCGGCTCCCCCCGTGGCCCCGTTTCCCTTACAGGTGCCGCGTGCCCGACGTGGCCTGCGTGGACGTGGGGGCCCCCGGCGGGCGTGCCGCAGCACCGGTGGCGGGCGTGCCCGCAGCGGGGCCGGTGCTGGCGGCCTGTTTTTCACTGGCGCAGGAAATGCAGAAATCTTCCCCGAATTTACCCCTGGCGCAGGCGCCCAGTGGCAGCACCAGCGCCACCATGACGGGCAGCAGGCGGCGGATGGCCCCCGGTCGGGGCTGTCGGGTCATGGGCACGGCTGGCACTCTGTCCTCCCTAGGATGTGTGTGGATGAAAAACGAAGCGGCCACGTCAGGGTTGCCTCCTACCACACGGGCGGCGGCGGCATCATGGGCGGCGGTGGCGGCGGGGGCGGCCCGTAGAACCGGCCCATGCGCATGGGCGGCGGCACATAATATGGCG
>NZ_BANF01000314.1 GCF_000964425.1 Komagataeibacter intermedius TF2 | reverse complement strand
CACATCTCCGATCAGTATGATCCGTTTTCGACCCGGGTGATTGCGGCGACGGCCGGTGAAGCACCCTATGTTCTGGATGGGCTGCTGTATCATGCCAACGGGCTTTCCATTGAAGAGCATTATACCGACACGGGTGGGGCGTCAGATCATGTTTTCGGGCTGATGCCATTCTTCGGTTATCGATTTGCGCCCAGGATACGGGATCTGAAAGAGCGGAA
>NZ_BANF01000315.1 GCF_000964425.1 Komagataeibacter intermedius TF2 | reverse complement strand
CTCGCCCTCCTCGCGACGATCGAAGGCGGCCTGTTTCAGTCTGAACTGACCACGGCACACGACGAGCCGGATGTTTGCGCACTCCAGGACGCAGTCGACCGCCTCGGTTCAGGTTCTAAAGACATCCTGCGCAATTTTGCACAGATTGGTGCAGCAGTCGCCGCCGCACCATGCCGGGTTGCGACCGCCAATGACGATGAAGGGAACGAACACGCAGCCAGAACAGACATGCTGACACCGTTCTCCTATATGCTGCGTGACGCTACCTCCACCTCGAAACCCGGTTTTCAGACACAGCCCCGCACCATACCTCCCATCGACGGTCACCTGCTTGGACGCCTGGAGGCCATTGAACGCCGCGTAGACCGGCAACCAGGTGTAGCCCGGCGTCAGGCACTGCTTATATTGGGTGTCAGGGACGCGATGACAAAAGGCGCACCGA
>NZ_BANF01000316.1 GCF_000964425.1 Komagataeibacter intermedius TF2 | reverse complement strand
GGGAAAATCGAGCGGCTCACCACCATGGTCACGGTTGCCGGCACTGATCCAGAGTACCCGCTCCGGCTCCTCGGGGTCATAATCGAGGCGAACCCCAAGGCCATCTCCAAGGTCGATGAAATCGGAGAACAGGTCGTCCTCACACCGAAGCGGAAGCGTGCCGATTTCCACACCGACCCATCTGTCGGGAAATCTGGCCCGGAGAAGGTCGGCGAGCTGGCGCGTATGCAGCCTGAGATCCGTCGGATCCCGGACGGGCGGCGGTGGCTCCAG
>NZ_BANF01000317.1 GCF_000964425.1 Komagataeibacter intermedius TF2 | reverse complement strand
GCGTTTCGATCTGCTTCTTCGATCTCCTTGAGCAGCGCGATAGCCAGCGCATTGTCACGGGCCCGCTGTTTCCAGGTGTCAGCGAGGCC
>NZ_BANF01000318.1 GCF_000964425.1 Komagataeibacter intermedius TF2 | reverse complement strand
GGCATAAGCACTTCCTGACCGGCACAAAACCGTTACAAGTCCACGACATCCAGGCCTTCACGTTTGAGCTGATGCCAGACCTTGCGCGCTCCATAGACGCAGAAATTATTATTCCACACTCTACGGATGTCATCGCATAGCTCTTTGTCTTTCTGGCTGCGCACACACGGATTTTTCTGTCTGGCAACAGTTGCATAATAGGCAGATGGTGCAATCGACAGAACCCTGCAGATTGACCCGACACCATATGTCTGCCGATGCTCCTCAATGAAGCGTGTCATGGCTTGAAGATGCGGTCGAGTTCCGCTTGGGCAAAATATGCCGACGCCTTGCGCAGGATTTCATTGGCCTGCCGCAATTCGCGGTTCTCTCGCTCCAGTTGCCTGATCTTCTCCAGATCAGGAAGATCACTTACCGCAGGCGCATTGGCCCGTTCATGCAGACGGGTCCATTTTGACAGCGTGTCAGGATGAATATCCAGCTTTGGAGCGATCATCATCACCGCAGACCACCGCGACGGATGGTTCTTCTCTTCCTCCAGAACCATGCGGGCTGCACGTTCACGAAACTCAGGTGGAAAACGCTTCGATTTGTTGCTCATGAATCCTTCTTACCTCTCGGGTCGTTCCGTCTCCACAAAACCCGGGGCAATTCAGCGCCGACCTTGCGATCGAGCGTCACCATACCGATGGCGGGGGCGTTTCGGATCATGTGTTCGCCCTATGCCATCTCCTCGGTTTCCGTTTCGCCCCGCGCATCCCCAACATCGGTAACAGACGCCTGCATCTGTTCGGCAACATGAAGCCTGGGTCGACTGTCGCCCCATTGATGGCCCAGCCGATCGACGAACGCCTGATCTCCGAGCACTGGGACGACGTGATCCGGCTCGCCACCTCAATCCGTACCGGCGTCACCAGCGCGTCGCTGATGCTGGAACGGCTCGGTTCTTATCCTCGCGCGAACGGTCTCGCCCTTGCCCTGCGAGAGATGGGCCGCGTTGAGCGTACGCTGTTCACGCTCGACTGGATCGAGCTCCCCGAAGAACGCCGCCGCGCCACCCGCGAGTTGAACAAGGGAGAGGCCCAGAACGCCCTCAAGCGCGCCATCTTTTTCCATCGCACCGGCCGGATCCGCGATCACGGACTGCAAGCCCAGGGACATCGGGCGAGCGCGCTCAATCTCGTCGCCAGCGCCATCGTATTGTGGAACACCACCTATCTCGGAGTCGCAATGCGGCATCTCGAACGTCAAGGACGATCCGTTGCGCCTGATCTGCTCCAGCATCTCTCTCCGCTGGGGTGGCAGCATATCAACCTGACCGGGGATTACCTCTGGACCGACGCCGGCATCCCGGAAGGGAAACTCCGCCCGCTCCGGCAAGCCATCACAATCACCGAT
>NZ_BANF01000319.1 GCF_000964425.1 Komagataeibacter intermedius TF2 | reverse complement strand
TCGATCCACTCGCGCGTGCGCATGGCATCCTGCAGGCGCATGGCGTGGGTAAGGTTGGCGTTGCCGAGCAGGGTAAAGGCTTTGTCGCCGATGCGTGTCGTGAGACCCGGAAGATCCTGAAACCCCAGCCAGAACATGCAGTTCAG
>NZ_BANF01000320.1 GCF_000964425.1 Komagataeibacter intermedius TF2 | reverse complement strand
CATGTGGCGTAGCGGATCACGCCGTGCACCTTGATCGTGACCGGATGGCCGGTCTTGATGTCGATGCGCGAGGCGCCGAGGCCATGCGCCCAACGAAGGAGGGAGTCCAGCCCCGGCGCGTTACGCCGTCGCTCCTCGACCCAGGCAAACGCTTTCCTGCCTTCATCCGGCCAGGG
>NZ_BANF01000321.1 GCF_000964425.1 Komagataeibacter intermedius TF2 | reverse complement strand
GGCTGTCGGGATCGGTCAGACTGATCTGCCGGTCGGGTGGTGGTGGTTCATCATCGGGCGGTTTGGGCGCCCGGCCGCGACGCCCTGTTTTTGCGTCATACACCGCCTTCTTTTTCTCGTATGCCGATCGCGCCGCCTCGGCCTGCGCCTTCGCATCTGCTTCCAGCCGGGCGCAGGCTTCGTCCAGCTTCGC
>NZ_BANF01000322.1 GCF_000964425.1 Komagataeibacter intermedius TF2 | reverse complement strand
TATTGTCGCGCCGACAAACGATAACTTCAGGGCCTACCAGAAGATGCTGGCGGCCCGCATCAACGCTATCGAAGCACGCCAGGGGCGTCCCCAGAAGGGCGATGACATCCTCCTGTCCGTCATTACGGATGCCCGTCATGCCGCGATCGACCTGCGCTTCGTCGCCCCTCTCGCCGCGCATGACGACACATCGAAGCTGAACCTGATGATCGGGAACGTGTTC
>NZ_BANF01000323.1 GCF_000964425.1 Komagataeibacter intermedius TF2 | reverse complement strand
GAAGCCAGTTCCGCCAGCGTCAGTTCCCCACGGATCGCCTCCAGGGCAACCCGTGATTTGAACTCCGCCGCATACCGTTTCCGCGTAACCTTGCCCATAAAACCCGTCCTCGTTCAGGCCAGATGATAGCTTA
>NZ_BANF01000324.1 GCF_000964425.1 Komagataeibacter intermedius TF2 | reverse complement strand
ACACGGAATCATATCTCGCATCAAAACACAACTGTAGTGCTAGGTCCGGTTCCGCCTGTGATCCGAGCAAGATGTCTGGGATACCGTGATGGTGCTGGTCGCAACTCCACGCGGTCTTCTGGTCGACAAGGGGTATGACAGCGACGGCATCCATGAAAACCTGCTTTCTCACGGATACTGCCTGTCATTCCGCAAGTTCGAATCGTACGCGGCACATCCCTTGCAATTCTCGTCGAGACCGTGATCACAATAGGATCAGGAGAATGCTCAGCATTTGCTGAGTGGCAGGAATATCATAGCGCCCCTGCCAACAGAGGCCGTGTCCTCCATGTTCTGTATCGACCAATCCTGAATTTATTCCACCCGATCGACTTTTCAGAATCCGCAGGATGTTCAGCCACCCGGACCCGGGTCAGTTCTCAATGAAAATCAACGGGAGGGACTGTCACATGTCTGGTTTCGTAAGCAGGGCAGGGGCAGATGGATGGACTGCGTGCAGTGTCTGGAAAGGAGGACTGGAGGGAGGCTGAAAATATATTCCGATATATCTTGACTTAAGATATATCGGGACTTATATCGGTAAGCATGAAGCACAGAAACAGACACGCAGGCGGTCGTAACCGCCAGACTTTCTCCCCCGAAGGCATGGCCGGTGGT
>NZ_BANF01000325.1 GCF_000964425.1 Komagataeibacter intermedius TF2 | reverse complement strand
CAGCAGCGCAGGGCACTCGCCGACGATACCGTGGTCATCCGCGAGCAGTTGCGCGACGGGATTGAAGCCGTGCACACGCTGCGCACCATCAACGAAAAGCTGGTCGAGAAAAAACTCCTCGCGATCACTGCGGATATGACGAAAGGATTAAGGGGCGCCATCGAGAGCCAGGCCACGGCCATGACCAGACGGTACAACCTGGAGACGGCCTTTCGCATCCTGGGCTACAGTTCCATCGTCCTGATAGCGGGATTTGCGCTCGGACGGATGCCGTGAGCGTGTCCACAACGGGCACGCTCACGGCCGGAACCGAAACGCCGTACGAAGTACTGACACAGGTCGCAT
>NZ_BANF01000326.1 GCF_000964425.1 Komagataeibacter intermedius TF2 | reverse complement strand
ATTCCGACGCTCGGTACACTTTCTGGTCGCAAGCTCGTTACCGACCTGCAATCCTTCGGACTGCAGATCGGTGAGCAGACCGGCGGCATCGCCCGCAAGGGAGGCGCCGGTCCTTCGGATCACAAGACGATTACCATTGCAGGCCAGACCGTCATGGTCCCGGTCTATACATCTGGCGCGCAGCACTCACCATTCCAGGCCAGCCCGCCGGACCAGCACGGGGCCAGCACGCTGCTACGCGATGGGCAGACACTGGGCACGATACATTTTCCGGCCGCCCCGCGCTTTTATGGCCTGAGCACGGCGGACGGCATTCCCTACTGGAAGATCGCGCTGCTGCACGGGCGCGATACGCTGGCGACCACGGTGCACCAGACCTGCATCCGCTATGCCGACCGGCGCACGTCCTGCCAGTTTTGCGCCATCGGCCAGTCGCTGGAGGCTGATCGCACCATTGCCTACAAGACGCCAGCGCAACTGGCTGAGGTCGCCAAAGCCGCCGTGGAACTGGACGGCGTGCGCGACATGGTGCTGACCACCGGCACACCCAACGTGGTTGACCGGGGTGCAGCCGTGCTGGCGGAGTCAGCCCGTGCCATCAGGGCGGCGGTGGATCTGCCGCTTCAGGTTCAGTGCGAGCCTCCACGCGATCACCACTGGTTCCAGCGTCTGCGGGATGCAGGAGCGGACAGTCTGGGCATGCATCTCGAAGCTGCCACGCAGGCGGTGCGCGAGAAGATCATGCCCGGTAAGGCCACGGTCAGCGTCGATCGCTATATGGACGCCTTTGCTTCCGCCGTACCGATCTTCGGGCGCGGGCAGGTCAATACCTACATTCTGGCAGGCCTTGGCGACAGCGCCGAAGATATTCTGGCTCTGGCTGAACGGCTGATCGCACTTGGGGTCTATCCCTTCGTGGTGCCGTTCGTACCCATTTCCGGCACACCGCTGGAAAATCACGCACCGCCTTCCGCCGACTTCATGAAGTCCGTACTCGCACCGCTTGGGCGGATGTTGCGGGATGCGAACATGAAATCCACCGACATCCGCGCCGGGTGTGGCCGGTG
>NZ_BANF01000327.1 GCF_000964425.1 Komagataeibacter intermedius TF2 | reverse complement strand
GCGATCATGATGGCGCCAAATCCACCCATCGAATGTCCCGCAATGCCTCGCTGCTGCGTAACCGGAAAGCTCGCCTCAATCAGCGCAGGAAGTTCCGTGACGACGTAATCATACATCCGATAATGCACAGCCCACGGCTCCTGCGTCGCATTGAGGTAAAATCCGGCACCCTGTCCAAGATCGTACGCATCGTCATCAGCCACACCCACGCCCCGTGGACTGGTATCCGACGCGACAATGGCGATGCCCAGTTCTGCGGCCACGCGTTGCGCGCCAGCCTTGCCAATGAAATTCTGCTCCGTACATGTCAGACCGGAGAGCCAGTAAAGAACGGGAACCTTTTCAGTTTTTGCCTGCGGCGGCAGGTAGATCGCGAAGTTTGCTTCCACACCCAACGACACGGACTTGTGTCGCCAGACTTCCTGCACGCCCCCAAAAGAGGCGTGTGTTTCCTTGCGTTCCATGGCTCTCACTGCCTTTTGCGCATGTCAGTTACCGTCCGTGAAGGTATAAGTGCAGATCTTGTTCCCTGCCGGATCCCGGAGATAGGCAGCGTAAGCGCCCGGTAAGTGGCTTCGCGGACCGGGTGCGCCTTCATCGGCTCCCCCATTGGCAAGACCTGCGGCATGAAAAGCCTCCACTTCGGCGGGTGTCGCTGCTGCAAAACCGATGGTGACACCGTTGCTTGAGGGCGCTTCACCGTTGCCTGGACGTGCAATGATGAAGGCTGGCTTTTCGCGGCCATACAGAATCCACCCATGCCCGAACGGCCCCAGGTT
>NZ_BANF01000328.1 GCF_000964425.1 Komagataeibacter intermedius TF2 | reverse complement strand
CCCCGCATCGAGGCCGCCGGCGCGCGTGCGCACTGGAGCGAAGAACGGCGCTACCAGCGTCCGATCTACATCCCTGCAGTTGAGAACGCGCTCGCCATCCTGCGCCCGATGCCCGAAGCACAAGGATTTTCCCATGACCCGTATCATCCTCCACGCTGATGGCCGGGCGCCCATCACCATTGAACTCGACGGGACAGGTTTACAGCCCCTCCATCTCCATCTCGGATCTGATTTCGGGCAGATGGAGACGAACGATGCGGCAGCCACTTTACCAGAAGCAGCAGCAGCAGCACGGCGCTGGCGCCTGAAAAAGGCATTGCCCGCGCTCATCGCTGGAGGACTGGCCGCCATCCTGATCATCGGCACACGTCAGGCCATGGTTTCCGACCGCGCTGTTCCCGACACGGGGCCCGCTGGCATGCTACGGCCGCCTGCAATTCTACCCCCACTCTCCGGCTCACCCATGACGGACGAAGGCGCGCCAGGGGTCAGCTCAACCTATGTCCCGGGCGCGCGCATGCCGGTCGGCGGGAATGTGGTCGGCAATCCCGACGGTCACCCGGCGAGCGCGGAAATTGATGCCGCACGACGCATCATGACGCAGCG
>NZ_BANF01000329.1 GCF_000964425.1 Komagataeibacter intermedius TF2 | reverse complement strand
GCTGGCCCCTGGACAGGCTCATGAACTGCCTCTGGCACCAGCCACGCTCGATAACCTTCCCACCATTCCCCTGTGGATGGTAGCGGACAAGGGCAACGCGTCGAACGCCTTTCGTGAACGGATATGGGACATGGGAGCCCGATCGGCCATTCCCGCGAAACGACGGGATGGGTCAGTCGCCTGCCCAAAGTGGGCCTA
>NZ_BANF01000330.1 GCF_000964425.1 Komagataeibacter intermedius TF2 | reverse complement strand
GAGCGGGTTCCGATGAGTGCGTTCTGCGTGCCAGTGCGCACGGGAGGCAAGGCGCAGTATCATCCGCGCCTGATGCTGGCCCTTCTGATCTTCAGCTATGCGAACGGGTTGTTTTCCTCA
>NZ_BANF01000331.1 GCF_000964425.1 Komagataeibacter intermedius TF2 | reverse complement strand
GCATGACGGTCGTGACCGAAGGGGTGGAGACCGAACAGCAGCGCGACCTGCTGGAAAAACTGAACTGCGACGTGATGCAGGGCTACCTGTTCGCCAAGCCGCTGGCGCCGCGCGACCTGGAACAGTGGGTTCGCAAGGGGGGCGCGCCTGCCGTCATCCGCGAAATCGAAGCTGCCCGCGCCAGCGCGGCCAGGAAGCCGGCGGCACCGGCACCAACGGCGGAACAGCCCGCCGCCCCGGAACCTGCGGTCACGCCCGCCAAACCGGCCCCGGCCCCCGCAGCCAAAGCAAAGTCCTGATCCATTCAAGGCGACAGATGGAGCAACGCCATGTCACTCAAACACGATGATCGCCTGCGTGCGCTAACCCACAAGGATTCCGATTTCTGGGCCGATGTGGTGGACAATGTCCTGATCGTCGCCATTACTGACGTGCGTGGCGTGATCACTTACGTCAACGACCGCTTTTGTGAAATCAGCCGCTACCCGCGTGAGGAACTGCTGGGGTCCACGCACCGGATCGTCAATTCCGGGTATCATGACGCCAGCTTCTTCCGGCAGATGTACCGCACCATCCGTTCGGGGGATATCTGGCGTGGCAACATCTGCAACCGCGCCAAGGACGGCACGCTGTACTGGGTGGCGACGACCATCATGCCCAAGCACAACTCGCTGGGTGCGATCGAAGGCTATGTCGCGACCCGTTTCGAGATCACGGAACTTATGAACACCCGTGACCGGCTGAAGTCGCTGGCGGCGACCGACCCGTTGACGGGGCTGTTCAACCGTGGCGGTTTCAACACCATGCTGCAGGCGTCGGTTGAGGAAAAGGCCCGCAACATCACCCGTGAAATCATGCTGGTGATGTTTGACCTCGACGGGTTCAAGCAGATCAACGACATCCACGGCCACCACGCGGGCGATGTGGTGCTGAAGGTCATTTCGCGGCGGCTGCAGGACCTGGTCAGCCCGCAGGATGCGGTGTGCCGGCTGGGTGGGGACGAATTCGCGCTTATCCTCAACCAAACGCTGCGCACCACGCAGCTTACGTCCATTCTTGAACGGCTGCTGGCGATCCTTGAAGCGCCGATCGAGGTCGGCAATACCGTGGTCAATGTGTCCGGCAGCATTGGCATATGCCCCGTCGCCAGTCAGGAAAGCGCGGAATCGCTGCAGAAGAACGCCGACATCGCGCTGTATGCCGCCAAGCGTGCCGGCGGCCATCAGGCGCGCATGTTCGACATCACCCTGCACCAGCATGCGCTGGAACGCGCGCAGATCCTGACCGATGCGCGCGACGGGGTGGAGAAGGACCAGTTTGAACTGTATTACCAGCCGATCCTGAACCTTGCGACCGGCCGGTGCGACCAGATCGAGGCCCTGCTGCGCTGGCACCATCCGCTGCGCGGGCTGCTGGCGGCGGAAAGCTTCCGTGACGTGTTCCTTGACGCGACACTGGCGCAGGCCATGAGCCCCCGCCTGGTCAAATCGTTCCAGAATGACATGCGGCTGTGGAATTCCAGCCTGTCCACCTATCCCAACCTGACCATCAACCTGTCACGGCTCGACCTGCTCAATGTCGGGTTCCAGAATGATCTTGAAGCCGAGATCAAGCGGCAGGGCGGCGACGCCAGTGATTACGTGCTGGAAATATCCGAAAGCGTGCTGGCGGGACGCCGGTCGGACCGGGTGCTGCTGCGGTTGCAGGAACTGGCGGATCTGGGGTTCCAGCTGACGCTGGATGATTTCGGGCTGGCAACGCTGCCGATCGCGGTGCTGCGTGACATCCGTTTCACGCAGGCCAAGATATCACGCCGGCTGGTGTGCGACCTTGAACACAGCCAGCAGGCGCGTGACGTGATCGCCCACCTGACGGGCCTTGGCCATGCCTTTGGCCTGAGTGTGACCGTAAGCGGGGTGGAAACAAAGGAGCAGATGGACATCCTGACCGCGATGAACGTGGACCGGATTCAGGGTTTCTACATTTCTCCGCCCATTTCCGCGGCGAATCTTGTGCTGGCGGAACATATCCTTGCGCCAGATCATACCGAAGTCGCGCTGCAGGCGTCATGAGGTGCCATGCGCCTCACACTCTATACCGATTATTCCATTCGCATCCTGATCTATCTGGGACAGAACCCGGGCAGGCGGGTTGCGATTCAGGAAATTGCCAACATCCACGGGATTTCGCAAACGCACCTTGTGAAGGTTGTCAATCGTCTGTCCAGCAATGGCATCGTCCTGGCGCGGCGTGGGCGCAGTGGCGGGCTGGAGCTGGCAGGGGGAGCGCACAAGATCCTGATTGGCGATGTCGTGCGGCTGATGGAAGCCGACCTGCCGGCGGCCATCGTGCCATGCATACCGGGCAAGGGGCAGCCGTGCATCCTGGCGGATATCTGCCGCCTGCGTGGGGTGGTCACGCGGTCCATTGATGCATTCATGGCAGTATTGGATGGTGTGACGTTACATGATATGTTGACTGACCGTAAAAAATCATTAATCCCATAAAAAATAATAAATGAGGATTTATTTGGTTTTTGTATATAATTTGAATCATTGCAAAGTTATTTTGCGAAATTATTGCGATAAAGTTATAATTTGTATTTATGACATGATAAAAATTATTCATAGGAGACGCTGCCGCACACTTTTAGGTTGCAGTGCGGACCGATCCGGTCTTTTTTTAATACATAATTTATAATCGTCACCATGTCTGATCACAGGATACCCATGCGCCGCATGTTACAATACGGGGCCGTGCCCGCCATCAGGGCAGGGAACAGCGCCATCGCCGCGACAGGCATATGCGACAACCACCGGCGCAGGGAGGCCGTGAACACCCCATCATGCGCCTGACCCTTCATACCGATTATGCCATCCGCGTGCTGGTCTACCTTGCCTGCAATGAAGGCCGACGCGTGTCCGTGCATGAAATTTCCACCCATCATGGCATTTCGCACAACCATCTGGTCAAGGTGGTCAACCGTCTGTCCAATAGCGGGATTGTGGAGGCGCGCAGGGGCCGGTCCGGCGGATTGCACCTGCCGCGCATACCACAGGACATCATTATCGGGGATATCGTGCGCCTGATGGAGGCCGACATACGGGCCATCGTGTCGTGCCAGCCTGAAAACGGACAACATTGCGTGCTGGCTGACATCTGTCGCCTGCGGCATCTGCTGTCGCGGTCTCTGGACGCCTTCATGGAGGTTCTGGACCAGACCACGCTGCACGACATCATGCCGCGCGAGATTTAGCCTGACCATCGTGTCGGGACTATGGATGCCCATAACTATATTCTGGTATATATAGACGATAGCCCGAAGTGGGTGTCCATGTCTGATAATTGGCAATTATGATTACATAAATCTCTGTTATTTATGGTAAAATATTGCCGTTTGCGATTGCAATACGGTGAATGGGGCGGTTTCCTGCGTGCACACACGGGGAGGTTGCCATGTCTGACAAGCCGGAATTCAAGCCCTATACCCATCCCGCCGGTGGATGGGGGGCGGCGAACGCCACCGCGCGGGTGTTGATGGAACAGAGTGTGCTGGCCAAGGGGTCCCGCGCGCTGCTGGCCATGAACCACCCGGACGGGTTCAAGTGCCCAAGCTGCGCATGGCCCGACCCCGATCGTGAAAAGACGCTGGAGTTCTGTGAAAACGGCGCCAAGGCGCTGGCGTTCGAGGCGACGAAGCGCACGGTTGGCGCGGACTTCTTTGCCGCCCATACCGTAACCGACCTTATGTCCCGCAGTGATCACTGGCTGGAAGAACAGGGGCGCCTGACCCGGCCCATGCGCTATGACGCCGCGACCGACCACTACGTGCCGTGTACGTGGGACGAAGCCTATGCCATGATCGGCCGCCACCTGCGCGCGCTTGATCATCCGGATCAGGCGGAATTCTATACTTCCGGCCGCACCTCCAACGAGGCGGCATTCCTGTATTCCGTATTTGTCCGCGCATTTGGCACCAACAACTTCCCCGACTGTTCCAACATGTGCCACGAGCCGACCAGCCGTGGCCTGCCCATGTCCATTGGTATCGGCAAGGGCACGGTGCAGATGAAGGACTTTGCCCACGCCGGGGCCATTTTCATCATTGGCCAGAACACCGGCACCAACAGCCCGCGCATGATGACCGAACTGGTGCATGCGCGGAAGCGCGGCGCGCCGATCGTTGCCGTAAACCCCATGCCCGAACGCGCGCTGATCCGTTTTACCGAACCGCAGGACCCGATCAAGATGGCGACCTTCGGGTCCACGCCCATCGCCAGCGAGTTCTGTCACGTGCGCATTGGCGGTGATGTCGCGTTCCTGAAGGGCGTGATGAAAACCCTGTTCCAGATGGATGCGGACGCCGTCGCGAAGGGTGAGCCCGCCGTGCTGGACCATGCCTTCATTACCGAACACACCGACGGGTTCGCGGCGCTGAAGGCTGATATCGAGGCGACACGGTGGCCCGACATTGTCGCCACCTCGGGCCTTTCGGAAGAACAGATCCGCCGGGTGGCGGGGATCTATGCCGCCTCCAACGCCACCATCATCTGTTTCGGCATGGGGGTGACACAGCACCAGCAGGGATCGCGCGTGATCCACCAGATTGCCAACCTGCTGATGCTGCGTGGTAATTTTGGCAAGGAAGGGGCCGGTATCTGCCCCGTGCGCGGCCATTCCAACGTGCAGGGCGACCGGACGGTCGGTATTGATGAAAAGCCGACATCCATCTACCTCGACCGGCTTCAGGCGGCGTTCGGCTTCAGCCCGCCGCGCGAACATGGCCACCATGTCATTGAATCCGTGCAGGCCATGATCGATGGCACGGCAAAGGTATTCATTGGCATGGGCGGCAACTTCATCCACGCCATTCCCGATACGCCCGTGGCGTATGAAGCGATGGCGCGGCTGGACCTGACCGTGGGTATCGCCACCAAGCTCAACCGCGGGCACCTGGTGCATGGGCGTGACGCGCTGATCCTGCCGGTCATTGCCCGGTCCGAAATCGACATGCAGAAAACCGGCCCGCAGTTTGTGACCATCGAGGACGCAATGTCCGGCGTCACGCGCTCGCACGGGGTACTGCACCCCACCAGTGCCGACCTGCGTTCGGAAATCGAGATCGTCTGCCGCATGGCCCGCGCAACCCTGCCGGACAGCACGATCGACTGGGAAGGGTTTATCGATGATTACGACCTGATCCGCGATAAAATCGCGCAGGTCTATCCCGACCTGTATGCCGGTTTCAACACGCGCATCCGTCAGGGCAAGGGCTTTTCGCTGCCGGTGCCGCCCCGCCAGCGGATATGGAATACGCCAACGGGCAAGGCCAATTTCCTGATCTTTGACGGACTGGACGAGGACACGCCCATAGGTGGCCCGGACATGCTGCGCCTGTCCACCATCCGCTCGCACGATCAGTACAATACTACGGTCTATACCAATAATGACCGCTACCGGGGCGTGTACAACACCCGCATGGTCGTGTTCATGAATAAGGATGACATGGCGGCACGCGGGCTGACGGATGGGGCGATGGCCGCCCTTGAAACCATCAGCTCCGACGGTACGCAGCGTCGGGTGAACGGATTGATGGTGGTGCCATACCCCATGCCGCGCGGATCGATTGCGGGGTACTATCCCGAACTCAACCCGCTGCTGCCGCTGTCGCATTTCGACCAGATCGCGGGAACGCCCGCCGCGAAGTCCATACCGGTGCGCGTGACCGCCGCCGCGCCCGCAGCCCAGCCCGAACCGGCCTGAACCCGGTCCGATCATGAACACCAACAGTTTCGCGCGGCAGGTGGATTACGCCACCGCCCTGCGGCTGGTGCGCGACCGTGCCGCGCGGGTCATGCCCCCCGCAACCCGCGTGCCGGTGGCGCAGGCGACGGGACGGGTGGCGGCAACCGACATCATGGCCCGCACCTGCCGCCCACCCGCCGATATT
>NZ_BANF01000332.1 GCF_000964425.1 Komagataeibacter intermedius TF2 | reverse complement strand
AGTTCCAGGAGATCATACCCGTCTTTCGCCCCCGTGGTGATGGCGCCGCGGCGCAGGCTGTGCCCGCCAAAGTCCCCCTCAAGATGGGTGTCACCGCATCGTTTACGGATGATGTCCGTGACCGCCCGATCCGACAGGGCGTGCGGCCCGATCCTGGGCAGCACCCCAACGGGAGTAGCTCCTGCCCTGTGGCCCCGTGCAGACCAGATACGCCGGAAGACCGGACCTTCCGTGATCCCGGCCTGCCGGAGCCAGGTCTCGTATGCCAGAACCGGGCAGTTCCGGGTCAGGCCCCGCGGGATGCCGATCAG
>NZ_BANF01000333.1 GCF_000964425.1 Komagataeibacter intermedius TF2 | reverse complement strand
GAGGGAACCCTGCGCTTTAACGAAATCCGCAGGCGCCTGCCCAATATCACCCAGCGCATGCTGACAGCCCAGCTCCGCGAACTGGAACAGGACGGGTTTGTGCTGCGGACAGTCTACCCCGAGGTGCCCCCGAAGGTGGAATACAGCCTGACCGCACGGGGACGGACCCTGGAGCCGGTCATCATGGCCCTCAAGAAATG
>NZ_BANF01000334.1 GCF_000964425.1 Komagataeibacter intermedius TF2 | reverse complement strand
TCGACCAATCCGCGCGGCGGTGTGGTGCACGGCATGGCGCTGGCAGAAGCCCTGTGCGACGCAGGCCACGACGCCACGCTCATCGCGCCGGACGTGACCGGAGCCGGTTTCTTCCGCACGCCCCGCTGCGCCACAAACTGCATCCCGGCCGTGCCCGAGACCGACCTGGCAATGCTGGTGGAGCGCCGCATTGGCGAGATCAGGGACGCCCTGCGTGGGCAGCATTTTGACGTGCTGCACGCGCAGGACCCGATCAGCGCCAATGCACTGGCCGAACTGGTGGAAGATGGACGGATACCGGGCTTTGCCCGCACGGTCCACCATCTTGACCATTTCACGCACCCGGTCCTTGCCGCGCGGCAGGAACGGGGAATCAGGGCGGCGGCCGAACTGTTTACCGTCAGCACAATGTGGGAAGAGGTCCTGCGCAACGACCATGGCCGCGAAGCCCCGGTCGTGGGCAACGGGGTTGATCCCGTGCACTTTTCGCCCGTAGCAACCGCGCACGATGCCGCGTTGCGGGCGCGGTATCATCTGCCTGCCGATCAGCACCTGATCCTGTCCGTGGGCGGGATCGAGCGGCGCAAGAACACGCTGCAATTGCTCGACGCATTTCTGGCCCTTCGCCGCGAGCGGTCTGATGTGCATCTGGTTGTGGTAGGCGGGGCTTCGCTGCTGGATCATTCTGCCTACCGCACCCGGTTCATGGCGCGTCTGCGCGAAAGCGGTACGGCCGATCATGTCACCATCACCGGGCCGGTTGCGGATGAAGACATGCCTTCATTCTACCGGCAGGCGGACGTGCTGGCCTATCCATCCGTAACCGAGGGGTTCGGGCTGTGTCCGCTGGAAGCCCTGGCTTGCGGCACGCCAGTTATTGTGCCGGCAATCGCACCTTTCACGGAGCATTTTCCGGCAACGGATGCGCTGTGGTGCCAACCGGCGCGCCCCGACACCTTGTTCATGGCATTGCGCGACGCCCTGCGCGTCGAAAGCCGTGACCATTTCCGGGCCAGCGGCCCCGCAACGGTCCGCCGTTTCGACTGGGGACGCGTCGCCAGCCGTCACCTCCCCGCATACCGGCGTCTGGCGGCGCGGTCGCGCACCGATGCCCTTGCTTCAGGAGCTCTTTCACCATGCCCGAAATGACCTTTCGTGTGCGCTGGCCCGATGGGAAGGAGACTGACTGTTACTCCCCCTCGCTGGTCATAAGGGACCACTTCACGCCCGGTCAGGATTATCCGGTCCGGGAGTTTCTTGAAAAGGCGAACACCGCCCTGACGGCAGCTAGCGAGCGGGTGCGCGCCCGCTACGGCTTCCCATGCAGCCGCGCCCTTGGCCAGCTTCAGGCCATAAGGCAGGCCAGTGCGCCTTTTCTCAATCGACCCGATGCGCAGGTGCGCGTCCTGTCTTTCAGTTATTGAGACGAAAAGAACGACCATGACACAGAACGAGAAAAGCATCCCTGTCATCATCGTGGGTGGCGGACAGGCCGGGCTCTCCATGAGCTGGTATCTCTGCCGCGAGAAGGTGGAGCACATCGTCTTTGAGGCAAAGACCGCCTGCCATTCGTGGGATGATGAGCGCTGGGACAATTTCTGCCTGGTCACACCGAACTGGCAGTGCAAACTTCCCGGTCATCCCTACAAGGGGAAAGACCCGCACGGCTTTATGGTGAAGCAGGAAATTATTGACTACGTGAGGGGCTTCGTGAACTCCTTCAATCCGCCTCTGCGCGAGCACACAGCCGTTACCTCCATCACGCGTCATGAAGGTGGTGGCTACCGCGTGGTAGCAGGTGGTGAGACGTGGCACGCGAAACATGTTGTCATCGCATCAGGCGCATATCAGGACGCGGTCATCCCCGGCTATGCCAGCGCGATCGACCCCGCCATCCATCAGGTTCACTCGCAGGATTACCGCAACGCGGCCCAGTTGCCTGAAGGGGCTGTGCTGGTCGTGGGCAGCGGCCAGTCCGGCGCGCAGATCGTCGAGGACCTGTTCCTTGAAAAACGCAAGGTCCATCTGTGTGTTGGCTCCGCCCCGCGTGTCTCGCGTTTCTACCGTGGGCGGGACGTTGTGGACTGGCTTGCGGACATGCACTTCTACGACCTTACGGT
>NZ_BANF01000335.1 GCF_000964425.1 Komagataeibacter intermedius TF2 | reverse complement strand
GCAAACGCGCATACGGACGAGGAAAATGATGACGACGTCCGTAACAGGTTCCATCTGAAGGAAGTCCGGGATGCGATCGATATGAAACGGGCGGATGGAACGATCCGTCTGGTCGGCGGCGACCATGAGGAAGTCCTGCAGGATATTGCCCGGCTGTATGTGACGCGTCGCGATGCCCTGGTCGCCGA
>NZ_BANF01000336.1 GCF_000964425.1 Komagataeibacter intermedius TF2 | reverse complement strand
AAGGCGCTGGGTGACCACGAGCAGGCGCAGAATATCGAGGCAGGGGACGCCATCGAGATGTTGCGCCGGGTCTTGGATCCGGAAGATATGCCTGAACTTCTGTCCAGCGTCCGGCAGGTATCTGCAAGAAATCGCGAGATTGCTGATCTGTTTCGTGGCGCAGAGCCGGAAGAGAGCGATCTGGAATCCCACGAGTTCAAGGGAGCTGCGGCAAACGCGCATACGGACGAGGAAAATGATGACGACGTCCGTAA
>NZ_BANF01000337.1 GCF_000964425.1 Komagataeibacter intermedius TF2 | reverse complement strand
GTGGAACATGGGCGGAGAACAGGCCTCATGACTGATGAAGAGCACCTGATGACCCTGAACCGTACCGGTGGGCGGTTCGATCTCAACAGGATTGCCGCCGCGTTCCCGCAGACCGCGGATACGATGCGGCTGGATACCTATCTGACCGACAGGCCGGAAGCCAGCATCAGGGTGTTCCGGATCTATCGGGACGTGCCGCCGCATTATCA
>NZ_BANF01000338.1 GCF_000964425.1 Komagataeibacter intermedius TF2 | reverse complement strand
GGCTGTCGGGATCGGTCAGACTGATCTGCCGGTCGGGTGGTGGTTCATCATCCGGCGGTTTCGGCGCCCGACCGCGACGCCCTGTTTTTGCGTCATACATCGCCTTCTTTTTCTCGTATGCCGGTCGCGCCGCCTCGGCCTGCGCTTTCGCATCTGCTTCCAGCCGGGCGCAGGCTTCGTCCAGCTTCGC
>NZ_BANF01000339.1 GCF_000964425.1 Komagataeibacter intermedius TF2 | reverse complement strand
CGCCCTGGCCGTCTGCCTGCATGAAACAGGCGGCGTGGAAATGCTGCGGATCGCGGAACTCATGGGACAGTCCGAAGCTGAGGTCGCGGCCGCGCTGGGGGATGCGGTCTATCTCGATCCGGTACGAAGCGTGGACGGTCGCGATGTCTGGGTTACGGCTGATGAAATGCTCTCCGGCGCCGTGCGGACCAAGCTGGAAGAGGCACGCGATGCAGCCCGGACCGATGGACGCTACGCCCGGAACGTCACGGCGCTGGAAGCCGTCCA
>NZ_BANF01000340.1 GCF_000964425.1 Komagataeibacter intermedius TF2 | reverse complement strand
AGTTCTCGTTCCTCGATCTGCGCTTCTCCCGAGATGATCCAGACCAGCAAGGGCTCGGCCACGGCCGGGACCAGCACTTCATCCTCGTGTTGCGGCCGGCGGAATATCTGTGCCTCGGCCTCTTTCCATGCCCCTCCTTGGCTTTGCCCGATCTTCCGGCCCGGAATACGGTCCTCGAGGGCATAACAGGCGGCATGCAGCGAAGAACGATGCGGGTAAGGCATCCGGTTTCCCTTTCAGGCGTGCCGTGAATTGTCCAGCCCAACTCACAAAAACGCAAAATCACAATGGTTTTAGCAAGAGGACGACAGAAACCATCTGCCTTGGTCTTTACCTGTTTTCTCGTTCTTTTTTAAACGGAATAGGTGAAGATTATCATGAGTATCAGAGGTAAGGTCGCCCTTGTTACCGGAGCCTCCAGCGGGATAGGCGCTGCAACAGCACGCAAACTTGCAACAGAGGGGGCGATTGTCGGTCTGGCAGCACGGCGCAAGGACCGTCTGGACGCGCTGGCGACGGAAATCACCGGGGCAGGCGGCAAAGCCGTTGCCCTTCCAACCGACGTTACGGATCTGACGTCATGCAAGGCTGCAGCAGATGCGCTTATCACCCAGTTCGGCAGGATTGACGTGTTGGTCAACAATGCGGGCCTGATGCCCCTGTCCAACGTTGACAGCCTGAAAGTGGACGAATGGCAGCGTATGGTGGACGTAAACGTGTCCGGTGTCCTCAATGCAACGGCGGCGGTTCTTCCACAGATGATCGCACAGCATTCGGGCCAT
>NZ_BANF01000341.1 GCF_000964425.1 Komagataeibacter intermedius TF2 | reverse complement strand
ATCCGAATGGATAATGGCCCTGAATATGTCAGTCATACGTTGGTTTCATGGGCCGAAAAACAGGGGATTACCCTGATCTATACGCAACCGGGCAATCCGCAGCAGAACGCCTATATTGAACGCTACAACAGAACTGTCCGGCAGGAATGGCTGGAGCAGTATTTGTTTGAAAGCATTCAGGACGTGCAGGAGGTCGCAACACAATGGCTCTGGACATATAACCATGACAGACCCAACATGGGGAACAGCGGGCTAACCCCCGCCCAGAAACTAAAAACAGCTGCCTGAATTCTCATT
>NZ_BANF01000342.1 GCF_000964425.1 Komagataeibacter intermedius TF2 | reverse complement strand
AGCCGGTCGCGCGTCATCATGCACAGGACGAGATAGCTCACGCCAAAGAAGAGCGAATATCCGATGATCATGACCACAACGAGTGGCCCCTGCTGAAGGAGCAAGTCGC
>NZ_BANF01000343.1 GCF_000964425.1 Komagataeibacter intermedius TF2 | reverse complement strand
GGTGCGGCTGTGGAGGACACCGCATAGCCGAGGAGGACTGCGGTGAGCCGGTCGCGCGTCATCATGCACAGGACGAGATAGCTCACGCC
>NZ_BANF01000344.1 GCF_000964425.1 Komagataeibacter intermedius TF2 | reverse complement strand
GAGGCGGAAGAGCGCCAGCTGGCGCTGAACGTCAAGGCCGTCGGGATCATCCACCCGCCTCTGGTCCGCGAAACCCCGGGCGGCCTGATGATCGTTGCGGGGCATCGCCGCCGGCGTGCCGCGGTCAAGGCCGGGCTGAAAACCATTCAGGTGACGGTGGCAGGCGACGATGCGGAACTGGACCGGATGCGTGCCGCATCGGAGAACATGATCCGTCAGCCCATGACCCAGGTTGAACAGTGGCGGGTTGTCGCCAGGCTCCGGGAGGAAAAAAAGTGGAATGACACCGCGATCTGCAAGGCGCTGATGCTCACACCGGTGCAGCTGAAGCAGATCGGCCGCCTGTCTG
>NZ_BANF01000345.1 GCF_000964425.1 Komagataeibacter intermedius TF2 | reverse complement strand
CATGCCGCCATGATCTCGGCAGGCGAGTTCGTGCAGATGTCGGGGCGCTGGTTCAATGATCACACCCACGGGTTGCAGTTCAAGGCGGAGTTTCTCAAAGCCAGTCCGCCGACCACGGTTGAGGGGATCGAGCGCTATCTTGGCTCCGGCATGATCCGGGGCATCGGTCCGGTCTACGCGAAGAAGCTGGTGAAAGCGTTCGGCGAGGCGGTGTTCGACCTGATCGAGCAGGAACCTGGACGTCTGCGGGAGGTGACGGGCATCGGCCCCAAGCGGGCCGAACGGATTGTCGGTGGCTGGGCGGACCAGAAGGTGATCCGCGAGATCATGCTGTTTCTGCACAGCAACGGCGTCGGCACCTCGCGGGCGGTAAGGATCTTCAAGACCTACGGGCAGGACGCGGTCCAACTGATCAGCGAGAACCCCTACCGGCTCGCGAAGGACATCCGGGGGATCGGCTTCAAGACCGCCGACCAGATTGCCCGGAAGATGGGGATTGCGGCCGACGCCATGATCCGGGTGCGGGCCGGGATCTCCTACGCGCTTGGCGAGGCCATGGATGAGGGGCATTGTGGCCTGCCGGTCCGGGAGTTGCTGACCAGCACCGCCGAACTGCTGGAGGTCGCGGCACCCCTGATCGAGACGGCTCTCACGTTGGAGCTGGAGGCGGGCGACGTTATTGCCGACAGCGTGGGCGAGACGGGATGCATCTTCCTGGCGGGTCTCTATCGCGCGGAGCAGAGCATCGCCGAGCGATTGCGTGCCTGTGTCGTCGGCCGTCCGCCCTGGCCCGAGATCGACGCTGGAAAGGCCATGACCTGGGTGGAACGGAAGACCGGGCTTGCGCTCGCGCCCAGCCAGCAGGAGGCGGTGCGCCTTGCCCTGAACAGCAAGGTGCTGGTGATCACGGGTGGTCCTGGCGTGGGCAAGACCACGCTGGTCAACGCCATCCTGAAGATCGTGACCGCCAAGGGCACGGACGTGCAGCTCTGCGCCCCGACCGGTCGGGCGGCGAAGCGCCTGTCGGAAAGCACCGGACTGGAAGGCAAGACCATCCATCGACTGCTGGAGACGGATCCGGCCAGTGGCACCTTCAAGCGGGATGATACCAACCCGCTGACCTGCGATCTGCTGGTCGTGGACGAGGCCAG
>NZ_BANF01000346.1 GCF_000964425.1 Komagataeibacter intermedius TF2 | reverse complement strand
CCCCCGAGCCGCAGCCATTGGAGCGTCGGAGAGAACAGGGAACGCTGTCCGGCCAAGCCGTCAGCCTGGTCTTTCCGGACGGTGTGCGGCTGGAGTTCGACACAGGGCTGTCCTCAGATCGTCTGCGTGAGATTGTGGGTGCACT
>NZ_BANF01000347.1 GCF_000964425.1 Komagataeibacter intermedius TF2 | reverse complement strand
CTTCGACTGAGGCCGCCAGACGCAGCACATCGTCCTCCTGCCACTCTGGCGCAACGTCGAGGGCGATCAGCCGGGGATGTCCTTCCGTGAGCGTGCCGGTCTTGTCCACCACCA
>NZ_BANF01000348.1 GCF_000964425.1 Komagataeibacter intermedius TF2 | reverse complement strand
GGCTCCGGATGATTTCGTATTGCAGATATGGCGTCTTGATGCTGTGCGGGCAACAGGTAACAGGCTTGCGGCAGAAAGCAAGAAGTGTTGACGATCAGATAAAATACAGATGAGCAGGCACAGGATCCTATTGGATAT
>NZ_BANF01000349.1 GCF_000964425.1 Komagataeibacter intermedius TF2 | reverse complement strand
GGATCACCCTTGGACCGGCCCAGCCGGATCTGCATGCCATCCTCATCCACCGTGATGTCGTCCACCTTCAGTGCGGCAAGTTCGGAGCG
>NZ_BANF01000350.1 GCF_000964425.1 Komagataeibacter intermedius TF2 | reverse complement strand
CTCATGCAGCCCCCCATCGTCACCGAGGCACAGATGGCCTTTGCGCTCAATGACACCGGCCAGGTGGCACACGAGACAGAATGCGTTTTCGAGATCACCCGGGAGGCACAACTGACATCCGCGCCGCCGGACTGGCGCACGTATCTCGTCCGGACATGGGGCAAACCGCATCACCCGGTCGCCGCGGCCCTGCCCCGCACAAAGGCGGAAGTGTCACACTGGAACCAGTGGGTGACCGAAGGCTGGGCAGATGGAGAAAAGCAGGCGACCGAGATCTTCCTCTCCGACCTGTCGCGCCTGCAGCGCGACATTACCGGCATGGCCCGCTACCG
>NZ_BANF01000351.1 GCF_000964425.1 Komagataeibacter intermedius TF2 | reverse complement strand
GCGGTCTTCATGTTGTCAAAAATACCCCGCCGCGGCACGCCACCAAGCACGCGAAAGGCCTCGGTTAACGCATCAAAAAGCATCTCGTGGGTCTGAAGGGGATAGGCCCTGAGTATGAAGACCCGGCTGAAGGACAGTCTGGTGTGGGCAACCTGCAGCTTGACGCGATGCCCGGCAATGACCGCCCAGTCCTCGCCCCGGTCGAACTGAAAGGCTTCCCCGGGCTGGAAGCACAGGGGCACGAAAACACCCCGACCCGTTGTCTGGCGTGCCTGGTGCTGTTCGTGTTTCCACTGCCGGATGAAAGCGGCCACCCGTCCGTAGGATCCATCATAACCCAGTGCCACAAGGTTTTCATGCAGTCGTCGCGCCGTGCGCCGGTTCTTGCGGGGGCGTGCGGCTTCCAGGACCAGCCATCCCCTCAGCCTGTCAGCAAACGGGTCCAGTCGGCCGGGACGTTCGGGGACCTGGAACCGCGGTTCAATACTCTGTGCCCGCAGATATTTCCGGATCGTATTGCGTGACAGTCCCGTCCGGCGTTCAATCTCGCGGATCGGAAGATGATCCCGGCA
>NZ_BANF01000352.1 GCF_000964425.1 Komagataeibacter intermedius TF2 | reverse complement strand
CGCGGAAGCGATTACGGTTATCCGGAGCATTGCCGATGAATATCATCACCCCCGTCACGACCGACGAACCCTGGCCGGATGAAGGCAGGAAAGCGTTTGCCTGGGTCGAGGA
>NZ_BANF01000353.1 GCF_000964425.1 Komagataeibacter intermedius TF2 | reverse complement strand
ATCCTCCGAGAGTTTTACTCTCCGGTAAACCCGGGGCAGTTCAAGGGAGGGAGGCCGGTCCGGGACACCCGTCTGCATGAACCGGACAAACCGGCCCAGCAGGGCATCCTCGGCGTCCGCGCGCCAGGCCAGGTGCATCTCGAATTCAGCCTGAATGTCTGCAATATTGCGGAAAGCGAGCCCCGGTGGCTGCAGGTCGCGAATGGCGGTGCTGCACAGGGCAAGTCCTGCGTCAGAGCGTATCTGTGACAGTAGGGTAAGCATGCCACCACGATGCATCGCAATATGCGCCTGTGGTCCGAGTAGCCCAAGCTGGAAACGGGCACAGCGGTCATCCTGCGTTGTGACCGGCACTAGCAGGCGTTCCGCTCTCAGATCCATCAGAAGTACCGTCTGGCGCTTCGTAAGGTGATGGCGCTCGGGCATGACGGCGACAATATTTTCACGGTACAATGCGAAGGAGGCGAGGCCGGCACTGAGTGCATCCGGGTGGAGGATCGCAGCATCAATACCCCGGTTCAGCAGCAGGGCCGTCATGCTTTCCTCCAGCGGTGCATATAACCCGATCCGTGTCCGGGGATGGGCTTCATTCCATAGCCGCAGCCACGTCTCGACCATCGGGTGCAGCGGCGGGCAGGCCAGACCAAGGCGGATTTCGCCTTCGAGGTTGTCCACGGTGCCGCTTCCGAGAGCAAGGAGATGATGGGCTTCGGCGATCATGCGGCGCGCATGTTGCAGGACGCGACGTCCCGGAGCGGTAATCATCGTGCCATTCACACCGCGTTCGAACAGGGTCGTCATCCCGAGCAGGTTTTCGATCCGGGTGAGGCGGCGGCTCAGCGCCGCGACGGAGGTGCCCAGTTCGGTCGCCGCCCGGCCAAGGCTGCGCGTCATGTCGAGCACCTGCAGGATGTGCAGGTCGCGTATGCTCAACGAATGGAGGCGTTTCATCGCGAAATCGTCCTGTCCATTAACCTCTATAGGGTAGAGACGCCTGACGACCGTCATTTCAGTAACGCAAAGAGATGTATTATTTGCGAATGGTTCTTAGTTGTGTTAGGGGAAAGTCTGTATCATGGCAATCAGGCGACCCGCAGGGTGGACAGAATACGAATCAGTCGGCTTTTTTCGAGCCATCAACGTGAACTGGCCGACTATGTCGGCAGGCAACTGAATGACCGCGACCTGGCCGCTGACTTCGTGCAGGAAACCTTTGTCCGGTTCATGGAACATGGCGACGCCCTTCCGGCTGAAGCCTGCCGTGCCTTTCTTTACAGCACGGTGCGTAATCTGGTGATCGACCATGTCCGGTCACTGCGCCGCCGTAAGACGTCCAGTGTTCCTGTCGAGGATCTCGCCCATATTGCCGATGATCGCCCCCGCGCGGAGGATGTGGCAGCCGCAAGGGAGAAAATCAGACAGATCGCGGCCCTTCTCGATGAACTGCCCCAGCTGACGCGGCGCATCTTTGTGCTCAATCGGGTAACGGGGCTGAGTTACCGCACCGTTGCCACCCGGCTGGACGTGTCGGAAAGCACGGTGCAGAAGCATCTTGCTACGGCCCTGCGTCATCTTCTGTTACGCCTGCCGCGCTGATCCGTATGTTTTTCTTTTACTGGTTTCGTGATGTCCGGACGTCTTATCTGTAGCCGCCCCGTGGCAGTCAGCAAGCAGGGCCAATGACAGATAGTACTGACGATCAGCAGGACAGGATTGATACGGAAGCTGCAGAGTGGGTCATCCGTCTGGGCGGCGGGAAACTGAAGCCTGAAGAAAAGCAGGCTTTCGCTACGTGGCGATCGGCATCGCCCCGTCATGAAGCCGCGTTCCAGCGTGCGTCCAGCCTGTGGTCGGATCTGGATGTTGGTAGCCGGGAAAAAAAGGCCCGTCATCGTCGGACCGCGACGCACGTCACGACAGCTGGTATCGCGGGCCTGTTTGTCCTCGGGCTTGGCATTGGCACAGGCTGGGTTGAACCAGGCCGCTGGCTGGCTGATTACACGACACCTGTTGGCGAAATCCATACCGTCCATCTTGCCGATGGCAGCATCGCCGTCATGGACAGCCATACGGCCCTGAGTGTTCGCTATACTGCCAGTGAACGCCGGATCGTGCTGATCGATGGCGATGCCTGGTTCAGGGTCGCACCATTGGGCGCTACGGAGCATCGGCCTTTTGTCGTCGAAGCGGTTCGTGGTACTTCGACCGCTCTTGGCACCCAGTTTATGGTCGAGCGTGATCCTGATGGGGTGCGCACGACCGTGACCGAGCATAGCGTCAGGGTTGTAACGCGGCCCCCTGATGGCCTGACACATTCGGTCGTCGTCGCGGAGGGGCAGAGCGTCCGATATGGCCGTGATGGTTCACTGGACACGCCGCAGGCCGCTCCCATTGCCGCAATAACGGCCTGGCGCAGTGGACAGCTTGTATTCGACAATGAGCCGCTCTCGGAGGTGATCGCACGTCTGAACCGCTATCGGCGGGGGCGCATCATGCTGATGGGCGCGCGTATCAGGGATCGCCGGGTGAGTGGCGTTTTCTCCTGTTCCGATATTGACGGTGCGGTGTCCTCGATCACCCGGCAGCTTGCCCTGCGATCGGTATCGGTCGCCGGTCTTGCGACGATCATTTATTGAGGGTCGGTTATCCTCACTGTTCGCCCGCGCAGAAATGCGCCGTCTAATGCATTGATCCAGAAGAAAAAATAAAAAAAGTTGTTTGGATTTCGCAGAATTCCTTACTGAGTTCTGAAGCCTCAGGCGTCTTACTCATTGACGCAAATGCAATGCATTCTCGTTTTGGGAGTGCCGTGGCGATGGATGAAATGAGGCGATGATGGAACGTGGGGATGCACCGCGCAGGACAAAAAATCGGACCAGATGTGGAGTATTGATTCGTCAGCTAATGGCGGGGAGCGCCTTGACCTGGTGCGCCGTTGAGCTTTGTCCATCTCCTGCCATGGCGCAGGGGACGGTGGTTCCGGCGGCAGCGCAGACCCTATCAGTGAATATCCCGGCCGGCGAACTCAACCACGCGCTGCTGACACTCAGTCAGACCGCTCATCTCCAGATTTTCTATGATATGGATAAAGTGAAGGGGCTGCATGCCAACGCCGTTTCGGGAACGATGACTGCGGATCAGGCTCTGTCTCGTATGTTGTCTGGCAGTGGCTACAGTTTTTCGAGAACTGGCAATAAAATCTCGCTCGTTAAGGCCTCAGCCAATATCACGCTTGGTCCGGTGCGCGTCGGTGGAACTGTTGCACATCAGGATCCGACAGGGCCTGGTGTAGGGTATGTTGCCACCACAACGATGTCCGGTACTAAAACAGACACTCCGATCACCGAAATACCTAATTCTATATATGTGATCACAAAACAGTTAATGAGCGATCAACAGCCCCAAGATGTAGCTGAAGCATTACGCTACACCCCGGGCGTCTATTCAGAAGTAAACGGAAATTACGCTAACGGTAGTGGCGCCTCTGGAACCAATAGCGGAATAGAGCAGCGAGGTTTTAGTACGAGTTCTTTTGTGGATGGTCTTCGTCTTAATAGTGCCAGTGCTGGGGAAACAGCCTTTATCGAGAGGATAGAAGCTGTCAATGGGCCTAGCTCGGTGATGTATGGTCAGACCAATCCCGGAGGACTCATTGGCATTAGTCTCAAAAAGCCCACGGATACTCCCCTTCATCAGGTTTCACTCGGCTTCGGGAGTTGGGGACGTTACGAGGCTACTGTCGATGTAAGTAACAAAATTACAAAATCGGGCAACGTGCGCTATCGCGTTGCGGCTATTGGAGTAGATTCTGGAACGCAGGTTGACCATATTGGTTATCAACGAGTTGGCGTTCTGCCCTCTATTACATGGGACATTGACCCAAATACTTCTTTGACGTTGCTCGGGATGTACATGTATACACCAGAGAGCGGAAGAAATTATATACAATACCCGACGTGCGGAACATTAATACAAAACGTCAATTGTCCGCGCATTTCCAGAAGCACGTTTTCTGGATATAAGAACTGGAATCAGAACGGGTCAAAAGATGCCATGTTTGAATTTATGTTCAAACATAGATTTAATAAATTTGTCTCGTTCTCTCAAGTGTTTAGATATGACGACTCCCAGTCGGTAGTGAATGATACTTATACCACGGGGTATAGCGGTTCTGAAATGGGGCTCCGTCCATGGTCTATTTATCAGCGATCAAAAACGCTAGGTCTTGATTCTCGTGTCTTTGGAAAGTTTTCAACAGGCCCTTTGCAGCACACTTGGGTTGTTGGTTCGGACTACAGGCAATATGAGTATACACAAAATGCTTTATACGATTTCACGAAAACATACACTCAAAATATATATAGCCCAACTACTGATACAGCGGTATGCATGGACGTGAATTCAGCAGCATGTCGTGTCAGTGGCAGTATGGGTCCTTATAACTACTTTCAAGAAGGGATTTATTTTCAGGATCAGATCAAATGGAAGGGGCTGTCTATTCTCCTAGGCGGTCGTGAAGATTGGGTAAGCTACGACAACAAAAGATACAGTATTAGTAATATAAATACATCCCATATTGTAAAAATAACTGACAACTTCAAATCTCCGAAGCCACAGAATGCTTTTACATGGCGCGCCGGTTTGATATATAATACAAAATTTGGTTTATCGCCCTATTTTAGCTACGCAACCTCTTTTATTCCTCAAAATGGATCCACAAATTATCAAGGACAGCCATTTTCACCATTGACAGGAAAACAAATTGAGGCCGGATTAAAATATAAGATTCCAAAAAAAGATATTCTTATCACAGCAGCGGCCTTCCGTATTGATGAGGATCACTACCTCATAAGTGATCTTGTACACACTGGGTTTAGCAGTGACGCAGGGCGTGTTCGATCTCAGGGGTTTGAAGTATCAGCCAACGCAAACATCACCCGAGATCTTAGGCTCGTTGCATCTTATACGTATACAGACATTCGCTTTGCGAAGACTAATGAAACTGCGCAGCGGGTAGATTTCTACGGAAATAGCTACGGTGCCGCTGTCTCGGAAACGGGAAAGGTTGTCCCGCAGGTTCCACGAAATATGTTCTCTATATTTGCTGACTACAACATACCATCACGTATAGCGAAGGGCCTTGGTGTAAATTGGGGCATGAGATACATAGGTTATTCCTATGTTGACAACGTGGAGTCCTTTAAAACTCCTTCTTATATAGTATTCGATATTGGAGCCCATTATGATTTCGGACAGTCTGTGCCTGCTTTAAGAGGTTTAAGAGCACAGTTAGCAGTCTCCAATCTTACAAATAAATATTATTTAACGAGTTGTGATGGATCGTTTTGTTATACTGGCCAAGGTCGCCGCCTTTATGGAAACTTGACGTATAACTGGTGAAATTTCCCCACCCCGAACTACGGCATCTTTTCCCTATTAGTTTCAGCACCTTGCCCCTCGTCTCCATGCCAAAGTCGAGGGGCAGCTTCACTGCAATTTCCGTGGGGCAACTCCCTGCAAGAAACGTGGGTTGCCCCCGGCAATATCCGTGGGGCGACCTATGTCAAACTCATGGGATGGTCTTGTGCAAGTTACGTGGGCTGTCACGGGAAAGCTATTCTCCTGCCAGTTCAGATGCGCATAAGTGGCATGTCGATTTTTTTGAGTTTTTGTTACTGAAAATTCCTTCCCTGATCGTCTTAGTAAATAAGGGCACGCCTTCTGGCGGAAGAGCAGGACGCTGTGTCCTGCCGTTGCTGACAGAAAGCGGGTTTTCCAGGAAGGAGGTCATGTGGGCGTTTATCGTTTCATCAACTGCGACTTATTCTTACACGCATTTGTGAGCGTGCGGTTTTCATGACCACCCGAACACTCCGCCGCTGGTTCGTGGTCCATAAATGGACGAGCCTGGTCTGCAC
>NZ_BANF01000354.1 GCF_000964425.1 Komagataeibacter intermedius TF2 | reverse complement strand
GCCCAGTTCTATGACGCCAAGCGCGCGCAGGCCCGCGAACTGTCCTCACAGTTCAACGAGTATCGCGAAGAGGACCGGATGGGCGTCGACGGGCTGGAAAACAGGGCGGCCAACGCCCGCCGCTTTGCAGCCGAGCAGGGGATCAAGGCCGCCGCTCTGGTTGCGTCCGCCCGCGGGGCCCTTGCGGCCTACGAGGACATGATCGGCACCCCGTGGAAGCCCTACACGGCCAGCAACGCCCGCACCATCGACCAGCGGGCCGCAGCTGCCGAGATGGACGCCCTCGGCTTCTGACCGACCCGGCCGGACCCAAGGCGGGTCCGGCCACCCACGGCAAGGTACCTTTCCGCAAGGATCGACCCGCATGAGCGAATATGAATCCATGGCAGACCGCGACGAAGCCCTTGCGCTTTCGCGTGCTGCGCCCCACCACGCATGGGTCCTGACGGACCGGGACGTCTGGCATCGCAATCCTTTTTATCACGGCCCGGAAATGCCGCATCCCGAAGATGACGGCGCGCATGACTTTATTGCCGACCACGGCATCGACGCATGGCGGGAGGCGACC
>NZ_BANF01000355.1 GCF_000964425.1 Komagataeibacter intermedius TF2 | reverse complement strand
AGCTTTCCCTTGAGGAACGACTGCTGGTACCACAGTTCGAACAGGCGGGTGGAGCGGTCGGCCTCGAACCCGCTGACCGGGTTGAAATTGGCCAGGTGATCCTGCGAAATGGAACGCCCGCGCGTCTGCAGCGCGCTGACATTGAACAGCCCGCCCTTCAGCCCGAACAGCTTTTCGGTATCGATGGTCAGTGTGGGCATGGTCACACCGTCATAGGCAGGGCCGGTGCCCGAACCGGCCGCGCCATCGCTGCCCGAAGCTGATCCGCCAGTGCCGTTGCCCCAGACTTCATCGACTTCCTGAATGTCGAAGCTGATGCCGTGTCTGTACAGCCACGGGCG
>NZ_BANF01000356.1 GCF_000964425.1 Komagataeibacter intermedius TF2 | reverse complement strand
GGGTCGAAGGATGTCGGAATATTCGCCAGCTATGGCGGGAACTCGTGGAGCAGGGGTTTACAGGAAAATATGGCATTGTCCGGGGGAGTGTCCTGAAGTCTGTGTATCTGACCTGGCCCACGGTTG
>NZ_BANF01000357.1 GCF_000964425.1 Komagataeibacter intermedius TF2 | reverse complement strand
GCAAGGACACGATCCATCATTCTGGCGAGAACGGCGGCTGCCTCCCGCCCCGGGCTGAAAACAAGAGAAAACCCAAACTGTCCCTGCAGCACGCCGGTCCCGGCATCGTGGACCATGGCCACGATCTCGCCATGGACGACCTCCTCGACCTCAAAGTCCACTTTTTGGCCGTCAGGCAGAATGGTGGTCCGGATCCCGTCAGAGTCCAC
>NZ_BANF01000358.1 GCF_000964425.1 Komagataeibacter intermedius TF2 | reverse complement strand
CTGTTTCGGATCGTAGCGTTCCCCGGCTGCGGCCCCTTTGGGAACAGCCTTCTCGATAGCAGCCAGATCGTCCGGCGTCAGCGCAAGATCAAGCGCCCCCAGCGCCTCGGAGAGCCGATCGCGCCGGCGGGCTCCTACAAGTGGTACAATATCGTCACCCTGTGCCGCCACCCAGGCAATTGCCAGCTGGGCCACGCTTGCGTCTTTGGTGGCTGCAATTCCGCGCAATGTCTCCACGAGAGCCAGATTACGCTCGACATTGCCTTCCTGAAAGCGGGGGCTACGAACCCGAAAATCCCCCAGTCCCTTTGCCCCCTGCCAGTGCCCGCTGATCAGACCACGCGCGAGCACGCCATAGGC
>NZ_BANF01000359.1 GCF_000964425.1 Komagataeibacter intermedius TF2 | reverse complement strand
GGATCTGGAAAACCGGCGACGGTTGCAGGAACCCGGCTTTCATCGGGAATGAAACATGACGGCACGCGAACCAAAGACCGCGGCG
The DNA here is from genome assembly GCF_000964425.1 of Komagataeibacter intermedius TF2. Lineage (GTDB taxonomy): Bacteria > Pseudomonadota > Alphaproteobacteria > Acetobacterales > Acetobacteraceae > Komagataeibacter > Komagataeibacter intermedius. Next base: position 347 of record NZ_BANF01000359.1, on the reverse strand, counting down.
AAAGAGACCGTAAAGGCGCAACCGACCCTCATGATGGCAATCGGGCGCCAGAGGGTCGGAAAAACGACATTCCTCAAGGTCCTCACGGAACTGACCCAGCAGCAGGGAGGCCACCCGGAAATCTGGAACACGGATTCACTCAACAAGTCCAATACTATCGCCTCTATGGGTGATTACGTCTTGGAACCTGCGACCGTAACCGCCAAGGGACAAGCGGCCTGGTTGGAACAGAGGATCGAGCAGCTGGTGGAAACCCAGAACGACGCCATTCTTGACATCGGCGGCGGCTGGACGGCGGTTCACGAACTGGTAAAGGCCTCCCCGCTCGTTGCACAGCTTGAGGAACT
>NZ_BANF01000360.1 GCF_000964425.1 Komagataeibacter intermedius TF2 | reverse complement strand
GCAGCGATTTTCTGGCGTCATGAGAATGGTGCGAAATGGCGGAGCATCCCCCCTGAACTGGGGCCGAGGTGGCGTCCGGCCAGGTTCATGAACTGCCATTGGCGCCAGTCATGCTCGACAGCCTTCCTGCCATTCCCTTGTGGGTGGTGGTGGACAGGGGCTACGCGTCGAACGCCTTTCATGAACGGATATGGGACATGGGAGCCCGACCGGCCATTCCCGCGAAACGACGTGATGCACCGGTCGCCTGCCTGAAATGGGCCTATCGGTGTCGGCATCTCGTTGAGAACCTCTGGGCTCGCCTCAAGGAGTGGTGTGCAGTCGCAACCAGATACGAAAAAACAGCAACGTCGTTCCGCGAGGTCATCCACATCGCTGCCGCAGCAGACTGGACCAAGCTCTAACAGGCTTGGTCGTAGAATCATGCAAATTGTTATTATAACGAAATGGAATCATCCTGACATGGCCAGGCAGGAGCGGTGAAATATTATGTTAATGTGAAAGATTAATAAACGATACCCATCTGTATATCAAAGCTAATAATTTGTTTTTGTTAGAATTTCTGGGGTATATATGCAATTAGTCAAGCAGGCCTCTGTCGAAGCAATTCGGCATGCGGCGTTATAAAGATACATATAGCATATAGTATTTCCATATATTTATAAATTTCCCTGAATAAATTGAAAATAAAATATATAAGATATGGAGAATTTAAAAATTAAAATACAAAATATGTATGTATAGAAATTTTACAAATCCAAAACGCAAATTTTTAAACTTATATGGGATCGAAAGGGCGCATGGACATAATAAATATTTTCCAGAATAATTTGTATTTATTAATATATTTATAAATTGATTTTAATTCAAATAATTTTCATCGAAGAAAGATGAAACTGTTAGTTGCTCTGGTTTAAGAGGTCATAATTTTGAATATATTTTATATTTCTTTGCATCTATGATTAATTCACGAGATAAAACATATTCATATAATATACTTGTTTTATTTATGTGATATTTATCTGCCCTTTCCAAGGTATTCGCTGATATATAATTTTTTTATGCTTGACAATTTATTAACAAAAAAATACCCATGACGCCTATGAAGCGACATAAAGAAAAACGTTAAAAATACACCAGAAAAATGGCATAAATATGAAATAATTCGGCAATTTCATGATGTTTCATGGAAATTTCGAATGTGTTTTTGCAGTTTGATTCTGGGGAAGCCAGTCCGGAAAGGATTGGTTTTTGCCTGAATAATTGATTTTATTAAACATATTGGCATAGCTGACGATGTACGGAACATGGTTCACGACGGGGAAGG
>NZ_BANF01000361.1 GCF_000964425.1 Komagataeibacter intermedius TF2 | reverse complement strand
GTAGGGCGTGCAGGTCATGCCGGGATGGACCGCGTCGTAGGGTTTCAGCCACCTTGTCGAGACCCAGCCGGGACGCAATGCGAGGGTCATGCTCCGGACGTAGCCGTTCGTAG
>NZ_BANF01000362.1 GCF_000964425.1 Komagataeibacter intermedius TF2 | reverse complement strand
AGCGGCGCATAGACGCCGTAGGAATGGCCAACCACCCAGCCCAGGTCCGATGTGGTGAAGAAGGTATCGCCGGGTTTGCAGCCATAGATCAGCTCCATGGACAGGGCGAGGGCTATGGCGTGGCCACCATTGTCGCGTACGATGCCCTTGGCATTGCCTGTCGTCCCGGATGTATGGAGAATATAGAGTGGGTCTTCGGACCGGAGCATAACCGGATCGACCGGGGTAGATTGCTCCAGCGCATGGAAATCATGGTCCCGCACCGGTAGAAAGACTGCCGGACACGCTGGGCGCTGCACGACGACGCAGGCCTGTGGCCGGTGTGTGGCCTTGGTCAGGGCCGCGTTCAAGGCTGGCGCGGACGGAATAGGCGTCTGTCCCTGAAAGCTGCAACTGGCAATGATGATGACCTTGGGCGCTACATCGTCAATCCGGCGTGCCAGTTCAGGCCCGGCATAACCGGCAAAAACCACCACATGCACCGCCCCGATCCGCGCACAGGCCAGCATGGCGATGGCGGTTTCGATCATGGTGGGCATGGCGATCAGGACACGGTCGCCCTGCCCTACCCCCAGCGCGCGCAGGCCGCCGGCAAACCCGGCCACCCTGCCCTGGAGTTCCCGGTAGGTTACCACCTGCCGTTCCTTTATGGCGCAGGAATGCCAGATCAATGCTGCCTGTTCACCGCGACCATTTTCAACGTGCCGGTCTACCGCGTTATGGCAGGTATTGAGCGTGGCATCGGGAAACCAGTCATGCCAGCCATCCTCCCGCGTCCTGCATGCAGTCACAGGAGCCTGCTTCCATGTGACGCGTTGCGCCGCAGCCAGCCAGAACTGCTCTGGCTGATTCAGCGCCGCATCGTACATCGCCTCGTATGTTGTCCATGGAAGCATGGCGCTTTACTCCGTTCAGGCTACAGGCACGTCTTTGCCGGTGATCTGG
>NZ_BANF01000363.1 GCF_000964425.1 Komagataeibacter intermedius TF2 | reverse complement strand
TTCCGTCCGACGCTTCGGTCTTAAATTGCTTTTCTTTTGGTCGAGGGACGTCTGCTTTATGGCGAAAAAGCCGGTGCCGCCGATTGATCCCGATGACTGGGATGATGACGAGGCGGGTTTCCTGCAGCCCCTGGAGCCACCGCCGCCCGTCCGGGATCCGACGGATCTCAGGCT
>NZ_BANF01000364.1 GCF_000964425.1 Komagataeibacter intermedius TF2 | reverse complement strand
ACCCGGGTCATGTATGGATGCCCGCGTTCGTGCAAGCAGATGCGTTGAACAATAGAGGCGTGTGATCGGATGCGGTCATGTATCAGGCCTTTGGATGCGGTCTGAACATGACCACTGGCCGGTATGGGCTACGCGGATCTGGTGCAAATCAATTCTGCGAACTCGAGGTTCATTGACCCGAATGCTTTTCCAGACCCGTTCTTTCCGATCGTTTGTCCTTACTGCTCGACGACCTCCTCACACGCCGACGTACCGCGCGTAGTTACTCCCGACTGATTGTCAGGCGGCAACCGCGCGCGGATCCCTGAAAAACTCTTCCCGTGTTTCCATGGCCCAGAGCGAGCGGGCCATTTTATTGGCCAGGGCAATGGCAGCCAACTGACGGGGCTTGCGGCGCAGCAGCCGCCCGAGCCAAGTATCGGCGTCGGGCGTGTTTTGGCTGAACCAGCGAATAACGGACATGGCGCCGATGATGAGCAGGCGGCGGATGTCGCGTTGGCCCATTTTCGACGTATGCCCCAGAACCTGTTTGCCGCCGGACGAATGCTGTTTCGGCACCAGGCCCAACCATGCCGCGAAATCTCGGCCGCGCCGGAATGTCGACAGGGTGGGCGCGAACGCCTCGACCGCCATGGCCGTCACCGGGCCGATCCCCGGCATGCTCATCATCCGCTCCGTCCTGTCGGATTGACCGGCCTCCTGCCTGAGCGTCTTCTCCAATGCAGCGATGCGCCCCGAAATCTGTTCGATCTGATCGAGATAGATGCGGGCCGTCTCCACGACCAGAGGCTCAATCCCGGTTTCCGCCGTCTCGATGATCCGTCCCAATTCCTGCACGTTCGTGATTCCCTTGGCGGCGATGATGCCATGTTCCGCCAGGTGAGCCCGGAGCGCGTTGATCATCTGCGTCCGCTGACGCACGAACATGTCACGCGTCCTGAAGACCATCGCCCGAGCCTGCTGGCGTTCCGTCTTGGGCTCCACGAAGCGCATCGTCGGACGGCTCGCCGCTTCTGCGATGGCTTCGGCATCGGCCGCGTCGTTTTTCTGCCGCTTGACGAAAGGCTTCACATACGCCGGCGGCACGAGCCTCACGTCATGTCCGAGCGCACCGATCGTCCGGGCCCAAAAGTGGGCTGTCGCGCACGCTTCCAACGCAACGATGCACCGTGGCAGCTTCGCCAGGAATGTCGTTACCTGAGCGCGCGGCAGCTTCTTGCGGAACGCTACGCTTCCGTCTGCCCGAGCGCCGTGAAGCTGAAAAACCCGCTTTGCAAGATCAAGGCCAATAATGGCAACTCCGTCCATGGATGCCTTCTCCTTCCCGTGACGTTGAACAACAACATCACCTTGGCACATCTCGCGATGCCGTCGGGAGCGGGCATCCACCCCATCAGTTCTCAGTGAAAATCAACA
>NZ_BANF01000365.1 GCF_000964425.1 Komagataeibacter intermedius TF2 | reverse complement strand
CATGTGGCGTAGCGGATCACGCCGTGCACCTTGATCGTGACCGGGTGGCCCGTCTTGATGTCGATGCGCGAGGCGCCGAGGCCATGCGCCCAGCGAAGCAGGGAGTCCAGCCCCGGTGCGTTACGCCGTCGTTCCTCGACCCAGGCAAACGCTTTCCTGCCTTCATCCGGCCAGGG
>NZ_BANF01000366.1 GCF_000964425.1 Komagataeibacter intermedius TF2 | reverse complement strand
CCGCCTGCCAGAATGGTCTTCCCATCGGACGGCACGAGACGTGCTGCAATCCGGTCCCACTGCTCCAGTGTCCGGGTTGCCGTGCCTTCATGCACCAGAACCGGATCACTACCCCGCAGCAGGTCTCGCGCCATCAGGCTCTGGCCGGGTCTGATGTCCGAGACTTCATACAGGCTCATGACCGAAGCC
>NZ_BANF01000367.1 GCF_000964425.1 Komagataeibacter intermedius TF2 | reverse complement strand
GCCTTACCCCTTCACAGGGTACCCCAACCCGACAGGCTGCTAGAGGCTTCTCAAAAATTGCAACGTTGCAATTTTCTAGCGACGATCCATTCCAACTATCGCCAGACCGAAGAACTGTAAGCGACTACAACGTTACAATCAAACGTGTGACCCTCCGCTTTCCCCGTAAGATTAGGCTCCGGACCCATTGATTTGTGTAGGGAATTTTGATTCAG
>NZ_BANF01000368.1 GCF_000964425.1 Komagataeibacter intermedius TF2 | reverse complement strand
TTTTCAACCAGCACATTTGGGGAGATTACAACCAGCACTCACACCGGCCTGTCAGCGCGAGCGTACCGATCTGAAGATACTGGCGCATATCCGTGAACATCATGCCCTGGACAACGCTTCCTGCGGACGGCCCCGCATGACCCTGGAACTCTGGGAAGCCGGGCCTGATGTCGGGGAACGTCGTGTTGGCCGACTGATGAAGGACAACGGAATCCGGCCCGTGCGTACCCGTCGCCACAAGGTCACAACTGACAGCCAGAACCAGTCTGATATTGTGGCCAACCTTCTGGATGGCGACTTCCCTGCTGACAGGCC
>NZ_BANF01000369.1 GCF_000964425.1 Komagataeibacter intermedius TF2 | reverse complement strand
CTCATGAATGGGAACAGAAATCCTATTTTACCAACCACCTATTTAGCACCGTCCAGTTAATCGTGGCAGAAAATGCCATCCAGCGCGGTCGGGAGCTCTGTCAGATTATCCGCGTCCATAATGCAGCGACCTTGAAGGTTTTTTCGTGGTTGAACAGTAAACTACATGTTTGTCAGAGACGAAGGGAATACCGGGCATACCGGTTTTCTCCTGTCCGAATAAGAGCACCAAGCGCCACCAGATCAACCAGATCACGCGTCGCCGTGGCAGAC
>NZ_BANF01000370.1 GCF_000964425.1 Komagataeibacter intermedius TF2 | reverse complement strand
GATCTTCCCCGTTCCCTCGTCGTTCGTCGTGTTGTTGCACTGGATAACAGAGTGGAGATCGAAGTCGGTCTGCGAAAACGGAGTGCAGTGTGTCCGGACTGTCAGTGCCCGACACGACGCATTCACAGTTTCTATCAGAGAAAACTCGCGGATCTTCCATGGCAGGGCCGTCCAGCCACGCTGATCGTTTCTGTGCCGCGCTTTTTCTGCCAGACGATGCTTTGTCCACGTCGGACGTTTGTCATGCCCCTTGAGGGGATAACCGTGCGTCATGGCAGACAGACCACACGTCTTGCCGATCTTCATTATTATATCGCCCATACCCTGGGCGGTTCCGCTGGAGCACGAATGACCGTGCGCCTGTGTTGCCCCATCAGCGCCGATACTCTTGTCCGCCGTCTTCTCTCACGTGCGCAGAACACCACAAAAGGCATGGCCCGTACACGTGTGGTGGGGGTGGATGACTGGGCATGGCGGCGGGGACATCACTATGGAACGATTGTGGTTGATCTTGAGAAAAATGATGTCATTGACCTCCTGCCAGATCGGGACGCTGATACCCTTGCCCGATGGCTGCAGGTCCATCCCGGTATTGAAATCATTGCCAGAGACCGTGCCGGTGCTTATGCAGACGGATGCCGCAGAGGCGCACCATCCGCTCTTCAGGTGACAGACCGCTGGCATCTGCTGAAGAACCTGTCAGACGCTTTTGTCAGCATTCTGGACCGTTTTACGACAACAGTGAGGACCCTGACACGACAGCTGAACGTATCAACGGCAGTAAGCAAAATATCTGAAACAATCAGAGCGCATCCAGAAGAGGCGCAGGCGGTCGTCAGGTCAGCCTCTGGGGAACGACGTGATATTCTTTTCAAGGAAGCTCTTGCCCTGAAAGCAGCGGGACACAGCATTCAGGCTATCGCCACAACGATCGGGGTAGAGAGAAAAACCGTGCGGCGCTGGTTTCAGCGGGGCCATGCACCACCATGGAAAAGGACGGTTCCGCCACGCAGCATACTCGTGCCTTACGCAGCCCACCTGGAAAAGAGATGGTCCGAAGGATGTCGCAATAGTCGTCAGCTATGGCGGGAACTCCTGGAGCAGGGCTTTGCAGGACAATATGGCACCGTCTGGAAATGGGTGGTAACGCGACAGGGATGTTCCGCGAAACCCGTTTCTTCCGCGCATGTCGCTCCACCTCTGGGACGCAGACTTGCGCGGCTTCTCCTTGCAGAGGATCCGCTATCTGCCGGACAGGAGGGACTGCTGGTTCCTGCCCTTCTGGAAGCCGAACCGCACCTTGCCGTCACACTCTGCTGGCTCAGGAAAATGCAGACCCTGCTCTGTAAAAAGGGTGACACCAGCACGGAAGGCGATCTGAAGGCTTTGCTCAAAGAAGGAAAGACGACGCTGCTGTCACGTCTGATTCCCGCGCTTGAACGGGATGCGGCTGCCATTGAAGCGTCTCTTGTCACGCCGTGGACAACCAGCCCGGTTGAAGGACAGATCAGCCGACTGAAAATGATCAAGCGCACCATGTTCGGAAGAGCAGGCTTCGAACTCCTCAGGGCTCGTGTCCTCCAGCCAGCATAACCAAAAACATCATCACGAAAAGTGCGGAAGAACCCAATTCCTGATGAAAAACCCGGGTCATGTATGGATGCCCGCGTTCGTGCAAGCAGATGCG
>NZ_BANF01000371.1 GCF_000964425.1 Komagataeibacter intermedius TF2 | reverse complement strand
CGATCCCGCCTTGGCGCGCGGAGAAATACAGCCTGACGCCAAGGCCTGCAGCCAGATGCCGCCCGTAATCCGGCACATGCGGCCAGTCAAAAACGTCCCCGTCATCGTCCACACGATGGTGCCACCACTCGATGCGCTGGGGCGCCACGCCCTTTTCGAGCAGGTGCAGGGTACTGGCGAGGGAATCCTTGCCAAAGGAACAGGCGATGATGACGTGATCATAACGCGCCAGATCAGGTATCTCTCCGGGCT
>NZ_BANF01000372.1 GCF_000964425.1 Komagataeibacter intermedius TF2 | reverse complement strand
TGGTCGACATGCGCCGGCAACACTCCCGCATCCAGTCGAACAGACCCGTAACCAGTGGCGCGATGCTCTCCTGGCGGACCGTTAGCCGGTGCGCCGCGGTCGTGCCGTTGATGGCGCGCTCGGCCTCGAATATGGTGTCGATCCTGCCTACTGCCTCTATGGCGAGGGGCGCCTTGTCCTTCTCGGCGATTTTGAACAGCCCTCTGCGTCCGTGGGCCCAGCAT
>NZ_BANF01000373.1 GCF_000964425.1 Komagataeibacter intermedius TF2 | reverse complement strand
CAGATCCGGCTGGGCCGGTCCAAGGGTGATCCCCAGCGCAAGGGTACTCTGATCGGCATCCCGCGGGGCCTGACCCGGAACTGCCCGGTTCT
>NZ_BANF01000374.1 GCF_000964425.1 Komagataeibacter intermedius TF2 | reverse complement strand
CACAGCCCATTTGCTGCCTGCGTGCGGCGGGGGCACCATCGCGGTGACCGCGCCACAGGCGATGATGAACAGGGCGACATAAAAGGCATACTGCTCCGGCACCTCGGCCAGCAGCAGCGCGATGACGGCCCCGAGACCGCCCAGTTTTGCAGTGGTATTCATATCATGCCTCGATGGCCTGCCGGAACAGGGCGACATGCGCGGGATCAACGTCC
>NZ_BANF01000375.1 GCF_000964425.1 Komagataeibacter intermedius TF2 | reverse complement strand
GCTGAGTTCGAGCGTATGCGTGCGCACCTGCGGCTGGTAATGCAACTGCAGCATGCCCTGCGCCAGCGAATCACGTAGCGCGGAGCCCAGCACCAGGCGGTCCTGCGCCACCTGGTTCTTTTCAAGGTTGGCGAAGCGGAA
>NZ_BANF01000376.1 GCF_000964425.1 Komagataeibacter intermedius TF2 | reverse complement strand
AGCCGTGAGAGCGACGAATACCCCGTCCCGAAATCATCCATCGACAGGCCACAGCCAAGGTTGCGGATGGATTGCAGCACTTCCTCGGTATCGCGGCTGTTGTCCATCATCACGCTTTCGGTGATTTCCACCGTCAGGCGCGCGGGCTTGAGGTTGTGGTCCTTCAGCAGGGCGGCGATGTGTTCAGGCAGCGCGCGGTTGCGGAAATGCACCGCCGACAGGTTGACGGCCACGGTGGGCACATGAATGCTGTCGCGATCCCATTTCACGATCTGGCGGCATGCTTCCAGCAGTGACCAGCGGCCGATGGCCTCGATCTGCCCGGTTTCCTCCGCCACCGCGATGAAGCGCGAGGGGAAGATGTTGCCAAGGTGCGGATGGTGCCACCGCGACAGGGCCTCCACCCCGCTGAGTTCGAGCGTATGCGTGCGCACCTGCGGCTGGTAATGCA
>NZ_BANF01000377.1 GCF_000964425.1 Komagataeibacter intermedius TF2 | reverse complement strand
TCACCGTAAAGCGTTACGGCAGTCGAGATTTCCGCGAGCGTCCGGGCTTCTGTCATCCCCCGTGCACCAAGGTGTTCCATCGGCAGCGCCTGAAGGATGGTGCTGCGCTCGGAACGGATGCGCACGGCGGGAGTGGCAATCAGGGCAAAGACAGGCATGATGAACTCCATCGCCCAGTGGGCCCTTGCGGGCGCACAGGTTTTCAGGGTTGGGTTTCAGGCGGCAGAAGCCACGTCCTCGAGAGACGGCTGACGTGTCGATGAGCTGAAAATGTATTGGGCCGCGGCTGAAGCAGCACTCGCTGCGGTGAAAATGGCGCGCTTGTCAGCCTTCAGCAGTGCCAGCCAGTTCCCGATGTAATCCGCATGGCGGACCGTCGGCTCGATCTGCAGTTCCGCGCATACGAAAGCTGATGTCATCTCTGCGACCAGTTCCTCGGCCGCGTAGGCATGGTCACCAAACCGTCTGCCAAAGGTGCGCGACAGCCGGATTTCGGACCCGGTCCAGTGTCCGATCTCGTGAAAGACGGTTCTGTACCAATCGATCTGGTTGAAATAGGACTGCTGGGGCGGAACCCGGATGAAGTCCCCGTCCGGGGCATAAAATGCCTTGTCGCCGCCGATACGGATGTCCGCCCCGGTTTCGTGCATCAGCGCTTCCGCGTGCGGCACGATTTCGCGTTCCGGCAGCGGCGCGGTCGGCGCGACCATGCTTTCCGGCAGGTTCTCGCACTGGTCAAGATTGAACACCGTAAACCGCTTTAGAAACGGGATCTGGCGTGGCTCGTCGGAACCCGCTTCCGATTTTGGCGTGAAACGGTCAGCATAAAACACCGTCGTTCCCTTCTCGCCTTTCCTGACATTGCCGCCCTGCGCATGCGCCTGACGGAACGTCAGCCATTTCTGGGTAGAAAACCCCTGCATCTCTAC
>NZ_BANF01000378.1 GCF_000964425.1 Komagataeibacter intermedius TF2 | reverse complement strand
GAAGATCACGATGGGATACATCCGATCCAGCGCCCGGCCCTGCCACTCCCGGACCTCGTCCAGCACGGCATCGGTGACGCGGCTGATCAGGTCGGGAGAGACCTTCAGGCCATAAAGATCAAGCAGATGGGTCTGGATGTCCCGGACAGTCAGGCCGGCGGCATAGAGACCGATGATCCTGTCGTCGATCCCGTCAATCCGGGTCTGGCCCTTCTTTACAAGCTCCGGCTCGAA
>NZ_BANF01000379.1 GCF_000964425.1 Komagataeibacter intermedius TF2 | reverse complement strand
GGCTCCGGATGATTTCGTATTGCAGATATGGCGTCTTGATGCTGGGCGGGAAACGGGTAACAGGATTGCTGTATAAAGCAAGAAGTGTTGACGGTCAGATAAAATACAGATGAGCAGGCACAGGATCCTATTGGATAT
>NZ_BANF01000380.1 GCF_000964425.1 Komagataeibacter intermedius TF2 | reverse complement strand
CGCCAGAGCGATGCCTTTGCCCGCGAAGGGATCGATCTCGACACATCAACGCTGGCCGACTGGGTGGGAGCCTGCACCGCGACGCTGGCCCCCCTGACTACGCTGATCCGGGC
>NZ_BANF01000381.1 GCF_000964425.1 Komagataeibacter intermedius TF2 | reverse complement strand
CTTGCGGACATGCACTTCTACGACCTTACGGTGGATAATCACCCTCTTCGTGACGGCGCACGTGACAAGACCAATCATTACGTCACGGGCCGAAATGGCGGGCATGACCTTGATCTGCGCAAGTTTGCGAAGGAAGGCGTGGGCCTGCATGGCACGCTGGAGACAATCCGCGATGAAGTGGCGCACTTCGCACCGGATCTGAAGGAAAACCTTGATGATGCGGACAAGACCAATGCCGACATCAAGAAATCCATCGACGCCTGGATTGCCCGTGAAGGGATCACGGCTCCGACCGAAGCCCCTTATGTGCCTGTGTGGGAGCCCGATGGCAGCAACACCCCGCTCGACCTGAAGGCGGCCGGGATCACTTCGATCCTCTGGTGCATCGGCTTCCGTCCGAACTATCGCTGGATCGACGTGCCGGTCTTCAACGG
>NZ_BANF01000382.1 GCF_000964425.1 Komagataeibacter intermedius TF2 | reverse complement strand
ACACCGGACAGGGCTGACGCCAGACAGAAAGGCTAGTTTCATGTCCAACGCTACCAACACAATGACCCCCGCCCTTGCTTCCGCGCAAGAGAAGAAAGCCGCCAGCAAGGCAAAATCGGGCCAGAAGGCCCCCGCCGCCCGCCGCTTCGAGGAAGCGGCCCGGCGCGCGCCTGTCATCACCATCGAGGCCGCCGAAGCCCTGATCCCCGTTCCCGACCAGATCACCAAGATCGTTTCCCATTTCGGTCTTGAGGACTTCGACGCCGACGCCCTCGCGGAAACGGCCCGGCAGGCTTTTACCGTCATCGCCCGCAGCCTCTCGCCCGTGCTGGTCGTGACCACATGGAA
>NZ_BANF01000383.1 GCF_000964425.1 Komagataeibacter intermedius TF2 | reverse complement strand
CAGGCGCCGCAAGGGGTGGCGCCTCCCCGTGCTCGGCGTCTGCGCCGCCTGCGCGCGGGTCCGGTGCCGCCGCTGCGCGGCGCCCTTGCCCCGCCAGCCCGGTGCTGGCCGCCGGAGTGCATCAGGAAAGGCGTCCTGAGAACACGGAGTAAAAACCATGGAACTGCGCGAAGTCGATCCGAAAACCCTGCTCGACAACCCCGAAAACCCGCGGAAATCCGCTCCCAACGAGGCGGAAGAGCGCCAGCTGGCGCTGAACGTCAAGGCCGTCGG
>NZ_BANF01000384.1 GCF_000964425.1 Komagataeibacter intermedius TF2 | reverse complement strand
TGGCTGTGGCTGTGGCTGTGGCTGTGGCGTAGCCGGTTCAGGGGCGGGCGCAACCTCCGGATGGTCGAAAAAGACCTGAATACTGCTTTTTTCACTGGGCGCATCCGGCACCTTCGTGCGCCCCGGCAGCAGCCATGCGCCGATCATGCCATGCCCCAGCACGGCCAGAAGCACCGCCCACCCCGCCACCATGCGCGCCCGGCGGCCACGCATATGCGCGACATCGGGGGCAAGCAGCCTGCCTGTGGTCCTGTCTTGCTGTTGCGGCACGGTTCCATCCATTGCAGCCGGTATGACGGCCCGCGCCCCATTTGACAAAAAGGGATGCAGCCACGAGAACATAAATCCGTTACCGCCTTATCTTACAACCAGAAAGAACCAGTTCAATCATGGGCCACGCCCGCCACCCCTTCATGCACGACATGCCTGTGATCCGCTGGATCATGGTGCTGTGCGCGTGCCTGGGGCTGTGGGGGCAGTTGCTGATTGAAAGCCGCAGCATGCCGGGGGAACTGCCCCGCGGCACCATAATGCGGCTGACGGGGATCGACATCGCCCCGCCGGGACACACGGCCACCACCGCCCACGCATTCCCCCATCACCATGCCATGATGGACGGCATGCCCGCACACCCGCATGACACGCCCCCTCACACGGGCCACGATCATGCCGATGGGTGCCCGCTGTGCCCGCTTTTGCACCTGCCCGCCCTTGCGCTGACGCTTCTGCCGTTCCTGCCCCTGCCCCCGCTGGCATGGGCACAGGCCCGGCATGAGCCGCGACAGCCCCGCGCGCCTCCTGTTCCCTCCCTTGGTCTCCCCCCCTCCCGCGGGCCACCTTCCGTTTCCTGAACCCATGCGCTGTCGCATGCCCGTACGGGCATGCGCATTCCCGTTTCCTGTTCAGGACATGAAAAGTGACTTCCATAAAAAGAACGGCCGCGCCTTTTGCCGTGGCTGCTGGCGGCTGCATGCTGGCTGCCTGCCTGCACCCCGTGGCGGCACGGGCTGAAACCACCGTAACCCTGCCCGGCCTGTCGATCGAGGACACGGTCGAGGACACCCCCATGGGGGACCGGCTGCTGTCGGCCAGTTCCCCCTCGCAGGCGGCACGGACCACGGCGCAGCTGAGCAGCCCCGACACCGCCAACCTGTTTCGCAACCAGATGGGTGTCAGCACCTATGCGGCGGGCGGCCTTGCGTCCCTGCCGGTCATCAACGGCATGGCGGATGACCGCGTGGCGACCGTGGTCGATGGCGTGCGCATTGCTTCGGGCTGTCCCAATCACATGAACCCCGCCCTGTCCTTCATCGACCCCGACAGCGTGGAAACCGCCACCGCCATTGCCGGGATCACCCCCGTCAGCATGGGCGGCGACAGCACCGGCGGCACGATTGATGTCGAACGCAAGGACCCGCAGTTCGCACGCCATGGCAGGATACTCGTGACCGGGCACGTCACCGGCACCTATCGCAGCAATGGCGGCGGCTACGGCGCATCAGGCAGCCTGACGGTGGCCAATGACATGTTCAGCCTGCGCTACAATGCATCCTACAGCCAGGCGGGCGATTACAGTGGCGGCGGGGATGCCGGGATTGTCCGCTCCACCAGCTACCTGACCTACAACCACGACGTGACCTTTGGCCTGCACAAAGACAATCACCTGTTCACCCTGACATTCGGGCAGCAGGACACGCCGCATGAAGGCTTCGCCAACCAGTACATGGACATGACCAACAACCGCTCCACCTATGTGAACGGCAAGTATGTCGGCACCTTTGACTGGGGTGAACTGGAGGCACGTGGCTACTGGCAGCGTGAGGACCATGCCATGGACTTCCTGCCCGACCGTGCCAAGACCACCCACATGCCCATGAACACCAACGCCCGCATGGCGGGATACAGCATAAAGGCCACGATCCCGCTGGCGGAGGGGCAGACCCTGCGGCTGGGCAGTTCGTTCGACCATTCCGGGCTGAATGACTGGTGGCCGCCTGTCGCGGGCAGCATGATGATGGGACCGGACACCTATCACAGCATCAATGACGGGCACCGCGACCGGCTGGGCCATTTCGTGGAATGGGAAGCGGCATGGACCCCGCGCGTGACCACGCTGCTGGGCTTCCGCAATGATCTGGTCATGATGAATACGGGACCGGTATCCGGCTATTCCTCCTCCATGATGAACCAGGCCAATGTCGCCGCGGCCAATGCCTTCAACGCCACTGACCGGGGCCGGACGGACGTGAACTTCGACGTGACGGCCCTGGTCCGCTGGAAACCGCGCCGCGACCTGACGATCGAAGGCGGCTATGCACGCAAGACCCGCTCACCCAACCTGTATGAACGCTATGCATGGGGGCGGTCTGCCATGGTCACCAGCATGATCAACTGGTTTGGCGACGGGAACGGCTATGTCGGCAATCCCGACCTGAAGCCGGAAGTGGCCAATACCGCCTCCATCACCGCCGACTGGCATGATCCCGACGGGGACAGGTGGGACCTGAAGGTCCAGCCGTACTATACTTACACCCATAATTACGTAAACGCGCAGCGCCTTGCGTCGGCGGGCCAGTTCTACACGCTGGGATTCGTCAACCATAATGCCCAGAGCTATGGCATCAACGGTTCAGGCAATTACCGCCTGTGGCAGAACGCCCGTTTCGGTCGGGGGGAAATCGTGGCCAATATCAACTGGGTGCGTGGCCAGGACCTGACCAACGGCGCGGGGCTGTATCACCAGATGCCGACCAACGGCAGCGTGTCGCTGAATGAACGGTGGAAAAACTGGAGCGGCCGCGTGGAAATGACCTTCGTCAAGGCCAAGGACACGGTAGACTGGGTCCGCAATGAACCCCGCACCCCCGGTTATGCCCTGCTGGGGCTGGGGGGGCAGTATCACTGGCGCTACATGACGCTGGACGCCAGCATCGACAACGTGCTGAACCAGAAATACGAACTGCCGCTGGGCGGGTGGTCGCTGGCGGATAACGCCGCAACCGGCGTGCTGCGCGCGCTGCCCGGCATGGGCCGGTCATTCAATGTCAGCCTGACGGCCAGTTTCTGAACGGCCATGCCGTTCCGGGCGCCGCCTTTGCGCGGAAAGGCGGCGCCAACCAGTGACTTCTGAAAAAACGTCACCAGAGCCGTCCCTGGAATTTACAGGACGTTTTCAACCGCCGCCGCGGGATTACATTCCCGTGCCCTTTTCAGGCACGGGCGGCAGGGTGGCGGGCGGAACATCCCCGGTCACCGTGCCTGCCGGCCTGCGCCCCGGCGCCATACGGCGGAACCACGCCACGACCGGCCGCAGGCAGACGGCCAGCATGATCAGCCCGGCCACGTCGGCCGCCGCCGCCGCCCCTTCCAGATGCCACGTCATGGTCATGCCATACACCAGCGGCAGGTAGGTCAGGGTGACGATGATCCGCCCTTTGAGCACCTGCGACACCTGTCCGATCACGGTCAGCAGCGGTTCCAGCGGCACGACCCCAAGGCCGAGTATCGCGCTGCCCAGCATCAGCATGATCAGGGACCGCCCCCCGTGCCAGTGCACATGCAGCATCCATGTCAGCAGGATATTGCCCACCGCCATCGCCACCCCCATCAGCAGGACGGAAAAACCGCCGATCATCAGGAACAGCTTGATCGTCACGCGCTTGATTCCATACCAGTCCTGCTCTTCACGCAGGCGGATGAATTCAGGATACAACGCGGGCATCATGAGCTGCGCAGGCTTGGCGATCCCCTCGCCAATCTGGCGGGACACGCGATAGACCGCCGCATCCGCCGGACCAAGGATTCCACCCACCAGCAGCGTGCCGAACTGGTTGAATACCGACCCCAGCAGGTGGTTGCAGCTGGTGGACAGGGTAAAGCGCCAGATGCCCGGCGCATCGCCCGCCTTCAGCGGTGTAAACAGGCTGAAGCGCAGCGTCCCGCCCGTATGCCGCAGCTGCATCCACCCCAGCCAGGTACTGCTCAGGAACATGATCAGCTGCGTCATGCTCCAGACCAGAAGGTAATAATCCAGCCCCATATGATACATGAAACCGATGCCCGACCCCACGGTGCGCACCAGCGCGCCGGACAGGTCGGTCAGCATGGTCAGCCAGAAGGAATTGCACAGCCGGAACACCCCGGCCGACCAGCTGGTGTTCATGAACGCGATGGTCAGCATATAGGCGCAGGCGGCCCCCTGATCCGCCGCCGGCCACCCCATATAGGTACCGAACAGCGCAACCCCCAGCGTACCCACCAGCCACCCGACGCCGCCGCTGATGTAATCGGCACGGATGCAGAACGCCAGCACGCGCGAAAACTGCGCCTTACGGCCATTGGTGAACGGATCCGTACCGTAATGCAGCAGTGGCTGCCACGACAGCAGGTGCGTGGCCTGCGATACGGCGGCCCCGAATGTCGTGACCAGCATCAGCACGCCGAACTGCGACAGCCCCAGTGCGCGCACTGCCCATGCGATATAGACGAAACTGCAGATCGCATTCGTCGCCCGCCCGGCGATCAGGAAACCGGTATTGCCGAAAATGCGCTTGAGCGCATCCCGTTCAGAAGTGGACATGGGCGATCACACGTACAAAAACCCGCGCCTGGAATGATTCCAGACACGTTCCCTCAGAACAACAGGCGAAAACGATAGCGCAGGCTCCCCTTGCTGGATACGGGCGTGGGTCAGGGCAGACAGGCTGCTGCATCTGCCATCTGTCATTCGGCACCGTCCACCCGGGGCACTGTAGTGCGCCGGGGCAGCCGGGGCTAGTCCCTGCCATGCACGTATTGCAACCGGGATGCAACTGGCGAGACTGCCAGCGCCCATCCCGTAACCATGAACAGCCACCCGCCCGAAGGCTGCGTCAGGAACGAACTGGTGGACGCCACCGGCCAGAAAACCAGCGTGACAACCACCGCCAGCATCAGCCGCTGCGGGTCGCGTGCCGGGGCCATACCCCGCCATATCGGCACCAGCAGGCAGGCAACCAGTGCAATGAACAGTCCCATTGCGGGCATACCCCCCATCGTCCCCAGCAGCAGGTAATAGTTATGTGGATGCAGGTTGCAGCCCGTAGCCCCCCCGTGCGGTCCCTCGGCTATGCCCAGCCAGGGCAGGCCATGGAAATAGGCCGGATCGGGGCAGGCATGACGGAACCCGTCAAACCCCAGCCCGAACCATGGGTGCTGCTCGATCATCACCCCCGCGCGGATGAACAGCATGCCATACGGACTGTCGGCAAAGGCATGCATGTGCGCGATGAAGTTCACGACCAGCTTGTTATACGCCTGTGGCGCCAGAACGGGCGACAGCGCGACACCGCACGCGCCCAGCACGCCCACGGCCAGCAGCCCGACCCGCAGGCGCGGCACCAGCAGTCCGGCAAGACCCATCCCTCCCAGCATGAGGAAGAGCGGCATGCGCTGCGCCACCAGCACCATGGTCAGGATCAGTCCCAGCAGCATGGCGGCCGCCATGATGCGCCCGCGCGCGCCATCACGTTGCGACAGGCGGATGGCGGTGGGAAACAGTCCCGGCAGCGCCGTCATGAACAGCCCGGACCCCACGCGCGGCGCCCATAACGGCCCCAGCAGCGCGCCATCCGCCCAGCGGCCATATCCCCAGATGTTGCGCCCGCAGATATATTGCTGCCAGCACCCCGCCACCAGCCATATGGCGACGCCCCCATAAACCCGCGCCAGAACGGCGCGGATGCGGATATCAGGCAGGACCCATGTCTGCAGGGCGGCGACAAACAGGAAATACCGCCCGAAGCACAGCGACTGCATGACCCCGTGCGCCCCCTGCGTAACGACGGAAGACAGGATGATCTGCCCCCACAGCAGAACCGCCACCACGACCCATGGCTGGCGAAGCCATGCCCAGTGCCGGGTCAGCACGGCATGGACGACAAACAGCACGGCCACCACCGTCAGGACGATTTCCGCCGGGGCCAGCGCATACAGCAGCAGCACCGGCATGGGGATGACAAGGCCGGTTGCAATCCGCCACATCCAGTGTTCGACCTGCTGCATCGTCCTGCGTTCTCCCCACCCGCGCCAGTTCAGGGGGGATGTATCGCAAGACAGGCCAGCCGCAAAACCGGAACCGCCCGCACATGGTGACGTTCCGGTTTCTGTCATGGCACAGTTGCTCCCAAGCATTTGTCAAACCATCCGAAGACCCGCATTGTGCATGTTGACGCATGAAACCCGGGAGACGTCATATGGAAGACGAAGACGGCATCGTAACCGAACGCAACGTTCTGCTAGGCGAAATACGGAGCGACCTTGAACGCCTGTCCAACACGATGGATGACACGCAAACCATCACGGATGAGATTCGTTCCACCATTGCGATGCTGGGTGACAAACTGGATGCGCTGTCCGACCTGATGCGCCGCTGATCCCTGGCCCTACTGCAGGGGTGTCCCCTTATCCAGACGGGCCAGATAGGCGTGAATGGCGTCGATGTCCGCATCACTCAGCGCGGCAGGAGGAAATCCTTCCATACGCGCGGCGGGCCAGTGCCGGAGCGCACGCGGATTGCGCACCAGAGCGTGGAAACCTGCCGGGGTCAGGTAGCGCACGGCATTGACCGGCAGTCCGAGGTCTGGCCCCTTGTCAGCCGTTCCGTTCCCGTTAAGCCTGTGACAGGGCATGCAGTCGCTGAGGAACAGGGTCTGCCCCTGCCATGCGGGATCGCTCCGCGGTAACGTGGCTGGCAGCCCAAGTCCCGGCCACCGGGCAATGGCCGACGTTTCCCCCTGTATCGATACCAGGCGGTCAACCCACTGCTCCTGCCCGATCCGGCCTGCATTCGCGCCAACCCATACCAGCACGAATGGCCCGAGATCCTCACCCTGCGCCGAATGCCAGGGCCGGGTGGGGTTTTCAATGGCGATCCACGGCTGCACGCCATACCCGGCCGCCGTGGTAACCGTGTCCATAGGCAGTTCCGCCACGAAGCCATCCACCGCCCCCAGGCGCAGGACATCGGGCGTCGCGCCGGAACCCGTCATGGCGGCAAGCGGCACGGCTTCGACCTGCGGGCCGATATGTTCCGGATCGACCGCCAGCGTGACCGTCCGCTGTTGTGGCATGGCCAGCAGGGCCGCGCGGGTATAGGTCCGCGCATTTGCCTGTCCCGCCGCCGTAACGGCCAGCGTCCCCTCCTGCGTGGCGGCTGTGGCAGGCGGACCATATGCCCCGGCCATCAAAACGACCGCCATGCAGGCAAGGGCCGCCATCATACTTCCGGCCATTGCCCGTCCATGGCTGCCCCGCGCCTTTCGGTTCACAGTGGAATGGCAGGCGCCGCGGCCCACCCTGCCCTGCGCGGTATTGTCCCGAACGCGGTGCGCCAGCCCTGGGCGTATCATGTCGGGGGTGGGACAGTCTGGCATCCGTAAGTCCTTGCGATACTGAAACAGACTGTATTGAGATCGTGCCAGCCCGATCACGTCAAGACCGAACCACCGCAACCTGTGTTTCCTGATCCGGCCGGAATGTGCCGGATCGACCCGGGACGGGCCAGAAACCGCAGACAGGGCACAGGACATGATAGGGCGCGGTTGAATTGTAACTTTATGTTGCCAAACGGTCGCCATATTCAGGGAGCCATACTTTTCCGTCGGCGCTCACCGCCGGAAACAGGAAAAGGAACGCAACAATGCGCAAATCCGCTTCACTTCTCGCAGCCCTGGCTGCAATTGCCGTTGCCACACCCGCCATGGCGCAGGGAACGAATGACTACTGCAAGGCGGTCACCAGGCAGCCCAGCGGAGAATGGAAAATCAACTCGGACACCACTGTCATGATCGGGGGCGCGCGGGTCGATCTGAAGCCACAATCGGTCTATCGCGGCGAAATCAAGATCAATGAAGAAGACCTCCACAACGAATTCGACAAGAACTGCAAGAAGTAACAGGGCTTCCATCCCTGTCGGGCGGCCCTGCAATCCCGCCCGGGTCCGGTAAGGGCCGCTTCGCACATGAGGCGTGTCCTTACCTTAAAAATTTCCTTATCCCACCGACACAAAATGACATTATCCCGACATGCGCCGGATACACATGCCAGTTATGACGCTTTCCTTACCTGAATGGAGGACGTCATGATCAGGAAAATCGTCTTTCTGACGCTGGCTATGCTGACGGCGGGACTGGTCAGTTATCCGACCATCACCAGCGCCCATCGGATTATCGGCCCGATCTCCCTGTTCGATCAGGGTCAGGATACACCGGTCCGTTCTCCGCCTCCGCTGCGATATCCATGACATTCGCCCGCCTTTTCCATCAAATGGCGTACGGCGGATGATACCAGACCGACTGCAGCATGCTGGCACACAGCAGGGTATGGCAGGCAGATGAATACAGCCGGTTTTTGTGCATGCTAACATCTAGACGGCGGCGGAATACCTAGCTAAACAGACGATATGGAGAGGTGGCCGAGCGGTTGAAGGCAGCGGTCTTGAAAATCTCCGCCACTCTCCGATAAATTTCCAAAATCGTTTATTATCAATACGATGGCGTGCGTTCATATTCCGCATGTAACGCCCTGCTCCTGCCTGCCCGAACATCAGGTCGGCACAAAAAACGGCACAGCCATCGACGCGGATCACCTGCCAGATCGCGGATGATTGCCGGAGATCACCCGGTATGGTTTTTCGTTGAATATGATACCATATTCCAGTATCATTCATTTATGAAAGCCAAGCACCGTCGGACTCTCGAACTGATCTTCAGGCGGCCTGTCTCCGGCAACGTGCCATGGGGCGACATTGAAGCCCTGTTCATCTCACTGGGCGCCGAAGTGTCAGAGCGGGAAGGATCACGCATTGGCGTGGTCCTGTTCGGGGAAATCAGGGTCTTTCACCGCCCTCACCCCAAGCCGGATACGGACAAGGGTGCTGTGGCATCAGTGCGGAAATGGCTGGAGCAGAACGGAGTAACGCCATGAACAACGTGATGGAGATTGGCGGCCACCGGGCCGTCATCCAGTTTGATCCGGAAATCGGCATGTTCCGGGGCGAGTTCCTTGGTCTGAATGGCGGGGCGGACTTCTACGCAGACAGCGTGGAAGGGCTGCGCAAGGAAGGCGAGACCTCGCTCCGCGTGTTTCTGGAAATGTGCGAGGAAAAGGGGATCGCCCCTACCAAACGCTACTCCGGCAAGTTTCAGGTCCGCCTGTCACCGGATGTCCATGCCCGCGCCGCTGAGATCGCGGCCGCCCGTGGCGTAAGCCTGAACCGGCTGGTTCAGGATGCGTTGGAGCTTGTGGAGCGGTAAGTTCGCCTGACCGGGACCACGGTTCTTTTCCGGTGTTTTGTAGATGACAACAGAAAGACGGCACCAGTTTCAACTATTCGGAAATTCCGAATAGTTCACAGGTCGCGCCGTAGCGAAAAGCGGCATGAACGCCGGGGTACGCTCCCGGCGGCACAGAGGCTCCAACTGTTGAGCAATCCTCAATAGTTGGCGGGAGCGTGGCCCGAGCGCGTTGTAGGGCCCCACGAATCCCCCGGCTGCAACAACGAGCCAACAGAACGGCAGGGCCTTAACGGGTTCCTGCCGTTCTGTTATGAAAATCCGGTTTTGCTAACACGACATGCCAATGCGTTAGCGTTGTCGATCGATCGTTAACATCAAAATCGCTTGTCGATCACTTCTGACACACGCTCCGCAAACAGAACAGCCGGTGGAGCCAGCGCCGGATCATGGCGGCGGGGGACCAAGATTATCCCGCACATAGCGGCGATGGTCGGCACGCTCCACAAAATAGATCACCCACGCCAGCCCCGACTGTGCCACGATGATGCCAAGAGCCGCCCAGATCATTCCATCCGTCCCTGCCGCCAGCAGTCGCGCGCGAACGCGATGAGCAGATAGCCCACCGCGCTCCCCGCCCCCAGCACGAAGCCGAGGGCTATGCCGACGTAGAAATTCACGATGCCTGGATGGCCGCGTTATCGGCCTTGCACTTGGCGTAGATCGCTTCGATGTCGGCTGCGGTCGGGCCGGTGCTGCTCTTGGTCTGCTCGACCGCCTGCACGATGGTGGTCCATGCTTCGGGCCCGTATTTTTCGATCAGGCCGATGACGGTGGTAGCGCCGCTTACGATGGCGCTGATTTCCGCTGTATCCATATCAGTTGCTCCCCGTGGTCGTGGTCGCCTGCGCGTCGGCCAGCGCGGATTGCAGTCCGGCCAGCGCGCTTTCGGCAGTGGAAACGGTGGTGGTGGTCAGGCTGTCGCCTGCGGTGATGGCGTTATCCAGCGCGTTCAGCGGGGTCATGGCGGCGGCGGATGCCGTCTTGATCTCTGCCTTGACCGTGGCGTTCACATTGCCGCTGGCCAGATAGGCTTCGGCACCAGTGGCGGCCACGTGGTAGGCGCTCATGGTGTCGTATGCGGCCTTCTGCAGGTTCACCTGCCTGTCGGATGCACATGCCCCGAGGGTGGCCAGCGAGAGGACGGCGGCGCAGGCCGCCAGGCGGGATCGTTTGATCATGTCGGTTCCTTATGGCCAGATCACGGCTGGCGTGTAGGCGGACCACGTGTTCTCTGCCGTGCAGACGTAGATGCCGCTGGA
>NZ_BANF01000385.1 GCF_000964425.1 Komagataeibacter intermedius TF2 | reverse complement strand
AGCTTTCCCTTGAGGAACGACTGCTGGTACCACAGTTCGAACAGACGGGTGGAACGGTCGGCCTCAAACCCGCTGACAGGGTTGAAATTGTTCAGGTGATCCTGAGAGATCGAGCGCCCGCGCGTCTGCAGCGCACTGACATTGAACAGCCCGCCCTTCAGTCCGAACAGCTTTTCGGTATCGATGGTCAGCGTGGGCATGGTCACACCGTCATAGGCAGGGCCGGTACCCGAACCCTGCCCATCGCCATTGGTGCTTGGCGTGCCGCCGGTGCCATTGCCCCAGACTTCATCGACCTCCTGAATGTCGAAGCTGATGCCGTGTCTGTACAGCCACGGGCG
>NZ_BANF01000386.1 GCF_000964425.1 Komagataeibacter intermedius TF2 | reverse complement strand
GCCAAAAACGAATTCGGCCTCGATCACAATGAAACCCGCTCCTGGCACGGCTGGCATCGTCACGTATCCCTTGTCATGCTGGCCTATGCCCTGATGGCCGGGGTCAGGGCACAGGCAAACGACAGGTCTCCCAAAAAAAGACCAGCGAACCCGTACCAAGTCTGATCCGGTGGTCCATTCAGGAAATCCGGCGTCTTATCGTCAGGCTGACCCAGCG
>NZ_BANF01000387.1 GCF_000964425.1 Komagataeibacter intermedius TF2 | reverse complement strand
CCCCTCCCCCCCCTTCAGGCACCAGCGCGCCCTCCAGGGGAAGCTCCCGGCGCGGGCGGCGCATCCTTTACCTGGCGGGCGGGGCGCTGGCGGTTGTGCTTGCCGTTGCCTTCCTTCGCCCGCATTCTGGCGGGGGTGGCCACCGGCATGCGGCCAGCGGCGACCAGCCGGTGGCGGTGGCGACCATCGGGCGGGGCGACATGCCGGTGGTGCTGACGGAGCTGGGCACGGTGGTGCCGATCACCAATGTCACGGTGCAGTCGCGCATTGACGGCTACCTCATGCAGGTGCTGTTTACCGAGGGCCAGCACGTCCACAAGGGCGACCTGCTGGCGCTGATCGACACCCGCCCGTATGAGGTGCTGCTGGCGCAGTATGAAGGCCAGCTGGCGCAGGACGTGGCCCAGCTGGAAGCCGCGCGCGTGGACAACGCCCGCTACCAGCGCCTGATCCGGCAGGACAGCGTCGCGGCCATGACCGCGAAGGACCAGCAGTACAAGGTCGAGCAGCTGGAAGGCACGGTCAAGGCCGACCAGGCGCTGGTCGATAACGAGAAGCTGCAGATCACCTACTGCCACATCGTGGCCCCGGTGGATGGCCGCGTGGGCATCCGCGAGGTGGACATGGGCAACTACATCACCGCCGGCCAGACCAACGGCCTGGTGATCCTGACGCAGATGCAGCCGATTTCCGTCATCTTCACCCTGCCTGAAAACGACATCGGCCCCGTCGCCACCCGCCTGCGCGAAGGCACGCCGCTGCCGGTCGAGGCATGGGACAGCGCCAACCTGACCAGGATCGCCACCGGGCAGGTCAGCGTGCTGGACAGCCAGATCGACACCTCCACCGGCACGGTGCGCATGCGCGCGATCTTCGCCAATTCGCAGGAGGAACTGTTCCCCAACCAGTTCGTCAACGCCCGCCTGCTGGTCAGCACCGACCATGACGTCCTGCTGGTGCCCACCAACGCGCTGCAGACCGGCCCGAACGGGCAGTTCGTATACGTGGTCAAGGCCGACAGCACGGTGGAGGTGCGCAACGTGAAGACCGGCCACGCCAACAACACCATGACCGTGGTGACCGATGGCGTGAAGGACGGCGAACGGGTCGTGACCGACGGCGTGGACCACCTGCGCGATGGCGTGAAGGTGACGATCCCCGACGCCACCGCCACCAGCGCCGGGTCCGATGCCGCCCACGGCGGACATGGGAAAAAAGGCTAGACGTGCGCGCCCGTCCGCCCGTTTCCCCGTCTGACCGCCTGCCCCTGCCGCCGCCGGAGATTGCCGCGTGAACCCCTCCCGCCTGTTCATACACCGCCCGGTCGCGACCACCCTGCTCATGCTGGCCATCCTGCTGGCGGGGCTGCTGGGGTATCATTTCCTGCCCGTCTCCGCCCTGCCGGAAGTCGAATACCCCACCATCACGGTGCAGACCTTCTATCCCGGCGCCAGCCCCGACGTGATGGCGACCTCGGTCACCGCGCCGCTGGAGACGCAGCTGGGCGAGATGTCGGGGCTGGAGCAGATGACCTCGCGCTCATCGGGCGGGGCGTCGGTCATCACGCTGCGCTTCGGCCTGACCATGACCATGGACATTGCCGAACAGGAAGTGCAGGCCGCGATCAACCAGGCCAATTCGCTGCTGCCCACCGACCTGCCCGCGCCACCCGTCTATGCCAAGGTCAACCCCGCCGACACCCCGGTCATGACGCTGGGCATCACATCGAAGACGATGCCGCTGACGGAAGTGGAGGATTATGTCGATACCCGGCTGGCGGAAAAGATCAGCCAGATCCCGGGCGTGGGGCTGGTCACGCTGTCGGGCGGCAACCGCAAGGCGCTGCGGGTGCGGGTCAACATTCCCAAGCTGACCTCGTTCGGCATCGACCTTGACACGCTGCGCACGACCATCGGCAACGTCAACGTCAATTCCCCCACCGGCACGTTCGATGGCCCGCAGCGCGCGACCACGCTGCGCATCGACGGGCAGATCACCGGCGTGGACCAGCTGCTCAACCAGGTCATCGCCTACCAGAACAGCGGGCCGGTGCGCATCCGTGACGTGGCCAGCGTGGTGATCGGCCCCGAAAACACCGAACTGGCCGCATGGGCCAACCGCACCCCCGCCCTGGTCATGAACGTGCAGCGCCAGCCCGGCGCCAACGTGATCGCGGTGGTGGACAACATCAAATACGCCCTGCCGCACCTGCAGCAGTCGCTGCCGCCGGGCATCACCATCACCCCCCTGACCGACCGGACCACGACCATCCGCGCATCGGTGGAGGACGTGGAGTTCGAGCTGGGCCTGGCGCTGGTGCTGGTGGTGGGCGTGATCTTCGTGTTCCTGCGCAACGTGCCGGCGACCCTGATCCCCAGCCTGTCGGTGCCGCTGTCGCTGGTGGGGACGCTGGCGGTCATGTACCTGTTCGGCTTCTCGCTCGACAACCTCTCGCTCATGTCGCTGACCATCGCCACGGGCTTCGTGGTGGATGATGCCATCGTGATGATCGAGAACATCGCCCGCTACATCGAAATGGGCGACAGCCGCATGGAGGCGGCGCTGAAGGGCGCGGGCGAGATCGGGTTCACCATCATCTCGCTGACCGTATCGCTGATCGCGGTGCTGATCCCGCTGCTGTTCATGGGCGACGTGGTGGGCCGTCTGTTCCATGAATTCGCCATGACGCTGGCGGTTACCATCATCCTGTCCGCCGTGGTGTCGCTGACGCTGGTGCCGATGATGTGCGCGCGCCTGCTGCATGAACGCGACACCAGACATGCCGAACCGGCATGGTCGGCCGCGGTCGAACGCTGGACGGTCGCGACCATCAATGCCTATGGCCGCGCGCTGGACGTGGTGCTGCGCCACCAGCGGCTGACGCTGGGCATATTCGGCGTGACCCTGGTGCTGACGGGCGTGCTGGCCGTGGTCATCCCCAAGGGGTTCTTCCCGGTGCAGGATACGGGCGTGATCCAGGGGATCTCGGTCATGGCGCAGTCCACGTCGTTCACGGCGATGAAGCGCCACCAGCAGGAACTGGCCGACCGGATCCTGCATGACCCCGACGTGGCCAGCCTGTCCTCCTTCGTGGGCGTGGACGGGCAGAACGTGACGCTGAACCAGGGGCGCTTCCTGATCAACCTCAGGCCGGTGGACAGCCGCACCTCCACCGCGCAGGACGTGGCCACGCGCCTGCGCGCGGAAACGGCGGACATCGCGGGGGCGGACCTGTACCTGCAGCCGGTGCAGGACCTGTCGCTCGATACCTCGGTCGCGGCGACGCAGTACCAGTTCCTGCTGGAAAACCCCGATTACAGCCAGTTCACGACATGGGTGCCGAAGTTCATCGCGCGGCTGCAGCAGGAAAAGGCCCTGTCGGACGTGACATCGGACCTGCAGGCGGCAGGGCTTGTGGCGCATGTCGACCTCGACCGCACCACCGGGGCGCGGTATTCCATCACGCCCCAGACCATCGACAACGTGCTGTATGACAGTTTTGGCCAGCGCCAGATCTCGACCATCTTCACGCAGTCCAACCAGTACCGCGTGATCCTGGAGGCAACCCCAGCCTTCCAGCAGGACATGGGGTCGCTCAACCAGATGTACCTGCCCGGCATCAGCGGCAATGCGGGCGAAAGCACGTCGGGCCCGACACGTTCGCCCACGTCGGGACTGGTGCCGCTGGCCTCCGTCACCACCCTGACGCAGGATACCGCGCCGCTGCTGATCACCCATGTGGGGCAGTTCCCGGCCACGACCGTTTCGTTCAACGTCCGGCCCGGCTACGCGCTGGGGGATGCGACGGATGCGATCGAACGCGCGGCGAAGGACATCGGCCTGCCGTCCAGCTTCCAGACCTCGTTCCAGGGCACGGCGGCGGCGTTCCGCAGTTCGCTGTCCAACGAGGCATGGCTGGTGCTGGCCGCCCTGGTCGCGGTCTATATCGTGCTGGGCATCCTGTATGAAAGCTTCGTCCACCCCATCACCATCCTGTCCACCCTGCCCTCCGCCGGGATCGGCGCGCTGCTGGCGCTGTGGATCACCGGATCGGGGCTGGATGTCATGGGCATCATCGGGCTGGTGCTGCTGATCGGCATCGTCAAGAAAAACGCCATCATGATGATCGACTTCGCGCTGGAGGCCGAGCGGGTCGAGGGCATGACCTCGCTACAGTCCATCCGCCATGCCGCCCTGCTGCGCTTCAGGCCCATCCTCATGACCACGCTGGCCGCCATGCTGGGCGCGGTGCCCATGATGCTGGGCACCGGCACGGGCTCCGAACTGCGCCGCCCGCTTGGCATCGCCATCGTCGGCGGCCTCGCCGTCAGCCAGCTGCTGACACTGTTCACAACGCCCGTCATCTATCTCCTCATGGATGGCATCAGCCAGAAGCTCGCCAG
>NZ_BANF01000388.1 GCF_000964425.1 Komagataeibacter intermedius TF2 | reverse complement strand
GTCGAGCGCGGCCGGGTCATCAATCAGGCCGAAATGCCCCTGGGGCGCGATCAGCGCGATAATCTCTGGCATATGCCGATCGGTCTGCGTCGTGGAAAAGACGAAGCCGGGCGCGCCGGTCGGAAGGGCGGCGACCTGCGCGGCAAGCGGCCTGCTGTGATCCACCACATGATGTGCCCCGAGGGATTTTACCCAGTCGCGCGTTTCTGGCCGGGAGGCGGTGGCGATGACCGTGACATCGGTCAGGACCCGCGCCAACTGGATGGCGATGGAGCTGACGCCGCCAGCGCCGCCGATAATCAGCACGGCTGGCTTCACGCCGGGGACTGACCGACGGATATCCAGGCGATCGAA
>NZ_BANF01000389.1 GCF_000964425.1 Komagataeibacter intermedius TF2 | reverse complement strand
CGGTCCACGGCGGTCTTCATGTTGTCAAAAATACCCCGCCGCGGAACACCACCGAGCACGCGGAAGGCCTCGGTAAGCGCATCGAAAAGCATTTCGTGGGTCTGCAGGGGATAGGCCCTGAGTATGAAGGCCCGGCTAAAGGACAGTTTGGTGTGGGCAACCTGCAGCTTGACGCGATGCCCGGCAATCACCGCCCAGTCCTCACCCCAGTCGAACTGGAAGGCTTCTCCGGGCTGGAAGCGCAGGGGGACAAAAACACCTCGACCCGTTGTCTGGCGTGCCTGGTGCTGTTCGTGTTTCCATTGCCGGATAAAAGCGGCCACCCGTCCGTAGGAGCCATCATAACCCAGCGCCACAAGGTCTTCATGTAGTCGTCGCGCCGTGCGCCGGTTTTTGCGTGATCGGGCAGCTTCCAGGACGAGCCATCCCCTCAGCCTGTCAACAAATGGGTCCAGTCGGCTGGGGCGTTCGGGAACCTGGTACCGCGGTTCAATACTCTCCGCCCGGAGATATTTCCGGATCGTATTGCGTGACAGCCCCGTCCGGCGTTCAATCTCGCGGATCGGAAGATGATCCCGGCA
>NZ_BANF01000390.1 GCF_000964425.1 Komagataeibacter intermedius TF2 | reverse complement strand
AGTCAGTTGATCGTGACAACCGACGTTGTCGCCACGTCAGCGGACGCGCCATCCTTTGCCAGCACCGTGCTGTCGATGGAAAACACGATCGGTCTCCCAAAGACAGTGCTTGCCGACACCGGTTACGCCAGCGGGCAGGCGGTCCGGGACCTGCGGAAAAAAGGCATTGATCCGCTGGTCGCCATCGGACGGCCCTGTGCCCGCAGGCCTTATGACTTCCGACCACCTCCTGAAAACAGGGAACCACGCCGGATCACCGAACCCTGGCGGCTTGCCATGAAGAAAAAACTGGAAACCACAAAAGCCGGAAATATTTACAGACTACGAAAACAGACCGTTGAACCGGTCTTTGGAATTATCAAAAGCATCATGGGCTTCAGAAGATTCAGTCTGCGTGGCCTTGCAAAAGTCACGACTGAATGGACCCTCGTCGCTCTCGCATACAACTGCAAAAGAATGGCACGGCTTCAGGCAGCATAAGCCGGGTCAGCCTCGGCGTTATCAGCCGCAAAATGCCCAACCCGACAGGCTGCTA
>NZ_BANF01000391.1 GCF_000964425.1 Komagataeibacter intermedius TF2 | reverse complement strand
CCTCTGCGCGGTTGAACTGGCACTTGAAGACGGCGTGGCGACCAAGACCCATGTTCTCAATACGCTTCATCGCCTGATCGATGCCAAGAGAACCGTGGTTCCCCGGCTCGATGCCCCACAGGCCCTGGTGCTCGAACACGAACCGTGCGCCGA
>NZ_BANF01000392.1 GCF_000964425.1 Komagataeibacter intermedius TF2 | reverse complement strand
GTCGCCATGCCCAGTCATCCACCCCTACCACGCGTGTAGGGGGCGTGTCTTTCCTGGTGTTCCGTACCCGGGACAGGAGGCGGCGAATGAGAGTGTCCGGGCTGATGGGGCAACACAG
>NZ_BANF01000393.1 GCF_000964425.1 Komagataeibacter intermedius TF2 | reverse complement strand
GCCGTGATCGATCACGACAAGCTCAGAACGTATGCGGCCCGGGGCCTGATCGGCACCGGCATCGAGGGTGGGGTGAAGGACATCGATCATGTCGTGGCCCTTATTGAACAGCGTGGTCTTGAACTCGGCGGGGAACGGGTCTCGCTG
>NZ_BANF01000394.1 GCF_000964425.1 Komagataeibacter intermedius TF2 | reverse complement strand
CAGCAGCAGGTCATGACACTCGCCACGGATGAGTTCATCCGCCGTTTCATGCTGCATGTCCTGCCACGGGGATTTCATCGCATCCGCCA
>NZ_BANF01000395.1 GCF_000964425.1 Komagataeibacter intermedius TF2 | reverse complement strand
ACGGTCCTGGCGCATCCGCGCGATAAGATGTTTGAGATGGGCAACCTGCGCTTCGGCGCTGGCCGCACGGGCTTCCGCGACCTCGGCACGCGCCTCGGCAGCGGCAAGTGCCGCGCGCAAGGCGATGA
>NZ_BANF01000396.1 GCF_000964425.1 Komagataeibacter intermedius TF2 | reverse complement strand
TTCCGTCCGAACTATCGCTGGATCGACGTGCCGGTCTTCAACGGAGCCAACAAGCCGGTCTGGCATCGCGGCGTGACCGATGCGCCGGGCTTCTACTTCCTCGGCCTGCCATGGCTGCACACCTGGGGATCGGGACGGTTCTCCGGCGTTTCGCGTGATGCCGCGTGGCTGGCCAGCCAGATCACCGGCAAAGACGTGCCTGTAGCCTGAACGGAGTAAA
>NZ_BANF01000397.1 GCF_000964425.1 Komagataeibacter intermedius TF2 | reverse complement strand
GCCGTTCAGAAAGCATTCCACGATCCACGGCCGGGTCCGATAGGGACGCCCCGAAACAGGAGCCGGAAGACGGACGATGGTTCCGCTGGCGATGGTCCCGACCCGAAGCGGGTTATTACCGCCCTGGAATGGAGACGTATAATACTGGCGGATCAT
>NZ_BANF01000398.1 GCF_000964425.1 Komagataeibacter intermedius TF2 | reverse complement strand
ATGACGACACATCGAAGCTGAACCTGATGATCGGGAACGTGTTCCGGATATGGCAGGAGACATCGGAAAGCCGTTACAGCGATCCTGAAACCGGTCGGCCGTACGACCTGCCGGGGGCGGTGCAGATGATCTTTTCGGATCTGGGCACCGAGAGCGCGATGGAGACACGCGGTTTTTCCGCCTA
>NZ_BANF01000399.1 GCF_000964425.1 Komagataeibacter intermedius TF2 | reverse complement strand
GTCATCGACGAACGGATCGTCATCTATGTAATTGCCGTTGGCCGTAGAGCCGATAATGAGATTTATGAATTAGCATCGAAACGGGCAGAGTGAATTTACTATCTGGTAGAAAGTCAGCTCCCGCCGTCTTCTCAGACGTTCAGGATATTTCATCGCTTTCCGCATAGCGGACATCATTAATTCAAAGCTCTACCGCTGAGTTTGGCCGAAAGTTCCTGTCCGGTCTGAAGCAAAAATTGGGAAAATCAGACGTTACTAGGGCAATTACGTTCTTCGGCAGGTTTCGATATCTGGGACGTTCATCCACCTTACCCAACGAGCGCCGACTCCTGGGCAAAACACGAAAGGTGACGTTAGCTGGGGGGGGACGAAAAGGTTGCTAAATCAATGGCCAGTAGCAATATCAGGTGGTGTCTTTATTAAAAAAACATCGTTCGAAATCCCGAGATGCTCCTCACCAACGATGCCACGAAAAGCCTGAATCCGGGGCCCGTCCAACTTCACGGCATCCGCCCAACGAATGATAAGATCTCCAAATATTCGCATCACGTATCTAGAGTTTTCGTAGAGCCTTAATACCAGATCGCGCGTTTTTGGACGTGGCCCAGGAGGCGGTAAGGTCCCGCCCTCAACTTCAAGCAGATGATGTACAAAGGTATTCCGATCGGTTAGAAACGCGTTTAACCGACAATCGAATTCATCGCTGACATCTATTTTCGATCGAACCCGCTTGAGCAACTGTCCTAGCGTGTGTTTTCGGACCTTATCAGACAATGCTTCAATGTCTCCGCGCGTTCTGGGCTGCTCGTCCGGAAGCACCATGATGATTGCTTCCGCAATGATCCTCTCGGCAACCTGCACGACGTAGAGCGTGGCTCCTATTACTTCAAGTTGGTCCTTGTATGACACCACTTCATCTTCCTGCCATTATCGCCGAATGCTCATACTATTCCCGGAGAGAGCGCGGCAATCGCCTTTCAAACTGGACTCTTGATGATTTCAAACGCTTTACAGAAAGCAGACATGGGCATTTTATTGTCTTTTTTTCATATATTGAATGACCGACTACCGATTAAATTCGGCCCCTTAATAAAATCTATCTTATCAATTGCGAGTTAAAATCCTGCTTATTCAGGAGAACGGGAATAGGCAACAATAGCAGTGTCTCGCTTAGCTCTACCCCTTCGCTTTTTTTCAATCATAGATTGTTGCCATTTCGCGTAGGAGCGTTTTTGCAGATTTGTAAGTGCTGTTGTCACTAAACCGTAGTGGATATCGAAATCCCGCTCAAATGATCTGGATGCGATTAGATCGTGAATCAGTTCAGCCATACTAGTAATAAGCTGTAATTTAAATTTGACAGTGAGCGCGTTCTCTTGGTTCATCTGAGCGATTAGAACGCTAGAGATATCCGTCTCTTCCGAATTCAACGGTCTCGCCCATTGGCCGTGAGCTAGAGTATTCCTTAATCCAATCAAAGGCTCTAGATTTTCTGCTATAATCTGTCTTGTGGCTGCGAATCTGAACCAAGCGGTTGCCGAGAGCGTCCTGTCTGATAGGGGAGCACGAGGAAGCCCATACCGTTTGCGAAATCCAAGTTCTAAGGACTTCTGCCACCGATCAGCTTGAGATCTTTCCGCAGAGATTAACGCACGTTGCGCACCGTTAAATCCAGAAGTCTCGTACATAAGTTTCTTTAAACGGCACTCTGCCCACGCGCCAGCTAAAAATAAATACAATTTCTTCAGGGTTTCAGTAAGCGCTATGTTCTCGTCTGCAATCGCCCTGTTCAAGTCCCTCTTAATCTCAGAAAGCCCTGCTTCTAGAGCACGAAGGTTCTTTACATGAGCTTTATAGAGAACCGCATCGGTAGCGGGCATTTTTTATATCCGTTACATTGAGAATGTATGCCTCCCGGTCACCAAAGCGTACTCACAAATACGTTTTGGTGACCGGGAATCGAACCCGGATAGACTCCAAAGAGGCGTGTTTCCATTACACCATCACCCTAAAATTTATTACATCCAAAGAGCGAAACCGTCAATATGAGCGTGTCACCAGTTTGTGCCTCCAGTGTTTCATGATCATTTAAGCCGCATTGCGCCTAGAAGCAGACATTCCGCTACCCCCGCTGACTTGCCTGTCTGCTCAGTGATACAGAAGCAGACAGGCGGCAGTCGCCTCATCTCGGATATGGGAAGAGCAGTCAGACTTCTCCAATAGCAGACCATTGCCGGTTTTTCTTGACGTAGGGGACTGGAGCGGCCAGCGGTGAAGGCATGGATACCATCAGCCTCCTCGC
>NZ_BANF01000400.1 GCF_000964425.1 Komagataeibacter intermedius TF2 | reverse complement strand
ATCAGCCGAAGCCCGAATGCGATGTATCTGACACTCGTTGATGCGCTGGCACTTTCCATCCGCAAAGGCGATCTGAGAGAAGGCGATAGACTGCCGCCCCAGAGAACCATCGCAAGCCATATCGGAACCAACCTGACAACCGTGACGCGCGCCTTTACCGAGGCCCATCGTCGGGGTCTGATTGACGCAACAGTTGGTCGGGGTACCTTTGTTCGTGTTGGCGCAGGGGAAAGTCATTGGCGTCATACCGGTCCCGCCGTGGTTGACCTGACCATGAACCTGCCGCCCATCCCGCAGGACCCGCCCCTTCAACGCGTTATCCAGAACGATATTACGGCCATCCTGAAGCAGCAGGATCTGAACAGCCTGATGTCTTACCGGGTAACGGGTGGCACACTGGAAGAACGCCAACTCGGCGCGAAATGGATCGCGCCCGTCATCGGCCAGCGCCGAACGGATGAAATCCTTGTCTCGCCCGGTGCACAGAGCGCTCTGGCGGCAATCGTCAGCACTCATACCCAACCCGGCGATGTTATTGTCACTGACCGCATTGCCTATCCCGGTATCCGGACCATAGCAGCGCAGTTTGACCTTATTCTGGTCGGTGTGGACAGCGACATGGAAGGCATGATGCCAGACCAGCTTGATCGGGTCTGTGCCGAACATCATCCCCGCTTACTCTACTGCATTCCAACCATCCACAATCCCAGCACGGCCACGATGTCCCTGCAAAGACGCGAGGACATCCTGAAGGTCGCCCAGCACCATCATCTGCATATCGCCGAGGACGACCCTTACAGCCTGCTGATGGACAATCCGCTACCGGCGCTGGCGGCCCTCGACCATAGCCGTGTCAGCTACGTGGCTACCCTTGCCAAGACGCTCAGTCCGGGCCTACGCACGGCCTATGTTGCCCTGCCGAATACTGACATGACTCGACGGGTAACAGCGGCTATTCGAGCTATCGCGCTCACCAATGCCGGCCTGCTCAGTGCGCTGACGGCGCGGTGGATGCAGACGGAACAGGCGCACACGATCCTCCACTCGATCCAGAAGGAACTGCGCCTGCGCCAGTCGATCGCCCGCAGGGTGTTGGGGGAAAGACACTGTATGAACCCCGACGGACCGCATGTCTGGCTGAAACTGCCAGACTGGTGGGGCAGCGCGGATTTTGTCGCCTACGCCCGCAGGCGGGGACTGGCGCTGGTTCCCAGCACCGTTTTCACCATCAGTGGCGAACCCCCGCAGCGCGCGCGGATTGCACTAGGCAGCGCTCCAGATGCGGCGAGCCTTGAAGAATCTCTGCATGGCGTGATGTCTGTCCTGCAGCACAAACGCTCCCCCGGTTTTGCCGATATTGTGTGATCTCGCCGCTACACCGTGAATCGGCGCAACCTACTGATTCGACGGTGAATCTGTGCATTCATAGAAAACAAGGCCTCTGAGGTTTTCACAAATGCGTGATTTAAGTATCAAGCAAAAACAATGAGTTATTTATATACCCCATCATTGTCTGGCATTTTATCATTTATTGTCTTCTTTCGTCCGCCTTAAATGGCTTCCTATTTGTCTCTTTGTTTTTTTTGTACCCAAAAAGGTATCCATACAAAATTTTGTAGTTGGCGCATTCCATGTCACGTTTTC
>NZ_BANF01000401.1 GCF_000964425.1 Komagataeibacter intermedius TF2 | reverse complement strand
GTATTCCTTTGTGTGAGCCCCTTGCGAGGACACAAAAAAGGCGGGACACCGAAGTATCCCGCCTCAAGAAATGAAAACTGGCGCATCTGGCCCGAAGTGCCCACCGATGCCGTTGCCGATCATTCATCTTCATCGTCATCAAAGAAACGAAGCGAGGCATCGACCGGGCCGTCCGCATCAAACAGGACGTAATCACAGTC
>NZ_BANF01000402.1 GCF_000964425.1 Komagataeibacter intermedius TF2 | reverse complement strand
ATGTCATCTGCCGTAAGCCATAATAGGGCGTTTCCAGGAACTGGACGTCGATCAGCCGCATCACCTCTGTGTATGATTGGCGTGACGGG
>NZ_BANF01000403.1 GCF_000964425.1 Komagataeibacter intermedius TF2 | reverse complement strand
AGAACCGGGCAGTTCCGGGTCAGGCCCCGCGGGATGCCGATCAGCGCGCCCTTGCGCTGGGGATCCCCCTTGGACCGGCCCAGCCGGATCTG
>NZ_BANF01000404.1 GCF_000964425.1 Komagataeibacter intermedius TF2 | reverse complement strand
ACCGGCATGGCCCGCTACCGGGTGCTGCTGAACGCCGGGCGCGTCGAAGAACCACGCGTCGTGTTTGAGCATAAGGACGCCGTGGGAGGAGGAGACACCCTCCACCTCAATGACCGCACGATCCGGATCGCGAGCCAGCCGGGACTTCAGGGCCACGTCCGGCGCGGAAGCGATTACGGTTATCCGGAGCATTGCCGATGAATATC
>NZ_BANF01000405.1 GCF_000964425.1 Komagataeibacter intermedius TF2 | reverse complement strand
AAAAGCCTACGCCTCTCACATCAAAACACAACTGTAGTGTTAGGACGACGTAAAGCTGTCACGAAACCGAGACACCGGGCCTAAATGACCGGTTTCTTCAGGTTAGTTCCCAGAACTAGGTCGTTCGCCTCCCCTCCCCCCGCTTTCCTGTATGTTGTCTATAGAAATAACAGACCGGTTGGCCACCCGTTGTCACCGGGTTCCGAAACGGGCGCGGGCGGCTTTGGTTAACGGCATAAACAGGCTGATGATCGTGCCCTCGGGATCGCGAAACTGGGCCGTGCGGTTGCCCCATGGTAGCAGCTTTGGCTCAATCACAACGTCCACCCTGTTTTTCAGGCGTGCGAATACGGCATCCACGTCATCAACCCTGAATTCCAGAATTGCGGTGCGGTTTGCCCCCGGTTCGGCAGTTCCTTCCCTGAACAGGGCGACCGTCTCGGCGCTACCGATCGCGAGTGTCGCGCCAGGGGTGACGATTTCGGCAAACTGGGGTGCAAGCCATTCGGCAGGCTGTCCGGTCACCAATTCATAAAATGCAACCATGGCGTTGATGTCAGCGGCAATCAGGCGGGTAGAGGCAAATTTCATCGGGCGGTTCCTCCATAAGGTTGTGTTTGCCGTCTTGTGGCACAATCATGCTGACAGCATCCTGTCAGCATGATTGCAAAGCCCTTGCGCAGTACCGATCGCCTTTTTCAGATCATCCAGATCCTGCGCCGGTCGTCGCGCCCCGTCACGGCGCGGGCGCTGGCTGGGGAATTGGAGGTCTCTACGCGCACGATCTACCGCGATATCGCGCATCTGATGGGGCAGCGCGTGCCCGTTTCAGGTGAGGCTGGCGTTGGATACGTGCTCGGCTCCGGATACGACATGCCGCCGCTTGCGCTGACCCCGGTGGAAATTGAGGCGATCGTTCTGGGCGCGCAGTGGGTAGCAGCCCATGGCGATGAAATGCTTGCACGTACGGCATTGGACGTTCTTGCCAAGATTGCGGCAGTCGTGCCCGAGCGCCTGCAGCCATTTATCATTGCGCCGAGCACTGCGGCGAAGCTGCCTCTTGATGCGTCCGAGGATACGGTGGACGCGGCGGACTTTCGATCTGCAATACGTAAAGAAATGAAATTGCGCCTGCATTATTGCGATCAACGGGGTACGCTAACCGAGCGTACGGTATGGCCAGTGGTTCTTGGCTATTCGGATACCACGCGCGTACTGATCGCTTGGTGCGAACTGCGACAGGACTTCCGTCATTTTCGTACGGACCGGATAACCGTAGTAGAAAAGCTGGATGAGCGGACAGGTGAACCATACCACCGACTGCTTCGCCGTTGGGAGATATGGCGTGCATCGGAACTGGCTCGGCTCAAGTCCCATTAATTCGTTGAACAGCGCTGGATGTCGTGATCCGCAACGGTTTTTGATGCGAAGACACCCAGAAATCGTATGGCCAGCATCCCATCGAAGGAGAACCGGAAATCAAGACTGAAAGTTGCGCATTGAGAAAAACAGCGTCTAAAGGCGACCTTTTAGGTCTGCCTTAACCGCTATCTGGTCAAGGAATTTAAAGCAGGGAGGTAAATAGCCGCCTTATCCGTCTTCATCATAGCTTCCTGAAGTCGCGTGGACTGATGCCGGTTTCCCTGCGAAACATCTGTGCAAAATGGCTCGCACTCTCATAGCCACTGGTCAGGGCGATCTCGATGATGGACCTGTTGGTCTGTGACAGAAGCTCCTTCGCATGGTCCACACGCCGCCGGATAAACCAGCGTGACGGGCTTTGCCCCATGGTGTTGTGAAATGACCGGCTGAAATGAAACCGACTCATCCCGCACAACTTGGCCAGAAAATCGAGGTCGAACGGTTCGGCGAGATGGGCCTCCATATGATCCAGCGCCTTACGTAGCTTCCACGCTGGCAGTTGTGCGGGTCTGGACGTGAGCGAAGGCTGTGTCTGTGCATAATGACGTAGAAGATGGACGGTCAGACTTTCCAGAAGTCCATTCACAAATAG
>NZ_BANF01000406.1 GCF_000964425.1 Komagataeibacter intermedius TF2 | reverse complement strand
GATGCCGATGCGGGCACCCAGATGCCGGGGATCGGCGGCGATCGTCATCATCGTCTCCGAGGCGGCCTGGAACAGCAGGGCGTAGAGAACGGCCTTGTTCTGGAGCGCGATGTCGGCGATCCGCGCCGGCAAGGTGAAGACGACATGGAAATACCCGACCGGCAGCAGATCGGCCTCGCGTTCGGCCAGCCATGTCCGTGCGGCGTTCCCCTGGCAGCGCGGACAATGGCGGTTGCGACAACTGTTATAGGCAATGCGCCAGTGTCCGCAGTCCCCACAGGCCGCGACATGGCCACCAAGGGCTGCGGTGCGACAATGTTCGATCGCCGACATGACCTTGAGCTGCTGCAGGGGGAGACGGCCGATATGGGCTGCCCGCCAGGCAGGACCGGCAGCCCGGAAGATGTCCCCCAGTGCGAGCGAGGCGGACATGACCGCCCCTGCTCCGGGATCAGCCGTCGGGCCTTGCCTGCGCCGTCGTCAGCATGCCCAGCCTGTCGAGCGGACTGATAACGGCCCGCACGGTCCGTGTCGCAACCTTTGTATAAAGGGCCGTGGTCTCCAGGCGGGAATGACCCAGCAGGACCTGGATCACGCGGACATCGACACCATCCTCAAGCAGGTGCGTGGCAAAGCTATGCCGCAGGGTATGAGGCCCCACACGTCTGGTGATCGAAGCAGCCCGCGCGGCATCGACAACCACGCGATGGAGCTGCCGTGTGCTGATGGGCCTCATGGTGTCCTGCCCGGGAAAAAGCCAGCCACCCGAATGCATCACGCCCTGCTGGCGTCCGGCCTTCCACCACTCCCG
>NZ_BANF01000407.1 GCF_000964425.1 Komagataeibacter intermedius TF2 | reverse complement strand
CCCGACTGTCCCGGCTTGAAGTGGTTTTCCGCCCAGCCGATGTTCAGGCCGATGGTGGTCATAAGCTGGTAAGCCACAGCCCATTTGCTGCCTGCGTGCGGCGGGGGCACCATCGCGG
>NZ_BANF01000408.1 GCF_000964425.1 Komagataeibacter intermedius TF2 | reverse complement strand
AACCTGAAGGTCATAGGTTCAAATCCTATCCCCGCAACCAAGCACAAGTCCTTGATCGGACACGATAAACCCGCCTCAATCAGGCGGGTTTTTTGTTGCCTAAAATTCCCTGCAGGAAACACATAGGAAACAGACGAAAAGGTACCGGGGCGCATTTTTGTCCACTTTCACAAATGCGTGATTGAAGAGCGGGGCACCCTGTCGCCTGTTTCGGGGTATCATTCTAGGCTTGTCGAGTCAGGACAGTCTGCCCCTCTGCTGTCCGTATCAGGAGACGCAGGAGCAGCCATGGCCGCAGACGAACTCACGGGACTGATCCGTTATCTC
>NZ_BANF01000409.1 GCF_000964425.1 Komagataeibacter intermedius TF2 | reverse complement strand
GGCCTGTCAGCAGGGAAGTCGCCATCCAGAAGGTTGGCCACAATGCCAGTCTGGTGATGGCTGTCGGTCGTGACCTTGTGGCGACGGGTGCGCACGGGCCGGATTCCGTTGTCCTTCATCAGTCGGCCAACATGACGTTCCCCGACAACAGGCCCGGCTTCCCTGAGTTCCAGGGTCATGCGGGGCCGTCCGCAGGAGGCGTTGCCCAGGGCATGATGTTCACGGATATGCACCAGTATCTTCAGATCGGTGCGCTGGCGCTGACAGGCCGGTCGGGATGTCCAGGCCCGGTAACCACGTGCCGAGACCTG
>NZ_BANF01000410.1 GCF_000964425.1 Komagataeibacter intermedius TF2 | reverse complement strand
GCAGCCCGACCCATGCGGCATCTGTCTCCACGGGGAAGGTTGTCGTTGAGGAGGGGCAGCACGTCCGGCTACCGACATCGTCTCCATCTCCACCACCGGCCCGCAGCGGCACATTGGTCCCGGAGCCCCAGCCGCCCCAGCCAAGTGCGGATCAGGTGGACGGGGCTGATCCCGCCCTTGCCAATCCCATTAATAAACCGGTGACAGGGACCTCAACGCTCGACGAAGTGGTCGGCGGCGAAGCGCCACCCTCTCTTGAGGCCCTTGAGAA
>NZ_BANF01000411.1 GCF_000964425.1 Komagataeibacter intermedius TF2 | reverse complement strand
AGTGTTGGAACCAGAAACTGCTCGACATAGGCCAAAAAACTGCGCCCGTTGATCGGTCCGTCGAGAACGCAGGGTGCGGTGATCCGGTCATGACGCAAAGCCGCCAGAAAGGTCAGTGTCTTCCAGTGGCCATGGGGAACCCTGGCTCTCAGTCTCTCACCTTTGCGACAACGACCGTGCGTGCGCGTCATGTTGGTCTTGGCCCAGGTTTCGTCGATAAAGACCAGACGGGTGGGATCTATGTTGGCCTGATAGCGCTTCCAGAACCTGCGCTTGCGCGCGACGTCAGGCCGGTCCTGCTCGCAGGGCAGCACGCTTTTTTTTGAAGCTGATCCCTTCGGATTGGAAAAAGCGTGAGAGCATGCCCGTGTCGGCCTGAACGCCACGCTCCTCGCG
>NZ_BANF01000412.1 GCF_000964425.1 Komagataeibacter intermedius TF2 | reverse complement strand
CGCCATATCCTGGCCCGGAATTTCTTTCTCCATCCCGATTATGCCGACGACCCGCATATGCCCCCGTGCATGCGGGACTATCATCTCGCCCGTTTCACGGAGATGTACGAAACGACGAAGCGTGTCGACTTCGATGAGTGGCACCGCACCGAACCCGCGCCTCAGGTAGACAAGCAGGCTGTGCGCGACGGCCGCGAGGGGCGCAAGCACAACGTCCAGCTCGCCTTCATTTCACAGAACCATAC
>NZ_BANF01000413.1 GCF_000964425.1 Komagataeibacter intermedius TF2 | reverse complement strand
CGCGATCTGGTCACTGTCGTCGGCCATGCCGCCATGATCTCGGCGGGTGAGTTCGTGCAGATGTCGGGGCGCTGGTTCAACGACCACACCCACGGCTTGCAGTTCAAGGCGGAGTTCCTCAAGGCCAGTCCGCCGACCACGGTCGAAGGCATAGAGCGCTATCTCGGCTCGGGCATGATCCGGGGCATTGGTCCCGTCTATGCCAAAAAACTGGTGAAAGCGTTCGGCGAGGCCGTGTTCGACCTGATCGAGCAGGAACCGCATCGCCTGCGGGAAGTGACAGGCATTGGTCCCAAGCGGGCCGAACGGATTGTCGGTGGCTGGGCAGACCAGAAGGTGATCCGCGAGATCATGCTGTTCCTGCACAGCAACGGCGTCGGCACGTCGCGGGCGGTACGGATCTTCAAGACCTACGGGGGTAATCCCCCCATAAAAAGAGTGGCTTTTGAATGAGAATTTTCTCAGCGTAAGGATGAGGAGATTCTGATGAAGAGTGATCGCTTTACTGACGCCCAGATCATGGGTGTGATCCGTCAGGCTGAGGGCGGCGTCCCGGTTCCTGACCTGTGCCGGGAGCATGGGATCAGCCATGCCACGTTTTACCGGTGGCGCGCGAAATATGGCGGCATGGATGC
>NZ_BANF01000414.1 GCF_000964425.1 Komagataeibacter intermedius TF2 | reverse complement strand
CTTCCGCTGGCAGCCCAGGCCCAGTCACCTGAGCAGAACCAGGGCAGCGGGCAGGGCGAGCATCGTGGCCACGGTGGTCATGGCCATCA
>NZ_BANF01000415.1 GCF_000964425.1 Komagataeibacter intermedius TF2 | reverse complement strand
TTCAACCAGCACATTTGGGGAGATTACAACCAGCACTCACAGGCGTTCAGATCTGCACTATACCTAAGCGTCAAGGAGGCGCTGACAATGAACTGAAGCGTGCCTGCCCAGACTTCGGCGACGATGAATTCGTCCAATGAACTCGAATTGACCTCCTCCACCGATTGTCCCTCGATCATAATTAGGGTCTGCCTGTTTGATATTGTTGGTCGGCAGATTGATCGAATGACAAGCACGTCTGGCTCTGTGCCTTTAGGCCACTTGCGGCACAGGCCCCCCGTCATTTTAGGCTCAAAGGACTGAACCACCCCGGGATTGACGGTTACCAATTCGTGCAAGCTTTGAGCCATGTCCGCTTCGGAGAAGCCCGCGGCTGCACATTGACGTCCGAGAAGAGGCGAAAGCGGACTATTTCCTGAGCCTGATGATTCCGAGTTC
>NZ_BANF01000416.1 GCF_000964425.1 Komagataeibacter intermedius TF2 | reverse complement strand
CACCGACGGATCACACTCAGAAGCTCCATGTCAATCACTCCTCAAACCCCCAGCAGATGATGCCGGGGAGTGTGAAGGCATGGGTCAAATCTCAATGAAAATTTCCGCCCTACCCGGG
>NZ_BANF01000417.1 GCF_000964425.1 Komagataeibacter intermedius TF2 | reverse complement strand
CGCGAGCGAACATTCCCCTACCTATGATCAGCTTGTTGACCCGGCCTTTTTCAAGGCTGGCGTGTCGTCACGCCATCCGACCGGTGCGGATGTCGATCGTACCAAAATACCGGCAGGCCTCATGCTGGTCGACGATCATGGGGTGTACCTGATGTCGAATGGTTATCCGGACTTCAGTGACGCTGAGGGTCAGGGGAACCTTGTCGCCTATGCCGTCGAAGCGGACCCGCGCACATGTCCTGACGACTGGTACGATGTCAAACGCGCGTCATTTGGCGGCGACGATGGCGCGGAATTTCTTTCTGCCGACACCATCCGCAAGGCGCTGGAGGCGACTGCAGGCAGTCGTTTGTGGATTGATGTCACGCCTGCGCAGATCAGTTGCCCCTATCTGGCATCCCCGAAAACACCCTGACGCGAACAAGCATATGGCGGATATCGCGAGGACTATTATTTATTAACGTAAGAAAAAATGCAGGTAACGGGCGATGTCTGGGCGTAAAAAATAATATAAATCATGGTAAATATGATCGGAAACGCCATACTTAACAAGCCTATAGTAAGGCATTCCCTGTCATTGTTCTGCTTACGACATGGTTTTCAACGTCCGGCCCGCTTCATTTCCGATAACAAGTGCGGGTATGTGCCCGTGCCTGAGCAACCGAGGGAACTCGCCATGACTGAGAACTTCGAACGAAGCTTTGCGGAGCATGCAGAGCGGTTACTTCGCCATGAAAGAGCATGCAATGAAGCTTCAGCGCAAAATCGCAGGATCATCTTTGAAGCGCTTTCGGTATCTAGCACTACAGTTGTGTTTTGATGTGAGAGGCGTAGGCTTT
>NZ_BANF01000418.1 GCF_000964425.1 Komagataeibacter intermedius TF2 | reverse complement strand
GTGGCAGTAGATGCAATGACAGCGGCCACCGCTTCCTGACGAAATTGGCCAACACGACGCACGGGAAAAAGAACGTGATCGTGTGAGCCGATACCGCAGTCCTGCAAAGAGGAGATGGGGGATCGTTCGATCTGAATGGAAGACACTCCGCAAGAGCCCGTGGTTTTCAAAAACCGCAGAACTGAATGGAACTTCCATCGCAAAAACCATCTTGGCCAGCAGTCTGAACACTGCAACAACAGGCCGGACATATGGGTGCAAACGACACGGTCACATCACTATTTTCCCCCTTGCAAGACAGAGCCGTCCACATATGGGTTCTTCCGCACTTTTCGTGATGGGTATCTTGTACTGTGGTTCTGGAACTGGAAAATCCTGAAAGTCGCCCACTTTCATGGATATTCCCCAGTGTCACGCCTTCGGATCCCTGATCTTCCCCGTTCCCTCGTCGTTCGTCGTGTTGTTGCACT
>NZ_BANF01000419.1 GCF_000964425.1 Komagataeibacter intermedius TF2 | reverse complement strand
GCTGCCCTCTCGGCCTCGGTCGGCGCAAACTCGGCCGCAAGCGTCACCGATTTGTGCGGCGCCAGGGTCAGATCATAGGCACTGATCTTGCGGGCGTTCCTTGACCAGTCTTCGCCATTATCGGCCCTCTTTGCTTCAAACAGGCGATTGAGTTGCGCGTTCTTCGGTGGTGTCTTCGGATCAATGCCAAGAGCCGCCGCAATCTTGGGCTGCATGTCCGGTCGCCACGAGGCCCGCCCATCGCGACCGGTGTAATAGCTGGTCAGTCGGCCACCATCCGCGTCAGGCACTTTTCCGGGTTGGGTACGGAAATCGTGCTCGGGATCTGGCAGTTCCTGCGTGAAATAGGCAGTGATCAGCCGACCGCTGCTCTCAGCCGAGATTTTCCGGAACGTCATCATCAG
>NZ_BANF01000420.1 GCF_000964425.1 Komagataeibacter intermedius TF2 | reverse complement strand
GGGGTAAAATGCGCATATTGTGTCGCGCGCTTCAGTCCTGCCCTTTCAACGTCTGTTGTGGAGGCATGGATCGCTTCGCCAACATCTTCCCAGCCCGGGCGGGGGCTATCGCTTCCGGATGGGAACAGGTTGTTCGCCAGTTCTCCTGCTCCAAATCCGACGAAGCGTGACAG
This sequence comes from Komagataeibacter intermedius TF2, assembly GCF_000964425.1. GTDB lineage: Bacteria > Pseudomonadota > Alphaproteobacteria > Acetobacterales > Acetobacteraceae > Komagataeibacter > Komagataeibacter intermedius. Next base: position 66 of record NZ_BANF01000420.1, on the reverse strand, counting down.
GATGATCTGTTCGGGTGACGAAGCGTTTCGATCTGCTTCTTCGATCTCCTTGAGCAGCGCGATAGC
>NZ_BANF01000421.1 GCF_000964425.1 Komagataeibacter intermedius TF2 | reverse complement strand
AGATAACAAATGTGATCCATTGCATCGAACCGGCCGTCCACATAGGTCATCCAGATCCTTCACCCAGCGTCTGGCGCATCCATACAGCAGTTCGCCCGCCGCCGTCAGGCGCATGCCGGATGGCAGGCGTTCGAACAGCGGGGTCTGGAGCTGTTTTTCACCCAGCAGGATATGTCTGTTGATGGCGGACCCCGCGATATGCAGGCTCTCGGCCGCCTTGCGTATGGAGCGATGGCGGGCCACGGCCAGGAAATAGACCAGAAAGCGGGAAAAGGGCTGCATGCGTTCTTGTTTTGAGAATGGTAAATGATCAATTATGATATATCTGAGAGCGCACCGCCTGTGAAATGATCTTTCTGACAGAGCCGCCGGACCATGTCCGGCCCGTTCAGGAGAACCCATCATGACCACTGCCTGTGCCCGCCCCACGGACGCCCACAGCCTGCCTCGCAACATGACGTTTGATGTGGATGACTGGACCATCCTTGCCCGGTGCTGGTACCCGGTCGCCCTGGTGCGCGAACTGGGTGACCAGCCGCTGGGCGTTACCCTGCTGGATGCCCCGCTGGTGGTCTATCGCGCGGGCGATGGCATTGTCATTGCCGATGACCTGTGCCCGCATCGTGGTGTCCCGCTGAGCATGGGCAAAGGCGATGGCCAGACCGTAGCCTGCGCCTATCACGGGTTCCGTTTCGGCGGACAGGGAAAGTGCGTCCGGGTTCCCGCCCATCCCGACAGCGCCATTCCCTCAAAGCTTAACCTGCGTACCTACCCGGCGGTGGAACGCTATGGCCTGATCTGGACCTGCCTGCGGCCGGAGGGGGATATGCCCGCCATTCCCCCCATGCCGCACTGGAATGACCCGGACTACCAGCAGATCAACTGCCCGTGGATCGACATTGCCGGTTTTGCGGGTCGGCAGGTCGAAGGGTTCATTGACGTGGCCCACTTCGCCTTTGTCCATACCGACACCTTTGCCGATCCGGAAAACCCTGTCGTGCCACCGTACAAGACTCGGATTACGCCGGACGGGTTTGAGGCGGAATATCGCAGCAGTGTGGGCAATTACCCCATAGGCAAGTCCGATCGCGGGCGGCCCGGGTTCGAATGGCTGCGGCATTTCCGGGTGCATGTGCCTTTTGTCGCGACACTGGAAATCCACTTTCCCGACAACGCCCGCCTTGTCATCATGAATGCGGCGTCACCCGTATCGGCGCGGCAGACGCGGATGTTCGCGCCGATGTGCCGGAATTTCGACAAGGACCTGCCGCTGCAGGATGTGTACGATTTCAACCTGAAGGTTTTCGAGGAAGACCGTGCGCTGGTAGAAGCGCAGAAGCCGGAAAACCTGCCACTGGACCCGACGCTGGAGGCGCATGTGATGGCGGACCGCAGTTCGATCGCCTATCGCCGCGCCCTGCGCACGATGGGGCTGAGCCAGTTCTTCACGGCCTGAAGGAAATTACGGTCCATGTCTTCCCTGTTTCCGGTCCATGTCGATGATGTCGCCCCCGAAGGGACGGAGTGCGTGCGCCTGCGTCTGGTGGCACGCCCCGGCGATGACGCGCTCCCGGCTTTTGAACCCGGCGCGCATGTGGATGTCATGACGCCGTCCGGCCTGATCCGCCAGTATTCACTGTGCGGGTCTGCTGATGACCCGTCCGCCTACCTGCTGTGTATCAGGCGCGAGGCGGATTCCCGCGGTGGGTCGCAATCGCTGTGTACGCAGGTGCGGCCAGGCATGGAACTGCAGATCTCCACCCCGCGCAACGCCTTTTCCCTGCCGGTTGCACGGCGGTATGTGCTTGTGGGCGGGGGGATTGGCGTGACGCCACTTCTGTCCATGATGATGCGCCTGCAACGTGACAATGCCGACTGGCAGCTGCATTTTTACGCGCGGGACCCCGAGCGTGCGCCGTTTCGCGAGATGCTGGACGCCAGTCCGTACCGGGAGCATGTCCATTTCAGCCAGAGTCCGCGTAGCGGTGGGTATCCCGCCGTTCTGGACTCACCCGACCCGGACACGGCGATCATGCTGTGCGGACCGGACGGGTTCATGAACGCCGTTTTCGCCCATGCCGTTGCGGCAGGCTGGGGGACCGGGCAGATTCATACGGAATATTTCCGGCCCACGGATTCAACCCATGCCCTGTCTGATCGTCCGTTCGAGGTCGTGCTGGCGCGATCGGGACAGACGGTGCCCGTGCCTGCAGGGCAGAGCATTGCCTCGGCACTTCTCGCGGCGGGGGTGGATGTCGCCCTGTCGTGTGAGCAGGGCATGTGTGGCGCCTGTGTCGTGCCGCTTCTGGCGGGGGACGGGGACCACAGGGATATGGTCCTGACAGAGGAAGAACAGGGCGGCAGCATCGCCCTGTGCTGTTCACGCAGCCGCAGTCCGTCCCTGACGCTGGATTTGTAGGGACTGCCTGAAAGTAACCTTCTGACAAGAAAAACAAGAAGTTGCGCGTGCCGCAATTTTAAATATCAAAGACGGCGCTTGCCGAAACCTGCTGGAAAAAAGCTTCGCCACAGACGTCTTGAGGGTTTGCAGGCCGTCTTGAAAATACAGGCTGTGCCGGACGTTTGCGGAACGGGACAGGGGAGAGTGGCCGCGCGGCGGTGACGGGATCGTTGTCTTGCCTGTACTGCATGGGAAACTGCATGATCGGGTTTCGACATGACAGGATATTTCCGTGCAGCCTGACCCTTCGCTGGATCCCGCTTCCACCTATACGCCCGCAACCCGCATTCTTGTATTTACCGGCCTGATCATGACCATGGTCATGGGGGCGCTTGACCAGAGCATTGTCTCGACCGCGCTGCCGACCATTGTGACCGACCTTGGCGGTCTGGCGCATATGTCGTGGGTGGTCACCGCCTTCATGCTGACCTCCACCATTGCAACGCCCATGTATGGCAAGCTGTCCGACATGTTTGGCAGAAGGCCGCTGCTGGCATTCAGCATCGGGGCCTTTCTGGGGGCGTCCCTGCTGTGTGGCCTGGCGCAGGGCATGTGGCAGCTTATCGTGTTTCGCGGGCTGCAGGGCATCGGGGCCGGTGGTCTCATGACATTATCGCAGACGGTGATCGGCGATATGGTCACGCCACAGCAGCGTGGCCGGTACCAGGGGCTGTTTACCGGGGCCTTTGCCGTCAGCAGCGTCGCCGGGCCCTTTCTGGGGGGCGTGCTGACCAGCGCCCTGTCATGGCGATGGGTTTTCCTTGTCAATCTGCCGATCGGGCTTCTGGCCCTTGGCCTGATCATGTTCGGCCTGCCTGCCGGACGGTCCGAAGCGGAACCCCGGATTGATTATCCGGGCGCCGCCCTGCTGGCTGTAGCGACGGCGGGCTTCCTGCTGCTGTTCAATTCGGTTGGCACGGCGCTGGCGTGGACGTCGCCGCTGACGGTCCTGCTGCTTGCGGGCAGTATTGCGTTTTTCGTGCTGTTCATCAGGCAGGAACGGCGCGCGCCAGAACCGCTGATCAGCCTGGGACTGCTGCGGATCGCCAGCTTTTCCGTCTGTGTCGCGGCGACGGGGATCATGTCCTTTGCGATGATGGGGTCGCTGGTTTTCCTGCCGCTGTATTACCAGCTCGTCCTTGGGCAGACGCCGGAGGTATCGGGATTGATGATGCTGCCGCAGGTCGGCACGATGATGGTCAGTTCGGTGGTGGGGGGATATGTCTCATCACGAACGCAGCGCTATACGCTGCTGCTGGCCATGGGGGTGGGGATCGAATTCTCGGCGCTGACCCTGATCGCGCTCTGCGCCCAGCATGGCGCGCCCGCGCTGTTCTTCCTGCTCAGCCTTGGCTGCCTTGGCGTGGGCATGGGAATCGGCATGCCCAATGCAACGGTCATCATCCAGAATTCCGTGCCGCCCGACATGCTGGGAATCGCCACGGCCATGATGGCCTTCATCCGTTCGCTTGGCGGTTCCCTTGGCGTTGCGCTGTCGGGCGGGGTCATGGCGCTGACATTGCAGGGACGGCTGCACGCCCTGCCTGAAAAGATCGACGTGGCGGCGTTTCTGGAAAAGGGCATGGCCGCCGTGCAGGGACTGACGCCTGCCATGCATCTGCAGGTGCGTGAAGCCTACAAGGCGGCGATCAGCGCCAGCCTGAGTGTCAGCAGCAGTTTCATGCTGCTGGCGTTCCTCATGATCGTGGGCCTGATGACGCGCGGAAGGCGGGCCTGAACATGCCGCCAGCAGGGCAGGGGAGTGCAGCCCCCCCCTTGCATGGCGAAAGCCCCTGATTTAATTCCATACGGATGGATTGAAACGGCAGAGGAAACGCATGGCGCGCCCCAGGACCATTGACCGCAAGAACGTGCTGGACTGCGTTGAACAGCTTGTCCAGCGCGAGGGCGCGAACGCCCTGACGCTGGATGCCGTGGCGCGCGAAGCGGGGATTACCAAGGGCGGCCTGCAGTACTGCTTCGGCAGCAAGGATGACCTGATCAGCGCGCTGATCGACCGCTGGCTGGATGCATTCGATGCGCGTGTCGCCCGGCATATCGGGCCGGATGCCAGCGTGGCAGACCGGGCCCGCGCCTATGTCCGGGCGGTCAGCCAGCTTGATGACACAACCCAGGCCAGAATAGCCGGCATGCTTGTCACCTTGCTTCAGTCGCCAAAATATTTACAGAAGATACGCGCCTGGTACGCAGGGTGGTTCAGCGGGTGCGACCCGGACTGTGCGGAGGCCCGTCAGGCACGCACCGCGCTGTTTGCTGCCGAAGGGGCATTTTTTCTAAGAAACCTGGGCTTTGTAGAAATGGATCAGGAATGGTGGCATACGGTTTTCGCTGATTTCCAGCGACTGCTTCTGCCAGACACCCAGACGGCCTGATCCAGACCAGCAATATCCTTCACATCCTCCATGATAGTTCACACAGGTATGGAAAACATGACAAGGGAAAGTCGTCCGTTAACAAAAACCACGGTGCCCGCCGGTGCCGCGACGCCCCAGACCGCTTCCGACACCACTTTCCCCGCTGCTGGCACCCGCTCCGTGAAGAAAGGCGATACACCGGCCCCGGCTGTCGCCGCGTCGGGCCTGCGGGCGATGGACAACAGCCTGTCCCATACGATTTCCTCCGCGTGTGACTGGCTGATCGGGCAGCAGAAGCCCGACGGCCACTGGGTCGGGTCGGTTGCGTCCAATGCATCGATGGAGGCGGAATGGTGCCTTGCGCTGTGGTTCCTCGGGCTGGAAGATCACCCGCTGCGGCCCCGTCTGGGCAAGGCCCTGCTGGAAATGCAGCGCGAGGACGGGTCATGGGGCACGTATTATGGCGCCGGGAATGGCGACATCAATGCCACCGTGGAATCCTACGCGGCCCTGCGTTCGCTTGGCTATCCCGCCGATGACCCGGCGATCAGCCGGGCCGCTACATGGATCGCCAGCAAGGGCGGACTGAAAAACGTCCGTGTCTTCACGCGCTACTGGCTGGCCCTGATCGGGGAATGGCCGTGGGAAAAAACCCCCAACCTGCCGCCCGAAGTCATCTGGTTCCCCAATAAGTTCGTTTTCTCCATCTACAACTTCGCGCAGTGGGCGCGTGCGACGCTGGTGCCGCTGGCCATCCTGTCCGCGCGCAGGCCCAGCCGCCCGCTGCGCCCGCAGGACCGGCTGGATGTGCTGTTTCCCGGGGGGCGTGCGAATTTCGATTACGAACTGCCCGCCAAGGGGGGCAAGGACCCCTGGGGCACGTTCTTCCGCACGACGGACCGTGGCCTGCACTGGCTGCAGTCGAAATTCCTCAAGCGCAGCACCCTGCGCGAAGCTGCGATCCGGCACATGCTGGAATGGATCATCCGCCACCAGGATGCCGACGGTGGCTGGGGGGGCATCCAGCCACCATGGGTGTATGGCCTGATGGCGCTGCATGGCGAGGATTACCAGTTCCATCATCCCGTCATGGCCAAGGCGCTGTCCGCGCTGAATGATCCCGGCTGGCGGCACGACAGGGGCGATGCAAGCTGGATCCAGGCAACGAACAGCCCGGTGTGGGATACCATGCTGGCGATCATGGCCCTGCATGATGCCGATGGCGAAACACAGTTTACGCCGGAAATGGACAAGGCGCTGGGCTGGCTGCTGGACCGTCAGGTACGTGTGAAGGGCGACTGGTCCATCAAGCTGCCGGATGTGGAACCCGGTGGCTGGGCATTTGAATATGCCAATGACCGCTATCCCGACACGGATGACACGGCTGTTGCCCTGATTGCGCTGTCGTCGTGCCGTAACCGCGAGGAATGGAAGAAACGTGGCGTCGAGGACGCCATAAGCCGCGGGGTGAACTGGCTGATCGGCATGCAGAGCGAGTGCGGCGGCTGGGGCGCGTTCGACAAGGACAATAACCGCAGCATCCTGTCCAAGATTCCGTTCTGTGATTTTGGCGAGGCGCTTGATCCGCCATCCGTGGATGTGACGGCGCATGTCATCGAGGCTTTTGGCATTCTGGGCCTGCCGCGTCATATACCCACCGTCCAGCGCGCGCTGGCCTATATCCGCGCCGAACAGGAACCCGACGGGCCGTGGTTCGGCCGCTGGGGGGTCAATTACCTGTACGGTACGGGGGCGGTGCTGCCGGCGCTTGCGGCAATTGGCGAGGACATGACGCAGCCTTACATTACCAAGGCCTGCGACTGGCTGGTCGCCCATCAGCAGGAAAATGGCGGGTGGGGTGAAAGCTGCGCATCCTATATGGAACTGTCCGCGGTCGGGCGGGGGGCGACCACGCCATCGCAGACCGCATGGGCGCTAATGGGCCTGATCGCCGCCAATCGTCCGCAGGATTACGATGCCATCGCCCGCGGGTGCCGGTACCTGATCGACCTGCAGCAGGCGGACGGAAGCTGGCAGGAAAAGGAATTCACTGGCACCGGCTTCCCCGGTTACGGTGTTGGCCAGACCATCAGGCTGGATGATCCCGCGCTGTCAAAACGGCTGTTGCAGGGGGCGGAACTGTCACGTGCGTTCATGCTGCGTTATGACCTGTATCGCCAGTTCTTCCCGATCATGGCGCTGAGCCGTGCCGCACGCCTGATAAAAGCAAAAAAATAGGAAAGCGTTTATTGGGAACGTCGCCTTTTCCGAACAGGCGGCGTTCACTGGGCGGGGGCCTGAAACACCCTAAAAGGCAGCGGTGAAGCGCGCCCCATAGGTCGCGGGCGGGGTCAGGATATACATGCCGTCGGTCAGCGCGTAATCCACGACACGGTTGTTGAAGGTGTTGTTGGCAAAGACCACAAGCTGGTTTTTCTTCCACGTCGTGCCCAGTGTCAGGTCCAGCCGGTCAAGCGAATGCCACGGCATGTCGGTAATATCCAGCGCGCCACCTGCCTCATGGTGCCAGTTTACGCTGAACAGCAGGTTATGGGTGGGTGTGATGGGATACGCCATTTCGGAGCGTATGTTCGTCGTCCATGTCCGGGTGTCAGGCAGAAGCTGGTTGCCGACATAACTGCCATATGACAGGCCACCGGCCATGCGGGCATGCAGCCAGCCCATGCTGGCCGAAAGGGACCACCAGCCTGTCGGCAGGAACCGGGCCGACAGTTCCGCGCCGTACGTCCGCGCGCTGCCAACATTGGCAAGGTAGTAAAAACTGAATGCGGCGGGCGCGCGTGGATCGGCCTCATCCAGCAGAAGATGGTTCTGGGTCATGTAAAACAGGCTGGCATTCACGCCCAGACGCCCGCCCAGCCACCGGGTGCGGCCACCCAGTTCGTAATTGGTCGCCGTTTCTTCACCATAGGGGATCAGGGACGGGGTGGTGGTGGTCGTGCTGAACCCACCTGCACGGAAGCCATTGCTGTACAGCGCGTAAAGATTGACGTTCTGGAATGGCCGGTAATTCAGTTCGGCGCTGGGGCTCCAGTTGCCATAGGTCGCGGTATCACGGAGCGACATGTCCGGGTACACATTGCTGAACAGGGCGGCAATGGCCTGCCCGCTGGGTGTCAGGGAATTATTGTACTGGCTATATGACAGTGTCTTGTGGTCGTGCGTATAGCGTGCCGTCGCCGTCAGGCTGAGCGTGGGGGTGAAATGGAAGGTGGAGGAAATGAAACCCGACCATGATTGCGTCCCGATGCCCGACCCGGGACCGGGGGCGTATTCGCTCATCTCCTGCGTGCCTGTATTGGGGAAACCACCACCGGGAATGGTGGAACATGTCGGGTCGCCCCGTAACGCGTCACAGGCGATATTTCCCCACATGCCCTGCAGAAGGCTTAGATCGATTTTTGTATTGTAGATCTGCTGGAATGAAAAGTATTCGTGGAAGTATGAAGCCCCCGCCATAAAGGTCAGGCGACGGTCCTGTGGGGAAGACCATAGCAGTTCAGTGTAATAGTTGCGCGTGTTTTCGTGGCGGACGAACTGGTTCTGCAATGTCAGCGGATAGGACGATGCCGACAGGTCGGTGCGGTCCCCGTCTTCCACGGCATTGAGGTGATAGTCACGATAGGACGACAGCCACTGAAAGGTGCCCCAGCGGGATGTGTACGTCAGGTCCTGCGACAGGTAGAACTGATGGGTATGGGAACGGTCGGGGGTATCACGGTACACCACGCCCGGCGTCTCGGCCGTGCCGGTCTGGACCAGGTTGGCAACGCCATTGGGGGCATACCCCGCCAGAGAGGGGCCATGCAGGTCTGAATATTCCGCCATCCATGTCAGCGACAGGTGATCATTCGGGGTCCATTTTGCGCCCAGCCGCAGGCCCTGCTGGCGGGAGCGGTCTTCGTATTCGTGTAATGTGGCGTTGTACAGGGCGCCCCGGGGCTGGTCGATGTACCAGCCCGTCAGCCGGATCGCGAAATGATGGGACAGCGGCACATTGATCGCGCCCTGCAGTTCACCGCGCCCGTAATTGCCATAGGACCCCGTCAGGTACCCGCCGGTTTTCTGTTCGGGGGTTGCGTAGATCACATTGACCGCGCCCCCCACGGCGTCGCGTCCGTACAGTCCCGTCTGTGGTCCCGGATTGACCTCAACGCGCGCAACATCCACCTGTGGCCCCAGATTGGTGCGCAGGCCGCCATCGTAAATCCCGTTGCGGTACATGCCAAAATTGGGGTCGGCGTTGTTATCCACCTGACGGATGCCGCGGATGTTGATGTATGTATTGATATTCTGCGGATCTGTTGGCACCACCGCATTCGGCACCATGTTCATGATGCTTTTCATGTCCAGAATATCAAACGCATGAAGCGTCTGCCCGCTGATGACGGTTGCAGGGGCCGGGACATCAAACAGCCGCTGGGATGTGCGGCGCGCGGTTACTTCCATCTGTTCGGCCTGCGGCCTGTCGCGTGTTACCTGGGCGACGGGGTGTTTCCTGAACTTCTGATGGGCTTTGGGATTTGCGGCCCTGGATGGCAACAATAATACGGAATGTAACGTAACGAAAGAAAGCATGCACGCAGGCCATAATCGACCGGTGGCCTGTCGTTCCCTGCGCAAGAAAAAGGGACGGTTATGGATCATTTCTTACGGGAATCCGCGTGTCGGTTCAGCGTCGGTTCAGGCAATGGCGGATCAACGTATGTGCGTGTCGCCCGATTGGGAAATAAAAAATGATCATGGCCGCGATTAACTGCGGAATGCTGCATATGACAGTATAGCACAACAGCAGCCCCGTCAGCGGAAGGCCGTGATTTGCCTGTCCCGCATGATAATGGACCCAGCCCAGAATGATGAAACCCGCGCCGCTGCCCATCGCCAGGGCCGTTTTCGTGATGAGTGTATTGAGCGCGTAAAGGGTGCTGGACTTGCTGGTTCCTGTTTTCCAGATGTCATAATCTATGACATCCGCCAGTATGGCGTATGGCATGAAATTGGCGGGGGCGGATAACGCGCCGCCCGCCGCCGTCAGCAGCATGATGAAGGGCAGGCTGTGCATGCCCGGCGCAGGCAGCAGGGCAAGTGGCCGTGTCAGTGCAGACAGGATCATGCTGATGGCCCACAGCACATGACGTTCCATCCGTCGCTCCGCTCCACCCCATAACGGGATGGCCGCGATGGTGGACAGGAAAAACACGATCATGATGAGCGGGAACATGCTGCCCACGCGCAGGTAGTCATTCAGGAAAAGAAACGTCGTGGAAAACCATATGCCCTGTCCCGTGCCCCACAGGGCGATGGCGAGGAAATACAGCGCAAGGGGACGGTTCTGTTTCAGGGACCGCGCCAGGTCACGCAGGGTCGGGGCAATGGTGCGTGCGGATGGCCTGTCGGGAACATGCCGCTTGATGCATATGACGGCGGGCAGCATCAGTGCTGCATACAGCCAGACAATGACGCGCAGCGTTCCCTGCGTGAAACCCGTCGTGCCATAAAACCGGAACAGGATGACAGGCATCAGCCAGAAGATCAGGCTGCCCGCAACGGTAAACAGGCCGATTGCCGCATTGATGCGCGTCCGCAAAGGCGGGGTCGACCCGAGTTCCGCGCTCCATGCGCTACGGGGAATTTCAAACAGGGAATAGCCAAGATACAGGACAAATGCCCAGACCCCATAATACAGGATGGTCGCATGTGGCGAAGGCTGGAACAGGAAAAACAGGGCAACGCAGCAGATGACGCCACTGGCGACCCCCCATGTCCCCCGTCCACTGAAGCGGGTGCGGGAATGGTCGGACAGAAAACCGATGGCAGGGTCCAGCAGGGCGTCAATGACCCGGCATAATGATGTGGCTGTCCCGATCTGCAGCAGGGTCACGGCCGTATGGCTGGCGTAAAAGGCCGGGATGAAAATATTCATCGGCAAAATGATGAAAGCGGCGGGGAGTGCAGGAAAGGCAAAGAGCCAGGTCTGCAGTCTGGTCAGTCCCGTTTGTGCAATCGTTTGCTTATGCCTGGAGGGGGCAGGGGAGGGAGCCGGAACCATGACAGAAAATTCTTTCCTTCTCTCCACGAATTCGCCCTTGATATGCAAAAAACAGCTTGCATGAAAGGCCTGAATGAAAATAGTCATGACTGGACGGTGAAGGGGATGAACGGCATGGGGCCGGAGGAATTGAAGGGCACATCTTGCCCTGTCCACCTGGTATGTGCAAGCGTATGCCAACGGGGAAGAGGACAAGTGACGGTGCCATGACGAGACAGTCCCGGCACATGCTTCATGGCCTTTATGTGAAGGCAGCAGGGAACGGCTTCGTCCCCATGGCGGACAGGCCTGCCAGGGATCAGGGCTTGGCCCCGAGCACCTTTGGCAGGTCCCCCCTTATGAAGGCATCAAGAATGCCATTGAGAAAGGTCGCGATGCTTTCGCGCGGATTGTCCGTTTTGGAAAACGGGCCTTCGACGGGGTTGGCAATGAACAGATTGGACAGGCCGCATAGCATGGCGTACATCCCGTATCCGATCTGCACCTTGCTTCCCAGCGTGGCCATGTCTCCGGGACCAAAATCATCGCGGCTGGTGAAGACCCTGTAGCCATACATCAGCTCCATGAGGTCTTCGAACGCCGCACTCGCGGTCAGTCGGTAACGGGGGTAGGTATAGGCGTCGGGTATATAGCCGAACATCAACCGATAAAGCTGCGGGCGCAACCGTGCAAAGTCCACGAAATACAGGACCGTCCGCTTCAGCGCTTCGGTCCGGGTGGCCGATGTGCGGCTGATATGGGCAGCCTGTTCGCGGAAAACCTCGAAATAATCCGCGGCAATTTCCAGCAGCAGATCGTTCAGGCTTTCGTAATGATTATAGAAATTCGCAGGCGCAACCTTCACTTCCCGCGCCAGGCGACGTACTGACAGATCTTCCAGCCGTTCGGTGTCCAGTATCCTGACGGTTGCAATCCGCAGGTCCTCGGCAACGTTTCCTTTATGGTAGGCTCTTGAAATGGGACGTCATCCTTATGGGTATGGCGGGTATCAGGTGATGAAACATATGGTGAAAGATGGCGGGGGAACCATCCATCTGTTGGAAATGTGATTTCCGGTGATTATGCCCTTAAATAAAGGCGACAGAAAGATGGTTTCATATACACGGTCTGACGTAAAATTCCTTCAGCCCTGCCGCACCCCATTGCATTATGGCGGAAATCCGTAACCTGCATTGTAAAGTCCAGAATTTCCCTGCACTCAAGGGGATAGGGGCATCTGCTCCTGCGTCGGGTCATCTGTTGGCCGCGTCAGGGCGTGGTGCAGTTCATTGTGAATGAAGGCATCTACTATGTCTTCGATCATCTGCTGCGGGCTCTGTCCCGGTTTGTTGCCAAACGGCAGCTGGCCATCGGCCAGCATCATCGCCAGTCCATGCCCCATGGCGCACAGGCCATATCCGATACGGGCCCGTTTCCTGGTACCTTCAATATCATGAAGGTGGAGCATGTTCCGGCCGTATATGATCTCCAGCAGGGCGGCAAAAGCCTGCAATGCCGCGACGTGATATATCTGGTGTGAAATGGCGTTGGGCACGTAGCCGAACATGATGCGGAATGTCTGCGGATGACGCTGCGCGAAGCCTGTATATTCCACCAGCGACGCCTTCAGCGCATCCGTGCGTGTTGCGGCGTTGCGGTGGAAATAGCGGAGCTGCCGGGTGCATTCCCTGAATGCCTCGGCGGCGATCGTCAGCAGCAGGTCATTGATGCTGGAAAAATAATTGTAGAAATTTGCCGGCGTCACGCCGACTTCCCGCGTCAGGCGGCGCACGGACACGGATTCGACTGTTTCCCGGTCAAGCAGGTGCCGGGCCATGCGTATCAGGTCTTCTGCAACATGGCCCTTGTGATAAGGGGCATTTTTTGGTGCGGGGGCGGGGGCGTTCATCCGTTTCTTTCTTCCTTCCATGTCCCGCGCAGGGGAATGGAAATACCGTACTACCGTTACCGGGCGGACATGCACGGGCGTTTCGCAGGCACAATGAACGTCGTTCATATAAAAATGCGACAAAAACCGTCAAGCGAAACAGATGCACGCAGGCCATGATCCAGACGGGTGGAGAGTACGCGGTCATGCCTGATTCGGTGCAATCAGGTTATGAAAATATAACGCTGATATTTAAAAAGAAATGTAATGGAGATATTGCGTCAGGCGCACCGGACGGTCAGGGATCATCCACTTTCCGGGTCATGGCTGGTTGTCCTGATCCATTTATAGGGGATGGAAAAACCTAGCCGGGATGATGGGTAATCCTTGACATCGGCTTAATGTAAAATTAACACCGTTCGCATTGCTCTGGCGCGACATCATGTTGAGGCAATCGGTTGCAAATGAACATATGTCGATATTTTTCAGGATGTGGCCAGGGTGTCAGGCATTAATTCCTAAGGCTTGAACTAAACAGTGTTTATTTCCGGGGCGGTCCTTCGCTTTTCCGGAACATGTATGGGTACTCGTCCATCCGCCATGGCCACACGGCCGTGGAGGGGCATGGGGCGCGTATCCGTAGTGTAGGGTAGCGGCATAGCTGACGATGTACGGAACATGGTTCACGACGGGGAAGG
>NZ_BANF01000422.1 GCF_000964425.1 Komagataeibacter intermedius TF2 | reverse complement strand
TTGTGTCAGGTAGACATGGGTGCCCCGACGAACGATCGCCTCATTGCTGGGAAGATTGACCTGTAGAAGACGACTCTGCTGATCGTCCGTAAACCGACATCCTGATCACGTTGGGGGCACGTGACGATTCTGACGATGACCTGGTGCAAGACGGATTACAGGTACAGTTTGAGCCAGACATGTTTCCTCATTCCCTGCGGCTTGATGCGACAGATAAGCTAGAGCATGTTAGGCCTTGAATGACGGAACGGACTGCATGGCTGTTTATGATGAGCATGATGCAGTCTGTTTTTTCCGATACCGCATGGTCCGTCTGGGAGCCTCTGATTGAGGAAGTCCGTCCGAAGGGAAAGACCCCGCCGAAGAACCTTCGTCGGACGATATCCGCGATTTTCTAGCAGCATCAGAACGGTGCGAAATGGCGTGCGCTACCACCTGAATTTGGCCCCTGGTGGATTGCGGCGCAACTGTTCATCCGGTGGGCAAAGTTCGGCGTCTGGCAGCATTTCTTTAAAAAGGTCAGAGATAGAGATCCAGCCTTGAGTATGGTCTTTCTCGATGGCACGACGATCTATGCCCATCACAAGGCGGCCGGGGCCGTCAAAAAGGGGGGCACAGAAAACACCGAAAAGATTGTGAAGCGCGTGGCCGCTCACGTGGAGGATTTGGTACCAAGGTCTGCGGAGCAGCAGATGGTCATGGCAGGGCATTGTCTTTCACGCTTTCGCCCGGTCAGGCACATGAACTGCCGTGCGCCTATGGCCTGCTCGATGACCTGCCGCACCCACCAATCCATGTCGTCTGTGATCGTGGGTATGCCTCGCACAAATTCCGTGAGTATCTATGGAACAGGGGAGGCGTCCTGTCATCCCGCCACGGAAAAATGATCCTCCAGTCGCCTGTCCCAAATGGGCTTACAGGCATCTGCTCGAAAACCTGTGGGCAAGGCTCAAGGAATGGCGGGCTGTCGCAACCCGATACGAGAAGACAGCCTCATCCTTCCTCTCCGTCATTCTCATCGCTGCCACAGCAGACTACATCAAGATCTAACAGGCCCTAGCAGCCTGTCGGGTTGGGCATTTTGCGGCTGATAACGCC
>NZ_BANF01000423.1 GCF_000964425.1 Komagataeibacter intermedius TF2 | reverse complement strand
CGACGCATCATGACGCAGCGGCCTGTCGTCACTTATCCGCAACCTCCAGGCGGAGCGCAGACAGCGCCGGTTTCGCCCACGGCACTAACCGCTCCCGTGGCGCCCACGATCGACACGGGAAAATCTCCTTTCGGGCTGGAAGACTGAAGCATGGTGAAGCGCGAGATCGGCGGGCCGCAGGTCCACCAGCAGCTGAAACACGGCTCTACCTATCGCGACACGCGTCCCTTCACGGTCCGGATCGCCGAAGAGCTGCAATCCAGCAGTTCCGGGTTCGCCCTGATGATTCTGGCAGGACTTAGCGTGCTGGCTCCCGCGATCGTCGGGATCACCTTTCCCCTCGCCCTTTGCCTGACGCTCTGGGTCATGACCCGCCAGCCCGTGCTGCCTTTTCATTTGCCCAGGTATTCCGGCCTGAAGGACAAACACGATCTTGATCCCAAAACCCGTCGGCCGCGGGCGGCAGGAGGCATCATATATCTCGGAACGGACGGGCTGACCGGCCAGCAACTTTGGCTTTCATCCGACGCGGGGCGTCAGCACGCCGCCGTGCCAGGCACAACGGGTGCAGGCAAAACGACATCCGCCATCTCCCTGCTGGCCAATCCTCTCGCGCATGGATCCGGGTTCATCCTGATCGATGGCAAGGGTGACAACACGGTCCACGGCGATGTACTGGCGCTTGCCCGCCGCTTCGGGCTGGACGACCAGGTGCTCAATCTCAATTTTCTGACCGCAAGCGGCATCCGCCAGTCCAATACGTTCAATCCGTTTGCGACCGGCAATGCTGACGCCATCCGTGAAATGCTGGTCAGCCAGCTTGGTGAGCCGTCGAGCAATGACGCCAACGGCGTCTTTCGGGACCGTGCTGTCGGCCTTGCCGGCACGATCGCGCCGGTGCTGACCTGGATGCGCGACACCCACGGCGTGCCGATCAACATCGAGACCATGCGCTACGCCATGGAACTGCGCTGGATCGGCACGCTGGCCCGGCATCGCGTATTCCTGATCCGCAATCCCGGCTCCGATCACCCCATCGAGATCAGCGTGCCCAAAATTCCCGACGATATCCTCTATCCAGCCCAGGCCTATCTGGGCGAACTGCCGGGGTATGATTCCTCGCTGGCGTGGAATGAGCAGAAAGAAAACAAACCGAGCGAGCAGCATGGCTACGCCAAGAT
>NZ_BANF01000424.1 GCF_000964425.1 Komagataeibacter intermedius TF2 | reverse complement strand
GTCGAGCGCGGCCGGGTCATCAATCAGGCCGAAATGCCCCTGGGACGCGATCAGCTCGACAATCTCTGGCATATGCCGATCGGTCTGTGTCGTGGAAAAGACGAAGCCGGGAGCGCCGGTCGGAAGGGCCGCGACCTGCGCGGCAAGAGGCCTGCTGTGATCCACCACATAATGCGCTCCGAGAGATGTCACCCAGTCGCGCGTTTCTGGCCGGGAGGCGGTGGCGACGACCGTGACATCGGTCAGGACCCGGGCCAGCTGGATGGCGATGGAGCTGACCCCGCCAGCGCCGCCGATAATCAGCACGGCCGGCTTCACGCCGGGGACTGACCGACGGATATCCAGGCGATCGAA
>NZ_BANF01000425.1 GCF_000964425.1 Komagataeibacter intermedius TF2 | reverse complement strand
GACCGCCATGAGACGGGGCGGCGGGCCGCCTATGTTCCGCTGAGTTTTGCACCTGGAGAGGCTTACCAGTTTGACTGGAGCCATGAGGTTGTCGTTCTGGGTGGTGTGGCGGTAAAGGTGAAGGTCGCGCATATGCGTCTGTGCCACAGCCGGATGATGTTCATTCGTGCCTATCCGCGCGAGGCGCAGGAAATGGTGTTTGACGCGCATGACCGGGGCTTTGCGTTCTTCAGGGGTGCATGCCAGCGGGGCATTTACGATAATATGAAGACTGCGGTGGAAACGGTTTTTGTTGGCCGGGCGCGGGACTATAACCGGCGTTTTTTACAGATGTGCGCCCATTATCTGGTTGAACCACAGGCCTGCACGCCGGCGGCAGGATGGGAGAAAGGCCAGGTTGAAAGCCAGGTGAAATATGCGCGTGGACGCGTGTTCTCCCCGCGTCTGAAGTTCCGTGACTACGAGGAACTCAATGGATGGCTTGTGGATCGATGCATCCAGCTGGCCAGAACGCATGCCCATCCGGATGTCCCGGAGAAAACGGTGTGGGAGATGTTCCTGGCCGAGCGCGCGGCTCTGGTTCCTTATGCCGGTTCCTTTGACGGGTTCCATGCCCGCATGGCATCCGTCACGAAAACCTGCCTGGTCCGCTTTGACAACAACCGGTATTCCGTCTCCAGCAGTGCGGTTGGTCGCCC
This sequence comes from Komagataeibacter intermedius TF2, assembly GCF_000964425.1. Lineage (GTDB taxonomy): Bacteria > Pseudomonadota > Alphaproteobacteria > Acetobacterales > Acetobacteraceae > Komagataeibacter > Komagataeibacter intermedius. The sequence goes on along the minus strand of NZ_BANF01000425.1, from coordinate 1,330 downwards.
TGTGGAACTCAGGGCCTATGCCGGGCGCATCGAAATCCGGCAGGATGGCCGGACGGTTGGGGTCCATGCCCGCTCGTTCGAGCGGGACCGGACGGTTTATGATCCATGGCATTATATCGGGGTGCTGGAGCGCAAGCCGGGTGCCCTGCGCAATGGCGCCCCATTCCGGGACTGGATCCTGCCCGTCTCCATTGAACGGATCCGCAGGCGACTGGCTGACAGGCCAGGTGGCGACAGACAGGTCGTACGTCTTCTGGTTGCCGTGAACGAGCATGGCCTGACCTGCGTGGACCAGGCCTGCCGGGAGGCCCTGGAAGATGGCATGCATTCCGTTGATGTCATTCTCAACATCCTGTCACGCCGGGATGATGCCACAAATCCCGTCCTGCCTGCCCTTCCCGAACCTCTGGTCCTGCATCATGCTCCTGTGGCTGACTGCAGCCGGTATGATATCCTGAGGACACGCCCATGATGGAACGTGGGCCGATCCTCCAGGCGATGGCGGAACTGAAACTCTACGGTATGAAAGCTGCCTATGATGAACTGGTGACCCATGCGGTCAAACGACAGTATCTGCCCCAGCAGGTCATAGGAGAACTGCTCCAGGCCGAAATACATGAAAAGCAGGCCCGGTCGGTACGCTACCAGATGACCATTGCCCGGATGCCGCGGGCACAGGATGTCGAGGACTTTCAGTTCGCGGATACGCCCGTCAACGAAACCCTTGTCCGTGACCTGGCTCGGGGCGAATTCCTCGACCTCAAGCGTAATGTCGTGCTTGTGGGGGGCACAGGTACCGGCAAAACCCACCTGGCCACGGCCATTGGCCGGAGCTGCATCCGCACAGGTCGGCGTGGCCGGTTCTTTAACGTGGTGGACCTGGTCAACCGGCTTGAGGCTGACAGTCGGGCGGCAAGGGCGGGTCGGCTGGCCGAACAACTCGGCCGACTGGACTTTGTCATCCTCGACGAACTGGGATACCTGCCCTTTGCCCAGTCTGGCGGACAGTTGCTGTTCCATATGATCAGCCGCCTTTATGAACAGACCTCGGTCATTGTCACCACGAACCTGTCCTTCGGTGAATGGGCCAGTGTATTCGCCGACGCCAAGATGACCACGGCACTGCTCGACCGTTTGACCCATCACTGCGACATCATCGAGACAGGGAACGAAAGCTGGCGGTTCAGGAACCGTAACTGAACCTCTCTCCAGATCCATACCTGCCCCGGCCTGTCTCCTGAAGCCGTAGGCGTAAGGAGACAGGCCGGGCCTTCAACAGGGGGTTAATATTGCATGCCGATCAGGGGTTATTTTTGAGTGCCGATTGACA
>NZ_BANF01000426.1 GCF_000964425.1 Komagataeibacter intermedius TF2 | reverse complement strand
AGGCCAGATGATAGCTTATCGCCCTGTCCGAAAAATGGGGACCATGTGTGGACGGCCCTGACGATGCAAGTGGAAAGTATGATTTTGGTGGTCGGGTGCAGCCATGTGTCCGGCCTGTTTGCGCAGCCCGGGGGCTGCTGGCCCTGATGAAGTCCGCGGATTGGATCCCTGATCACCTCTGCGCGCTTTTGCTGCGCTTGGTCCCGTCGGGTTTATCCTCTCCCCGGCCTGACCGGTTCGCCATCATATCTCACCACTCCGCACATTCACCTTCGTCGCTTCTGGTGTTCGACGAGGGCAAATCTCTGAATTCTTTCAGGCGCTCCTGGCGCTGTATGCATTGCCCGTTGTGAGGAGTGCCCAGACAATCCTGGCAGTCTTGTTGGCGAGAGCGACAGATACGACACGCGCCGCCTTCTTCTCGAGCAACTTTGCGGCCCATTGACGACTGGCGTTTTCCTTGCGTGCAAGACGGATCACCGCCGTGGCGCCCAGCACGAGCAGGCGTCTGAGATAGCTATCCCCCTGTTTGCTGATGCCAACCTGTCGTTCCTTGCCACCACTGCTGTGACTTTTGGACGTCAGACCGAGCCACGCAGCGAATTGACGGCCTGACCGGAAAGTCGAGGCATCCGGAACGGCCGCGACGATCGCGCTGGCAGTGATCGGGCCGATACCGGGAATGCCAGCCAACCGACGGCTGACACTGCTTGCCCGATGTTCCGCGACGATCTGCTTCTCGATATCGTCGATGCGTTGCTCAAGAGCCCGCAGATGCGCGACAATTTCCTGAAACAGTTTCCGAGCGGGCTCGGGTAACATCTCCTGCTCCGCATGCAGCAATGTCATCATCTGGTTCAGGCCCGCGACGCCAGCTGCCGATATAATACCGAACTCGGCAAGGTGCCCCCGCAGGGCATTGACCTGCATGGTTCTTTGACGCACCAGCAAATCCCTCGTCTTGTGCTGAAGCAACGCTGCCTGCTGAG
>NZ_BANF01000427.1 GCF_000964425.1 Komagataeibacter intermedius TF2 | reverse complement strand
CTTGGCCTGAAACGCTCCATGATAATGGCATTGGCGCTTCTGACGATCGTCCTGCTCCTTCGCCTCGATGGTGGCAGCTATGGACTGCTGCTTTTCACGGCCGTCGGGGTGGGCGTAGGCGACGCGATCATCCGGCCATTGCTGTCGGGGTTCATCAAGGGTGAGTTTGCCTCTCGCGCGCCTGCGGCCATGAGCGTCTATGCCGCCAGTATGGGCGTGGGATCGGCCGTGGCCGCTTTCGGAACGCCCCGCATCAGTGACGCCACCGG
>NZ_BANF01000428.1 GCF_000964425.1 Komagataeibacter intermedius TF2 | reverse complement strand
ATGTCGGTCATGCAGCATGCCGGACTGTGGAGATGACAAACCTATTGTGTCGTCCTGCCGAACACGAAGCCCAGCTTGCCGTCATTCATGATGTAGGGCGTGCAGGTCATGCCGGGATGGACCGCGTCGTAGGGTT
>NZ_BANF01000429.1 GCF_000964425.1 Komagataeibacter intermedius TF2 | reverse complement strand
CTGGGCACCGAGAGCGCGATGGAGACACGCGGTTTTTCCGCCTACACGTGGATCCGCGATGAACTGATCCGCCTGGGCGTGCCACGCGCGGAAATCGCGTTCATGCAGCACTACAGGAAGAGTGCGGCGAAGCAGAAGCTGTT
>NZ_BANF01000430.1 GCF_000964425.1 Komagataeibacter intermedius TF2 | reverse complement strand
CGCGGCAGGGCGTTGATGTGCTCGTCTGAAGTAAGCCCCTGTGCGGCATCAATCGTCATGGCATGTCCGAACCCCAGCAACACCCGATCAGTCTTCACATCACGAAACCGCCGCCATTCGACATCAGCAACAAGCCCGTCCTTCGTGCGGACGCGAAGCCCGACATCGCCATGGGCCAGAACCTCCACCACATCGCCATTATTTCCGACCGTGGCACCCTTTCCATCCACACTGCCCCATGTCCGACGATACAGCCGAAG
>NZ_BANF01000431.1 GCF_000964425.1 Komagataeibacter intermedius TF2 | reverse complement strand
CATGCCGCCATGATCTCGGCAGGCGAGTTCGTGCAGATGTCGGGCCGCTGGTTCAACGATCACACCCACGGGCTCCAGTTCAGGGCGGAGTTCCTCAAGGCCAGCCCACCCACCACGGTCGAGGGCATCGAACGCTATCTCGGTTCGGGCATGATCCGGGGCATTGGTCCCGTCTATGCGAAGAAACTGGTGAAAGCGTTCGGTGAGGCCGTGTTCGATCTGATCGAACAGGAGCCCGGCCGTCTCCGGGAAGTGACGGGCATCGGCCCGAAACGCGCTGAAAGGATCGTCGCGGGCTGGGCGGATCAGAAGGTGATCCGCGAGATCATGCTGTTCCTGCACAGCAATGGTGTCGGCACGTCGCGGGCGGTGCGGATCTTCAAGACCTATGGGCAGGACGCGGTCAGACTGATCAGCGAGAACCCCTATCGGCTGGCGAAGGACATTCGGGGAATCGGCTTTAAGACGGCGGACCAGATTGCCCGGAAGATGGGGATCGCGCCCGATGCCATGATCCGGGTGCGGGCAGGGATCTCCTACGCCCTTGGCGAGGCGATGGATGAAGGGCATTGTGGCCTGCCGGTCGGGGAACTGCTGACCAGCACGGCCGAACTGCTGGAGGTTGCCGCCCCTCTGATCGAGACGGCCCTCGCGTTGGAGGTGGAAGCGGGCGACGTTATTGCCGACAATGTTGGCGAGACGGGCTGTATCTTTCTTGCTGGTCTCTATCGCGCGGAGCAGAGCATCGCCGAGCGATTGCGCGCCTGCGCCATTGGCCGTCCGCCCTGGCCTGACATCGACGCTGAAAAGGCCATGACCTGGGTGGAAGGCAAGACCGGGCTGGCTCTGGCGCCTAGCCAGCAGGAGGCGGTGCGCCTTGCCCTGCGCAGCAAGGTGCTGGTGATCACGGGTGGTCCTGGTGTGGGCAAGACCACGCTGGTCAACGCCATCCTGAAAATTGTGACCGCCAAGGGCACCGACGTGCAACTCTGCGCCCCGACCGGCCGGGCGGCAAAACGCCTCTCGGAAAGCACCGGACTGGAGGGCAAGACCATCCATCGGCTGCTGGAGACCGATCCGGCCAATGGCAGTTTCAAGCGGGATGACACCAACCCGCTGACCTGCGATCTGCTGGTCGTGGACGAGGCCAGCATGGTGGACGTGCTGCTGATGCGCTCCCTGCTGCGTGCGTTGCCCGATAGCGCAGCCCTGCTGATCGTGGGCGACGTGGACCAGTTGCCGTCGGTCGGACCGGGGCAGGTGCTGGCGGATATCATCGGCTCGGGCGCCGTACCGGTGGTACGGCTGACCGAGGTGTTCCGTCAGGCGGCGCAGAGCCGGATCATTACCAACGCGCACCGGATCAATGAGGGCAGGATGCCTGAACTGAGCGCGGAAGAGGGATCGGATTTCTACTTCGTGGAGGCCACCGACCCAGAGATCGGACTGCGCAAGCTGTTGGCTGTGGTGAGGGACCGCATTCCGGCCCGGTTCGGGCTGGACCCGGTTCGGGACGTGCAGGTGCTCTGCCCGATGAACCGGGGTAGCCTTGGGGCGCGGTCGCTGAATATCGAATTGCAGCAGGCGCTG
>NZ_BANF01000432.1 GCF_000964425.1 Komagataeibacter intermedius TF2 | reverse complement strand
GAGTAAGGCAACTATGCTCTGTAGTCGGCATCGCTCTGGGCAGGAAAGCCTGGTTGTTCGCCGGTTCCGATCGGGGCGGCCCGCGCGCGGCCGACATGTATTCCCGCATCGTCACTGCAAAGCTCAACGACGTCGATCCCTAGGCCTGTCTCGCCGACGTTCTCGCCCGGATCAACGACCAGCCGGTCTCATGCCTGCACGAGTTCCTTCCCTGGAACTGGGAAA
>NZ_BANF01000433.1 GCF_000964425.1 Komagataeibacter intermedius TF2 | reverse complement strand
CGATACAAATTTGTTCGTCTCTGAAGCCGGGAACCCGAAAGGAAGAGTAATTGTATTGCTTCATGGCGGCTTGCGGAGCCGGCTGGATTTCATTCCGCTCGCAAAGCACTTGGCAGAAGATTATAGGCTGATTGCTATTGATACGCGCGGG
>NZ_BANF01000434.1 GCF_000964425.1 Komagataeibacter intermedius TF2 | reverse complement strand
ATCTTCAACATGTCCTCGATTGCGGGCCGGAAAGTCTTTACCGGTCTGGCCGTGTATTGCGCCACCAAGGCCGCCGTCGCAGCGTTCTCCGATGGACTCAGGATGGAGATCGGGCCAAAGCACAATATCCGCGTCACCTGCATTCAACCGGGTGCCGTGAAGTCGGAACTGTACGAGCAGATTACAGATGCCACTTACCGCAAGCAGATGGATGATCTGGCTGCTTCCATGACCTATCTGGAAGGCGAAGACATCGCTGACACGATCCTGTTTGCGCTGAACGCACCATCCCGAATGGATGTCGCAGAACTGTTTGTTCTGCCCACCGAACAGGGATGGTGAGGATCGGAATCATGAAAGAACTTTGACGAGAGCAATTTCTTTCAGGACATTAAAGTCCAAGGTCGGACAGCCCCGGATGATCGTCGGGGCGTCTTCCCGCA
>NZ_BANF01000435.1 GCF_000964425.1 Komagataeibacter intermedius TF2 | reverse complement strand
GGATGCGGGAGTGTTGCCGGCGCATGTCGACAAAAAATCCCGTTGCCCACGCCATGAACTATTTTCTCAGACGTGCCGATACATTCACACGATTCCTCACTGACGGCCGGATCTGCCTCTCAAACAATGCAGCAGAACGCGC
>NZ_BANF01000436.1 GCF_000964425.1 Komagataeibacter intermedius TF2 | reverse complement strand
CAAGAACTCTGGATATGCATCAATCTAATCACAGAATGCTCTAGTCCTGAAGTTTGATGGGTTGGATTGATGGGTTGGATTGATGATGAATCTTTCTGGTTCTGATGCCCAGATTGTTGATTTTCACTGAGAACCGATGGTGTGGACGGCTCGCAGTGCTCCTGAGAGGATACTGAAGAGTTGACTGTCCAGTGGAGGAAACCATCATGCCGCAGTTGATCCGTATCGAAATGGATACCTCGAAAAAAGTGTTTTAGCTCCACGGTGTGGATGCCGAAGAGCGGGTTGCGCTGAGCCGGCATCAGATGATCCGGTTTTTTTCGAGAAACTTCCGCCGACAATGATTGGCATTGAAGCCTGTGGGGCCTCCCATCACTGGGCCAGA
>NZ_BANF01000437.1 GCF_000964425.1 Komagataeibacter intermedius TF2 | reverse complement strand
CAGCTATGCAGTCCGTTCTGTTATTCAAGACCTAACAGGCCCTAACGTACAGATACCGATTGCGACGACTGGGAAGCTTGGAAGAACGAAGCCACACGTCAGTCCCTCGCCCAGGTAGAGGCCGGATTGGTGATCAGTACGGAAGCCATGAAGGCATGGGCGATCATTTCATTGGCTGTGATCTCTCCGCGCTGGCGTGCATCCATAATTGGGGTCGGTACATAAAACGGGCACAGATATACGCTAAGGATTATCGGT
>NZ_BANF01000438.1 GCF_000964425.1 Komagataeibacter intermedius TF2 | reverse complement strand
AATAGCCGGTGGAGGGGCTGGATCCAGGCGGAAGTCAGGACCGGTGCCCTGATGACCGTCTCTCGCAGCATGCTTCCTTTCGAAAGCAGTCATGAACTGGCGGTAGCCGATGCCCTCGTGGCAGCGGGACGCGCATTCGAAAAACCACTGCGTTTCGACGCGGAACGGGATCTCGTTTTTCCCGATTTCATCCTGTGGGACACTGCGCGGAATGCCGGATATCCAATGGAAGTTTTTGGTCGCACGGACGAGGCCTACACCGCCAGACGAGCCGGGAAGGAAAACTACTACAACATGACTTTTGGCAGAGGCGGATGGTGGTCATGGGATGCAACAACGGAAAGCCG
>NZ_BANF01000439.1 GCF_000964425.1 Komagataeibacter intermedius TF2 | reverse complement strand
GCATCCAGCCCGGCCTCATGGTACTGGGCGGCCTGGGTGTTGTGGTCGATGAAGCGGTCGGGCAGGGTCATGGGGCGGAAGCGCACGCGGTCCAGCAGGCCGGTTTTGGCCAGATGGGTCATGACATAGCTGCCGAATCCGCCAACCGAGCCTTCCTCGATGGTGATCAGCACGGCGTGGTTGCGCGCCAGCTGCTCGACCAGGGCCGTGTCGATCGGCTTGGCGAAGCGGGCGTCGGCCACGGTGGGGGACAGGCCCTGTGCCGCCAGCATGTCGGCCGCCTTCAGCGCGTCCGCCAGCCTTGGCCCGAGCGACAGGATGGCGATGCCGCCCTGTTCCGGCCCGGACTGCCGGGTCATTTCACGCACGATTCGCCCGCGCCCGATCTCCAGGATCTGGCCCGCGGCCGGAAGCTCCAGCCCCAGCCCGCTGCCGCGGGGATACCGCAGGCCGATCGGGCCTTCGTCAAACGCGATGGAGGTCGCGGTCATGTGCAGCAGTTCCAGCTCGTTGCTGGGCGCCATCAGCGTCATGCCCGGCAGGCAGCCAAGGTAGGCGATGTCGAACGCGCCCGCATGGGTCGCGCCGTCGGCGCCCACCAGCCCCGCGCGGTCGATGGCGAAGCGCACCGGCAGCTTCTGCAGCACCACGTCATGCATCACCTGGTCATAGGCGCGCTGCAGGAAGGTGGAATAGATGGCGCAGAACGGGCGCAGCCCCTCGGTCGCCATGCCGGCGGCAAAGGTCACGGCGTGCTGTTCGGCAATGCCGACGTCAAAGAAACGGTCGGGATAGGCCCTGGCGAACTTGTCCAGCCCGGTGCCCGACGGCATGGCGGCGGTGATCGTGACGATTTTGTCGTCGGTCGCGGCCTGGCGGACCAGTTCCTTTGCAAAGACCGAGGTGTAGCTCGGCGGTCCGGACGGGCCCTTTTTCTGCTCGCCGGTCACGACATTGAACCTGGAGACCGCGTGATACTTGTCGCCCGCCGATTCGGCCGGGGTGTAGCCGTGGCCCTTCTCGGTAATCACATGCAGCAGCACGGGGCCGACATCCTCGGCGTCGCGCAGGTTGCGCAGGATGTGGACCAGCTGGTTCATGTCGTGGCCGTCAACGGGGCCGACATAATAGAAGCCGAGTTCCTCGAACAGCGTGCCGCCGGTCATGATGCCGCGCGCGTATTCATCGGCCTTCTTCGCCGTGCGTTCCAGGCGGCCGGGCAGGCGCTTGGCCATCTTGGCGGCAAGTTCGCGCAGGTTGAGGAACTTGCGCGACGACATGAGGCGCGAGAGGTAGCTCGACATCGCGCCGACCGGCGGCGCGATGGACATCTCGTTATCGTTCAGCACCACGATCAGGCGTTCGGCGCCCGGGCCGCAATGCGACGCGTTGTTCATGGCCTCGTACGCCATGCCTGCCGAGATCGAGCCATCGCCGATCACCGCGATCACGTTGCGCTCGCGGTAGGAGGGGTCTTCCTCCGCGCGCAGGTGGTGGGCGACGGCCATGCCGAGGCCGGCGGAAATGGAGGTCGAGGAATGCGCCGCGCCAAACGGGTCGTATTCGCTCTCGCTGCGCCGGGTGAAGCCCGACAGGCCGCCCGGCTGGCGCAGGGTGCGGATGCGCTCGCGCCGCCCGGTCAGGATCTTGTGCGGATAGGCCTGGTGGCCGACATCCCAGATCACCCGGTCATCGGGCGTGTCGAACACGGCATGCAGCGCCACCGTCAGTTCGACCACGCCCAGCGACGCGCCAAGGTGGCCGCCGGTGGTGGATACGGCATCGATCGTCTCGGACCGCAGTTCTTCCGCCAGCTGCTTCAGCTGCTCCACCGAAAGGTTGCGCATGTCATGCGGCATGCGAACCCGGTCAAGCTGAGGGTAGCGCCCAAGGGTCGGAAT
>NZ_BANF01000440.1 GCF_000964425.1 Komagataeibacter intermedius TF2 | reverse complement strand
TAGGGCCTGTTAGGTCTTGAATAACAGAACGGACTGCATAGCTGTTTATGATGAGCATGATGCAGTCTGTCTTTTCTGATGCCGCCTGGTCCGTCTGGGAGCCTTTGATCGAAGAAGTCCGTCCGAAGGGAAAGACCCCACCGAAAAACCTTCGACGGACGATATCCGCGATTTTCTGGCGCCATCAAAACGGTGCAAAATGGCGCGCCCTGCCATCTGAGTTTGGTCCCTGGTGGATTGCCGC
>NZ_BANF01000441.1 GCF_000964425.1 Komagataeibacter intermedius TF2 | reverse complement strand
ATCTGTTCAGTGATCGGGTGGGCCGTCAGCGACCGGATGAAAAAGGATCTGGCCATCCGTGCCCTGGACATGGCGGTGCGGCTGCGTGATCCGGCGCCCGGCTGCATTTTCCACTCTGATCGTGGCAGCCGGTACGGCTCTCATGATTTGCAGAAAAAGCTGCTGGCCCATGGGCTGCTGGCTTCAATGTCCGG
>NZ_BANF01000442.1 GCF_000964425.1 Komagataeibacter intermedius TF2 | reverse complement strand
CTCGCCCTCCTCGCGACGATCGAAGGCGGCCTGTTTCAGTCTGAGCTGACCATGGTACACGACGAGCCGGATGTTCACGCACTCCAGGAAGCAGTCGACCGCCTCGGTTCAGGTTCTAAAGACATCCTGCGCAATTTTGCACAAATTGGTGCAGCAGTCGCCGCCACACCACGCCGGGTTACGACCGCCAATGACGATGAAGGGAATGAACACGCAGCCAGAACAGACATGCTGACACCATTTTCCTATATGCTGCGTGATGCTGCCTCCACCCCGAAACCCGGTTTTCAGACACAGCCCCGCACTATACCTCCCATCGACGGTCACCTGCTTGGACGCCTGGAGGCTATTGAACGCTGCGTGGACCGGCAGCCTGGTGTAGCCCGGCGTCAGGCACGGCTTATATTGGGTGTCAGGGACGCGATGACAAAAGGCGCACCGA
>NZ_BANF01000443.1 GCF_000964425.1 Komagataeibacter intermedius TF2 | reverse complement strand
GTGGGCTACGGCGCTCTCTCCTTTTTCGCCCTGGATGGCGGCGCGAAAGGACCGCCAGACCTGCGCCTCATGGGCCGTCAGCCGGCACCTGCCGGGAGGCTTCACGCGATGACGTCGAAGTCTTACCACGCAGTCTCCCCCTGTAGTTCCATGGCCCGATAACGTGTCCCATATATCTGTCCGTCATGCGACTGGGGCGGGAAATGCCGGGAACCATGCGTGCTCGGGGTGAGCGTCCGGGTGCATGTCCGCAACGCGGATCCGGATCACCAATACTGCCCGCTCACCCGCCAGCCTGAACGCAGGAGACCGGACAATCG
>NZ_BANF01000444.1 GCF_000964425.1 Komagataeibacter intermedius TF2 | reverse complement strand
CTTTCTTCCGCCAGAGCGGTGTCTTCGGTGATCAGATCGGCATCGAGCAGTTTGCGGATGGCCTTTCCGAAAGACTGGCCCTGCGCCTCGACCGCGTCGGCCACTACGTCGGGCCAGTCCGTCGGCTCGGTCCGGGTGAGCTTGCGGCGCAGATCACGATCGAAAGTGAGGAATTCGCGGATCGCAACACGCCCGCCGCCCTTGCGGGGTACAAGGCGCTGGTTGATGCAGAACCGAAGCGCCTGAGCGAGGGCCGAGACGAGGTTGTCACGTTCCGAGGGCGGACAGAGCGCGATCGCGCGCTGGATCATGAGGGAGACGCTGTCTGCATGCAGCGTCGTGCTCAGGATACCGCCCATCATGGCAATATTGATGGCTGCATTCATGGTCTCGCCGTCCCGACATTCCGTGATGATGCCATCGCTCATCTCGCGGCGTGTCAG
>NZ_BANF01000445.1 GCF_000964425.1 Komagataeibacter intermedius TF2 | reverse complement strand
CTCATGCAGCCCCCCATCGTCACCGAGGCACAGATGGCCTTTGCACTCAATGACACCGGTCAGGTGGCGCACGAGACAGAATGTGTTTTCGAGATCACCCGGGAGGCACAACTGACATCCGCGCCCCCGGACTGGCGCACGTATCTCGTCCGGACATGGGGCAAACCGCATCATCCGGTAGCCGCGGCCCTGCCTCGCACAAAGGCGGAAGTGTCACACTGGAACCAGTGGGTAGCTGAAGGCTGGGCAGATGGAGAAAAGCAGGAAACCGAGATCTTCCTCTCCGATCTGTCGCGCCTGCAGCGCGACATTACCGGCATGGCCCGCTACCG
>NZ_BANF01000446.1 GCF_000964425.1 Komagataeibacter intermedius TF2 | reverse complement strand
AACCGGGAAAGGGCCGGCCTTGACCAGGCACTGGCGGCTGTTCGTAGTGGCGATACTTTGGTCGTACCAAAGCTTGATCGACTGGCCCGCTCTGTCCCTGATGCACGGCTTATTGGCGACAGCCTGGCATCCCGTGGCGTGAAGCTTCAACTTGGGAACAGTATTCACGATCCGTCTGATCCAATGGG
>NZ_BANF01000447.1 GCF_000964425.1 Komagataeibacter intermedius TF2 | reverse complement strand
CGCTTTGTCAGGACGAAATTACTCAGGCGCTCGATCTGCTTCTCGCAGGTTTCTAAAACGCGACAGTGATCGGCTTACGCCTCATGTCGGTCATAAGCGGAGCCATTCGGACTTCCAGAAAGCGGACGGTCGGCAATAGTTCTCGTTATCCGCCGATATTATCATCCAGGTAATCCCCCCATTTTTAGTCGGGCGTTGAATGAGAATTCAGGCAGCTGTTTTTAGTTTCTGGGCGGGGG
>NZ_BANF01000448.1 GCF_000964425.1 Komagataeibacter intermedius TF2 | reverse complement strand
GAAGCCAGTTCCGCCAGCGTCAGTTCCCCACGGATCGCCTCCAGCGCAACCCGTGACTTGAACTCTGCCGCATACCGTTTCCGCGTAATCTTGCCCATAAAACCCGTCCTCGTTCAGGCCAGATGATAGCTTA
>NZ_BANF01000449.1 GCF_000964425.1 Komagataeibacter intermedius TF2 | reverse complement strand
ACACGGAATCATATCTCGCATCAAAACACAACTGTAGTGCTAGGATTACAGCCGTTACAGTGTCGTTTGACGGTGAAGGAGATAGCGGCCAGATCGAGGAGATTGCTGTTGTGCCTGAAGGGGAGGATACACGGCTCGACGTCCTTGTCGATGCGGTGACGGCGAGGTGGACTGACTGCGAGATTGTCTCGGAACGTACTCCCCTGCGGGATGTCATCGAACAGGTCTGTTACGTCGCACTGGCCGAGACCAAGGGTGGTTGGGAAAACAATGAAGGTGCTTTTGGCGACTTCAGGTTTGACGTGGCCAACAGAACGCTGACGCTTGAATTTAACGGACGATATATGTCCACTGAATATTCCGAGCATAGCTGGACAGAGGAGGCCTGAAATGGCGCATAGTTATTATCATGCTCTCTCGTCGGTGCGGCAGTGGGGAGGTACGGCTGATGACTTCCTGCCTATCCATACCTGGTTCGACGAATCAAAATTGATTTCGGCCGATTTTCGGCATCGTGCGCTAAGACATCACGCGGAAGGAATCTTCCTCGCTGAGAGACTTTTTGGCGTTGTGCTGACAATTTCCACCGGGCGGGTTGTCCCGGTGCGGCTGATCGCCGAGCAGCATATGCGCGAGGACTTTGGGTTTATTCCGAGTTTCGTTGATTGGCTGAAGGAAATCCGCCCCCAGCCCTGGATGGGACGGGCGCAGCCCATTCATCGAAGCCTCGATCCCGCTTATGGCAAACTTTCAGAATAACAGAAGACTTCTGGAATACTGGCCGTGACGTAGCCCGTACGCAACTCCACGCGATTGATGACACCCTGGCGCAGATCCAGAGACGGAATTTCTACCAGCTAATCGTCCGGATTAGCTACACCGGGCCCTATTATCACGAATTTACAATGATCGTCACTGTGATACGTAAAAGTCAGACCGGTTTCGAAATGACAGAAGACGCCGCGCAGATACCCTCTGATGTCATGCGTGATCTTGCACGATGGTTGTATCGCTCTCTCGAAACAGCATGGGATTACAAATCTTCCGATGACGCCATCGATGACGCCATTCGCATCAATGAATATACGGCGTAGCTTTGAGAGGGTCCATTAGGACATGCATGTGAACCGTGTTTGCAAGCAGAGAAACAGAAACTTTTACAAATATAAAATATAGTATTTTTTAATAATGCTCCGAGATGTGTGTATAAAGCAAGATAATATAAAATAATTATAATAAATAAAAAACAAATATAGGGAGGATCGGCACCACAGTCCAGCCTGTCGCGCAAGGGGTGGCTCCTCGCCGTGCGCGATGGCTGCGCCATC
>NZ_BANF01000450.1 GCF_000964425.1 Komagataeibacter intermedius TF2 | reverse complement strand
GTTGTAGCCCAGAACCGCAGGCACGGCGGTGCCCAGGCCGATGGCGGTCATGATCAGCGATTCACCAACCGGGCCGGCGACCTTGTCGATCGAGGCCTGCCCCGCGATGCCGATGGCCGTCAGCGCGTGATAGATGCCCCACACGGTCCCGAACAGACCCACGAACGGGGAGGTCGA
>NZ_BANF01000451.1 GCF_000964425.1 Komagataeibacter intermedius TF2 | reverse complement strand
GACCTGCAGCCTGGCGTCGATCTCGGCCAGACGCGCCTTATGCAAACGCTCGGCCTGCCGCGCCTGGGTTTCCAGAATAATCTCCCTTCCATACGGGCGACCCGACTTGATCAGCGTCTCCTGCATGCGCCCAAGCGCGATCAGTTCGCGGATCCTCGCATCCCGGGCCTTGCGGGTTCGGGCAACCAGATCCGTGCCCAATGATTTATATGGTTTATGCGCCATTTTCTTTGCGACGTGATTCCACAGATCGTCACTGGTGATGGGCGTCGTATCCCCGAGCGCCCTCTGGTTCCGGACCGCCTCAAACGTCGCGCCATCGGA
>NZ_BANF01000452.1 GCF_000964425.1 Komagataeibacter intermedius TF2 | reverse complement strand
GTCGAGAATTCTCGGGCCTTTGCCATCCAGCCAACCTTTCCCCTTGGCTCTGGGCCGTTTCATGCGGCTGGCCAGCCAGGGAACGTGCGCGATGCCCTCGCGGGTGTCTTTGCTGATGCCGCGCCCGACAGTTGGGGGCGCAGGCTTCTCGAGCGTGCCTACGGCAATGGGCTTTCCGAGTTTGAATATCTCACACTGTCGGATGACGTATGTCGGCAGGGTGCGCTTCGTTTCGCCGATGATAACGGAGAAATCATTCGTCGCGGCGCCGATGACACCATACCGCGTCTGGTCGATCTTGCCGCTATTACGGCTATTGCGCGGGCATATGAACAGGGCAAGGACGTATCCGCAAGGGATATGCAGGCGCTTGCTGGTGCGGGTGGGGCGCGACCGAAGGCCAATGTTCGGGACGGCGATGTGCTCTGGCTTGCAAAATTTACCTCGGTTCACGACCAGTGGCCAATAGAACGTATTGAAGTTGCCACGCTTCGTCTTGCAAGGGCATGCGGAATCCGGACGCCAGAGGTCAGGCTGGAACTGGCTGAAACGCCGTTTCCTGTGGCTCTGATCCAGCGGTTTGATCGGCGTGGGCCTGGCCGGATTCCTTATATTTCGGCGAGGACTGCTCTGGGGAAAACCGGAACGGAACTGGGTTCCTATACGGAGATTGTCGATTTTATCCGGACCTATGCCGCCGATCCCCAGGCAGAGTTCCGCGAACTCTTCCTGCGTCTGGTTTATACTATTCTCGTGTCAAATAAGGACGATCATCTGAAAAATCACGGATTTCTCTATGTGGGCGCTGGACACTGGCGGTTATCCCCCGTTTTCGATGTGAATCCAGCACCCGACCGTAACCCGCATCTGGAAACGGCGATACTGAAGGGCGGTCCGCATGATCGGTCCATTCATCTGGCACTGGAGGCGTGTGAATTCTTCGAAATTACCCCGGCTGAGGCCCGGCAGATGATCCGCGTGACAGCGCAGCGAATTTCGGATGAGTGGAGACCTGTTCTGCGAGAGGTTGGTGTTTCCGGGGCGATGGCGCGTCATTATGAGGCCGCCTTCATAAAC
>NZ_BANF01000453.1 GCF_000964425.1 Komagataeibacter intermedius TF2 | reverse complement strand
AGCAGGTCCACAATACCATCGCCGCCTGAATACGCCCGCGTCTCCCGCCGGATGCTTACGGATTTTGAACATCAGCACCGGATCAAACGGCGGACGGCCGCCTTTGCTCCCGTCCGCATAGGCCAGAGCCTTCTCCAGGTCAGGACGGAATACTTCAAAATCCACAGTCCGGGAAAATGCTTCGAGCTGGTCACCAAGCCCACTCAGACGAGCCAGGCGATCTTCAACATCAAAAAAACCGGGCTGCATCATCATCCATCCCTCATCGTAAGATGAACGATGGAATCACACACAGGGCCTCATAACCAGAGAGTTTTTCGAACCCTCCAGGTTATGGAGTGGCGTGGCAGGCCAGAAGCCATCCGAATGGA
>NZ_BANF01000454.1 GCF_000964425.1 Komagataeibacter intermedius TF2 | reverse complement strand
AGAAACAGAAAGCGGCGCATGTTGTAGACGATATTGGCCAGTCGGCCGCTGCCGTCGCGCAATGGTTTTCGGTCGTCTCGGCACAACCCGTACCCGAACATGATGGCCGTCTCATCATCGCCCGTCAGGCAGCCGATGCTTATATGCACCGCAGCAAGGCTGAGAACACACTGCGCACCTGTCGCGCC
>NZ_BANF01000455.1 GCF_000964425.1 Komagataeibacter intermedius TF2 | reverse complement strand
CCCTGGTTCTGCTCAGGTGACTGGGCCTGGGCTGCCAGCGGAAGGGAGATGCCAAGAGCGAGGGCAAACAGCATTGAACGCTTCATGATAAATCCTTTAATTCGACCCCTGATCCGTCATGTCGCATGAGCGGGAATGTAAGGTCGAATGATGTAATAGACAGTATCTGGAGTATCCGGGACAGAAATCATGATCCTGTCCGGGTTGGCATTACTCCGGTTAATGTTCCGGACAATCACATGAATATTCCGGAACGCGAGTGACCTTTATTCAGGCACGCGCACACCACACCATGATATTCCGTAAAAAACAGATCCATACATGGCGGGATTATGGGGTCATTCCCTGATCGGGCGGCCTGCTTGGCCATCGGGCAGGGAAATCCGGGTTTCAGACCTGCCCGATCGCCCGGGCGGCGTCGTCCAGCAGGGCGGCGATCTTTTCCTCGGCCTCCGTATCAAGGCCACCGTTGCGCAGCCTCAGACGGAGTGCCGTGCGCAGGTTTTCCATGCCGCGCATGACCGGCATCGGGACATTCTTCCGGCCGCCCCTGCCCTCTGCCGCACCTGTCGCGGCACGGGACAGGATTTCATCAAGGGCCGCGCGACTGGCGTTCAGGAACGCCTCGCCTTCCGGGGTGATGTGGTAATTCTTGCGGCCATCAGCTTCGACAATCCGGGCGTAACCCGCTTCATCCAGCCAGGTCAGCGTGGGGTAAATCACACCGGGGCTGGGGGCATAGCTGCCACCGAACTTTTCCTCGATCATGCGGATCAGTTCGTAGCCGTAGGTCGGCTTCTCCGCGATCAGCGAGAGGACCAGAAGCCGCATCTCGCCATAATCGAACAGCCGGTGACGCCCGCCCCGGCGGCCACCACCATGATGTCCTCCGCGACCGTGATGGCGGCGGGGTTCCCCACCACCGGCCATGCCTTCGGGGGAGAAAGTCTGGCGGTTACGAC
>NZ_BANF01000456.1 GCF_000964425.1 Komagataeibacter intermedius TF2 | reverse complement strand
CCGACTTTTGTCTGGTCGGATGTAGAGAAGGAAATCGGGCAGCGTGTTCGGGAAAACCTGCTGGTTGAGGCATGGACGACCCGTGCCCGCGAGGAACAGGTTACGCGCGAGAAAGCAGAGCTGGCCCGTCTGCAGGCAAAGCATGGCGGAACAGTGATGGCAGCGGATGCACCCGTGCCCACCGTGCAACTCGGGCTGCTCTAGCCCTGGGCCATGCGCCAGGAGCCATGTCCGTCGAGGCACCGGCCCAGGAACACCAGTGCGGCACGCGGATATTTTCGGATTTCCAGAACGCTGCCGGTGGGTACCTCCATGTGGTAGGC
>NZ_BANF01000457.1 GCF_000964425.1 Komagataeibacter intermedius TF2 | reverse complement strand
CAGCATCAAGACGCCATATCTGCAATACGAAATCATCCGGAGCCGGTGTCAGCCGGGCACTCAGACACACGTTCCTCCTCGGTCCAGGAAGGTCTTGAGGCGTG
>NZ_BANF01000458.1 GCF_000964425.1 Komagataeibacter intermedius TF2 | reverse complement strand
CCCCACGACCGAAACCGGATCAGTAGGTGCGAGAATGGCGCCGAGCACGATGCACCATGTAAAGGGAACAGCGTGGCCCAACAGCGGAAAAACACTCCAGGCCGCGCCCGCCAGAAAGGCCACGGCCAGAACAGTCCCGAGAATGGACAGGGCTGTCACGGACATCAGTTTCGCACGCAGGTGTCCGACATCAACCTGCATGGCTCCGGCAAAGAGAAGAAGTGACAGCGCACCATTCAGAAGCGCCGCGGGTAGGTTGATGACCCCCAGCACAGACCGCGGCAGGGCCTGAAGATCATAGGCCGGGATCAGCAGGTTCAGAACCATGACCAGCAGGGAAGTCAGCAACGAGAAGATCAGAACGCCGATCGTCACGGGAACGCGAAGCGTGTGGTGATTGAGAATGCTAAAGGCAGCGGCAAGCACGAGAAGCAGGGCGATCAGGCTGATGGTATCCATGGTATGATCGCTGGCCTTTCTGGCGTTTCGCGTCAAGAAAAACCGGTGCTCTCTTTTATGGGCCGGGATCTGCCAGAAGGACGGATATTCACAAAAGGTTACCGGTTCTGGCATCCCGAGCGGAATGCCCGCCATCACTGATCCGCCCTAGCCTGAGCGCATTGGTAACGACGGTGACGGAAGACAGCGCCATGGCGGCACCTGCGATCATCGGCGATAGCAACAGTCCGAATACCGGGTAGAGGACGCCTGCCGCAACCGGAATGCCGATCCCGTTGAACAGAAACGAGAAGGCAAGGTTCTGCCGGATATTGCGCATGATCGCGTGCGCCAGTTTTCGGGCGCGGACCAGCGCACCCAGGCTGCCATGGGCCAGTGTGATGCCTGCGCTCTCGATGGCGACGTCAGTTCCTGTTCCCATGGCGATACCTACGGAAGCCGCCGCGAGGGCCGGCGCGTCGTTCACGCCGTCTCCCGTCATCGCCACATGGCGGCCGACACTCTCCAACTGTCTGATGATATCGGCCTTGTCCTGGGGCTTCAGCCCGGCGTGTACCTCTGCAATGTTCCCGGCAGCCTGTGCCACAGCTCTTGCAGTCGTCTCGTTATCGCCAGTCAGCATGACGATGCGCATCCCGTCATCATGCAGCGCCGCTAACGCAGCTTTCGTGTCTTCCCGCAGCGGATCGACCACGGCAATCGTCCCCGCTGCTTTCCCGTCTATCGCAACAAACATGACCCCCGCGCCGGACTGACGATATCGCGTTGCATCTGCCTCCAGCGGAGCGGGATCTGCCCCGGCCTGCTTGAGCCTTTCGGCATTGCCAATCACCACCTGACGGCCATCTGCTGTGCCGCTGACGCCGAGGCCGGGCTGTGAGCCGAAATCGCTGATCTGCACCAGCGTGCCATGGCGCTCCTTCAGTGCCCGGACCACTGCCTGGGCCAGCGGATGCTGGGACTGCGCTTCGACTGAGGCCGCCAGACGCAGCACATCGTCCTCCTGCCAC
>NZ_BANF01000459.1 GCF_000964425.1 Komagataeibacter intermedius TF2 | reverse complement strand
CCCTGACTGTCTCCGGTCGCCAGTCCGATCGTCACACCGAAAATGACGACCCCGACGCCGTCATTGAACAGGCTCTCGCCCGCGAAAATGGCCTGAAGCGGCCCCGGCAGCCCCAGACGCTTTAACATCCCCACGACCGAAACCGGATCAGTAGGTGCGAGAATGGCGCCGA
>NZ_BANF01000460.1 GCF_000964425.1 Komagataeibacter intermedius TF2 | reverse complement strand
GATTATATCATATGTCTTGAAGATGGGAAAAAGCTGAAAATGCTTAAACGGCATCTGCAGGCATCATATGGCATGACGCCTGAAGAATATCGGCGGAAATGGGGACTTCCGTCTCATTATCCTATGGTCGCTCCCAATTACACAGCACGCCGATCGGAACTTGCACGAGAGATTGGACTGGGGCGG
>NZ_BANF01000461.1 GCF_000964425.1 Komagataeibacter intermedius TF2 | reverse complement strand
ATAAAGCAGGATATCAGAACGGATCTGCCCGCCATCGGCCAGGACGGCCACGGGTTGTCCATCTGCGACCGTGATTGAATCCAGCCGGCTACCCAACCTGAAGCGCATCCCGCGATCACATAACTGATGCATGAAGTCGGCAATGATGCCCCGGTCCACAAAATCCAGAATACTGTCACGTGCCTCGACAACGCTCACCTGCACATCC
>NZ_BANF01000462.1 GCF_000964425.1 Komagataeibacter intermedius TF2 | reverse complement strand
CTCATGAATGGGAACAGAAATCCTATTTTACCAACCACCTATTTGGCACCGTCCAGTTAATCGTGGCAGAAAATGCTATCCAGCGCGGTCGGGAGCTCTGTCAGATTATCCGCGTCCATAAGCAGCGACCTTGAAGGTTTTTTCGTGGCTGAACAGTAAACTACATGTTTGTCAGAGACGAAGAGAATACCGGGCATACCGGTTTTCTCCTGTCCGAATAAGAGCATCAAGCGCCACCAGATCAACCAGATCACGCGTCGCCGTGGCAGAC
>NZ_BANF01000463.1 GCF_000964425.1 Komagataeibacter intermedius TF2 | reverse complement strand
AGGGTAGCGCTGAGGAGATGGTCCCCGCAGAAGACATACAGGGGTCACGACACGAAAGTGTACTTTACGTACGCTTAGAGTGAACCCAACAAGAACGTTGAGGCTGTTCTGCTGAGAGTTCGATAGACAGTTGGCCGAGAAATAGAAAACAGTTCTGAAAGATCGCTGATGGAGTAATCGCCGGTATCATACATCCGGCGAAGCTCTTTTTGCTGACGTTCAGAAAGCTTGGGTTTCTTTCCGCGTAGTTTACCTTTGTCGCGTGCAACGGCCATCCCTTCACGAGTACGCATCCGGATCAGATCGGCTTCAAACTCCGCGAAAGTCGC
>NZ_BANF01000464.1 GCF_000964425.1 Komagataeibacter intermedius TF2 | reverse complement strand
CGCTGGTCGAAGCTTGGGGTGTGGCAGCGCCTCTTTGAAAAGGTCAGAGACAGGGATCAGGCCCTCGGCATGGTCTTTCTCGATGGCACGACGATCCGTGCCCATCACAAGGCGGCCGGAGCGGCTAAAAAAGGGGGCACAGAGAACACCGAAAGGATCGTGAGGCTCTTGGCCGCTCACGTGGAGGATTTGGCACCAAGGCCTGTGTAGCTGCGGACAGTCATGGCAGGGCACTGTCCTTCACGCTGTCACCCGGACAGGCACATGAACTGCCATCCGCTTATGCCCTGCTCGATGACCTGCCACACCCACCGACCTATGTCGTCTGTGATCGCGGATATGCTTCGCATAAATTCCGAGAGTATCTCTGGGACCAGGGATCTCGTCCTGTCATTCCGCCAAGGAAAAATGATCCAGAAGTCGCCTGTCCCAAATGGGCTTACAGACACCGACACCTGGTCGAAAACCTATGGGCAAGGCTCAAGGAGTGGCGTGCTGTCGCGACCCGATATGAGAAAACCGCGGCATCCTTCCTCTCTGTCATCCTCATCGCGGCTACAGCAGACTATATCAA
>NZ_BANF01000465.1 GCF_000964425.1 Komagataeibacter intermedius TF2 | reverse complement strand
GCATCCTTCGGCGTGGCGACAAGTGAAACCTGGACCGATCGCGCCAGCGGTGAGCGCCGGGAGAAAACCCAGTGGCACCGCGTCGTCTCTTTCAACGATCACCTTTCGGGCGTGATCGAACGTCGGTGCCAGAAGGGAACGCTGGTCTATGTCG
>NZ_BANF01000466.1 GCF_000964425.1 Komagataeibacter intermedius TF2 | reverse complement strand
TCATCCCAGTCCTGCCCGAGAAAATCCTCGAAGGCGCAGCCCCACAGCGTCATGGCAACGTCGGGGCCGATCATCTCCGCCAGATCCTCGAAGGAGATGTCGCCCGCTTCCAGCGCCGGACCAATGTGATCGCCAAGCACTTCGCCAAAACACTCCTGCCAGTCCTCCTGGCCGAGATATCGGATCAGTCCCGTGAGTTCGTCTGCGGCCATGACTGCTCCTGCGTCTCCTGAACCTGACTCGGTGAGGCCGGAACGATATCCCGAAACAG
>NZ_BANF01000467.1 GCF_000964425.1 Komagataeibacter intermedius TF2 | reverse complement strand
TCGGCGCCCACCTCTGTGGCACGCCAGCCGTAAATGACGATCATTCCATGATCATCGGTGAAGATAATGATGCGGCCTTCGATATCCCGGTCTCGAACCATCGAAGCCGCGCGTTGCCCCGCAATCGACGCGCCACGTATTCCCGCATACCCGTCGCCACCCTGGCAGAGCCGTTCGGGCATGCGCGCAGGCCTGCATATATCTGGACAAAGCCTGCAGCCCGTGATGCCGTCTGCCCGGGTGAGCCCAAAGGATTCACGCTGGTTCACAAGGACAGCCCCGGTGATGAACCTGAACGTGGTCCAGCGGGCTTGCCCACAGGTTCAGACGGCGCAGGCAATGACGGAGCCGAAACCTGCGGCGGCCGCTCCGTGCCGTACGCCTCGGCCTGACCCAGCCATGACGGAGAGACCGTCTCCGGCTGCGCTTTCGCCCCTGAACCCAGAACTTCGGACAGGCGGCACAAGGGCGCAACGGGAACAGAACCTGCCTGCATTCCTTCCGTGCGGGTCCTCAGTACCGCATTCCAGTCCTCTCCCGGCCCCTTCGGAGATATCCGTCCCGACCAGAGACCGACGTCCTGTGCCATCGCAGCGAATTTCCCGGCATAACGATCCCCCTGCAGG
>NZ_BANF01000468.1 GCF_000964425.1 Komagataeibacter intermedius TF2 | reverse complement strand
GCACGTCTCGTGCCGTCCGATGGGAAGACCATTCTGGCAGGCGGACTGCTCGCCTATTCGCGGGGTGCCTGTGAGGATCTGGCTGCGAACCTTTACAGGGCTCTGCGGAAAAGACGGGGCAAGGCGGAGTTTCCGAAAGTCGATACGCAGACCCTGCGTGAGCTTGCGCC
>NZ_BANF01000469.1 GCF_000964425.1 Komagataeibacter intermedius TF2 | reverse complement strand
CCCCGCATCGAGGCCGCCGGCGCGCGTGCGCACTGGAGCGAAGAGCGGCGCTACCAGCGTCCGATCTACATCCCTGCGGTTGAGAACGCACTCGCCATCCTGCGCCCGATACCCGAAGCACAAGGATCTTCCCATGACCCGTATCATCCTGCACGCTGATGGCCGGGCTCCCATCACCATTGAACTTGACGAGACAGGCTTACAGCCCCTCCATCTCCATCTCGGATCTGATTTCAGGCAGATGGAGACGAGCGGCGCGGTCCCGACTTTACCGGTACCGGAAGCATCACGGCACTGGCGCCTGAAAAAAGCGTTGCCCGCGCTCATCGCCGGGGGGCTGGCAGCCATCCTGATCATCGGCACACGTCAGGCCATGGTTTCCGACCGCGCTGTTCCCGACACCGGACCCACTGGCATACTACGGCCGCCTGCAATTCTACCCCCGCTCTCCGGCGCGCCCATGACGGACGAAGGCGCGCCAGGGGTCCGCTCAACCTATGTGCCGGGCGCGCGCATGCCGGTCGACGGGAATGTGGTCGGCAATCCCGACGGTCACCCCGCGAGCGCGGAAATTGATGCCGCACGACGCATCATGACGCAGCG
>NZ_BANF01000470.1 GCF_000964425.1 Komagataeibacter intermedius TF2 | reverse complement strand
AGCGGGTAGCGTCACATTTGTGGGGCGACGTGATGGAGTGCCGGGATGCACGCGAACCATAGCTTTGCTCCTATTATACTGGCAACCAGCATATAGCACATGTTTATGCGCATTTGTATGTTCATATTTTTATGCGAAGGTACGACCGTTTTCTGGAGGCCTCAACGGCTTTCCTTATGGCCGACATGAGGCGAAAGCGGACTATTTCCTGAGCCTGATGATTCCGAGTTC
>NZ_BANF01000471.1 GCF_000964425.1 Komagataeibacter intermedius TF2 | reverse complement strand
TAGCAGCCTGTCGGGTTGGGTTACCCAGTGAAGGGGTAAGGTTGTAAGGTGGTGAGATGAGCAGCTTCATCCCGTTTGACCGGTCTCAGCCGTATCTTCTGCCTCCTGATCTGAAGTCGTGGCTTCCTGCTGACGATATGGCGCATTTCATTGTAGCCGCCGTTGAGCGGGTTCCGATGAGTGCGTTCTGCGTGCCAGTGCGCAC
>NZ_BANF01000472.1 GCF_000964425.1 Komagataeibacter intermedius TF2 | reverse complement strand
TACCCGCCTCGAAAGCAACTGCGGCCCGTGATTTCATGATTTTTCTCCAAATAACCTGTCAGTCAGCGTCGTGAGCATTACCGGAGATAGGATCGAACGAGTGACACCACATTCTCGA
>NZ_BANF01000473.1 GCF_000964425.1 Komagataeibacter intermedius TF2 | reverse complement strand
CGGGCGGGGTTGTTGAGGATTTCCTGTCCCCGGATCGTGCTGGCCTGGCTCATGTGTTCTCCTCGCGGTTCGACGGCGTGCGGAAGTCATGCGCTTCGTTCGGAACGGCCG
>NZ_BANF01000474.1 GCF_000964425.1 Komagataeibacter intermedius TF2 | reverse complement strand
CCAGATCACCGGCAAAGACGTGCCTGTAGCCTGAACGGAGTAAACGCCATGCTTCCATGGACAACATATGAGGCGATGCACGATGCGGCGTTGAATCAGCCAGAGCCGTTCTGGCTGGAGGCGGCGCAACGCATCACATGGAAGCAGGCACCCATGACCGCATGCAGGACGCGGGCGGATGGCTGGCATGACTGGTTTCCTGACGCCACGCTCAATACCTGCCACAACGCCGTGGACCGGCATGTTGAAAATGGTCGCGGTGAACAGGCGGCATTGATCTGGCATTCCTGCGCCACGAAGGAACGGCAGGTGGTAACCTACCGGGAACTGCAGGGCAGGGTAGCCGGGTTTGCCGGTGGCCTGCGCTCGCTCGGGGTGGGGAAAGGCGACCGCGTCCTGATCGCCATGCCGACCATGATCGAAACGACTATTGCCATGCTGGCCTGTGCACGGATCGGTGCCGTCCATGTCGTGGTTTTTGCCGGTTATGCCGGACCCGAACTGGCACACCGGATCGATGACGTGGCTCCGAAAGTCATCATCATTGCCAGTTGCAGCTTTCAGGGACAGACGCCCATCCCGTCTGCGCCCCCCCTGCATGAGGCGCTGGCCAGAGCGACGCACAGGCCACGGGCCTGCGTGATCGTGCAGCGCCCGGCCTGTCCGGTATCGCCCGTGCCGATGCGGGATCATGATTTCCATACGCTGGAACAGTCCGCACCGGCAGAACCGGTCACGTTGCGCTCCGAAGATCCCCTGTATATTCTTCACACGTCCGGCACGACAGGTCATCCGAAGGGCATTGTGCGTGACAATGGTGGCCACGCTGTCGCTCTCGCCCTGTCCATGGATCTGATCTACGGCTGCAAACCCGGTGACACCTTCTTCACGACATCGGATCTGGGCTGGGTGGTTGGCCATTCCTACGGCGTCTATGCGCCGCT
>NZ_BANF01000475.1 GCF_000964425.1 Komagataeibacter intermedius TF2 | reverse complement strand
CGCGAAGGCTGAGCCTCAGACTATCATGATTGACGCGACCTATCCCAAGGCACGCCGCACGGCTTCAGGCCTGCGGTTAAAAAAGGGGATCCAGGCCGCCTGATCGGACGCACCAAAGGGGGCATGAAC
>NZ_BANF01000476.1 GCF_000964425.1 Komagataeibacter intermedius TF2 | reverse complement strand
AGTCAGTTGATCGTGACAACCGACGTTGTCGCCACGTCAGCGGATGCGCCATCCTTTGCCGACACGGTGCTGTCGATGGAAGACACAATCGGTCTCCCGGAGAAGGTGCTTGCCGACACCGGTTACGCCAGCGGACAGGCGGTCCGGAAACTGCAGGAAAAGGGCATTGATCCGCTGGTCGCCATTGGACGGCCCTGTGCCCGCAGGCCTTACGACTTCCGACCCCATCCCGAAGCAAAGGAGCCACGCCGGATAACCGAACCCTGGCGGCTCGCCATGAAGGCGAGACTGGAAACCACAGAAGCCGGAGATGTTTACAGACTACGAAAACAGACCGTGGAGCCGGTCTTTGGAATTATCAAAAGCATCATGGGCTTCAGAAGGTTCAGTCTGCGCAGCCTTGCAAAAGTCACGACCGAATGGACACTCGTCGCTCTCGCATACAACTGCAAAAGAATGGCACGGCTTCAGGCGGCATAAGCCGGGTCAGCCTCGGCCTTATAACCCTCAAAATGACCAACCCGACAGGCTGTTAGAGCCTGTTTGGAAAGTCATGGATGAGCGTTTCTTCGGATGAG
>NZ_BANF01000477.1 GCF_000964425.1 Komagataeibacter intermedius TF2 | reverse complement strand
GGTTTGACAAGCTGTGGCGCCATCAGCCTCACTTCGTGGCCGAGCGCGCCAAGGGTTCTGGCCCAGTGATGGGAGGCCCCACAGGCTTCAATGCCAATCA
>NZ_BANF01000478.1 GCF_000964425.1 Komagataeibacter intermedius TF2 | reverse complement strand
AGGCTGGTCAGGCTGTATAACGACACCTACAACAACCTCGTGGCTCGCGCGTTTGATGGCTCCCATCTGCGCCTGCCCGGTGCAAGCACTACGATCAGCCTGCGCCCCCACCAGAAACGGGTGATCTGGCGGATCATCGCCGCGGGCGGCACGTATATCGCGCACGCGGTCGGTTCGGGA
>NZ_BANF01000479.1 GCF_000964425.1 Komagataeibacter intermedius TF2 | reverse complement strand
GGTCATCGGTGGCATCCACATCCAGAACGATCCGGGCGGGTGCGCGCTCATGCTGGTCCATGAAGAGCGTCACGAACAGGGTAGCCAGGGCATCATGATCAGCAATGATGCGGCAGTAACGGTCTGCCTGAGAGTGTCCGATCTTCTGTGTATAATTGATCTGGTCCATACTT
>NZ_BANF01000480.1 GCF_000964425.1 Komagataeibacter intermedius TF2 | reverse complement strand
CTCGAACAGATAATGGCTGGCCAGGGCCATGAAGCGCAGATTGACCTGACGTGCCTTGCCCGACCCAATCCGGTCCACGGCGGTCTTCATGTTGTCAAAAATACC
>NZ_BANF01000481.1 GCF_000964425.1 Komagataeibacter intermedius TF2 | reverse complement strand
GACAGTCACAGTTATCACCTCGCCGTCTGGCCAAATGAAGGGCCGCTGCATGAAAAGACATGCGCGTTCTACAAGCCTGATCCAGAAAAAAGTGGGCGCGCCAGCTATGTAAATAGCGTAATTCGCGAGGG
>NZ_BANF01000482.1 GCF_000964425.1 Komagataeibacter intermedius TF2 | reverse complement strand
CCTGCCGAAGGCACGCCTTCCGGCTTCATCAAGAGTATCTGAAGTAATGTCGCGGGACACAGATGAACTGGATCTGTGTCCCTGCAGCGCATGCCCGCAAAACGCGGCGTAAGTCCAGGGCATCTGGAGACGGTTTCCTTTCCCGAAAGACCTGGTCCGGGAAACATCTCTGTTCAACAGGAAAAAAG
>NZ_BANF01000483.1 GCF_000964425.1 Komagataeibacter intermedius TF2 | reverse complement strand
ACTGACGGCCGGATCTGCCTCTCAAACAATGCAGCAGAACGCGCTCTGCGCGGCATCGCCCTGGGCAGGAAAGCCTGGTTGTTCGCCGG
>NZ_BANF01000484.1 GCF_000964425.1 Komagataeibacter intermedius TF2 | reverse complement strand
CCGGTGGCGTCACTGATGCGGGGCGTTCCGAAAGCGGCCACGGCTGAGCCTACACCCATGCTGGCAGCATAGACGCTCATGGTTGCCGGTGCGCGGGAGGCAAACTCCCCCTTGATGAAACCCGACATTAGTGGCCGGATGATCGCGTCGCCTACGCCTACCCCGACAGCCGTGAAAAGCAGCACTCCATAGCTGCCGCCATCGAGGCGAAGGAGCAGGACGATGGTCAGAAGCGCCAATGCCATTATCATGGAGCGTTTCAGGCCAAG
>NZ_BANF01000485.1 GCF_000964425.1 Komagataeibacter intermedius TF2 | reverse complement strand
GCCTATGGCGTGCTCGCGCGTGGTCTGATCAGCGGGCACTGGCAAGGGGCAAAGGGGCCAGGGGACTTTCGGGTTCGTAGCCCCCGTTTTCAGGAAGGCAATGTCGAGCGCAATCTGGCCCTTGTGGAGACATTGCGCGGAATTGCAGCCACCAGGGGCGCAAGCGTGGCCCAGCTGGCAATTGCCTGGGTGGCGGCGCAGGGTGACGATATCGTACCACTTGTAGGAGCCCGCCGGCGCGATCGGCTCTCCGAGGCGCTGGGGGCGCTTGATCTTACTCTGACGCCCGGTGATCTGGCTGCTATCGAGAAGGCTATTCCCAAAGGGGCCGCAGCCGGGGAACGCTACGATCCGAAACAG
>NZ_BANF01000486.1 GCF_000964425.1 Komagataeibacter intermedius TF2 | reverse complement strand
ATCGACCTGCATTCCTGGACCACCATGTCCATCCAGCGTTCGGTGGATTTCATCCAGAACCGTCTGCAGGGTGGCCTGGCCTTCCTTGGCACCGTGGGCTCGACCTCCCCGTTCGTGGGTCTGTTCGGGACCGTGTGGGGCAT
>NZ_BANF01000487.1 GCF_000964425.1 Komagataeibacter intermedius TF2 | reverse complement strand
CCATCCAGGCGATCACCCATCACCGCAAGAAGGCGCGCTTCTGGTCAACGGTCGACCTAGTCAATGCGCTCGAACAGGAAAAGACCGCCAACCGGGCCGGGCAGATTGCCGACAGGCTGCTCCGCCTG
>NZ_BANF01000488.1 GCF_000964425.1 Komagataeibacter intermedius TF2 | reverse complement strand
GAAATCCATCATGACCCGCTCCGGCGCATCAAGGGCCATGCATCTGTACCCGTCGAGCGCACGCATCGGGGTTCTGTGCAGCGCGAAGGCCGGATGGCT
>NZ_BANF01000489.1 GCF_000964425.1 Komagataeibacter intermedius TF2 | reverse complement strand
GATTGGTCGAATGGGTCAGGATGCCAATGGACAGACTCATGGCGTAAACCCCATGAGCGGCGTCCGGGCCAGATCCCAGAAGGTTTCCTTCTCATCCGTCCATGTGACATCCACACGCCGCGTCTCATTGCACTGGCCGATGGCAGAAGCTGCAATGCCCCGCCCATGAAAGCGGGCGATGACCGCATCCGCATCTTCGGGATGCACCGTGAGCAGATAGCCATAGCTGGGGAATGCGGACAGCCAGCGTTCCATAGGCGCGGCATCGGGGCGTGGAATATCATCAAGCGTGATCGTCATGCCCACGCCTGAACATTCGGCCAGCATGAGGGCGGTACCCAGCAGCCCCGCCATACTGATGTCCTTGGCGGCACGGCTTAGCCCATCCTCGGCTATGCACGGAAGAAGTTCGAGATCACCCCGCAGACGTGCCGCTCCGTCGGTGCCGCACAGGGCGGAGCTTGCATCCCAGAACGGGTGCGGATCGTGCCAGCGGCCACGCAGGTCGATGGCGGCGATCAGAACCTCGCCCGGACGAGCATCGAAGCTGCTCAGCAGATGACGGGCACGGCCAAGGATCGCCACCGACAGCGAGTTATGGGTGCTGCGCAAGTTGGTATGACCGCCGACAACCGGCACGTCATAGGTGCGTGCCCCATCATGCAGACCGTTCAGAATGGACGCAGCCGTCTCGGACGTATCGCCCCATAACGCATCCACCACGGCCACGGGACGACCACCCATGGCCGCGATGTCGCTGACATTGACCATTACGCCGCAATACCCGGAAAACCACGGCATTGAGCGGACAAAGCTGTCCTGAAACCCCTCGCTGGCCAGCAGAAGATAGCCGTTACCGTCCGGAATTGCAGCGCAGTCATCGCCAAGGCGGATGGCATCAGGATTTGCAGGCTTCAGGATCGCAGCCGCTTCAGCAATATCCTGTTTGCCCGCAAGGGCGCGACCATGGCGGAGCGTGCGCAGCAGTGTGGCAAGTTGATGTGCCATCACGCCACCTGCCGGTTGCGCGGCTGCGGACGTAGCAGCCAAGTCTGATCCTGACCGTGTGCCGGATAGCGCGCAAGGTTGGCCTGCATGTCGTGATGTGGCAGGCCGTGCAGGGTTATGGTGCCAAGGCTTTTCCAGTGCAGGCGGCGGAAAAACAGCACGTTCTGCTCCTGCACCTGCGCCAGAAACTGCGTGGCCCCAAACCCGTGCGCCGTGCTGACCGCCATGCGGATGAGTTCCGCCCCGATCCGGCCCAGTTTGCGGTGACCTTCATGCACGGCCAGACGGGAGCCGCGCCACACACCGGGTTCGGCTTCATGGATGCGCACGGCACCCACCACCCGGTCCGGCATGCCCGCCATGCAGCACGCCGCGAT
>NZ_BANF01000490.1 GCF_000964425.1 Komagataeibacter intermedius TF2 | reverse complement strand
CAGCAGCGCAGGGCACTCGCCGACGATACCGTGGTCATCCGCGAACATCTGCGCGACGGGATTGAGGCGGTGCGGACGCTGCGCACCATCAACGAAAAACTGGTCGAGAAGAAACTCCTCGCGATCACCGCGGATATGACGAAAGGATTAAGGGGTGCCATCGAGAGCCAGGCCACGGCCATGACCAGACGGTACAACCTGCAGACGGCCTTTCGCATCCTGGGATACAGTTCCATCGTCCTGATAGCGGGATTTGCGCTCGGCCGGATGCCCTGAGCCTGTCCACAACGGACACGCTCAGGGCCGGAACCGAAACGCCGTACGAAGTACTGACACAGGTCGCAT
>NZ_BANF01000491.1 GCF_000964425.1 Komagataeibacter intermedius TF2 | reverse complement strand
CGACGGGTCAAATGAAATCACCGCATTCGACGCATCAAGAATATTGCTGGTGGAACGGAAGTTCTCCTCGAGCTTGAACGTCTTCACAGCAGGAAACTCACGCGGGAAGTTCCGCAGGAAGCCGACTTTCGCCCCCCGCCAGGAATAGATGCTCTGGGAATCATCACCCACACAGAACAGTTCACCAGACGTCCTGCTGAGCAACGTGAGCCACAGGTACTGGGCGCGGTTCACATCCTGAAA
>NZ_BANF01000492.1 GCF_000964425.1 Komagataeibacter intermedius TF2 | reverse complement strand
GCCTGACCGCCCATTGACGGCGGCAAAGAACGTCTTCGAATGGATGATGCGGCCGGCATACATCGTTATGGCCTCGCCTTCGATGAGCGACTGAAGGTCTGCCCAGGGGATACGGGCGACTTCCCGGACTTCGGCACCCCGTCCTTCCCGGTAGCTTCCCGCGGAGTTGCCTTCAAAATGCGTGGCCTGACTGACCTC
>NZ_BANF01000493.1 GCF_000964425.1 Komagataeibacter intermedius TF2 | reverse complement strand
TCAATCTGCGCTTCATGGCCCTGGCCAGCCATTATCTGTTCGAGGCGACCTTCTGCAATCCGGCAGCCGGATGGGAGAAAGGGCAGATCGAGAAGACCGTGCAGGATGCCCGGCGCCAGATCTGGCAGGATCTGCCTGCCTTTCCTGATCTGGGGGCGCTGAACGCCTGGCTGGAAGCCCGCTGCCTGGACTGCCGGGAACGGCTGCAGCATATCGAACTGGCCCGGAGCATCGCCGAGGTCCATGCTAGCGAGCGTCCCCACCTCATGGTGCCGGGGCGTCCCTTTGACGGGTTTGTCGAACAGACCAAGCGCGTCTCACCAACCTGCCTGATCCAGTTCGATGGCAACCGCTACAGCGTGCCGGCCTCCTTTGCCAATCGTCCGGTCAGCCTGCGGGTTTATCCCGACAAGCTGCGCATTATCGCCGAAGGGCAAGTTCTGTGCGTGCATGACCGGATCATCACGCGTTCGCATGGTGTGCCAGGCCGCACGGTGTATGACTGGCGGCATTATCTGGCGGTCATCCAGCGCAAACCGGGCGCCCTACGCAATGGCGCGCCGTTTGCCGAATTGCCAGCTGCCTTCCGGACCCTGCAGGATCAGCTGCTCAGGCGGCCTGGAGGCGACCGGGAAATGGCTGAAATCCTGGCCCTTGTGCT
>NZ_BANF01000494.1 GCF_000964425.1 Komagataeibacter intermedius TF2 | reverse complement strand
TTGAACAGCGTGGTCTTGAACTCGGCGGGGAACGGGTCTCGCTGGTTCAGGAGATGCGCGGCGACAGGCTGAGGGTGACGAATTCCGCTCAGATCGCCATCGAGGAGGACCTCGCGATTCAGGCGGCTCGTGCTTCAGGAGACCGAAGCGGGGCGCTGTCGGACCGCCAGATCACGGAAGCGATCGGACGATCACCCCTCGACTTCGCAAGCGATCATGGAAAGACCCAGAAGGCCGCAATCTATGCTCTCGGCAGGGGTGGTGCGCTCTCCATGCTTACCGGCGTCGCGGGCTCCGGGAAGACGGCGCTGCTATCTCCGCTGGTTGATGCGTGGAAACATGATACGCGTTATGACACGAACGGTCGCAGGGTTCTCGGGATTGCCAATGCCTGGCGTCAGGCAGACGCATTACGTGAGGCCGGCATCTTTGACACGAGCGCGATGCTGCCTTTTCTGGCGCGGCTGGAGCGCGGTGACGTCGATGTGGATCGGAACACGGTGCTGGTGATTGACGAGGTCGGTCAGGTCGGCCCGCGCCAGATGCTTCGCCTGTTACAGGTGCAGCGTGATACTGGCTG
>NZ_BANF01000495.1 GCF_000964425.1 Komagataeibacter intermedius TF2 | reverse complement strand
ATCGGTGTCGGCATCTCGTTGAGAACCTCTGGGCTCGCCTCAAGAAGTGACGCGCTGTCGCAACCAGATACGAAAAAACAGCAACATCGTTTCTCGCGGTCATCCACATCGCTGCCGCAGCAGACTGGAT
>NZ_BANF01000496.1 GCF_000964425.1 Komagataeibacter intermedius TF2 | reverse complement strand
TAGGCCCACTTTGGGCAGGCGACTGACCCATCCCGTCGTTTCGCAGGAATGGCCGATCGGGCTCCCATGTCCCATATCCGTTCACGAAAAGCGTTCGACGCGTAGCCCTTGTCCGCTACCACCCGCAGGGGAATGGTGGGAAGGTTATCGAGCGTGGCTGGTGTCAGAGGCAGTTTGTGGGCCTGTCCGGGGGAATTACCTTCAGTCCGGAGAGTTTTTTGCAGTGGCTTCATCCAGGCATAGCGGACGGGGGACGCTGTCGACTGGAGGCATTGGTGATGCGTAACCGAATTAAGGGTACTTTTTCGCATTAATAAGGATCATTTTTCTTTTGATTAAGGAGAACCTTAATCGGAGAAGATCGCGGCAAATTTGGCATTCTCCTTATTTAAGGATATTTCGACACAGGCATTTTGGAATTTTTCATCTACTTCCGACAAGATAACTTATCGGAAGTAGGTTTTTGATCGGTCGGATTTTGCCTGGCGGGGCAGGGAGCAGGCAGAAAGTCCGGGAAACCGTGCCTTTCAGGGTTAATCTGGCGCTTTTTTGTTCTCAAAAAAACCGTTAACGTGATACGACGTATTGTATGATACGCAAACGCCTTAATATGGTCTGGGTCAGGCGGCGCGGTTTCCCGCTGAGGGTGGACGAACTGCCCGTTTCGAGCGCCTGTCCGCCGCTGGCCCGCAGGGCGTTCGGGGCCGAAAACCGGGGATTCCATCGGAATGGCTGAGACCGGCCGATTGCTGCAGGCGGCGCGGCCGCCGACCGGCCTGTCGCCGGCCACGGCGCGGGCCTATGCGGCCTCCTGGCGCGCCTTTGTCAGGACCCAGCCAGCCGATAGCGGCTTTCCGGTCGGCCCTGTCGCGGTAGCAGCATGGCTGGAGGCCCGGGCGAAGGCCGGGCGGCCGCGGCAGAGCCTGGTGGTGGATCGCGCGGCGCTGACGGCGTGGTGTGCCGCCAATGGCGAGGGCCTCGATGTCACCCTGCCCGCTACGCGGGTGCGCCGGACCGGGGCCCGGGTCGATGTGGCTTCGCTGCTGGCCGCCGCGCGACGTTGTGGCCCCGATTTGCCCGGCCTACGCGACCGGGCTTTGCTACTGCTGGCCGCCACGCTGGACATCGGCGCCGAGGCGTTGGCCCGGCTGACCGT
>NZ_BANF01000497.1 GCF_000964425.1 Komagataeibacter intermedius TF2 | reverse complement strand
GTTCATGCCCCCTTTGGTGCGTCCGATCAGGCGGCCTGGATCCCGTTTTTTAACCGCAGGCCTGAAGCCGTGCGGTGTGCCCTGAGATAGGTCGCGTCAATCATGATAGTCTGAGGCTCAGCCTTCGCG
>NZ_BANF01000498.1 GCF_000964425.1 Komagataeibacter intermedius TF2 | reverse complement strand
CACAGGG
Organism: Komagataeibacter intermedius TF2; assembly: GCF_000964425.1. GTDB lineage: Bacteria > Pseudomonadota > Alphaproteobacteria > Acetobacterales > Acetobacteraceae > Komagataeibacter > Komagataeibacter intermedius. Next base: position 200 of record NZ_BANF01000498.1, on the reverse strand, counting down.
ACTCTGTCATCATCCGGCTCCTTCTGGTGGGAAGAAGATCTGTCCTTTCTGTTTTTTGACGCGGCAGTGCTGGCTCGGAATCTGTAGCTGTTATTTCCTGTCTCGATGATATGACAGTGATGGGTTAGCCGATCGAGGAGCGCCGTCGTCATCTTTGGGTCACCAAAGACGTCTCCCCATTCACTGAAGCTCAGATTGGT
>NZ_BANF01000499.1 GCF_000964425.1 Komagataeibacter intermedius TF2 | reverse complement strand
TCATACAGCACGTTGACAAAACCGCCATAGGAACGGTCGCTGCCCTTGTCACCACGGGTCTTGCTGTAGATCTCGGACCAGTTGTAGTCGCCTTCGACTTCCGCTCGCAGGCCGTTGCCGAAGCCCCAGCCAACCGCACCAAAGCCGGTCCAGCCGTGGCGGTGGCCCAGCTTTTCACGTCCCGGGCCGTCTTCCGTATCGGCGAAGTGACCGTGCTGGGTCTGTGTCAGGTTGTAGCCGCCCCCGATATCAACATACGGGCCGGTAATGGTGGTGGCCTTGGCGGCCAGCGGTGTCGCGGCCAGCAGGCTAGTTGCCAGCAGGGCAGAGCGGAGACGCATAATGTTCGTCCTTCCTCACATTATTACTTTTATAGGGCACATCGTGTGCGGGATGCGTAAGCAATCCATCCATCCCCCTTAAACACAGTGTGTTGCCTGTGGTTGCGTCCGATTTATGGCCACATAGCAGCATAAAGGTAACACTGGTGCCGCACCGAACGGGACAGAAGATTTTTCTATTTATTAACAATTAAGTATGTGGGGAACGTCCCACTGGAAACAATACTCTAATAAAAGATTTAGAGTATTTTGTGGCAGGAGGAACACGGGGCATCGCGACTTGATGCTGACTTTAAAACCCGGGCAACAAAAAAAGGGAGCACAAAGTGCTCCCTTTCTTCTAAGACCGGCTGGTCGGGATCAGTGCAGGATGATCTCGACGCGGCGGTTCTGCGGCTCACGCGTGTC
>NZ_BANF01000500.1 GCF_000964425.1 Komagataeibacter intermedius TF2 | reverse complement strand
AAGCCGCTACGCAATTGCGCCACTTCAGGCTCGGCCCGTAGCTGGCGGGCCGTCAGGGCATGAAACGTTCCAAGCCATGTGGGTATCGAGTACGGCCCAAGAACGTCTCCGATGCGCTTGCGCATTTCCTGGGCGGCCTTGTTGGTAAAGGTTACACAGAGGATCTGGCCAGGAACCATGCCATGCAG
>NZ_BANF01000501.1 GCF_000964425.1 Komagataeibacter intermedius TF2 | reverse complement strand
CAGCATATCCCTTCCAGATACTCTCTCTATTCTCTTGTCAAAGAACCCGCCGGAGCGGCATCGCCGTCCGGTGAAGGGGCTTTTACGGATATTCCCCCACCCTGTCAACGCCAGCCCGAAAATACAGAAAACTTACGGAAAACAGCCACTAATCCCGCAAAACGTTCACTATCCGAACCAAAAAAAAGTGCGCGAAAATGAAAAATATATGAAAAAAGGAGGGGCAGGCCCCTCCTTTCCTCATAAACAGTCCCGATCGCCGGAATCAGTCGG
>NZ_BANF01000502.1 GCF_000964425.1 Komagataeibacter intermedius TF2 | reverse complement strand
CCGCCCCAGTCCAATCTCTCGTGCAAGTTCCGATCGGCGTGCTGCGTAATTGGGAGCGACCATAGGATAATGAGACGGAAGTTCCCATTTCCGCCGATATTCTGCAGGCGTCATGCCATAGGATGCCTGCAGATGCCGTTTGAGCATTTTCAGCTTTTTCCCATCTTCAAGACATATGATATAATC
>NZ_BANF01000503.1 GCF_000964425.1 Komagataeibacter intermedius TF2 | reverse complement strand
CGGGAGTGGTGGAAGGCCGGACGCCAGCAGGGCGTGATGCATTCCAGTGGCTGGCTTTTTCCTGGGCGGGACACCATAAGGCCCATCAGCACACGGCAGCTCCATTGTGTGGTTGTCGATGCCGCGCGGGCTGCTTCGAGCACCAGACGTGCGGGGCCTCATACCTTGCGGCACAGCTTTGCCACGCACCGGCTTGAGGATGGTGTCGATATCCGCGTAATCCAGGTGCTGCCGGGTCATTCCCCTCTGGAGACCACGGCCCTTTATACAAAAGTTGCGACACGGACCGTGCGGGCCATCATCAGTCCGCTCGACAGGCTGGGCAAACTGTTCTGCCGCCTGTTCCTGACCCGGCTGCGCGCACTTTCCGATGCCGACCGGCTGGCCTTTTGGGGGCAGCTTGCCCCTCTGGCAGCCCGGCGTGCCTTTATGCGGTATCTGGCCCCTGTGCACAGCACGCGCTGGGTCGTCTACGCCAAACCACCATTTGCCGGTCCCAAAGCGGTACTGGCCTGTCTGTCGCGCTATACCCACTGTGTCGCCATCTCGAACCGCCGCCTCCTGGCGTTCAACGAAAACGGTGTGAC
>NZ_BANF01000504.1 GCF_000964425.1 Komagataeibacter intermedius TF2 | reverse complement strand
CGACGCATCATGACGCAGCGGCCTGTCGTCACTTATCCGCAACCCCCAGGTGGCGCGCAGACAGCGCCGACGGCGCCGGTTTCCCCCACGGCACCAACCGCTCCCGTGGCGCCTACGATCGACACCGGAAAATCTCCTTTTGGGCTGGAAGACTGACGCATGGTGAAGCGCAAGATCGGCGGACCGCAGGTCCACCAGCAACTGAGACACGGCTCCACCTATCGCGACACGCGTCCCTTCACGGTCCGGATCGCCGAAGAGCTGCAATCCGGCAGTTCCGGGTTCATCCTCGTGATTCTGGCAGGGCTCGGCGTGCTGGCTCCCGCGATCATCGGAATCACCTTTCCGCTCGCCCTCTGCCTGATGCTCTGGGTCATGACCCGCCATCCGGTGCTGCCTTTTCATCTGCCCAGGTATTCCGGCCTGAAGGACAGACACGATCTTGATCCCAAAACCCGTCGGCCGCGGGCGGCGGCAGGCATCATATATCTTGGAACGGACGGACTGACCGGCCAGCAACTCTGGCTTTCATCCGACGCGGGACGCCAGCACGCCGCCGTACCAGGCACAACAGGTGCCGGCAAAACGACATCCGCCATCTCCCTGCTGGCCAATCCGCTTGCGCACGGATCCGGGTTTATCCTGATCGACGGCAAGGGTGACAACACGGTCCACGGCGATGTGCTGGCGCTTGCCCGCCGCTTCGGGCTGGACGACCAGGTTCTCAATCTCAACTTTCTGACCGCAAGCGGCATCCGCCAGTCCAATACGTTCAATCCGTTTGCGACCGGCAATGCCGACGCCATCCGTGAAATGCTGGTCAGCCAGCTTGGTGAGCCTTCCAGCAACGACGCCAACGGCGTCTTTCGGGATCGTGCTGTCGGCCTTGCCGGCACGATCGCACCGGTGCTGACCTGGATGCGCGACACGCATGGTGTACCGATCAACATCGAGACCATGCGCTACGCCATGGAACTACGCTGGATCGGCACGCTGGCCCGGCATCGCGTATTCCTGATCCGCAATCCCGGCTCCGATCACCCCATTGAGATCAGCGTTCCCGAAATTCCCGACGATATCCTCTATCCGGCCCAGGCCTATCTGGGTGAACTGCCGGGGTATGATTCCTCTCTGGCGTGGAATGAACAGAAAGAAAACAAACCGAGCGAGCAGCATGGCTACGCCAAGAT
>NZ_BANF01000505.1 GCF_000964425.1 Komagataeibacter intermedius TF2 | reverse complement strand
CCGTTACAACTCGCTGCCCATCCAGCAGGCCACGGGCGCGGCTCGGGGCAGCAACAGCGACCCCACCAGCCAGACCTACAACGGCGCCAATGGCACGAACTTCAACATGGGCAATGGCGCGCTGCTGATTACCGAACTGCAGTACGCGCTCAATCCGCAGCCTGCCGATATGTCCAACGTAACGAAAAATCCCGGCCTGCCGGGCGTCTACAAGCTGGGGGGATATTACGACACGGCCAGATTTCCCGATTACCGCTACAACAACATGGGGCAGGCCCT
>NZ_BANF01000506.1 GCF_000964425.1 Komagataeibacter intermedius TF2 | reverse complement strand
GACATTTTCAGCACGCTCGATGAAGTCCCCGCCATGGAGCTGGCTGACCATGGGTTCGTTGACCTGCGTATCGGCAAAGGAGAACCCGGACAGATCCTTATAGGCGGGGAACCGGGCGGTCTTTGTCTGGTAGGCGATGGAGCGCACTTCGCGTTCGGCCAGTTCGGCCTTCAGGAGTTGTGAGAGGATGGGGATGGCCGCCTCGAAGGCGGGTGCGCCCTGCTCGATGAGGTCAGCCGCGACCTGGGACATGCCATACATCCGCAATCCACGGAGCATGACGACAAGTGAAG
>NZ_BANF01000507.1 GCF_000964425.1 Komagataeibacter intermedius TF2 | reverse complement strand
GATGCTCACACCGGTGCAGCTGAAGCAGATCGGCCGCCTGTCTGTCATCCTGCCTGATATTCTGGCATGGATCGAGGCGGGCAAGGGTCCCGGCAATCGTGAACTGGCGAGCATTGCCCTTGCGTCCACCGCGCTGCAGGAACAGGTCTGGGGCCATTTCGGGTTTCC
>NZ_BANF01000508.1 GCF_000964425.1 Komagataeibacter intermedius TF2 | reverse complement strand
GCAGGTAGTACCGCAGAGAGGCTCCAAAGGAGCGGTAGAGAGACAGGCGAGCGGGACAGGCTGGCGGACGCCTCGCGGATCGAGATCGTTTCGGATCGCCGCCGCTGGCACGCCCCTGAATTT
>NZ_BANF01000509.1 GCF_000964425.1 Komagataeibacter intermedius TF2 | reverse complement strand
TATTGTCGCGCCGACAAACGATAACTTCAGGGCCTACCAGAAGACGCTGGCGGCCCGCATCAACGCCATTGAAGCACGCCAGGGACGTCCCCAGAAGGGCGATGACATCCTCCTGTCCGTCATCACCGATGCCCGTCATGCCGCGATCGACCTGCGTTTCGTCGCCCCTCTCGCCGCGAATGACGACACATCGAAGCTGAACCTGATGATCGGGAACGTGTTC
>NZ_BANF01000510.1 GCF_000964425.1 Komagataeibacter intermedius TF2 | reverse complement strand
CATGATCAGGAACGCACCAGCGGTCATGACGGGTGCGGAGCAGACGCTTCGGAGCCAACGGGGCGCCCAGGTGCTGGGCAGGCGTCCCCCTGTGCCATCTGCGTCGCCAGGCGCCGCCAGCTAGAGCGTCCGGCTTTCTGCTGTTCTTACCGGATTTGAATCCTGCCGACCATGTGCCATACCGCGACAACATCTCAGATCTGACGCACGCTTTGGTCATTTGCGCAACGAAGTCGGCTGAGTATCGTTAGGGAGGCGGCGAGCAGTAGATAGCAGGTCAATGATGCATGATGTGTCTTTCCGGGGAGATCCTGATCCGTTCGACTGTTGGTTGAAGAAGGAGTTGCGTACTCGGTTCAATGATGTTGTACGCGAACCGATCCCTGAAAGCCTGCTATGCGTTATTGGTCCAACTGAAGCTTCCGGGCATGTTCACGCCTCAAGACCTTCCTGGACCGAGGAGGAACGTGTGTCTGA
>NZ_BANF01000511.1 GCF_000964425.1 Komagataeibacter intermedius TF2 | reverse complement strand
TTGCACCTGTAGGGTGAGACTGCGCCATGAACCGTCATGGTTCTAAAAGGCAGAGAATTTCGGCCTTGTATAAATAGTTAAATGTTTCCTTCGGATATTTTCTATACCGTCACTAACGGCGTCAATGCACTATTTATATCATTATCAACCAAGTATCGGGATAGATACATAAATAACTCAATGGGTGAGGAGAGAATAGGTGGCATTATTTCATGCGGAGTTAAAAATAAATAGGCGACATCTGTTGCTCGGCATGAGCGCGCTCGCCACCGTAGCCAGCTTTGCACAGTCGAAGGGTTTTGCGGAACCATTACATCAGTCCGATAGCGTATCACGCTTTATGTCTGTATCGAAAATTCTCGTCCCTCATCAACTGAACCCTGTTGTCGGCCATAGAATTTACGTCGCGCTTAATGATGTCGAAGAAAATTTTGATAATACGATACACGCAATTCACAATTTCATAGTAAAAACTGCTTCAGTGGATGTTGAACATCTTATGCCAGCATTGACAGATGAGAAACTGCAAAACTCGGCACTGAAGATAATATCGGCGTGGTATTCGGGTGTTGTGCACGGAAAATCTGGCGATCATGTAATCGCTTTTGAAGATGCGCTCATGTACAAAGTAAGCAGCGATGTCATGACGATACCATCTTATACTACGGGCTATCACCTTTGACCTATATGAGCCCATTTT
>NZ_BANF01000512.1 GCF_000964425.1 Komagataeibacter intermedius TF2 | reverse complement strand
CGCCATATCCTGGCCCGGAATTTCTTTCTCCATCCCGATTATGCGGATGACCCGCATATGCCCCCATCCATGCGAGACTATCATCTCGCCCGTTTCACGGAGATGTACGAAACGACGAAACGTGTCGACTTCGATGAGTGGCACCGCACCGAACCCGCGCCCCAGGTAGACAAGCAGGCTGTGCGCGATGGCCGCGAGGGACGCAAGCACAACGTCCAGCTCGCCTTCATTTCACAGAACCATAC
>NZ_BANF01000513.1 GCF_000964425.1 Komagataeibacter intermedius TF2 | reverse complement strand
CTGTCCGTCTTGTCCAGCGTATGGCGGGACGTCACGAAGACTGCGATGCCGCCGGGGCGAAGTGCTTCGATGGATCGGGCGATGAAAAAATCATGCAGGCTCAGGCCAAGCCGCCCCAGACCTTCCGGGCCACGCACGGTGCGATTGGAAAAGGGTGGATTACC
>NZ_BANF01000514.1 GCF_000964425.1 Komagataeibacter intermedius TF2 | reverse complement strand
TGATCACACCGGTGGCTGCTTTCGCGCATGTTGAAAGCCTGATCGGCAGGCGGCAGTCGGCGAATCTCCATGTGGATCACGAAAGCTGGCGCTTTGTCGTCGGGTTGTATGGTCGTTACCAGGCGATCCTGCGCGAGCAGAACGCGGCGGATTTTGGTGATCTGCTGATGTGGCCGACCCTCGCGATGCTGCATGATGCGGCATACCATCGCCGGTGGTCCGCCCGTTTTACGGCCGTGATGGCGGACGAGTTTCAGGA
>NZ_BANF01000515.1 GCF_000964425.1 Komagataeibacter intermedius TF2 | reverse complement strand
CGCCATACACCCCGGATACGCACTGGCTTATGTCGGCAGACAGCTCGGCGTTGGTGTTGGCCTGCGCCGTCTGGGACGCGGAAAGATTTGACTGCAATGTCTGCACATCGGCGTACATTGCAAGGTCTATGATCTTCGGCAGGCCGGTGGCGTCCTGATACGTGAATGCCGGCCGCTGGGAAGCCGC
>NZ_BANF01000516.1 GCF_000964425.1 Komagataeibacter intermedius TF2 | reverse complement strand
GAGCCGCGCCCGTGGCCTGCTGGATGGGCAGCGAGTTGTAACGGTTGCCCGGCGGGTTGTCGTCGGCGGCGGCGAACATGAAGGTGAACTTTTCGCTGGGCCGGTAGCGGATGCGGATGGCGGGCGACGACAGCGGCCAGGACGGGCCGCCACCGTAAAGGTTGACCGACGGCGCCATGGGCCAGCCGAAATTGGCGTTCAGGTACAGCGAGGCGTAATTGCTGATCAGGAATTCGGTATCAAGATCCTGCTGGCCGATCTTCACATCCAGCTTTCCCTTGAGGAACGACTGCTGGTACCACAGTTCGAACAG
>NZ_BANF01000517.1 GCF_000964425.1 Komagataeibacter intermedius TF2 | reverse complement strand
CCTCGCCCAGATCAGGATATTGCGAGAAAAAACCTCGGCATGACAAGCACGATCATCATCCTTCCTGGCGGGGAAAGGTTCCAGCTCGAATGGCGCCGGAGTGACCCGGAGCGCTGGGAACGCCGCCTGAAGGCAAAATATGATGA
>NZ_BANF01000518.1 GCF_000964425.1 Komagataeibacter intermedius TF2 | reverse complement strand
CAGTCCCCTTCGCCAGCGCCTGCTTGATGACATGGCGGTGCGGCGGTTCTCCCGGGAGACGCAGCGCAATTACCTTCGCGATGTCGGCCGTTTCGCCACGTTTCTAGGCCGCTCACCCCACACGGCAACAGTCGAGGATGTGCGCCAGTTTCAGATTGCGCAGAACGCGGCTGGCATGCCGACACCGACCATGAACGCCATCGTGTCGGCGCTGTGGTTTTTCTTCACCCAGACGCTCGACCGCCCCGACCTTGCACGCAAGTTGGTCCGGGTAGCGCAGCCCCGCAACCTGCCCGTCGTGCTGAGCCGTGATGAAGTTGCCCGTCTGCTCAACGCGACCGTATGCCTCAAGCATCAGGCCGCCCTGTCGGTCGCCTATGGGGCAGGCCTGCGGGTGGCCGAGGTCGCCGCTCTCAAGATCAGTGATATCGACAGCGAGCGCATGCTGCTCAGGGTCGAACGGGGCAAAGGGGGACGATATCGCAACGCCATGCTTCCGGCAGACCTTCTGCCCCTG
>NZ_BANF01000519.1 GCF_000964425.1 Komagataeibacter intermedius TF2 | reverse complement strand
GAAGAAGCCAAGTCGTTAGATCTCAACATATCGCAGGCCTGCGAACAGGGGCTTAAGTCAGCTATCGCGTCGATCCGTGCTCAGCAATGGCTGGCAGACAATCGCGCTTCTCTCGAAGCCTCACGGCAGTATGTTGAAGAGAACGGGCTTCCCCTGGCGGACTATCGGAACTTCTAAATGGCCCGTTTTGATGTGTATCGTCTGGCTGGACGGGGAGAAGCACGTTTCGTTCTGGATGTGCAGGCAGATCTTCTGGACGCCTTGGGTACCCGTGTCGTTGTTCCGCTGCTGCCGCAGAGAACTGCACCAAAGCCTGCAAAGAGGCTGAACCCGGTGTTTATGGTTGATGACTGTCCCTTCGTCATGATGACGCAGTTTATGGCCGCAGTTCC
>NZ_BANF01000520.1 GCF_000964425.1 Komagataeibacter intermedius TF2 | reverse complement strand
GTGGGCTACGGCGCTCTCTCCTTTTTCGCCCTGGATGGCGGCGCTAAAGGACCGCCATACCTGCATCTCATGGGCTGTCAGCCGACACCTGCCGGGAGGCTTCACGCGATGACGTCGAAGTCTTACCACGCAGTTTCCCCCTGTGGTTCCATGGCCCGATAGCGTGTCCCGTATATCTGTCCGTCATGCGACTGGGGCAGGAAATACTGGGAACCGTCTATGTTCCGGGTGAGAGTCCGGGTGCATGTCCGCAATGTGGATGCGGATCACCAACAGTGCCCGCTCACCCGCCAGCCTGAACGCAGGAGACCGGACAATCG
>NZ_BANF01000521.1 GCF_000964425.1 Komagataeibacter intermedius TF2 | reverse complement strand
GAACGGAATGGCCGTATCATAGGTCCGTATGATCTCATGATTGCTGGGCATGCCCGGAGCAGGGGGCTGATTGTCGTGACGGGGAACCTTCGGGAATTCCAGCGGGTGGAAGGTCTTCGAACCGAGGACTGGCTGACTGACACGGTCTGACCGGGAAAGACGCAGCGAGACAAAATATTGATAAAAACGACTGCTTATCAATCGACTATGTCATGCAGCGAGCTTCTCTACGAACCCGCTGACAAGCAGCAGTCTTCTTTGGTTGCAGGCCCCCTGAAACCAGATACAAATCCTTGATTTGACACGATAAAACCGCTCGCACACGGCGGGTTTTTTGTTGTCTGAAATTCCCTGCA
>NZ_BANF01000522.1 GCF_000964425.1 Komagataeibacter intermedius TF2 | reverse complement strand
CTCTACAAGCCGGTCTACAAGGAACTCTGACACACCTAAGTCATCCCCGGTGATCGGCTCGAGCCGATCACCGGGGATGATGAGGCCTT
>NZ_BANF01000523.1 GCF_000964425.1 Komagataeibacter intermedius TF2 | reverse complement strand
TGGTATAGGGTCTCGAGCGCATCGCTGTCGGACGTGCCTGCTGTCGCTGTCTGGGTGACGGCACCGCTTCCGCTAGTGGCCTGGGCTGTCCCCGTCGTGTCCGGGGTCCAGCCACCGAGCCCCGGTTCCTGATAGGT
>NZ_BANF01000524.1 GCF_000964425.1 Komagataeibacter intermedius TF2 | reverse complement strand
ATCCTCGAGACAGGAAATGACAGCTACAGGTTCCGCGCCAGCACCGCCGCCTCAAAAAACAAAAAGGACAGATCCTCTTCTTGACCGCCCGCCTCACTATGCCTGAAATAGCATCTGGCTGGGTCAATTCCTGATGAAAAACCCGGGTCAGTTCTCAGTGAAAATCAACAGCATACTGTTTGATCGTCTTGCCCTGTAGCGCCGCCAGTGCTTTCAGGCTCTGGTGCTGCTGATCCGTCATATCAATGGTCAGTCGGCTCATGATATATCCCTCCCATGAAGCACAAACCCACATTAGCACATATGTGGGCGAGATGCGAGGAAAAGGCGACAGCCGCCTTCATTCGAGACATTAAGAATACTGAGATGTAAACGGAAAAGTGGATTTTTGCCGTCTCGATTTCAGTTAGCGCTTACTCTACATGAAATTGTTCGGCGTTTCCTTTGCGAGCATCAATTCCAGAGAACGAAGAACTCTTTCCTCCTCGTCATCTGAAACTGAAATAAGCATCATTAGATGATGCTCCTGTCGCAATGACGGAAGCAGAACGATGGCGGGACGACAGGCAGGTCAGGTGGTGCTGAGTCCGCAGGCGCG
>NZ_BANF01000525.1 GCF_000964425.1 Komagataeibacter intermedius TF2 | reverse complement strand
CGCCCGTCTCCGGTCGTGGCATCTGCCAACCAACCCCTGCTCCCCGATGATCTGACCCGCCGGATCTGGTTCGTATGGGACGGCCCGCTGGGCAAGGCCGTCGCAAAACTCGGCCAGGAAATTGGCTATAGCGTGACTGTCACCGGCCATCCCCGAGCAATGCG
>NZ_BANF01000526.1 GCF_000964425.1 Komagataeibacter intermedius TF2 | reverse complement strand
GGCTGCACCATCCGACGCGACCGGGACCTCGGCACGCTGGCCAGGGGCGGCACGGTTTACGGCCCTGTGCGCCAGCACCCGGGTCTGGTGCGCCGCGCGCTCTGCCACCGCTGGCGTGGCCGTGTCCTCACCTCCCCCGAACAATGGGTCATGCCCGCTGGCGCATTTGGCGAGAGCGTCGGGCCGGTCTGACCCGCCTCATCCTTAAGCAGGGAGAAACCTGATGTTAGCGCCTTTCCAGATCCGGAAATTCCTCGACCTGAGCA
>NZ_BANF01000527.1 GCF_000964425.1 Komagataeibacter intermedius TF2 | reverse complement strand
TGGACGGCTTCCAGCGCCGTGACGTTCCGGGCGTAGCGTCCATCCATCCGGGCTGCATCGCGTGCCCCTTCCAGCTTGGTCCGCACGGCGCCGGAGAGCATTTCAGCAGCCGTAACCCAGACATTGCGACCGTCCACGCTTCGTACCGGATCGAGATAGACCGCATCACCCAGTGCGGCCGCGACCTCAGTTTCGGACTGCCCCATGAGTTCCGCGATCCGCGGCATTTCCACGCCGCCTGTTTCATGCAGGCAGACGGCCAGGGCG
>NZ_BANF01000528.1 GCF_000964425.1 Komagataeibacter intermedius TF2 | reverse complement strand
TTCCGCTCTTTCAGATCCCGTATCCTGGGCGCAAATCGATAACCAAAGAAGGGCATCAGCCCGAAAACATGATCCGATGCCCCACCCGTATCTGTATAATGCTCTTCAATGGAAAGTCCGTTAGCATGATAAAGCAGTCCATCCAGAACATAGGGCGCTTCACCGGCCGTCGCAGCAATCACCCGGGTCGAAAACGGATCATACTGATCGGAGATGTG
>NZ_BANF01000529.1 GCF_000964425.1 Komagataeibacter intermedius TF2 | reverse complement strand
CGGCATCTGGGTGCCCGCATCGGCATCACCGCCGTGCTGCACAGCTGGGGGTCGGCGCTGACCCACCATCCCCATGTGCACATGATCGTGCCGGGTGGCGGTCTCTCGCCCGATGGCCAGCGCTGGATCTCGTCGCGCCCGGCCTTCCTCCTGCCCGTTCGCGTGCTGGGCAAGCTGTTCCGCCGCCTGTTCCTGACCCGGCTGCGCGCACTTTTCGATGCCGACCGGCTGGTCTTCCGGGGCCATCTTGCCCCTCTGGCAGAGCGTCGTGCCTTTCTGCGGTATCTGGCTCCTGTGCGCAGCAGGCGCTGGGTCGTCTACGCCAAACCGCCTTTTGCCGGTCCCAAAGCGGTGCTGGCCTACCTGTCGCGCTATACCCACCGCGTCGCTATCTCGAACCGCCGCCTCCTGGCGTTCAACGAAAACGGTGTGAC
>NZ_BANF01000530.1 GCF_000964425.1 Komagataeibacter intermedius TF2 | reverse complement strand
TCTTCTGCGGGGACCATCTCCTCAGCGCTACCCTGCGCACGGCAGACAGGGACCCGGGGAAGGAAGCACTGGCAGACATCCGCCGGATCGTGGAGCAGATCAGGAGCCGTTGGGCCCAGGTGCGTATCCTGGTGCGTGGGGACAGCGGTTTCGCCCGGGACAGTCTGATGACATGGTGCGAAGACAACCACGTTGACTTCCTGTTCGGGCTTGCAGGCAACACCCGCCTGTATGACCGGATTGCCTCTTTGTCCGCTGAGGTTCGTGACGAAGCCGCCACGACAGGCAGAGCTGCGCGCGGTTTCGCCTCCTTTGACTGGATCACAAAGGACAGCTGGACGCGCCGCAGGCGGGTGGTGGCCAAGGCCGAATGGCACCACGGCAACCGCTATCATCGCTTTATTGTCACCACGCTACCGCAGGGAATGTCCGACCCCCGCCATCTCTACGAACAGATTTACTGCGCACGCGGGGATATGGAAAACCGCATCAAGGAATGCCGGATGGATCTGTTCTCAGACAGGACCTCGTCCCACACCATCCGGGCCAACCAGCTCCGGCTGTGGTTCTCGGCCGCAGCCTATGTCCTGCTGACCGCTCTGCAAAGACTGGCCCTTGGCCAGACCAGCCTGGAG
>NZ_BANF01000531.1 GCF_000964425.1 Komagataeibacter intermedius TF2 | reverse complement strand
GAAGCCTTTCGGCGGATGGCCAACCGGCCCCCGCGGGGCCTTGGCGCCAGGGGCCTGGGGAAAATCGAGATGGAGGCTTCGACGGGTGGTCTGTCGCTATGCGCGGCGGCCACACGGACCCGGCTGTCCCCGAGATGTGCCGTGGCGCTGCAGGGATTCGTCCAGATTCTCAGACAGATCGGATGTCGGGAA
>NZ_BANF01000532.1 GCF_000964425.1 Komagataeibacter intermedius TF2 | reverse complement strand
TCCGATGGCGCGACGTTTGAGGCGGTCCGGAACCAGAGGGCGCTTGGGGACACGACGCGCATCACCAGTGACGACCTGTGGAAACACGTCGCAAAGAAAATGGCGCATAAACCCTATAAATCATTAGGCACGGATCTGGTTGCCCGAACCCGCAAGGCCCGGGATGCGAGGATCCGGGAACTGATCGCGCTTGGGCGCATGCAGGAGACACTGACGAAGTCAGGTCGCCCCTATGGAAGGGAGATTATTCTGGAAACGCAGGCGCGGCAGGCCGAGCGCCTGCATAAGGCGCGTCTGGCCGAGATCGACGCCAGGCTGCAGGTC
>NZ_BANF01000533.1 GCF_000964425.1 Komagataeibacter intermedius TF2 | reverse complement strand
AGGTGGCTTTCAAGAACACCGGCCATTAATCCGTTGATCGCTCCTCGGATAGCCGCAACCTGTTGCAGTACCGGACCGCAATCAGCCCCCTTCTCCAGAGCCTGTTCCAGCGCATCAAGTTGCCCGCGAATACGGCGCACGC
>NZ_BANF01000534.1 GCF_000964425.1 Komagataeibacter intermedius TF2 | reverse complement strand
CGATGCTGCGCTTCCTCCCGCATCCGGATTGCGTCACGGAGCGCGTCATCGATCCGAAGCAGCGCATGTTCGAGACGCGAGGTCAGCCCAAGGCCCTTCGTGTCATCCTCGACGGCGATTTCAATGCGACCTGAGCGCGCTTCCATAAACAGCGTCACGTCGACCGCGCGCTTTTCGCCGCGCACGCGAC
>NZ_BANF01000535.1 GCF_000964425.1 Komagataeibacter intermedius TF2 | reverse complement strand
ACGGCGGTACGCCGATAGAAACCCACATCCCCGATGATCTCGTAGGGGACACGGGCGTGGAGCAATGCTTCCTCCAGCGTTCGGGAAAGCCGGTTCTGGCGGTAAATGATAGCCATGTCATGACAGGCGACGCCGGTCGCTGCGCGACGGCCAATCTCCCGGACGATCGCCGCAGCTTCCTCGGTGGCGTAGGAGAACCCCAGAACCT
>NZ_BANF01000536.1 GCF_000964425.1 Komagataeibacter intermedius TF2 | reverse complement strand
TGTCCCGCCAGAAAGGCGCGGTTGGCGGCCTGCCGGTCATTTGTACCCGCAGGGGCAGACGGAGGGTTATTCCCGGTTGAGGGCAACGCAGGGGCGGACGCGCTGTCCTGCCGCCCGGTATCCTGTGTCTGCACGAACAGCTTGCTGGCAATGGCCGCCTCGACTTCCTGTTCAGCGCGCCGGTCGCCCATGCCGGAAACCGGTCCGGCCCTGCCTTCCTGCTGCGCTTGCAGGATCGGCTTGCCCAGATCGCCGGGCAGAGGCGGTCCCAGCTTCGGCACACCGGTATAATCCTTCGGGAGGGCATCCAGCCCATCGGCCGAGGGGCGCGCATCGGAAGCCTGCACGGCAGACGCTGTGAACTGCCCCGGGTTTACCGGAGAGTAAAACTCTCGGAGGATG
>NZ_BANF01000537.1 GCF_000964425.1 Komagataeibacter intermedius TF2 | reverse complement strand
ATGGAAATGCGGGGGCCGGATTACAAGGGGTTTTCGACGGGCGGGGTTGGCAAGCGTCTCTTCGGTTTCCGGGCCGACGGGGGAGAAGCACCCGTGACGCGCCTTGTCGTCACCGAGGCGGCCATTGACGCATTGTCCTTTGCAGCACTCGATCGCTTCCAGAAAGGAACGCTCTATACCTCGACAGGTGGCGGCATGAGCCCAGAGAGCGAAGCGAACCTGAAACGGGT
>NZ_BANF01000538.1 GCF_000964425.1 Komagataeibacter intermedius TF2 | reverse complement strand
GAGCGGCAGGGCAACCAGCACGCGGAAATCGAACTCTACGCCTATGCCCAGCAGGGTTCTGTTGACGCGACCAACTGGCAGCTCCTCGAGCGCAAGCAGCGCTTTATTGGCCTTGCGATGTCAGGTGACCGTTC
>NZ_BANF01000539.1 GCF_000964425.1 Komagataeibacter intermedius TF2 | reverse complement strand
ATGCGAACCCGGTCAAGCTGAGGGTAGCGCCCAAGGGTCGGAATGTCGGCTGGCGTCTTGCTGTCGGTCATGTCTCTCAGTTCCTGCGCTCGACCACGTAGTGGACCAGATCGCGCAGGCGATCAGCCTCGGGGCCAAAGATGTCGATATGGGATAGGGCCTGTCCGGCCACGCGGCGGGCTTCCCCTGCCGCGCCGTCCACGCCCAGAAGGGCGACATAGGTGGACTTGCCAGCCGCTTCGTCCTTGCCTGCGGTCTTGCCCAGTTCTTCGGCGCTGGCGGTGGCGTCCAGCACGTCATCGGCAATCTGGAAGGCCGCGCCAAGGTCACGGCCATAGGCGGAAATGCGCTTGCGCACGTCATCGCTGGCCTGCCCCAGAATCGCCCCGGCTTCAGCCGAGTAGCGGATCAGGCAGCCGGTCTTGAGCGCATGCAGGCGGGCGACTTCGTCCAGGGACAGCGCACGGCCTTCGCCTTCCATGTCGATCATCTGGCCACCGACCATGCCGGCAGCGCCAGAGGCCTCGGCCAGCGCACGGACGAGGTTGATGCGCACATCCGCGCTGGCGTGCGTCAGCGGATTGGCAAGGATGTCGAACGACATGGTCTGCAGCGCGTCCCCGGCCAGGATGGCCGTCGCCTCATCGAACTTGCGGTGGGTGGAAGGCTGGCCACGGCGCAGGTCGTCGTCGTCCATGGCGGGCAGGTCGTCATGGACCAGTGAATAGGCATGCAGCATCTCGACCGATGCCGCGACGCGGTCCGCACCTTCCGGCGCCACCCCGAACAGGCTGGCCACTTCGGCGACCATGTAGCCGCGCAGGCGCTTGCCGCCGCCCAGCGTGGCATAGCGCATGGCGTCGATCAGCCGGGCCTCGCCCCCTTCAACGCGGGGCAGCAGGCGGTCGATCATGCCCTCGATCGCCTTGGCGCGCGCGGACATGGATGCACGCAGACGGACCATGCGATCCGTACCGTCTGTTTGGGACGAGGTTGCTGTTGTTTGGCTCATCTGATGCATCAATCCATCGGTTTTGCATCCAGCGTGCCGTCGGCACGCTGGACAATCGCCTGGACGCGGGCCTCGGCCTCGTCCAGTTTTTTCTGGCAGTACTGTCGCAGGGCGGCGCCACGCTCATAGGCCGTAATCGCGTCCTCCAGCCTGAGCTGGCCGACCTCAAGCTGCCGCACGATGGCTTCAAGTTCGGCCAGTGCGTCCTCGAAGGAAAGGTTGGTCAGGTCTTCGGTCATCGGCGCGTGGTGCTTCCTGAAATAACTTGGCTGGCGCAGGCATTACATCCTTGGGGGGCATCCTGCCAAGGGGACAACTGGTTTTACGGCATTTTGACGCTTATGCCGTGTGCGGCGCGTCAGCAGGAGGCGCATCGGGATCGGGCCTGCGGCGGATGACGAAGGACAGCGTGCCGCCTTCTTCCCCGAATGCGATCAGGGCATGGCCCGTTTCACGGCAGAAGGCCTGAAAATCCGCGACGGACGCCCGGTCGGTCGCGATCACGCGCAGCCGTGCGCCAGGCGGCAGGCCACGCAGCATGCGGTTGGCCTTGAGCACGGGCAGGGGACAGGTCAGGCCGCGTGCGTCTAGCAGGATCTCACTCATGGGTGGCCATGTCTCCTTGGTGGTGGGCAGCTATGCTTGCGCATCAGGGTTTGAAGTTGCGTGCAGGTACGACCATAAAAGAAAACGCGCCACTGATAAAACATGATGAAAGAAAGACTCCGGATGGCCACCTATCGTATTGGAATTGATTTTGGCGGCACCAAGATTGAAATTGCAGCATTGGCAAAGGACGGGACGGAACGTGTGCGTCGGCGCATTTCCAACCCCGGCAACTATCCCGCCGCCATCGGGGCCATGTGTGAACTGATCCACGGGGTGGATAAGGAACTTGGCGGCACGGGCACCGTGGGAATCGGCATTCCCGGTTCCATCAGCCCCGATACGGGCGTCATCAAGAACGCGAACGCGACGTGGCTGAACAACCAGCCGCTGGTCCGTGACATGTCGGCCGCCCTGGGGCGCGATGTGCGGGTCGAGAACGATGCGAACTGTTTTGCCCTGTCCGAGGCCATCGACGGGGCGGGTGCCGGCCATCACTGCGTGTTTGGCGTCATCATCGGCACCGGCATGGGGGCCGGGATCGTGATCGACCAGAAGCTGCTGATCGGGCGCAACCACATTGCGGGGGAATGGGGGCATACGCCGCTGCCGTGGCCGCGGCTGGAAGAATTCCCCATGCCCAAGTGTTTCTGCGGCAACGAGGGGTGCATGGAACGCTTCCTCAGCGGTTCCGCGCTGGCGCAGGACTGGAAAGGCCCCGGCCACCGCAGCGCGGCACGTATCGAGCAGGAAGCCGAGGCAGGTGACCTGACCGCCATTGGCGCGCTGGACCGCTACATGGACCGCATGGCGCGCGCCTGCGCCATGGCGATCAATTTCATGGACCCTGACGTGATCGTGCTGGGGGGCGGGGTGTCCAACCTGGACTCGATTTACGAACGTGTGCCCCGGCTCATGCAGCGTTACGTCATCACCCCCAACTGCACCACACCCATCGTACGCAACCGGCATGGCGACAGTTCCGGCGTGCGCGGGGCGGCGTGGCTGTGGGACGACCATCACGTTGACTGACCCGTCGGGTCAGTCCGGTGCGGCCTGCGATCAGCCCTCGGTGCTGTCCAGGCCGCGAAAGCCCGTGGCCACGACGTAAAGTTCGCTTGATTCCTTGCGGCTGGCCGGGGGCTTGGCGTGGCGGACCTGCGTGAACATGCGCTTGAGGTCCGACAGCATCTGCTTTTCCGATCCGCCCTGGAACACCTTGGCGACGAACGTGCCGCCGGGGGCGAGGATGCGCACCGCGAAATCCAGCGCCAGTTCCGCCAGCCCGATAATGCGCAGGTGGTCAGTGGGGGCATGCCCCGTGGTGTTGGGAGCCATGTCCGACATCACGACATCCGCGCGGCCACCCAGCAGGCCGGTCAGGCGATCGGGCATGTCGGGATCGTTGAAGTCCCCTTCGATGATGGTGGCGCCCGGCACGGGATCAACCGGCAGCAGGTCGACGCCCACCACTTCCGCCGCCCCGCGCTTGACCGCGACCTGCGTCCAGCCACCGGGGGCCGCGCCAAGGTCAACCACCCGCGCGCCGGGCCTGATCAGCTGGAAGCGGTCATCAAGTTCGATCAGCTTGAAGGCCGCGCGTGAACGCCAGCCCTGTTTGTGGGCAGCCTGTACATACGGGTCGTTCAGCTGGCGCTGCAGCCAGCGGTGCTGTGCCGTGGTGCGACCGCGCGCTTTCTTGACCGTGACGGTCTTGGTGCGGTTGGCCTGTGCGGCGCGTCCGTCCGTGCTGCTGTCACCGGTGCCGGGTGTCAGACTGCTGGTACGGGCCTTGCCCGGTATGCGGGTAGAAGAACGCTGTTTCATGACGGGACGCGGTCAGGTACTGACCCGGTGCTCCATACGATTATGCAGGGGGAAGGAAGGCGGCCGGGCGGAAAGGCCGCCATGCCGCCTGCGGTTCCCAATCATGCGTAAAAGCAGTCCGTCACGCAATCCCCGGTCCGCAACCGTGACGTCGGGCATGGGCCATGTGGTGGCGATCGCCTCGAATATGGCGCAGCCGGGCAGGATGTAGCGCGCGCGGTCCGCGCCGATCAGGGGGTGGCGTGTCAGCCCCGCCATGCCCGAGCGGCGCAGGCTGGCAATCAGGCCCAGCGCATGGGGAACCGACAGGGTGCTGCCATCAATCCCGGCGCGTTCGTACCGGTCCTGCCCCTGCGCCAGGCTGGCCAGTGTGGTGATCGTGCCGCTGGTGCCCAGCAGCATGACATTTCCACGTGCGATTTCACGGGCGATGCAGTGGACGTCATCAAACCCGCGCAGCATGTCGCTGATTTCACTGACTACCGCACGGTAGCCATGGTCGGTGAAGATATCCGTTCCATAGCGTTCACCCACGGTCATGATGCCGGCTGGCAGGCTGATATAGCCGGACAGGTCATGGCGTCCGGCGCCGCGGTCGATTCGCGCCCATGCGATTTCGGTCGAGCCGCCGCCAATATCGAACAAAAGGCCGCGCCCTGCGGCGTGATGGTGGGCCTGTAGCAGGGAATTGCAGGCCGCCAGGGCCAGTTCGGCTTCCTCCCGCGCGGAAATGACCGAGATGTTCAGGCCGGTCTCATGCAGGACGCGGGCAATGAAATCCATGCCATTGCCCGCGCGGCGGCAGGCTTCGGTTGCGATGGCGCGGTGACTGTGCAGGTCATACAGCCCCATGCGTGCGACACAGGTGCGCAGCACGCCGATGGTGCGTTCCATCGCCGCTTCGGCCAGTTGCCCCGAATGATGCAGTCCTTCGCCAAGGCGTACGGCGCGGCTGAAGCTGTCAATGACACGCAGCCCCTGTTCCCCCGCGCGGGCGACCAGCAGGCGGCAGTTATGGGTGCCAAGGTCGATGGCGGCATAAAGTGGCGCACGGAATGTGCGGCGATTCATCGCAGACGCAAGGGGGAGGATGTCCCCATGCTGGCGTATCTTTGCGCTGAGCGTCTGCTGGACCATGTGCATGCAAACCCGTTGATGGCCAAGGTATTACCTATTGTGTTGAGTGTTCTGCGTAAAACGCAAGTCAAAAGAGAAAATTCGCAAAAAAGATCAGGAGAGGGGTTGCGCCCCACACGCCCCCCGGCTATATGCCTGATCACCGCAGCGCACCGCGCCGCTTTCTCCTTGCTGGGGGATAGTTTAGCGGTAGAACTACCGGCTCTGACCCGGTCAGCCCTGGTTCGAATCCAGGTCCCCCAGCCAATTTCCTTTTGAAAATCAGTAATCAGACAGTTCGGTGTCCCGGCCCTGTAGTGGTCTGGATGACTTGTCGTGTCTGACGCATGAAATGCGCTGCTCTACTGCCCGTGTTCAGCGTAATGTATCCGGGATCATGGAACGTGGTCATGGCCGGATGATCCGGTCACCGGACAATCATGCAGGCGCGGAAGCGTGCGCCCGTATCGTGGGGTGAAACTGACAGAGGTTCCTTGCCCGTCAGGCTGGTGCCTGACGGGGTGTTTCACATGGCGGGAGCGGGTTGGGGCAGCAGGGCGCGATCTGTCGCCAGCTGTTCAGCATTTCAACCAGTGGCGGACCTGCTGGTCCACAATAATTTCCACCATGCGGTGGAGTGCCCGCATGTCGCCGGTAAAATTCCGTGCCAGCCCGCGCTGTTCCACCCCATCCAGCGTGAACCGGCCCGGGCGCAGGTTCCGGTCCTGCTCGATCTGGCGGATGATGTTCATGGACAGGGCGTGGGGGCACGCGCTTTCCACATCCTGAATGCGGGCGCGGATGTTGTCCGGCTCATGAATCTTGACCGGAACAAACGCCATGGGACCGGATGTGCGCAGGGCGGGGGAGCCTGCGCACATCCGCCGGGTCAGGCGGCGAGGCCACCATCCGTTGTCACGGCGGACCCGGTCATGAAGCTGGCGGCGGGGCTGGCCAGGAACGAGACGACGGATGCAATATCGCTCACCTGACCGTATTCCTTGTGGCACATGAAGCTGCGCAGCATGTCGGCGGCGGCCCCGGTGGCGGGGTTCATGTCCGTGTCGATCGGGCCGGGCTGGACCACGTTGATGGTGATCCCGCGCGGGCCAAGGTCGCGCGCGGCCCCCCGGGCAAACCCGTTCAGCGCCGATTTGGAGGCCGAATACAGCGAAATGCCGGGGAAGGGGGAGCGGTCGGCAAAGGTTGAGCCGATCAGGATGATCCGCCCGCCCTGTGTCATGTGGCGCGCGGCCTCGATGGTTTCGATCATGACGGCACGGACATTCAGGCCCAGCACCGCATCGACCTGTTCATCCGTCATGTCGGCCACGTCGCCATAGGGGTAGATGCCGGCATTGCACACCAGCGCGTCGATCCGCCCCATATCGGCCACCACGCGGCGGATGGCGGCACGGTTGCCATTGCCTTCGCCATCGCAGCGGATGGCCATGCCCCGGCGGCCCAGTGCGCGGACCTCATCCACCGTCTTCTGTGCCGCCTGTTCATTGCGGGCATAGGAAATGGCGATGTCGTAGCCATCCTTCGCCAGTGATTTCGCAATGGCGGCGCCGATGCCGCGGCTGCCGCCGGTAATGTAGGCAACGCGTTGTGTCATTGTGTTTTCTCCTGTTTCCAACCTGATCTTTTTCCCACTACAGCACCACGTGGGCGGGGGAAAGCGCGGCCACGCGTGCGAAGGGGGTTGATCGCGGGGTGCGGGTTGTCTATAGCCTGCGTGTTCGCGCGTCCGGGCCTGTAGGGCATGCCCGGCCGCAATGGAGTGTTCATGTTTACCCGCAGGGGTGGGCACGGACACGGGCACCAGACATTCAGGAGAAGAAAATGCCCAAGATGAAGACCAAGTCATCGGTCAAGAAGCGGTTCAAGATCACCGCCACCGGCAAGGTGCTGGCAGGTCCCGGCAACAAGCGCCACGGCCTGATCAACCGCTCGCAGAAGATGAAGCGCACGAACCGTGGTTCGCAGGTGCTGACGGAAATGGACGGCCGCACTGTGAAGCAGTGGGCTCCCTACGGTCTGGCATAAGGAGCACCTGAGATATGGCACGTGTGAAACGCGGCGTAACCACCCACGCCCGCCACAAGAAGGTTCTTGAACTCTCCAAGGGGTTCCGGGGCCGTTCCTCCACCAATTACCGCATTGCGCTGGAACGTCTGGAAAAGTCGCTTCAGTATGCATACCGCGACCGCCGGAACAAGAAGCGTGAATTCCGCGCCCTGTGGATCCAGCGTATCAACGCGGCAGTGCGTGAACATGGCCTGACCTACAGCCGTTTCATCAACGGCCTGGACAAGGCTGGCATCGAGATCGACCGCAAGGTCCTCGCCGCCATTGCCTATGACGATGCAGCAACCTTCGCTGAAATCGTGAAGAAGGCGCAGGCCGCTCTGGCCTGATCCCTGTTTCCACGCCCGCGTGGCGACAGGTCCACGAAACGGGTCGTCCCAACGGGCGGCCCGTTTTGTTTTTAATGCAATGCCCGTGCCGCAGTCCATGCCGGTGGCGGACACAATTCCATGCGCCGGGTCTGGCCCGCCGGTAGATCGATACCAGCCCGCCCGGACGTGAGCCTGTGCGAGGTGCTATGAGTGACGATCTCGAAACCCTGAGGGAACAGACAGTTCAGGCACTCGCTGCCGCGACCGACCAGCGCGCGTGGGATGCGGTGCGCGTCGGCACGCTGGGCAAGTCGGGCACGCTGACCGCACTCCTCAAGCAGCTCGGGCGCATGACGCCGGATGAACGGCGCACGCGGGGCGCCGCCCTGAACCGGCTGCGCGATGACCTGTCCCGCCTGATCGAGGCGCGCGGACAGGAACTGGAAACCCAGGCGCTGAATGCCCGCCTGGCTGCCGAACGCGTGGACGTGACACTGCCCTGCGCGCCGGAAGCGGACGGCGCGCTGCATCCCATCACCCGCACGATCGAGGAAATGGCGGCCATTTTCGGTGCGATGGGGTTCCAGATCGCCGAAGGGCCGGATATCGAAAGCGACTGGCACAATTTTTCGGCCCTGAACACGCCCGCGCACCATCCCGCCCGCACGGATCAGGACACGTTCTACCTGCCCGCCGAAGCCGAAGGCCAGCCCGAACGCGTGCTGCGCACCCAGACATCAGGCGTGCAGATCCGCACCATGCTGGCGAAAGAGCCGCCCATCCGCATCATCGCCCCCGGCCGGACCTACCGCGCGGACCACGACGCCACCCATTCGCCCATGTTCCACCAGTGCGAGGGACTGGTGATCGAAAAGGGAATCACGCTTGGGCACCTCAAGGGCTGTCTGTCGGATTTCCTGCGCGCGTTTTTCCAGATGCCCGACCTGCCGGTGCGCTTCCGCGCGTCCTATTTCCCCTTTACCGAACCGTCGATGGAAATAGACATCGGCTGGTCGCGCAGGACCGGGCAGATCGGCGCGGGCGATGACTGGCTGGAGGTGTTGGGCGCGGGCATGGTCCACCCCCGCGTGCTGGCCAATTGCGGGCTGGATGCACGGGAATGGCAGGGCTTCGCCT
The DNA here is from genome assembly GCF_000964425.1 of Komagataeibacter intermedius TF2. Taxonomy (GTDB): domain Bacteria; phylum Pseudomonadota; class Alphaproteobacteria; order Acetobacterales; family Acetobacteraceae; genus Komagataeibacter; species Komagataeibacter intermedius. The sequence goes on along the minus strand of NZ_BANF01000539.1, from coordinate 19,595 downwards.
TTGGCATGGGGATCGAGCGCCTGACCATGCTGCGCCATGGCATTCCCGACCTGCGCTCGTTTTATGAAAGCGATGTCCGCTGGCTGCGCCACTACGGCACCAGCCCCCTGTCTCCCGCCCTGCTGCACGAAGGTCTGTGATCGATGAAGTTCTCCCTGTCATGGCTGCGCGAGCATCTTGAGACCACGGCGACGGTGGAAGAAATCTGCGCCACGCTGAACACCATCGGGCTGGAAGTCGAAGGGGTGGAAGACCCCGGCGCCATGCTGGCATCCTTCCGCACAGCCCGTATCATCGAAGCGGCCCAGCACCCCAATGCCGACCGCCTGCGTGTATGCCAGGTCGATGCGGGCGAAGGGTTCGGGCGCGTTCAGGTCGTGTGCGGCGCGCCCAATGCGCGCGCAGGACTGCATGTGATCTTTGCCCCTCCCGGCACCTTCATTCCCGCCAGCGGCATCACCATCAAGGCCGGGAAGCTGCGTGGCGAGGCCAGCGGCGGCATGCTGTGTTCGCTGCGTGAACTGGGACTGGGCGAGGAAACGGACGGCATTGCCGAACTGCCCGAAGGCACCGCGCCGGGACAGTCCTATCCGCTGTTCGCCAAACTGGATGATCCGGTCATTGACATCGCGATCACGCCCAACCGGGGCGACGCGCTGGCGGTGCGGGGTGTGGCGCGCGACCTTGCGGCGGCGGGTCTTGGTACGCTGAAGCCATGGCTTGCAGACACGGTGGACGGGCGTTTTGACAGCCCCATCAACTGGCGCATCACATTCCCCGAAGCCTGCCCGTGGGTTCTGGGGCGCGTCATTCGCGGCGTGAAGAACGGCCCCAGCCCGGACTGGCTGAAGCGGCGGCTGGAGTCCGTGGGCCTGCGTCCGGTCTCCGCCCTGGTGGACATCACCAATTTTTTCGCCTTCGATCTTGGCCGCCCGCTGCACGTGTTTGATGTGGACAGGCTGATGGGGTCGGAACTGACCATCTGCCGTGGCGCGGGCGAAACCTTCACCGCGCTGGATGGCAGCGAACACGTCATGACGCCGGATGACTGCGTAATTGCCGACGCGCGTGGCGTGCAGTCACTGGCCGGGATCATGGGCGGGGCGGAAAGCGGGGTCAGTGACGACACCACGACCGTGTTCGTGGAATGTGCGCTGTTCGATCCCGTGGCCATCGCCCTGTCGGGGCGGCGGCACAACCTGCATTCCGATGCGCGCCAGCGGTTCGAGCGTGGCGTGGATCAGGCCCTGCCGCCTGCGGCGCTGGAGGCCGCGACGCGCATGATCCTTGACCTGTGCGGGGGGGAAGCGGGCACCGTGGTTTCCGCCGGGGGCGAGCCGGCATGGCAGCGGCAGGCGCATCTGGAATTCGCCCGTCTGGAAACGCTGGGCGGACTGGTGGAAGAGCCCGACCATGCGGTCCACCTGCTGGAGGGGCTTGGCTTCAGGGTGCGGGAATGTGATGCACAGCATGTCGTGGTGGATGTGCCGTCGTGGCGCAATGACATCGCAACGCCCATGCTGCTGGACCAGCAGCCCGATCTGCCGCCCGCCCGTGCGCAGGCGGCGGCGGAAGGGGCGGCGGTCATTGATCCCGAAGTGGACCTGATCGAGGAAGTGCTGCGCCTGCGTGGGCTGGACAGCGTGCCTGCCGTGTCCCTGCCGGTGGACAATGCGGTGCCGCTGCCTGCCTTCACCCCGCGGCAGGGCCGTATCGCCAGCCTGCGCCGACAGCTTGCCGCGCGCGGATTGCTGGAAACGGTGGGCTTTTCCTTCGTGGCGATGGATCAGGCCGCCGAATTCGGTGAAACGCCTGCGGACCTGCATCTGCTCAACCCCATTGCGGCCGATCTGGACCAGATGCGGCCCACGCCGCTGGTCAACCTGCTGGCTGCGATAAAGGGCAATGCGGCACGCGGCTATCCGGACCTCGGGCTGTTCGAGGTCGGGCCCGCTTTTGGCCCGGATGGGCAGAAGCTGGTCGCTGCCGGTATCCGCAGCGGCCATTCCGCGCGTCTGCCCGGCCATCCCGCGCAGCCGGTTGACCTATGGCAGGCGAAGGCCGATGCACTGGCGGGTCTGGCCGCCGCCGGGGCCGCGATGGAAGGGCTGGGCATTACCACGGATGCACCGTCCTATTACCATCCGGGCCGTTCGGGCGTCATCCGGCAGGGGCCGAAGCTGGTTCTTGGGCATTTCGGGCAGTTGCATCCAGCCCTGCTGGCCGCGCGTGGCATTGACGTGCCGGTCTGCGCGTTCACGCTGTATCCTGATGCGGTGCCGGAACCCAAGCGCAAGCGCAAGGCACCTCCGGCACTGTCGGCGTTCCAGCCGCTCAAGCGTGATTTTGCCTTTGTAGTGACGGACGACATTCCGGCGGAAAAGCTGCTGAAGGCCGTCAAGGGGGCCGAGCGGAACCTGATTGTGGCCGTCAGCCTGTTTGATGCTTATGAAGGCGACAAGATCCCGGCGGGACACAGGTCGCTGGGCGTGGAGATAACCCTTCAGCCAATGGACAGGACCCTGACCGATGCGGAAATCGAAGCTGTCTGTGATCGGGTGCTCGCTGCCGCGCAGAAAAGCTGCAATGCCGTCCTGCGTGGCTGAACGCGGGCGGGTGCGCGGCGCCTGCCGGGGTATCGGGCTGGGAACGGCGGTGGTGCTGGGCCTTGCCGGCGCCACGGCCCATGCCACTGAAATCATCGGGGCGGGGTCCAGCTTTGGCGCGCCCATTTACGGGGCGTGGGGCGAAGCGGCCGCGCATGCGACGGATATCCGCCTGAATTACCAGACCATCGGGTCGGGTGCGGGGCAGAATCAGGTCAAGGCCCGTACGGTGGATTTCGGCGCATCCGACGCGCCCATGACCGCGACGCAACTGGCGCAGTTCCATCTGATCCAGTTTCCCACGGTCATGGGGGCGATCGTGCCGGTGGTGAACCTGCCGGGCGTGGATACCAGCCACCTGCACCTGACGGGGGAACTGCTGGCGCGTCTGTATGCAGGGGACATCACCATGTGGAATGACCCCCGCATCGCTGCGGAAAACCCGGATATGACCCTGCCTGCCATGCCGGTGGCCCCGGTGCGCCGGGCGGACGGGTCGGGCACGACGTTCGTGTTCACGTCCTACCTTGCCCGTGTCTCACCACAATGGGCGAAGGAGCAGGGCAGCGGAACATCCATCGAATGGCCGGTAGGCGAGGGCGCGCGTGGCAATGACGGCATCGCCGCTGCCGTGCGCAATACCGAAGGCAGCATCGGTTACCTTGAATATGCCTATGCCGCAGGCAATCACATGGCAATTGCGGAGATGCGCAATCACCATGGGGATCTGGTCGCCGCCGGGCCGGACAGTTTCAGCCAGGCGGTCACGACCGCGCGCTGGGCTGCTGATGACAGTCACGCCGCCGATGTGCTGGATGGCGATGGTCCGGGTGCATGGCCCATCATGGCCGCCACCTATGTGCTGATCCCGACCGACCGGGCGCAGACGCCACAGGGCAGGGCGGTGCGCGCGTTCTTTGACTGGAGCATGCAGCACGGCAATGACGCGGCCCTTGCGCTGCGCTATGTCCCGCTGCCGGATGATGTCCGTGTGACCATATGTGACCTGCTTAAATCGCACTGAAATGGTGGTCGGATATCCTGACAACCATAGAGTAGAGAGTTTTTGGTGACGCTTTTTGAAAAAAGGCGGCGTCCGGAAACGTTTCTTCCTTTCCCGTCAATTCTGATCTGATCAGGGGAGCACCGGGGCTGCACGATTTTTGCAACCGGCATTTGCGCTGACTGATCCGACACGATAAGCCGGTCAGGCATGACTGACACTTTCCCCACGCACGCGGCCCCCGCGACGGTTTCTGCTGGCCCCACCATCTGGATCATGGCGGGGGAAGCCAGTGGCGATGTTCTGGGCGGTCGCCTTATGGCGGCACTGCGCGCGTTATGCCCTGACGTGCGGTTTGCGGGAATTGGCGGGGAGCGCATGCAGGCACAGGGATTGCATACCCTGTTTCCCCTGCGTGATCTCGCCGTCATGGGGCTGATGGAAGTGCTGCCCAAAATCCGGCATCTCTCACGCAGGCTGGATCAGGCGGTGGCGGATATTGCCAGCCGGCGACCCGATCTGGTCATCACCATCGACAGTCCCGGCTTTACCCTGCGGCTGCTGCGACGGATCGCGCCGCTGTCCATCCCCCGACTGCATTATGTCGCCCCCCAGGTCTGGGCATGGCGCGAACACAGGGTTCGCGAGTTCCCCGGATTGTGGGAACGCATGCTGTGCCTGCTGCCGTTCGAGCCGGAGTTCTTCGCCCGGCACGGTATCGAGGCGCGTTTTGTCGGCCATCCCGTCCTGCAGTCCGGCGCGGATGGCGGCGATGGCGCTGCGTTCCGCGCGCGTCACGCGATTGCGGCGGACGCGCCCGTTCTGGTGCTCATGCCCGGCAGCCGCCGGTCCGAGGCGCCACGCCTGCTGCCGGTATTCGGGCGCATGCTGACCATCCTGCAGAACCGGGTGCCCGGTATCGTGCCCGTGGTGCCCGTCGCCCCGGTGATTGCCGACATCGTGCGCCGGGGTGTAGCGAAATGGCCGGTACGTCCCCTGATCGTGACGGATGTCGATGACAAGCATGATGCGTTTGCCGCGGCTGACGCCGCACTGACCAAATCGGGCACATCCACGCTGGAACTGGCTATCGCCAATGTGCCCATGGCGGTGACCTACCGCGTCAATCCGCTGACTGCGGCCATGGCGCGGCGGCTGATCCGGGTGCCATATGTGGCCATGGTCAACCTGCTGTCAGGCCACAGGCTGGTGCCGGAACTGCTGCAGGAACGCTGCACCCCGGACCTGCTGGCGGCGACGGTTGAACGCCTGTTGTCTGATGAACGCTGCCGCAGCCTGCAACGGTCGGGTTTTGGCGATATCCGCGCCGCCCTGCGCGGGCCCGGCGTGGACCCGGCGCAGGCGGCAGCGGCCGAGATCATGGATTTGCTGGATTCTGTCCCTGCGCAGGGCGTGCGTCCGGGGCCGCACCCGGCGTAGCAGGCGCCGAGGCGCCAGGGGGCAGGGGTTCGTTTTCCGATATCAGCGCATGCAGTTCCGTGCGCAGCATGAATACGCCCATGACCAGCGTGCCCACCACGGTAATCCCGATCCAGATCAGCTTGCTGATCTGCTCGCGCCGTTCCTCTTCATCCACCATGGGTTTGTCAGGCTTTGCCATAGAGGGTCTCCACTGCAACTTCCGGTTTGGTGATTTCCACAATCCCTTCGGGGCGCAGCGCATTGTAGAAACAGCTCCGCCGGCCGGTGTGGCAGGCAACGCCTGTCTGGTCCACCAGCAGCAGGACGGCGTCACGGTCACAGTCCAGGCGGGCGTCAACCAGCGTCTGCACCTGTCCCGATGTTTCCCCCTTGCGCCACAGGCCGTGGCGGCTGCGTGAATAATAGCAGACGCGGCCCGTGCGCAGCGTTTCATCCAGCGCTTCGGCATTCATCCATGCCAGCATCAGTACCTCGCCACTGTCATGCTGCTGTGCAATGGCGGTGATCAGGCCGTCTTCATTGAATTTGACCCGGTCGATCATGGCCGTGCGCACGGTCTGGTCCGGGGGGGTATAGGGCATGTCTTTCCAACCTTAAAAAACAGCGCGGATAGCTGGCGCGCAGGTAGTCCTATTCTGCCTTGGCGGGCAGGGTAAACCATTCGGGTACATGCACGCGCAGCGCGTGGCCGTCCACGTTCAGTCCCGTATCGTTGATATGTTCGTTGCGGATCATGGCCATGCCCACCTTGTCGCGCGAGGACCGCATTTCCCCGACCGTCGCGCCGCCGGACACGATGGGCGTGCCGGGCGCGGGCAGGTCATGGTGGGCCGTGACCGGCAGCAGGTGACGGCGCACCAGCCCGCGGTATCGGGTGCGCGCCGTCAGTTCCTGGCCCATGTAGCAGCCCTTGGTCCATGAAATGCCGTTCAGCTGGTCGAAATTGGCTTCCAGCAGCAGGGTCTTGCCGCTTTCGCAGTCCCTTGCGCCATCGGGCAGGCCCAGCGACAGGCGGAGGTGGTCGTACTCGACCTCATCCGCCGAAGGGGCCGCCATGGGGTGGCCCAGCAGGAACCGCCAGCCCGCCTGCGGCAGGCGCGGGTCGGGGGCTGCGGGATATCCTTCGGGGGGGATGACGTCTTCCCCCCATGCGGCATGCACGGCGTAACCCGTTTCGCTGATGTCCACATCCGCGCGCAGGCGGTAGCGCGACAGGCGCTGGCGCAGCATGTCGGCCTGTGCCGCATCACAGTCAACCAGCAGGCGCACGCCCTCGGGGTCGGCAAAGACAAAGAAATCGGCCAGCCATTTGCCCTGTGCCGACAGGAAGGCGGTCCATACCGCATGACCGGGCGCGACCGCCGTCATGTCATTGGACACCAGCCCCTGCAGGAAGGAAACACGGTCCGCCCCGGAAATACCAAGCACGGCACGATCAGGAAGATGAGCAATTCTGGCCATACGCGCAATCTGGCCATGCCCGTGCCCGCAGGCAAGGGGTAAAGAGAGGTTGGCACACAGGCAAAACCTGACTAGCACCACGAAAATGCATATCCTGTTCATCACATCCACCCGGCTGGGGGATGCCATCCTGTCCACCGGGCTGCTGGACACCCTGCTGCGGCGCTATCCGCAGGCGGACTTCACCATTGCCTGCGGGCCGGTGGCCGCTGGTCTGTTCGCGCATATGCCGCGCCGCGTGCGCACCATAGAAATGGTCAAGCAGCCATGGGACCGTCACTGGCTGGAACTGTGGCGGCAGTGCAGGGGGACGAAATGGGATCTGTGCGTGGACCTGCGTGGGTCGGTTGTCAGCTATTTCCTGCGGGTGGGCAAACGTCATGTCATGCGGGGCGGGCGCAGGCCGGGGCGGCGTATTACCCATATCGGCAACCTGCTGGGCCTTGACCCCGCACCCCTGCCGGTCACGTGGACGAGCGCCCGGGAGCGCACGCAGGCGGCTTCCATGCTGCCTGATGGGCCACGCTGGATCGCCCTTGGCCCGACGGCCAACTGGGATGGCAAGATCTGGCCTGCCGAGCGGTTTGTCGCGGTGTTCCGGGCGCTGCATGCGGATGATCCATCCCTGCGTCCCGTAATCCTGTATGGCCCCGGGGCGGCCGAGCGCACCCGCGCGCAGGCGGTGCTGGACCAGTTGCCCGATGCGCTGGATACGGGGGGCGGGCTGTCGGTCACGCAGGTGGCGGCGCTGCTGGCGCGGTGCACGCTGTTCATTGGCAATGATTCGGGGCTTATGCACCTTGCGGCGGCATGCGGTATTCCCACGCTGGGCCTGTTCGGGCGCAGCCGGGCGTCGGAATATGCGCCCGCCGGCCCGTGGGCGCGGGTGGCCATGGCCCCCGGGCCGGTGGGCGACGCCCCGATGGAAGGGCTGGCCACGGCGCAGGTCGTGACTGCCGCAAGGACGCTGCTGCGGGACAGATGGGGATGGAAACGGTGAAAAACCCGAACTTTTTGCATTTCCGCCCCGCTTACGGCTGGCGGTGGAAAACGGCCCGGTCTATGTGATCGGACAGGCATGATGGCCCGGGACGGCGCATGGCCCCTGAACAGGGTGGTTTGCCGTGCCGTTTCAGGCCGGATATGCTGGGGCCGACAAACACGACGCGCCGTGCGCATGGCGCCGCGCAAGCGAGCAGGGAACGACAGGAACGTGGCTGACGACATCTTCACGGAAGTCGATGAGGAAATCCGTGCCGAACGCATCCGGGCGCTGGCGCGCCGCTATCTGGCTGTCGCGGGCGCCGTGGTCGCGGTGGTATGCATCGGGGCCGGGGGGTGGCAGTATTCCGTCTCCCGCGCGCACAAGGCGGATGCAGCGGTCTCGGCAGCCTATTTCACTGCAATGCAGGACGCCACCCGCGCGCCCGACAATGCGGGTACTGATGGTGCGCTGACCGCACGGCAGAAAACCGGCCTGCAGGAACTTGCGGCGCTGGACGGCAGGGCACGGCCGCCGCTGCGCATCCTCGCGCGCATGGAACGCGCCGCATTGCTGGCCGGTAGCGGCAGCCTGCCCGCGGCCCTTGCCCTGTGGGATGGCGTGGCGCAGGAACATGCCACCGACCCGGTCATTGCCTCGCTCGCCAGCCTGCTGTGGGTCCAGCATCAGATCGACAGTGGCGATCCCGCCACCCTGCGCTCGCGCCTTGCGGTGCTGGATGGCGCGGGCCAGCCATGGCGCGCCCAGGCTATCGAGGCCGAGGCCATGCTTGACCTGCGCACCGGTAAGGAAGCGGACGCGCGCGCGCGGCTGGAACGTCTGACCATGGACATGTCCGTAACCGATGGCGTGCGCAACCGCGCGGAAGCCATGCTGCAGACAATGGGGGCTGACGCAGGTGGCTAGCCCGACCCATGACACCCCCATGCCCACAGACAGGAAGACCATGAAAACAGCCCTGAGCCGCCGCCACGCGTTACTTGGTGCCGGGGCTGCGCTGCTGCCCGCCCTGGCCGCCTGTTCCAGTGCGCAGAAAAAGAAGCCGCTGCTGATCGGGCATCGTTCCGACGTGCTGCATACCACGGCGGGCCTGACCGTTGATTCGGACGAAACGCAGGCGGTGACCGTGCCTGCGCCAGTGGCGGTGAACAACTGGCCACAGTCCGGCGTGGTGGCCAGCCATGTCGGCATGGATATCGCATGGCGTGGCGAGATGCGCCACCAGTGGACCCACGATATCGGGGCGGGCATTTCCGAACCCGATCCCCTGTATTACGTCGCCCTTGGCAATAGCGGGCGTGGCATCATCCAGGCCCCGCCGGTGGTGCAGAACGGACGACTGTTCGTCATGGACGCGCAGGGCGTGATCCGGGCCTATCACTGGCCGGCCATGCGCAAGCTGTGGGAATACAACCCCAAGCCGCGCAAGATGCAGTCGGACAACCTGGGCGGTGGCCTGAGCGTTGACGGGGATACGCTGTACATCGTCGATGGCATTGGCCAGGCGCTGGCGGTGGACGCCGCGACGGGCAAGCTGAAATGGCGGGTCAATATCCAGGCCCCCGGCCGTTCCGCGCCAACCATTGACAACGGCCGCCTGTTCCTTGGCACCATTGACGAACACCTGTACTGCCTGGATGCCGAAAACGGCAATGTCCTGTGGACATATGCCGCGACGGGTGCCGACACCATCATCTATGGCCAGCCGGCCCCGGCCGTGGCGGACGGGGTGGTTCTGGCCGGTTTCGGTTCGGGCGACCTTGTGGCCCTGCGCGCGGAAGGGGGCGAGGTCGTGTGGGCTGACACATTGGGCAGCACCAATGGGCAGCAGGCGCTGATCGACTTTTCATGCGTGCATGGCATGCCGGTCATTTCCGATGGTACGGCCTATGCCATAAGCACCGGCGCGGTGCTGGTGGCCATTGACATGCGTTCGGGCCGCAGGCTGTGGGAACGTGGCATCTCGGGACAGAATACGCCGCTGGTGATCGGGGACTGGATATTCATCATCTCCATGGACCAGCAGGTGGCCTGCCTTGACCGGCTTTCGGGCCATGTGCGCTGGATCACGCAGCTGCGCCAGTATGAAAACGCCGACAAGCAGAAGCGCGGCATCGTATGGAACGGTCCGCTGCTGGCAGGGGGCAAACTGGTGTTCATTTCCAGCTTCCCCGAAAACGGGGTTGCCATCATTGATCCGGCGCAGGGACATATCGAATCCCTGCACAAATTGCCCGGTCAGGTAACGACCGCGCCCATCGTGGTCGATAATCTGCTGTTGCTGCTGGACAATAGCGGCTACCTTATCGCCTATAGCTAAAAAGAAAGTTGCCGCAGTGAGTTCATCTTTTCCATCCGCGCCAGTGGATGCGCTGCCGGTTGTCGTGATCGCGGGCAGGCCAAATGTTGGCAAGTCGACCATTTTCAACCGGCTGGTCGGACGCAGGCAGGCGCTTGTGGCCGACACCCCCGGCGTAACCCGCGACCGCAAGGAAGGGCAGGCGACCGTGCGTGGCCGCGCCATTCGCATCATTGATACGGCAGGGCTGGAAGAAGCCGCGCCCGATACGCTGTACGGGCGCATGCGGGCATCGTCCGAATCCGCAGTGGCGGATGCCGATCTCGTGCTGTTCTGCATTGACGCGCGCAGTGGCCTGACCCCCGCGGATGAGCATTTCGCCAACTGGCTGCGCCGTCAGGGCCGCCCGGTGCTGCTGATCGCCAACAAGGCGGAAGGACGGCAGGGGGCTGCTGCCGCCATGGAGGCGTTCTCGCTGGGGCTTGGCGCACCGCTGGCCATCTCTGCCGAGCATGGGGAAGGCGTGGCTGACCTCATGTCCGAAATAGCGGACCGCCTGCCCCCAACCGATCTGCCGCCCGTACAGAAACCCACGCGCCGCAGCCGTCGTGAACAGGCGGAAGGCGAGGAGGAGGATGTCCGTCCCCCCGGTCCGCTGCGCCTTGCCATCGTGGGGCGCCCCAATGCGGGCAAATCCACGCTGCTCAACCGCCTGCTGGGCGAGGAGCGGATGATTACCGGCCCGGAACCGGGGCTTACGCGCGATTCCATTGCCGTCATGCTGCATGATGACCAGGGCCCGATCCAGCTGGTCGATACGGCGGGGCTGCGGCGCAAGGCGCGGATTGACGAGACGCTGGAGAAGATGTCCGTTTCCGCCTCGATCGAGGCGCTGAAAATGGCGGAGGTCGTCATCCTCGTGCTGGATGCGACGCTGGGCGTGCATGAGCAGGACCTGCAGATCGCCCGCCTGATCGAGCGTGAAGGCCGATGCTGCGTGCTGGCGCTGAACAAGTGGGATGCAGTGGAAGACCGGGCTGCGACGCGGCAGGCCATCAAGGACCGTATCGAGACGTCGCTTGCACAGATGCGCGGCATTCCCGTTGTCGCGTTTTCCGCCATGACGGGGGCCGGGATCAACAAGCTGCTGCCCACCGTGCGCCGCGCCTATGATATATGGAACCGCCGCGTGCCGACCGGCGCGCTGAATCGCTGGTTTGAAATGATGGTCGAGCGTCATCCGCCGCCGCTGGTCGATGGGCGCAGGCTCAAGCTGCGCTACATCACGCAGGCCAAGGCCCGTCCGCCCACGTTTATCGTGTTCGGCACCCGCACCGACCAGCTGCCCGAGGATTACCAGCGTTATCTGGTCAATGGCCTGCGTGAAACCTTTGACCTGCCCGGCACGCCGATCCGGCTGCTGCTACGGGCATCGAACAACCCTTACGCCAAAGGCTAGGCACAGGATCCGGACGGCCCGCCCGTCCGGATTTTGCGTTTCTGGCGCCTTGTCAGGTCCGGTCGTAGTACATATGGCCCTGGCCGTCATGGGGAGGAAAGACAGATCATGTCCCTGCGCATATCTACCACGGACGCCCTGCTGATCATCGACATGCAGGGCGATTTCATGCCCGGCGGCCCCCTTGGCGTGCCGGGTGCGGATATGCTGCCTTCCCTGATCAACCCGTTATGCGACCTGCCGTTCGGGGCGATTGTCGCAACGCAGGACTGGCACCCGCCGGGGCATGTGTCCTTTGCGGGGCGGGGCGGTCCGTGGCTCGTGCATTGCGTGGCCGGAACGCCGGGGGCCGAACTGTCGCCCGCGCTGGAGCAGGCGCATATTGGCGTGGTGCTGCGCAAGGGGCTGCATCCCGATATCGACAGCTATTCCGCCTTTGAAGACAACGACCATGCCAGCCGTACCGGACTGGATGGCCTGCTGAAGGGCAGGGGAATCACCCGTGTCTTCGTGGTGGGCGTTGCGCTGGATTACTGCGTGGCTGCGACCGCGCGCGATGCGGTGCGGGCGGGATTTGCCACCTTCGTCCTGCCTGACGCCTGTCGTGCCGTGCAGCAGGCCCCGGCTGCGGCACTGGCCAAGCTGGGCATGGAAGGGGTCGACCATGCGCAGGCGGCGGACGTGCTGGCCCATAACTGCAGGAATTAAAAAAGATCCCTGCCGGGGCTTTGTTCAAAAATCTGCGTCAGATGCCGTCTTTGCCGAAAAAAAGGCAGTTCCAACCGTCATTTGAATATGATGTCCAGACTATCCGATCACCAGTGACAGCAGCAGCGCGAATACCAGTCCCAGCACGGCGATCAGCGTCTCGATCACCGACCATGTCTTTATGGTCTGGCCAACCGACAGGCCAAGATATTCCTTGATCTGCCAGAAGCCCGCATCATTCAGCGGCCCCAGCGCCACGGACCCGGCCCCGGTCACGATCACCATCAGTTCGGGCGACGCGGCATGGGTGCGCAGCAGGATCGGGCCGACAATGCCGGCTGCCGTGCTCATGGCCACGGTGGCGGACCCGGTGGCCACGCGCACCACCACCGCCAGCAGCCATGCCAGCACCAGCAGCGGCACATGCGCCCCCACCGCAAGGTCGGTAATGGCTGACGACACGCCGCTATCGACCAGTTCCTGACCGAATCCGCCGCCCGCGCCGACCAGCAGCATGATCAGGGCGGTGGGGGCGAGGCAGTCATTGGTGAATTTCAGGATGGTTTCCCGGCTGAACCCGCGCGCCGCGCCAAAGACCTGGAATGACAGCAGCGTCGCCAGCGCCAGTGCGATGTCGGTATTGCCGATAAAGTGCAGCGCATTGTTCAGGGGCGTATGGGCCGCAGCCAGCATGTCCGCCATCGACCCCACCAGCATCAGGATGACGGGGGACAGGATGGTCATGACCGTCAGCCCGAAACCGGGCATGTTTTCGGGCAGGTCATGGTTGACGAACTGCGCTTCCAGCGCTGATGGCTGGACCGGCCCGATCCGCCCGGCGATGAAGCGGGCGTAAATCGGTCCCGCAAGGGCGGCCACCGGCGTGCCGATCACGATTCCCCACAGGATCGTGCGCCCGATATCCGCATGATAGGCCGACAGCGCCAGCAGCGTTGCCGGGTGGGGCGGGATCATGGCATGCGTGACCGACAGCGCGGCCCCCATGGGCAGCGCCAGCAGCAGCAGGGGCGTGTTGGTGCGCCGCGCCAGTGTAAAGGCCAGCGGGATCAGCAGGACGAACCCGACCTCGAAAAACACCGGCAGGCCCACCAGCAGCCCGATCACCATCATGGCCCAGCTGACGCGTTTCGTGCCGGCAAGGCTGGTGATCGTGACCGCGATCCGGTCTGCCCCGCCCGATTCCGCCAGCATCTTGCCCAGCATGGTGCCCAGCGCGATGACCGTCGCGACATGCCCCAGCACGTGGCCCGCGCCGGTTTCGAATGACGTGATGGCCTTCTGCGGTGGCATGCCCGCACCCAGCGCCAGCGCCAGCGAAACGGCGAACAGCACGATGAACGGATTGATCTTGAAACGGGCAATCAGAACCACGACGGCTATGATCGCCAGCGATGCGAGGGAGAGGGCGAAGAGGGATGACATCATGGTTTCTGTAACGAATTCATGCCCTATACAGGCCGGTGATCCCCCGTGCTGTCAACGTTGGAAGCTTTTTCTGCGCAATATTTGAACAAAAATACCCTATTTTTCAGACCTGATATTACACCATCGTCATGGTCATGGCCCCTCGGTGGCGTGTCCGGATGCTGTTATCATGCCCCTTTTGGCCCTATGGAGCAGGAGCACAGCGATGATCATTCTTTCGGACGAGACAGCCGACATCCCGACACCATCAGGCATGATGCGGATGCATGTTTTCCGTCCCGCCATCGCGGGGCGCTTTCCCGGGATCGTGCTGTTTTCGGAAATCTATCAGGTGACGGCCCCCATCCGCAGGCTTGCAGCCATGATGGCCGGGCTGGGGCATGTTGTGTGCGTGCCCGAGGTTTATCATGAATACGAACCTGCAGGCACCGTGCTGGCTTATGACAAGCCGGGCACGGACCGGGGCAATTTCCTGAAGCATGAAAAATCGCTTGCCGCCTATGACCATGATGCCCGTGCGGCGCTGGACTGGCTGGCGGCGTACCCGCACTGCACCGGCGCGCTGGCCACGATGGGTGTCTGCCTTGGCGGACATCTGGCGTTTCGTGCCGCCCTTGATCCGCGCGTGCGCGCGACGGTGTGTTTCTATGCCACCGACATCCATGCCCACAGCCTGGGTCACGGGAAATGCGATGATACGCTGGCGCGGGTCGGGGAGATGAAGGGGGAGGCGTTCCTTGTCTGGGGGCGGCAGGACCCGCATGTGCCCTTTGCAGGAAGGCAGATGATCCGCGAGGCGCTGGAACAGGCGCAGGTATGTTACGAATGGCATGAATTCAATGCCCAGCATGCGTTCCTGCGCGATGAAGGGCATCGTTACGATTCCGCCCTGTTCCTGCAGTGCATGGACATGGCCCGGACCTTCCTGGGCCGTATCATGCATCTCAGCGCGTAAGCATGCCCGCCAGAATGGCCAGCGCAATGACAAGGCCGGTTTCACGGTTGAAGCGGAACAGGCGCAGGCACCCGGCGGGATCACGTTCGTCCAGCCGGCTGACCTGCCATGCCAGCAGTACGGCGGGCAGGGGCAGCGCCAGCCAGAACCCGTAACCGGTATGGGCAAGCCACCCCGCCGCGGCCAGTCCCGCAACTGTCAGGGCATAGCACGCGCCCACGAACAGCCGCGCATGCCCGGCCATGAGACGGGACGTGGACCGTACCCCGATACGGGCATCATCCTCCATGTCCTGAAAACCGTAGATCGTATCGAAGCCAAGCTGCCAGACGATGGTGGCGGCATACAGGGCGCACAGGGCGGTATCGATCCGGTCCGCCGCCGCCGTATAGCCCAGCGGCGCGCCAAAGCCGAACGTGAACCCCATGACCAGCTGCGGCCACCACGTCACCCGCTTGGCCAGCGGATACAGCCCCACAAGGACAAGCGAGGACGCGCCCAGCACCTGTGACAGGGTATTGAGGTTCATGAGGATGTTGAACCCGATCAGCAGCAGGGCGGCCAGGAACAGCGCCGCTTCCCGCATCGACAGCGCGCCCGACGCCAGCGGGCGGCCCGCCGTGCGCGCAACCTGCCGGTCAATGTCGCGGTCCCACATGTCGTTGACCACGCAGCCCGCGCCGCGCATTACGACACTGCCGATACCGAACAGCACGATCAGGAAAATACGTTGCGATGCCGGCACGCCCGCCGGCAGCATGATGCCCCATACGCCGGGCAGGAACAGCAGCCATGTGCCAATGGGCCGGTCCAGCCGCGCCAGCAGCGCATACGGGCGCAGGCGCGCGGGCAGGCGGCCGATCCAGCCATCCACCCGGATGTCCGTATGGGGTACTGGCTGGTCCACGGGTGCAACTCCTTCGGGCTTGATCGCGCCAGCGGGACAGGGTTTGCCGGTGACGGATCGCCCCGTGGCTGCTAATGGCGAAACAGATGGGCCGGAAGACCCCGTCGGGTCAAGACCGGCCCCGGCGTTATGTTCAAGTGCGACAAGTGCGAAAGGTTACCGTCAGGCATGAGGGATTGCCCGCGACTGTTCATTTCCCCCGAAACGACCGCCCCGATGGCACCCGGTGGCATGCTGGATCTGGAACCGGGGCAGGCCCATTACCTTGGCACCGTCATGCGCCAGCAGGTGGGGGCGGCGGTCGCGGTCTTCAACGCGCGTGACGGGGAATGGCGCGGCGTGATCGACCATCTGCGCCGGGACCGCTGTCGCATCCGGCTGGCGGAGCGGACCCGTGCGCCCCGGCCCACGCTGGGGCTGGGCCTGCTGTTCGCGCCGCTCAAGCGTGATGCGACCGAAACGGTCATCCGCATGGGAACCGAACTGGGGGTCACGCATTTCCGCCCCGTGGTCAGCGAACGCACCAATACCCATCGCATCAATGCCGCCCGGCTGGAAAGCATCGCGGTCGAGGCGGCCGAACAGTGCGAACGCCTCGACGTGCCCGCGATCGACCCGCTGGCGGACCTGCCACTGGTGCTGTCCCGGTGGCCGGACGGTGTAACCCTGTTCGCCGCCCTTGAACGCAGCGAGGCCCCGGCCACCCCCGTCGCGGCCTGCCCGGGGGACTGTGTGCTGATTGGCCCCGAAGGCGGTTTTTCCCCGCGGGAGCATGACATCCTGCGTGGTCGTGCGTTTGTCAGGCCGCTGTCGCTTGGCGGGCTTGTGCTGCGGGCGGATACCGCGGCGGCGGCGGCGCTGGCTCTTGTCGGGGCTGGCCTCAAGGCCGTATGAGGGATGGGTCAATAAACACCTGCCCCCTCCGGCATGCGCGTTCAGCCTGTCGCCGGCGTTAATCTGACTGTCATTGAGGATATTGCCCCCGCCATGTCGAATCCCGGCGCGCATAATTCAAACGTAATCGAATCATTTGACCAGATGGTCGCAGTCCTGGCGGCTGGCGCCCGGCCGCGCCCGGAATGGCGGATCGGCACGGAACATGAAAAATTCGGTTTTGTCCGCCCTGACGCCGCAACGCCGGATCGCAGGCCCTGGTCCTCGCCACCCTATGCCCCACAGGGGATCGAAGCCCTGCTGCGTGGCCTGGCGGCGGAAGAAGGGGGGAAGCGGTGGGAAGAAATCATCGACCGTGACGCGCTGATCGGGCTGAAGGGGCAGATGGACGCGAAAGGCAGTTCGATTTCGCTGGAACCGGGCGGGCAGTTCGAACTGTCCGGCGCGCCGCTGGCGTCCCTGCACGAAACCGGGTCCGAAATGACGCGCCACTTCACGGCCATCCGCCCGATCTGTGAGGGGCTGGGCATCGGGTTCGCACCGCTGGGGTTTCACCCCACGGCGCGGCGGTCGGATATTCCGTGGATGCCCAAGAGCCGTTACGCCATCATGCGCAACTACATGCCCAAGGTGGGAACGCTGGGGCTGGACATGATGCTGCGTACCTGCACGGTGCAGGTCAATCTTGATTTCGGGTCCGAGGCGGACATGGCGCGCAAGATGCGGGTCTCGCTGGCGTTGCAGCCGGTGGCGACGGCGCTGTTCGCCAGTTCGCCTTTCTATGAAGGGCATCCCAACGGCTTCCTGTCCAACCGTGCGCGGATCTGGACCGATACCGATAACGCGCGCGCGGGCATGCCACGCCGTTTTCTGGAAGACGGCTTCAGCTTTGCATCCTACGTGGACTGGCTGCTGGATGTGCCGATGTATTTCGTCACCCGCGATGACCGGATGATTGATGTCGCGGGCAGTTCGTTCCGGGGCTGGCTGGAAGGGCGCTGCCCGCCGGGACTGGAGGGCCAGCGTCCGACGATCGGGGATTTCGAGGACCACCTGACCACGGCGTTCCCCGATGTGCGGCTCAAGCAGTTCCTGGAAATGCGGGGCGCGGATGCCGGGACGCCTGCCATGATGCTGGCGCAGTCGGCATTGTGGACCGGGCTGCTGTATGACGACGCCACCCTGCACGCCGCGGAACGGCTGGTGTTGGAACACGGGTGGGATGATTACATCGCCATTCGCGGCGCGGTGCCGCGCACCGGGCTGGAGACGCCATGGGGGCAGGGTACGTTGCGCGCACTGGCCGCGCGCATGGTCGAACTGGCGACTGATGGGCTGCGGGCGCGCAATATCAGGGATGCGCAGGGACGTGACGAAACCTGTTACCTGGCCCCCCTGCACGCAATCGCGGCGGGTGGTCCCACGCAGGCGGAAGCATGGCTTGCGGCCTATCATGGCCGGTGGCAGGGGGATGTTACCCGTATCTTTGCCGAGGCTGCGGTCTGACGCGGGAGAACGGTGTATCTACAGTAAATGTAATCGAGAAGCATAATCAGTTTCGATTATTACTTCGCAAATATAACTGATAATTATTTTTAACTTTACAATATTCTTGAGGTGACGCAGGAATTTATGCATAGACTGGATAATGCGTAAATTCTCGTCCCTGACTGATCAGGAAATTCTCGCGCTGGCCATCTCCAATGAGGAGGAAGACGGGCGCATCTATTCCGATTTTGCTTACGCGGTCCGGGAAAAATATCCCGATACGTCCAAGATATTCACCGACATGTCGGCGGAGGAAGACAGCCACCGCAGGGACCTGATCGACCTGTACGCCCGGCGGTTCGGTCCCCATATCCCGCTGATCCGCCGTCAGGACATTGCGGATTTCATCGTGCGCAAGCCCGCATGGCAGGTCCAGACGCAGGGGATCGAGGCCGTGCGCCAGCATGCCCGGCAGATGGAAATGGATGCCGCGCGCTTCTACCGTCAGGCCGCGCTGCGCACCACCGATGCCATTACGCGCAGGCTGCTGGGCGATCTGGCCCATGCCGAGGACCGGCATGAACAGGCCGCCAATGCGATCGAACTGGACCGCCTGCCCCTGAACAAGCGCGAAAGCGAAGACGAGGACGCCCGCCGCCGCTTCGTGCTGCAGGTCATCCAGCCCGGTCTGGTCGGCCTGATGGACGGGTCGGTGTCCACGCTGGCCCCCGTCTTTGCCGCGGCGTTCGCCACGCACCTGCCATGGAATGCCTTTCTGGTCGGCATGGCGGCGTCGGTCGGGGCGGGGATTTCCATGGGCTTTGCCGAAGCCCTGTCCGATGATGGCAAGCTGTCGGGCCGTGGCGCGCCGCTGCTGCGCGGGCTGATATGCGGGCTCATGACCACGGCGGGGGGGATCGGCCATACACTGCCGTTCCTGATCAATGATTTTTCGGCGGCGATGGTCGCGGCGGTGATCGTGGTGGTGATCGAACTGTTCGTGATTTCATGGATACGCTGGCGGTATCAGGAAACACCGTTCGGGTCGGCTGTCGTGCAGATCGTGCTTGGCGGCCTGCTGGTGTTTGCCGCCGGTGTGCTGATTGGCAGTTCCTGATCCGCCTGCCTTGATATTACCCCCATGATGGGGCACCAGTGGGCGGCTACTTCGTGCATGGATCATCCCGTATCATGAAATTCCATCCTACCCTTGCCGCCTGTGGTCTCGCCTGCCTGCTGACTGCCGGTAGCCCGTTATCCATCGCCCATGCGCAGGAACAGATGGCCGTTGGCGCATCGGATCAGGACCATGCCCTGCTGGAGCGTGTTGAACGGCACCTGGATGCGATCAGTCTGCTGAAGGCCCGTTTCCGCCAGACCGCGCCGGATGGCAAGCAGAGCACGGGGACCGCGTGGATCGACCGGACGAATCGGCGCATGCGATTCCAGTATGATCCGCCCAGCCCGCTGCTGCTGGTCGCCAATCATGATCAGGTCGTCTTCAACGACAGCCAGCTGGACCAGACCACCACCATGCCCATGGAAAAGACACCGCTGGGCCTGCTGCTGCGTCCGCACCTCCAGTTATCGGGGGATGTGACGGTCACCGGCCTGTCGCATGATGGCAATGTGCTGGAGATTACGCTGGTGCGTACCGATTCCCCCGGCGATGGCAGCATGACGCTGATTTTCCATGACAGCCCGCTGCTGCTGCGCGGCTGGATCATTCAGGACGCCCAGCAGGAAACCACGCGTGTCGACCTGCTCGATGCCTCGACCGGTGGCGCCATGCCGCCGGATTCGCTGTTCAGCACCGACCTGCCCGAACAGCACTGACCCCGGTCATGACCCCTGCGGCCCACGTGCGAGTTCCAGCGCGCGGGCATAGACCGTGCGGCGGGGCAGGCTGGTAATACCCGCCAC
>NZ_BANF01000540.1:159-369 GCF_000964425.1 Komagataeibacter intermedius TF2 | reverse complement strand
AGTTCCAGGAGATCATACCCGTCTTTCGCCCCCGTGGTGATGGCCCCGCGGCGCAGGCTGTGCCCGCCAAAGTCCCCTTCGAGGTGGGTGTCGCCGCATCGCTTACGGATGATGTCCGTGACCGCCCGGTCCGACAGGGCGTGCGGCCCGATCCTGGGCGGGGCTCCGACGGGAGTGACTCCCGCCCTGTGGCCCCGCGCGGACCAGATG
>NZ_BANF01000540.1:0-149 GCF_000964425.1 Komagataeibacter intermedius TF2 | reverse complement strand
CCGTCTTTCGCCCCCGTGGTGATGGCGCCGCGGCGCAGGCTGTGTCCGCCAAAGTCCCCCTCAAGGTGGGTGTCGCCACAGCGTTTGCGGATGATGTCCGTGACTGCCCGGTCCGACAGGGCGTGCGGCCCGATCCTGGGCGGGGCTCC
>NZ_BANF01000541.1 GCF_000964425.1 Komagataeibacter intermedius TF2 | reverse complement strand
GTGCGGCGCTGGTTTCAGCGGGGCCATGCGCCAACATGGAAAAGAACGGTTCCGACACGCAGCATACTCGGGCCTTACATATCCCATCTGGAAAAGAGATGGGTCGAAGGAT
>NZ_BANF01000542.1 GCF_000964425.1 Komagataeibacter intermedius TF2 | reverse complement strand
CTGTCCGGGTTCTCCTTTGCCGATACGCAGGTCAACGAGCCCATGATCCGCCAGCTCCATGGCGGGGACTTCATCGAGCGTGCTGAAAAT
>NZ_BANF01000543.1 GCF_000964425.1 Komagataeibacter intermedius TF2 | reverse complement strand
CTTCACTTGTCGTCATGCTCCGTGGATTGCGGATGTATGGCATGGCCCAGGCCACGGCCGACCTCATCGAGCAGGGTGCACCTGCCTTCGAGGCGGCCATCCCCATCCTCTCACAACTCCTGGAGGCGGAACTGGCCGAACGCGAAGTGCGCTCCATCGCCTACCAGACAAAGACCGCCCGGTTCCCCGCCTACAAGGACCTGTCCGGGTTCTCCTTTGCCGATACGCAGGTCAACGAGCCCAT
>NZ_BANF01000544.1 GCF_000964425.1 Komagataeibacter intermedius TF2 | reverse complement strand
ACCGATAATCCTTAGCGTATATCTGTGCCCGTTTTATGTACCGATCCCAATCATGACATCACAATTAGAGTAAGGTGGGATTGAACTGTTCCAGAATACCCCCTGGATGCAAAGCAAATTTGCATCGAAGGTTCTTGTTCAATTATCGGGTCAACCCATTGGAGATGAACAGAAACTGATAGCCTCGTGGACGAATTCCTTGCTCTTAATTTTCTTGATACAACACAAACAACATCTCCTCTATCTGCTCACGCACATTGACCGCTCAAGTCTATCCACAATCTATTTTGTAGATTATTGCATTGTTTGTATGGAATATGATCGAATAAATTTCTGTCGAATATATGGAAGCCATTTGTCATGTCCGATTATCCTTATCTGGCTCACTGGAAAGAAGA
>NZ_BANF01000545.1 GCF_000964425.1 Komagataeibacter intermedius TF2 | reverse complement strand
TCCTGCCAGAGGCCGTTGCTGGCTCACCGCCCGACGTCACCACTAGGGGCGACGGGCCGTGAGCCAGAGCCGTACGACGGCAACAGCCTCGCTCAGCTGAAGCCTACAAACTCAACATGCGTCCTGAGGAATTCTTCAGGTGTCTGCGATGGCGGAGCCAGACTTTCGGCCCTGCCGTGCGGCACCTCATCCCCCTGATCTGCCGCCAGGTCTGTGGGCGTGTCAGTCACTTCATCGAGCTCAATGCCCGTCGCGGCAGGATCATCTGTTCCCGGGCCACCAGTCCGCGCATCGGCATCCGCGTCGTCTTCCAACTCGGTCTCGTCGTCATGCGCCAGGTCCCCATCATCGTCATCCGCTTCGGATGGCGGGGCAAGCGCTTCCGCGAAGGTGGCGTTCAGCGCTGCGACATCGACCTG
>NZ_BANF01000546.1 GCF_000964425.1 Komagataeibacter intermedius TF2 | reverse complement strand
AAAAGCCTACGCCTCTCACATCAAAACACAACTGTAGTGTTAGGGCCTGTTAGGTCTTGAGATGATCTACGGTTGCAGCGATGCAGATGACGGCCATGAAGGATGTGGCGGTTTTTTCGTATCGTGTAGCGACCGCTCTCTACTCCTTAAGACGTGCCCATAGGTTTTCAACCAGATGTTAATGCCGATAGATCCATTTGGGGCAGGCTACCTGCGGCTCGTCGCGTTTTGTGGGGATGACCGGGCGTGAGCCCCTTTCCCACAGGGCTTCTCGGAACCGGTTCGAGGCATAGCCCCAATCGCAGACGACGTAGCGCGGAGCGTGCGGCAATGCGTCAAGAAGCCCCATGGCTAAGAGCCTGTTTAGAAAATCGGTCTGATGTGATTCAAGCTCTGGATGTGGACGCCAGAGCAGAGGGGCCGGATGGCCAGGATCACCCGCAAGACGAAACGCTACCCGTCTGACATGACGGACGAGGAATGGGAGCCGATCGCGCCTTTGATGCCAGGTCTTGGGCGTCGTAGCCGCTCACGAGAGGTTCGAATTCCGTGAGGTGATCGATGCGGTGCGCTATCTCGTTCGTTCAGGCTGGGATTGGCGGATGCTGCCGATCCATCCTAGGCACTGTCGCACGGTCCATGGCTGCTTTCGTGAGTTGGCGCGAGGCTTCCTGTTCCAGACCATTGATGACGTTGAACTGATGCTCGACCTGGAACAGGCTGGTCGCGAAGCCAGTCCGGCAGTAGCGGTGATCGACAGCCAGAGCATCAAGGTGGACTTGTAACGGTTTTGTGCCGGTCAGGAAGTGCTTATGCC
>NZ_BANF01000547.1 GCF_000964425.1 Komagataeibacter intermedius TF2 | reverse complement strand
CACGGTCCAGCAGCTCAATCGGCTTGCCGATTTCGGCCAGAAGCCGTGTCTGCGCGGCACTGATCGCCGCTAGATCGATCGTGCTCATGAGAACCGCCTCCTTTGCCATGTCGGCAGGGCGGTGCGGACCGGCCCGATGAGGAAGCGTCGCATG
>NZ_BANF01000548.1 GCF_000964425.1 Komagataeibacter intermedius TF2 | reverse complement strand
ATTGCATGGAAGCTGATGACCAGTGGCGAGACATACCGCAAGCCAGTGGCAGTAGATGCAATGACAGCGGCCACCGCTTCCTGACGAAA
>NZ_BANF01000549.1 GCF_000964425.1 Komagataeibacter intermedius TF2 | reverse complement strand
GACAGTCACAGTTATCACCTCGCCGTCTGGCCAAATGAAGGGCCACTTCATGAAAAGACATGCCCGTTCTACAAACCTGATCCGGAGAAAAGTGGGCGCGCCAGCTATGTAAATAGCGTAATTCGCGAGGG
>NZ_BANF01000550.1 GCF_000964425.1 Komagataeibacter intermedius TF2 | reverse complement strand
TCCACCGCGCTGCAGGAACAGGTCTGGGGCCATTTCGGGTTTCCGGTTGGCGCGGAGCCGCCCGAGGATGTCGAAGCCTGCGAAGATGAGGGCGCGCAACTGCCCGACGGAAATTGGGAACCCGGTGCTGCCATCCCCGATTGGGACCGGATTGCATCAGCCCTGCGGCAGGACCGTTTTTATGCAATCGAGGCCTCGTTCGATGACGCCATTGCAAAAAGCTGCCGGATCGCCTGGCAGGAAGATCTGTTCGGTGAAGCCGGGAAGGACGGCCGTTA
>NZ_BANF01000551.1 GCF_000964425.1 Komagataeibacter intermedius TF2 | reverse complement strand
CTGTGTTGCCCCATCAGCCCGGACACTCTCATTCGCCGCCTCCTTTCCCGGGCACGGAACGCCAGGAAAGACATGCCCCCTACACGCGTGGTAGGGGTGGATGACTGGGCATGGCGAC
>NZ_BANF01000552.1 GCF_000964425.1 Komagataeibacter intermedius TF2 | reverse complement strand
CGCGTAGAAAACCAGCCTATAATGCTCCCCGTTCTGCCCCAGGCGCAGAGAAAAAGTCATCACCCAGAACCATCAATACTTGCTCGTTAAGCCCAAAATCAGGAC
>NZ_BANF01000553.1 GCF_000964425.1 Komagataeibacter intermedius TF2 | reverse complement strand
GACACAAAACGAGTTCGACGCCCTCGTCTCGTTCGTCTACAATCCAGGCAGAGGTTGGCCGGGTGTCCGTGCTGCCATCAACAGCGGCGACAAACGCAAGGCCGTCAGAATCATCGAGGAGCAGGTGCGCTCGAAAGGCAAGGTCTTGAGGGGCCTGGTCAAGAGACGGCACGACGAGGCCATGCTTCTGCTGGAAGG
>NZ_BANF01000554.1 GCF_000964425.1 Komagataeibacter intermedius TF2 | reverse complement strand
AAGCCGCTACGCAATTGCGCCACTTCAGGCTCGGCCCGTAGCTGTCGGGCAGCCAAGGCATGAAACGTTCCAAGCCATGTGGGTACCGAGTACGGCCCAAGAACGTCTCCGATGCGCTTACGCATTTCCTAGGCGGCCTTGTTAGTAAAGGTTACACAGAGGATCTGGCCAGGAACCATGCCATGCAG
>NZ_BANF01000555.1 GCF_000964425.1 Komagataeibacter intermedius TF2 | reverse complement strand
GAAATCATAACTGCTTATGTATCGGAAAATAAAATATCGCCGGACGAACTTATCAGGCTGATTGGGACTGTTTACAATTCATTGTCCGTCCCGACCGCTTCGAGAGTAAAAGAACAGATACCTGCCGTTCCCATCAAGCGGTCCGTATT
>NZ_BANF01000556.1 GCF_000964425.1 Komagataeibacter intermedius TF2 | reverse complement strand
GCGGACAGGCTTTTGGATGGACGCGCTTTTCGGCTCCTGAACATCCTGGATGACTTATGTGGACGGCCGGTTCGATGCAATGGATCACA
>NZ_BANF01000557.1 GCF_000964425.1 Komagataeibacter intermedius TF2 | reverse complement strand
GCCGCTCGCACAGGATCGGCCCCGCCGTCATGACACCTGGCTCCAGCATCGATAGCCGTTATGAAAGCGGTTCACATCCGGCAGATCCGGATAATGCCCCTCGCCCAGGCCCTCTTCATTCATCCTTTCCAGATAGCGCACTGCCACGGTGACACGGCGGACATTGGCGAGGCTGCGCAATACGACCAGATCCGAGCGGCCTCGC
>NZ_BANF01000558.1 GCF_000964425.1 Komagataeibacter intermedius TF2 | reverse complement strand
CCGGTTTATTCGCGCTACAGCGACTGGACGAAAGCCGGTGTTTTCCAGAAGATTTTCGAGGCTGTCTCCGATGATCCCGACATGGAATACGCGATGATTGACGGCACGGTGGTCCGGGTTCACCGCCACGGCCAGGGCGCAAAAGGGGGACCCGAAGCCAGGCGATAGGGCGGAGTGTAACGGGGTGGTCAACGAAGATCATCGCCATGACCGACGCCCTGGGTAATCTGGTCCGCTTCACGCTTATCCCCGGCCAGCATTACGATACGGTCGGCGTTGCGCCTCTTCTCGAACCAGCTGATTTTAAAGGAATTCTTGCTGACAAGACTTTCGACGTCCACTGGATCGTGGACGCCATACGCGCGCAAGGGGCCTGCGTGGCCATCCCCCAGCGCAAAAACCGCCTCGACAGACGCCCGTTCGATGGGGCCCTGTTCAAAGCACGCCATCTCATTGAGAACTTCTTCTGCAAGCTCAAGGAGTTCAAGCGCATCGCCATGCGCAGCGAAAAAACAGACAGATCATTCGAAGCCATGATCTATCTCGTTGGCGCAATCATTAATTCAAGAT
>NZ_BANF01000559.1 GCF_000964425.1 Komagataeibacter intermedius TF2 | reverse complement strand
CAGGGGCAGAAGGTCTGCCGGAAGCATGGCGTTGCGATATCGTCAGCCTTTGCCCCGTTCGACCCGATGCTTGAGGCAAGTGGTCGCGTTGAGCAGACGGGCAACCTTATCGCGGCTCAGCACGACAGGCAGGTTGCGGGGATGCGCACCCGGACCAACTTGCGTGCGAGGTCGGAGCAGTCGAGTGTTCGGGTGAAGAAAAAACGTAGGGCCGACACGATGACAGTCATGGTCGGTGTCGGCATCCCATCTTCGTTCTGCGCAATCTGGAACTGGCGTACATCCTCGGCTGTTGCCGTATGGGGTGAGCGGCCCAGAAACGTGGCGAAACGGCCGACATCGCGAAGGTCATTGCGCTGCGTCTCCCGGGAGAACTGCCGCACCGCCATGTCATCAAGCAGGCGCTGGCGAAGGGGACTG
>NZ_BANF01000560.1 GCF_000964425.1 Komagataeibacter intermedius TF2 | reverse complement strand
CCGACGGCCTTGACGTTCAGCGCCAGCTGGCGCTCTTCCGCCTCATTTGGGGTGGATTTTCGGGGATTTTCAGGGTTGTCGAGCAGGGTTTTCGGATCGACTTCGCGCAGTTCCAT
>NZ_BANF01000561.1 GCF_000964425.1 Komagataeibacter intermedius TF2 | reverse complement strand
ATCATAATTGTACAAGAATAAATGACACGATTATGAGCGAAATAGCAAAATAAAACAGAAATCCAAAAGCATGACCTCGGCCCCTGCCGGGTCTCTGACCTGGTTTCTGCGGTCGGGACGGCACCGTGAAGCCGCATGCGCGGCTTCCGCACCACTGCCGCCCCGAGGGGTTGCGCCCGCCGCCTGAGGCCCGCTTCCGCGCGACCGCACCAGGTCAGAGATCCGGCAGGCGCCGGAGACGACCAGGAAGGAAAAAAGGAACAAGACCATGAGCCAGTCAGTCAATCGCGCCATCATCATCGGTCACCTGGGCCGGGATCCGGATCTTGCCGCACGTAGGGAAGGGGAGGGCAAAATCGCATCCTTCGG
>NZ_BANF01000562.1 GCF_000964425.1 Komagataeibacter intermedius TF2 | reverse complement strand
CGATCCCGCCTTGGCGCGCGGAGAAATACAGCCTGACGCCAAGGGATGCAGCCAGATGCCGCCCGTAATCGGGCACATGCGGCCAGTCAAAAACGTCCCCGTCATCGTCCACAAGATGGTGCCACCACTCGATGCGCTGCAGCGCCACGCCCTTTTCGAGCAGGTGCAGCGTACTGGCGAGGGAATCCTTGCCAAAGGAGCAAGCAACGATGACGTGATCATAACGCGCCAGATCAGGTATCTCTCCGGGCT
>NZ_BANF01000563.1 GCF_000964425.1 Komagataeibacter intermedius TF2 | reverse complement strand
TCATCCCAGTCCTGCCCGAGAAAATCCTCGAAGGCGCAGCCCCATAGCGTCATGGCGACGTCAGGACCGATCATCTCCGCCAGATCCTCGAAGGTGATGTCACCCGCTTCCAGCGCCGGACCGATGTGATCGGCGAGCACTTCGCC
>NZ_BANF01000564.1 GCF_000964425.1 Komagataeibacter intermedius TF2 | reverse complement strand
TGTCGTCCGTGTCTCCCGTCATGAAGGCAGTTGATCACATGGGCACTCAAAAGGGTACCAGTATATACTGGCCTGACGCAGTTTTTATTATCCCGCCAGTTCAGGTCTCCA
>NZ_BANF01000565.1 GCF_000964425.1 Komagataeibacter intermedius TF2 | reverse complement strand
AAGGCATGGGTCAAATCTCGATGAAAATTTCCGCCCTACCCGGGGCAGTTCTCAGTAAAAATCAACAAACTCTTGCCATCACCAACGCCGAACTGGGCTTGCTGACCACGCTTCCAGTCCTGTGC
>NZ_BANF01000566.1 GCF_000964425.1 Komagataeibacter intermedius TF2 | reverse complement strand
GATGGCGGAAGCCGATGCGCCGCCTTCCACGATCACGCTGGTGCAGCCGCTGAGCAGCGGCGCATAGACGCCGTAGGAATGGCCAACCACCCAGCCCAG
>NZ_BANF01000567.1 GCF_000964425.1 Komagataeibacter intermedius TF2 | reverse complement strand
CTGAACTGCATGTTCTGGCTGGGGTTTCAGGATCTTCCGGGTCTTACGACACGCATCGGTGACAAAGCGTTTACCCTGCTCGGCAACGCTAACCTCACCCATGCCATGCGCCTGCAGGATGCCATGCGCACGCGCGAGTGGATCGA
>NZ_BANF01000568.1 GCF_000964425.1 Komagataeibacter intermedius TF2 | reverse complement strand
GAGCGGGTTCCGATGAGTGCGTTCTGCGTGCCAGTGCGCACGGGTGGCAAGGCACAGTACCATCCGCGTCTGATGTTGGCCCTTCTGATCTTC
>NZ_BANF01000569.1 GCF_000964425.1 Komagataeibacter intermedius TF2 | reverse complement strand
GCCGATCTGCGTCCGTCGGAGATCACCGCGCGCCTTGGCGCTCCCTGGTTGCCGGTCAGAGACATCATCGCCTTCACCGCCGAGGTGCTCGGGGTCGAGACGACCATCTATCACGCCCCCGCGGTCGCCTGCTGGACCGTGGAAAAACGGGCGTTCATGGGCAAGGCCGAGGCAACGTCAATCTGGGGAACGGAACGGCGACATGCCGGCGAACTGCTGGAAGAT
>NZ_BANF01000570.1 GCF_000964425.1 Komagataeibacter intermedius TF2 | reverse complement strand
ATCATGGCCCTCAAGAAATGGGGGGACGAGAATACCGGGTTCAGGCGGGATCCCGAATCCCCTGCGGACCTGGACGAGCCTGCCGCCGATTGTCCGGTCTCCTGC
>NZ_BANF01000571.1 GCF_000964425.1 Komagataeibacter intermedius TF2 | reverse complement strand
GTCCTGCGGGTGAAGGTGCGGGGGCAGCGCGATCTGGTCACTGTTGTCGGCCATGCCGCCATGATCTCGGCAGGCGAGTTCGTGCAGAT
>NZ_BANF01000572.1 GCF_000964425.1 Komagataeibacter intermedius TF2 | reverse complement strand
CTGGCTTCAATGTCCGGAAAGGGAAACTGTTTTGACAACGCTGCCGTCGAAACATTTTTCAAAAGCCTGAAGGCGGAGTGGCTCTGGAGACAGAACTGGCCAACCCGCCGTCAGGCTACCACCGCCATCTTCCAGTATATCAATGGTTTCTACAATCCACGT
The DNA here is from genome assembly GCF_000964425.1 of Komagataeibacter intermedius TF2. GTDB lineage: Bacteria > Pseudomonadota > Alphaproteobacteria > Acetobacterales > Acetobacteraceae > Komagataeibacter > Komagataeibacter intermedius. The sequence continues at coordinate 97 of NZ_BANF01000572.1, read as the reverse complement.
CGACGCCATTCATATCTGGGCGGTATCAGCCCACTCGCTTTTGAAGCAAGAGTGGCATAAGCACTTCCTGACCGGCACAAAACCGTTACAAGTCCAC
>NZ_BANF01000573.1 GCF_000964425.1 Komagataeibacter intermedius TF2 | reverse complement strand
AATAGCCGGTGGAGGGGCTGGATCCAGGCGGAAGTCAGGACCGGCGCCCTGATGACCGTCTCTCGCAGCATGCTGCCGTTCGAAAGCAGTCATGAACTGGCCGTAGCCGACGCCCTCGTGGCGGCAGGCCGAGCATTCGAAAAACCACTGCGTTTCGACGCGGAACGGGATCTCGTTTTCCCGGATTTCATCCTGCGGGACACGGCACGGAGTGCCGGATATCCAATGGAAGTTTTCGGCCGTACGGACGAGGCCTACACTGCCAGACGAGCCGGGAAGGAAAACTACTACAACATGACTTTCGGCAGAGGCGGATGGTGGTCATGGGATGCAACAACGGAAAGCCG
>NZ_BANF01000574.1 GCF_000964425.1 Komagataeibacter intermedius TF2 | reverse complement strand
ATGCCCCACACGGTCCCGAACAGACCCACGAACGGGGAGGTCGAACCCACGGTGCCGAGGAAGGCAAGGCCGCCCTGCAGCTTGGTCTGGATCACGTCAACCGAACGCTGGATGGACATGGTGGTCCAGGAATGCAGGTCGAT
>NZ_BANF01000575.1 GCF_000964425.1 Komagataeibacter intermedius TF2 | reverse complement strand
CTTCCTCGATCCGTGCACGGGCATCATCGATCTCAGGTGACACCACCCTCGCCATCCGCTGCCCATCCGCGCCGCCCTTTGGGGCGGCGTCTGCATTTTCTGGAGACTGATCATGGCCAGAATCGAACGTACCGACATCCACCGGTCCGTCACTGACCGCATCATCCGCGAACTTGAAGCAGGAACCGTGCCATGGGTCTGCCCATGGAACCGCGCGAAATGCGGCATTGCCCTGCCGCGTAATGCCGCGACCG
>NZ_BANF01000576.1 GCF_000964425.1 Komagataeibacter intermedius TF2 | reverse complement strand
GCGAGGCCGCTCGGATCTGGTCGTATTGCGCAGCCTCGCCAATGCCCGACGTGTGACCGTGGCGGTGCGTTATCTGGAAAGGATGAGTGAAGAGGGCCTGGGGGAGGGGCATTATCCGGATCTGCCGGATGTGAAACGCTTTCATAACGGCTATCGATGCCGGAGCCAGGTGTCATGACGGCGGGGCCGATCCTGTGCGAGCGGC
>NZ_BANF01000577.1 GCF_000964425.1 Komagataeibacter intermedius TF2 | reverse complement strand
GGCAGGAGCCCGACGCTCGAAGTTGTCGAGCGTACGAAGGGAGCCGGTGACAGACCGCGCCGCGATCCCGCTGAACTGTGGCACCGTCGCACCGCACCCGGGCAGGGGACGGCTGCATGGCGCTATCTGACGGAGATCCGTGGGTTGCCCGACCATA
>NZ_BANF01000578.1 GCF_000964425.1 Komagataeibacter intermedius TF2 | reverse complement strand
GCCGATCCGGACCGTCCGTTTGAAGTCCTGCATCTTTATCTGGGGCTTACTCTGGTGAACCGGGCCGCCCGATCGTTGGGGCTTAATTCGTCCCGGCTCTCCATGCGCGACATTTCCGGTGGTCAGGACGCATTCATCTCTGGCGTGCTGACAGGCCTTACGGCCGAGATCCAGACGCCTCATTCGGCCAGTTCGCTATTTGTGAATGGACTTCTGGAAAG
>NZ_BANF01000579.1 GCF_000964425.1 Komagataeibacter intermedius TF2 | reverse complement strand
GCGCTCGACGCCCTGCCGCTGAAGAAGAAAAGCCTGTCGCTGCACTGGGAGCTGATGTTCACCCGCCCGCTGTTCGGCACGGCCGACATGGGCAGGCAGGGCGAGATTCTCAACGACGTCTCACGCCTCGTGGATGACGGGCGTATCCGCACCACGCTTGG
>NZ_BANF01000580.1 GCF_000964425.1 Komagataeibacter intermedius TF2 | reverse complement strand
TCTTCTGGTAGGCCCTGAAGTTATCGTTTGTCGGCGCGACAATAATCTCGCGACGCCCGCCCCGGATCGCTGGCAGAGTCACGTACTGGCGCAGGTCATCGTGCTGCACGACATCCGCGAAGTCGCGATACATCGCTATGAGGTCGGCGACGTTGACGAACTCGGTGAAGCGCGTGACCGGCTTGTAAAGCCCGCTTGGCTGCAGTTCCAGTTCGGTACGGGTTTCGCCGAAATTGGCTGCCCAGGCATCGAATTCATGCAGGTAGCGCTTCTGCAGCGCCTTAAGATCCATATAGCGGCTGACCGTCCACATTTCGGCGAGCGTATTGGTGATCGGGGAGCCGGACGCCATGATCAGCGGACGTTCCGGATTTTTTGCCGCCAGGTAGCGCGTCTTCACGAAGAGATCCCAGGCCCGCTGCGAGCCGTTCGGATCGACCCCCTTGAGGTCGGACTGGTTGGTTGCAAAACTCAGCTTCCGGAACTGCTGCGCTTCATC
>NZ_BANF01000581.1 GCF_000964425.1 Komagataeibacter intermedius TF2 | reverse complement strand
AAGACCACGTTGCAATTCGGGCTCGCCATCGAAAAACTCATGGACCCGACCGTGTATTGCGACATGGCAACTGGCGAGGAGCCCATCGAGTTCCTGCTGGACGACCTGCGACCGCC
>NZ_BANF01000582.1 GCF_000964425.1 Komagataeibacter intermedius TF2 | reverse complement strand
AGGGCAGGACTGAAGCGCGCGACACAATATGCGCATTTTACCCCTGAACTGATCGTGCACGCACTCTGGAACAAAGTGCTGCAGATGGGCTTCAGGGGCGGTTCTGTGCTTGAACCCGGCTGTGGGACCGGTCTTTTCATCGCGGCCCGACCGGAAAGGCTCGAGGGACGCATCGCCTTTACCGGGATCGAGAATGATCCGATTACGGCAAGGATTGCGCGCAGGCTCTATCCGAACCAGTGGATCCGCAGCGAAGATTTCACGACAGCGAAGCTCGCAAACGGGTATGACCTTGCGATCGGTAATCCACCCTTTTCCAATCGCACCGTGCGTGGCCCGGAAGG
>NZ_BANF01000583.1 GCF_000964425.1 Komagataeibacter intermedius TF2 | reverse complement strand
CGCTGGTCGAAGCTTGGGGTGTGGCAGCGCCTCTTTGAAAAGGTAAGAGGCGCGGACCCGGAATTGGGCATGGTCTTTCTCGATGGCACGACGATCCGTGCCCATCACAGGGCGGCCGGGGCCGCTAAAAAGGGGGATACAGGGAACGCCGCAGAGATCGTGAGGCGCTTGGCCGCTCACGTGGAGGCTTTGGCACCAAGGTCTGTGTAGCTGCGGATGGACATGGTAAGGCATTGTCCTTCACACTGTCGCCCGGACAGGCACATGAACTGCCATCCGCTTATGCCCTGCTCGACGACCTGCCACACCCACCGACCTATGTTGTTTGTGATCGCGGATATGCTTCGCATAAATTCCGTGAATATCTCTGGGACCGGGGATCTCGTCCTGTTATCCCGCCAAGGAAGAATGATCCAGAAGTCGCTTGTCCCAAATGGGCTTACAGGCACCGACACCTGGTCGAAAACCTGTGGGCAAGGCTCAAGGAGTGGCGGGCTGTCGCGACCCGATATGAGAAAACCGCGGCATCTTTCCTCTCTGTCATCCTCATCGCGGCTACAGCAGACTATATCAA
>NZ_BANF01000584.1 GCF_000964425.1 Komagataeibacter intermedius TF2 | reverse complement strand
CCCTGACTGTCTCCGGTCGCCAGTCCGATCGTCACACCGAAAATAACGACCCCGACGCCGTCATTGAACAGGCTCTCGCCCGCGAAAACGGCCTGAAGCGGCCCCGGCAGCCCCAGACGCTTTAACATCCCCCACGACCGAAACCGGATCAGTAGGTGCGAGAATGGCGCCGA
>NZ_BANF01000585.1 GCF_000964425.1 Komagataeibacter intermedius TF2 | reverse complement strand
TGCGGGTCTTTACCGAATTCGCCCTGCGCCAGCCCCATCATGGAGCCAGTATGGCCCATATCATCGCCCGCCATGACGAATTCGCCATTTAGCGCCGGAACACATGCTCCCGCGTTGCTGACGCCCACTTGCGTCATTCCGCACAGGCCACCGCAACCGCCGAGCAGAAAGCGCTGGGTCCAGTGCTCCATGGGCAGATCGACTTCAAAGGAAATCGCAGGCGCGATCTGC
>NZ_BANF01000586.1 GCF_000964425.1 Komagataeibacter intermedius TF2 | reverse complement strand
CTGTCCGTCTTGTCCAGCGTATGGCGGGACGTCACGAAGACTGCAATGCCGCCGGGGCGGAGTGCTTCGATGGATCGGGCGATGAAAAAGTCATGCAGGCTCAGGCCAAGCCGCCCCAGGCCTTCCGGGCCACGCACGGTGCGATTGGAAAAGGGTGGATTACC
>NZ_BANF01000587.1 GCF_000964425.1 Komagataeibacter intermedius TF2 | reverse complement strand
GGTATTTTTGACAACATGAAGACCGCCGTGGACCGGATTGGGTCAGGCAAGGCACGTCAGGTCAATCTGCGCTTCATGGCTCTGGCCAGCCATTATCTGTTCGAAGCGACTTTTTGCAATCCGGCAGCGGGATGGGAGAAAGGGCAGATTGAGAAGACCGTGCAGGATGCCCGGCGCCATATCTGGCAGGATCTGCCTGCCTTTGCGGATCTGGGGGCGCTGAATGCCTGGCTGGAAGCCCGCTGCCTGGACTGCTGGGAACGGCTGCAGCATATCGAACTGGCCCGGACCATCGCCGAGGTCCATGCCAGTGAGCGTCCACACCTCATGGTCCCGGGGCGTCCCTTTGACGGTTTTGTCGAACAGACCAAGCGCGTCTCGCCAACCTGCCTGATCCAGCCGTCATGCGTCATGATCCTGCAGCCGCTTCACTTGTCATCATGCTCCGTGGACTGCGGATGTATGGCATGGCCCAGGCTACGGCTGACCTCATAGAGCAGGGCGCGCCAGCTTTTGAGGCGGCCATCCCCATCCTCTCGCAACTTCTGAAGGCGGAGCTGGCCGAACGCGAAGTGCGCTCCATCGCCTACCAGACAAAGACAGCCTGGTTCCCTGCCTACAAAGACCTGTCCGGGTTCTCTTTTGCCGATACGCAGATCAACGAGCCCATGGTCCGCCAGCTCCATGGCGGGGACTTCATCGAGCGTGCTGAAAAT
>NZ_BANF01000588.1 GCF_000964425.1 Komagataeibacter intermedius TF2 | reverse complement strand
TATTGATGCTTAAAATCGCATATAAACGGTGTCTTGTGTAAAAAAATATATATGGACAGCCGTGGCCACGCGTAGGCTTTCGTCACGTCGCCTTTGTGATCAATAATTCCCATTCGCTGAAGCGCCGCATGATCAGCCTGTTTGCTTCTGGTGTCCGATGATATGGTCCGGCAGGGTTCGGTTGCGTTGACAAAATCTGGAGCCCGACCAAGCCGGATGAAAGGCATTATCTGGCGTGATCAGCTCAGCGTCGCTCCTTTTCTGGTGGGCGGAAAGGCTGGAATCCGGCTTTCCGTTGTTGCATCCCATGACCACCATCCGCCTCTGCC
>NZ_BANF01000589.1 GCF_000964425.1 Komagataeibacter intermedius TF2 | reverse complement strand
CCGGGCGCAGGGCAGACTGATCTCCGATCTTCTCTGCCCTGTTGTCCCAGGGCATGAAAAGTTCGGACGGCGTCTCCATGCCATTGTCCGGACGGAAGGAAAGGAAAACCATCTGTTCCTGATCGGGTTTGTGGAGGCTCTGGAA
>NZ_BANF01000590.1 GCF_000964425.1 Komagataeibacter intermedius TF2 | reverse complement strand
TATGACTGCGTCCTAATCTACGACGACACGACTGCCGCGCGGCGACCGGGCCTCCTGATGGTGCCCGCTTGGTTCGGCGTCAACGAGAGCGCGATCCGCAAGGCCGAGGACATCGCAGGGCAACGCTACGTGATCC
>NZ_BANF01000591.1 GCF_000964425.1 Komagataeibacter intermedius TF2 | reverse complement strand
GGAAACCCGAAATGGCCCCAGACCTGTTCCTGCAGCGCGGTGGATGCAAGGGCGATGCTCGCCAGTTCACGATTGCCGGGACCTTTGCCCGCCTCGATCCATGCAAGAATCTCGGGCAGGATGGCAGACAGGCGGCCGATCTGCTTCAGCTGCACCGGTGTGAGCATC
>NZ_BANF01000592.1 GCF_000964425.1 Komagataeibacter intermedius TF2 | reverse complement strand
GGGACGCAATGCGAGGGTCATGCTCCGGACGTAGCCGTTCGTAGGCGGTGCGTCCGTGGCGACCGGAAGTATCGCCAGCGCGGAAGCAATGCTCGGGGCATCATCCCGTGGTTCGCTCTGCAGTGGAACCGGATGCCGGAAATCCATCATGACCCGCTCCGGCGCATCAAGGGCCATGCATC
>NZ_BANF01000593.1 GCF_000964425.1 Komagataeibacter intermedius TF2 | reverse complement strand
AAATTCAGGGGCGTGCCAGCGGCGGCGATCCGAAACGATCTCGACCCGCGAGGCGTCCACCAGCCTGTCCAGCTCTTCTGTCTCTCTACCGCTCCTTTGGAGCCTCTGTGCGGTACTACCTGCGACACTCGCAGGTAGTACCGCGTCCCTAT
>NZ_BANF01000594.1 GCF_000964425.1 Komagataeibacter intermedius TF2 | reverse complement strand
CCGAGGAGGAAGCCCGGATTATCGGGCAGATGCTGGAGCGGCACTATCGGCAGGTGCTTGATGAGCCAGTCCCGGCCCTGGGGGATATGACGCCGCGCCAGGCCGTCCTGACAGCTTCAGGGCGTAAAAAGGTGGCCATCTGGTTGAAGGATATCGAAAACACTACGGTCCGCGCCCAAGGG
>NZ_BANF01000595.1 GCF_000964425.1 Komagataeibacter intermedius TF2 | reverse complement strand
ACTTTATTGCCGACCACGGCATCGACGCATGGCGGGAGGCGACCGAGGCCGTAAGGGCCGCAGTCATCGCCGCAGCCGAAGCGAAAGCGCGCGAGATTGCGGACGCTCCCGACCCCTGGTGGCCTGACGATCCGACGCCTTGAGAGACCACGCCGCAGGAGCCCGGAAACCGGGTTCCTGCTTCTGGTGTCCGGGGCCGCCATCGTGCGGGAAAAAAATGCCCTGATACCAGCATGCCGCCGCGAGGCGCCCGCCTCAAGCCCGCTGCGCGCCGCGCTTCG
>NZ_BANF01000596.1 GCF_000964425.1 Komagataeibacter intermedius TF2 | reverse complement strand
GGCGAGACCCCCGTTATACCGGCGGCGGTAATCTCTGCTCCACTTGGGACGGTCATCGCCACCCAACTGCTAAGCAGCCTGACCGGCGTGACCGCACCTGACGGTTTTGCCTACGCGCTGGATGCCGAAGGGGCATACCCTCCTGGCAGCATCTACACGCCGGCCACGGGATACACGCTGTCCGGTGCCTCGACGGGGACGGCAGGAACAGCCCTGACGCTGACGCTGACACCGGACAATGACGGGCCGGGCGCACCCACGACGGTCACGCTGTCCGACGGGAATGCAGGCGGCGCGTTCTCGGCC
>NZ_BANF01000597.1 GCF_000964425.1 Komagataeibacter intermedius TF2 | reverse complement strand
AGTTCCTCAAGCTGTGCAACGAGCGGGGAGGCCTTTACCAGTTCATGAACCGCCGTCCAGCCGCCACCGATGTCAAGAATCGCGTCGTTCTGAGTTTCCACCAGCTGCTCGATCCTCTGTTCCAGCCAGGCCGCCTGTCCCTTGGCCGTTATGGTCGCAGGTTCCAGGACGTAATCACCCAGAGAGGCGATGGTATTGGACTTGTTGAGTGAATCCGTATTCCAGATTTCCGGGTGGCCTCCCTGCTGCTGGGTCAGTTCCGTGAGGACCTTGAGGAATGTCGTTTTTCCAACCCTCTGGCGTCCGATTGCCATCATGAGAGTCGGTTGCGCCTTTACGGTCTCTTTCGCCGCGGTCTTCGGTTCGCGTGCCGTCATGTTTCATTCCTGATGAAAGCCGGGTTCCTGCAACCGTCGCCGGTTTTCCAGATCC
>NZ_BANF01000598.1 GCF_000964425.1 Komagataeibacter intermedius TF2 | reverse complement strand
GTAGAGATGCAGGGGTTTTCTACCCAGAAATGGCTGACGTTCCGCCAGGCGCATGCGCAGGGCGGCAATGTCAGGAAAGGCGAGAAGGGGACGACGGTGTTTTATGCTGACCGTTTCACGCCAAAATCGGAATCGGGCTCCGACGAGCCTCGCCGGATCCCGTTTCTCAAGCGGTTTACGGTGTTCAATGTTGAGCAGTGCGAGAACCTGCCGGAAAGCATGGTTGCGCCGACTGCGCCGTTGCCGGAACGCGAAATCGTGCCGCACGCGGAAGCGCTGATGCGCGAAACCGGGGCGGACATTCGCATCGGTGGTGACAAGGCATTTTATGCCCCGGATGCGGACTTCATCCGGGTTCCGCCCCAGCAGTCCTATTTCAACCAGATCGATTGGTACCGAACCGTCTTTCATGAGATCGGGCACTGGACCGGGGCTGAAAGCCGGCTGTCGCGCACCTTCGGCAGGCGGTTTGGGGACTATGCCTACGCGGCCGAGGAACTGGTGGCAGAGATGACATCAGCTTTCGTGTGCGCGGAACTGCAGATCGAGCCGACGGTCCGCCATGCGGATTACATTGGGAACTGGCTGGAACTGCTGAAGGCTGACAAGCGCGCCATTTTCACCGCAGCGAGCGCGGCTTCAACTGCGGCCCAATACATTTTCAGCTCATCGACACGTCAGACGTCCGTCGAGGACGTGGCGTCTGCCGCCTGAAACCCAACCCTGAAAACCTGTGCGCCCGCGAGGGCGCGCTGAGTGATGGAGTTCATCATGCCTGTCTTTGCCCTGATTGCCACTCCCGCCGTGCGCATCCGTTCCGATGGCTGCGCCATCCTTCAGGTGCTGCCGATGGAACACCTTGGTGCACGGGGGATGACAGAAGCACGGACGCTCGCGGAAATCTCGACTGCCGTAACGCTTTACGGTGA
>NZ_BANF01000599.1 GCF_000964425.1 Komagataeibacter intermedius TF2 | reverse complement strand
CCCTTTCCATCCACACTGCCCCATGTCCGACGATACAGCCGAAGCCGGTCGCCCGTAGCGATCGCGAGATCATAGGTTTCGCCGCGCTGATCAATAGCCTGCACGGTGATTTCATGCGTCGAGATCTCGCCGCGCTCCTGCAGGATTTTACGGACTGCACGACTCAGATCGGCAGCATCCTGATTGGTCAGCGCCGACATGCTGATCGTCTTGG
>NZ_BANF01000600.1 GCF_000964425.1 Komagataeibacter intermedius TF2 | reverse complement strand
CCGCCGGATGGGGTTAGGCGTTCCCATTGGTTGCCTGCTCCGGCGTGCCCTTTTTGTTCAGAACCGGGATGCCGGCCGAAGCCACGGCCTTCTTGGCTGCGGGCTTGTCCGCCAGCGGAACGCGCACACCCGACTGTCCCGGCTTGAAGTGGTTTTCCGCCCAGCCGATGTT
>NZ_BANF01000601.1 GCF_000964425.1 Komagataeibacter intermedius TF2 | reverse complement strand
TGAGCACTGAACAAATCGCTCTCCGGTAAACCCGGGGCAGTTCAGGTACTTCGTAAGTGCTGGTCTCGGCCCCTTCGCCATCAAGCACGGGACGGACGTTCAGGCTCTGCAGCAGCCCGCGGCGCTCGATGTCACAGGCCAGTTCCTCGATAGACAGGCCGGCCTTCACGCGCCGCACGTTGGATTGCGACAGCACCAGCCGGTTGAAGGGGATATCACGGGATGAACTCAGGCTGATTTTGGGATTAGCGGTCGCCATAGCGAAAAACTCCATGACGGGCGGACAGGAGCCTCTCTCCTACCCTCTCAACCCGTCACGAAAATCCGCGCAGCCCTCTGCCTCTAACGATTACACCCGCCCCACACCCTCTTTCACGGCAAAAAAATGACGGCAATGGGGGGAAGCAGAAAGTCAGTTGTTGATAGAAAGCCGCCATTCGCAGAATTCACGTTCATGACGGCTACCGACCAATTCACGACGTTCGAGGCTCAGGATAAAAGGGCAGCTCTCGGCCAGATTGTGTTGAAAAAATCAGCTTGAGGTGTCTGCTCAGGATTTCGTATGCAATTGGGAATGACAATTCCCCATGATTACAGCACTCTGGTAACAGTGGAGGGCTGGTTCCGCTTGCGTTGGTCGTTGAGCATGCCCAGATGCTTGAACTTTATCTGGATAGCCTGCTTCGATACCTCGAAATGGCTCGATAGATACGCAAGTAATCGGTCGTATATCGTATAATTGCAAGGTTGGTCGTCGACGAATATGTAACCATGTCCCCTATCCCTGATTTCGAGAAAATTGCGGAATTGCGCAGTCTTAAACTTGAAGGAATCATCGGGCAGGATGAGGTTGGATGAGAACAAGTTCGCCTGATATTCAAGCCGCTCCAGGTTAAAGCTCGCATCCATCTCCTTGTTTATCAAAAGATCGCGTTCAATGATATTTTCGGAACTGAGGTAATGGTGATGTTTCAAGGAAAAATGACCTATTTCATGACCGATCGTAAAGCGTTCACGGCTCCTGTTCCCGTGGGAGTTGATAGAGATCACTTTCTGATGGAAGTGTGCAGAGCCCAGAATTGGCGTTCCATCCGTGTCGTGGAACTCTTGGTCGGAATATTGAAGATCTATAGATAGCGCGGAGCAGATATGTTCCAAATCTACCGGCCCATCCCGGTAATCGACGAGCTTCAGGACTTCTCGGACAGAACTCTTTATGACCTCCGGAGGCATGAAGGGAATGGCCGTCGGGCTTTCATCGACGTCTCCTGCGAGTTCCGGGTAGAGACTACCCAGGAACCGGCTGATGCTGCTGAAAAACTTTCCATCATTATAGGCAGAGAACTTCAGGGATTTTGTCGCCGACACTCCCCGAAAAAGCTGGAATTCCACAAAACGGTTTTCGATGTACGACCGCGCCTTCCGATCCGCGATGATGTCGAGACCGTCTCCGTCGTATTTTATGATGCCAAGCCCTTTGTTCCGCGCGACCTTTTCGGCTCCGGATTGCAGCCGCGAAGACACAACCATCACGCCTTTTGCTGTATGGGGGAACATTCGCCCGAGTTTCGCTGAGAAGTCGTTTACGTACAGCTCAGGAACACTGCCACTGTAATTTTTGCATTCGAAAATGACATAGAGATGAGGCGAAGTGCGCCCGTTGGCGCAGAGTTCCAGTACGACATCGAACTCGACATTCGCCTCGCGCTCTTTACAGTAGTATTCCTTCTTTTTGAAAATCTTGCAGTTGTCGGGAGGATAAGCTCCCAGCACCAATTCTCCCCGATCCTTCTGATCAAGGAGATACTGATGGAATGCATCTTCGAGCTTATTGCCTTTATCCGAGGAACTCATGCCTTTGCCTTGAAAGAAGAAACAATCGCAGGACGATGGTAATAGTTCTATAGGGAATTCTAGCCTGGTTAAAGCGACCAACCCGATATGTACCCAAAATCACGTGGGAAGAAGCGTTCCAAAGGTTATGAACAACCGCTCCCGGCGGCCCACGAGACCAGCCTTTTGATCTTAATTATCCGCCACAATAGAGTTCAAGAGCTACGCAAAGGCATCAACCTTAGCAATATACTCGACAATGATCGTGTTAAATTTAGCGTAATCGGTCTTTATCTCATATCGATGTTATCCCTTCGTATTGCAGAGGTAAAAAAAGAATCTAATAGTTCGACAATTATTTCCTAAATTGAATTAAATACACATAATAATTACATCTGACGCATAGATATTGATGGCTATCTCCGCTGACAATAATACGTTGGTAGAGGAATCAAGCTGTCGCAGTGACCTGAACCGGTGGGACCCGATCAAATTACGTCTGCTACGTGGCGAACGGTTTCGGAATTTTATTGTCCGAGAAGAGACGGAAACAGCCTGTGTGCTTGACTCTCGCTAAGCGGACCAACCGCTTCCGCCCTCATGTCGGACATTCCTGAACCTAATATGATTTTCCTGTAGTGGACTAAATGATATGCTCTCTTTTTGCATTCACGCAAAAAGGAGAGCGTGCGCCCCTTGAGAGATTGCCCAGCTCACCTCCTAGAGTTTCTTCTTTTTCTGTTACCTGCAGGTCTTTTTATTGCTAACCCAGAATATTTTCCGTCTTCTTTTTGAAGAAAAACTAAATAGTCTCTATAGGCAGTGTTTATTTCCCAAAGGTATTTTTGAAGATCATTCCACCTTGCCTTACTTACTAAAAATGCATCATTTTCAGGATCCAAATGTTTGAATCCATCCCTGGTCTCAATATCAGAAGCACGCGCATTAATTACTTTCTCTTGGTAGAAAAATTGCCATAATTCGAAGGCTTGTATTTCATTTCCTGGACGAATGGTTTTACCAAATAATGTTATGGTAAATTTAGATGGTATTTTTTTAAAGTGCTCTAACGCTCCCTCTGCGCTCATAGTAAACCCAGTATGATCATATTCTGCGGAAGCAAATGTTTTTAGTATTTCTAAGGCTTGAGGACATTCAATTGTTGTCTCTTGACCAAATTGATCTGAAATTCTTTTTGAAAAAACAGGCATAACATCAATGAAAACTTTCTGATCAATCTTATTTTTTCCGTTTTTCAATGCTTCTTTAGCTAGCGTGGAGATTAGTTGAATTGTATCACGAGGACGTTCTCTGGAACGGACGGTAATGAGATTTTCCCACGTTCGCAAATCACTGCTTTGAGGAGCATGTGCTTTTTTTTCATCAAAAAAATCATCATAAATCGTATCATCTTCAGTGTTTTTGTTTGAGGCGAGACTTAACCTTCTGCGCACAATCCTGATAATATGTTCACGAGTGCCGTACATATTAACAACAAGGTTTCTGAAATGGTCAGCTTGGTCGCGTTGTCCTGTTTCATCTCTTTGAAGTCTAACCCAGACTTCACTCCTCAAAGTGACTATGCACTTTAATTCAGGAATCTTTTCCGCTATTCTGCGAGAAGCAAGAATGATGGCCCAAACTCTATTTAGATGAGAAGAATCATCTGGGTTTGATATTTGATCGGTATCGTCAATAAAAAGATAGAAACTTTTTTTCCCAACAATTTTTTGTGCTGATAACTCTACATCTGAACGCGTAGTCTCAGTGAGGTGAGGAAATGCCGAAACCAAGTCGATCTTGGTTGGTCCTTTCGCAATTTCTGCAATAAACTTTCCAATTTTACCAGGAAAATCTGATTTTCGTGCATTCGCATCGACAGCCGCATAATATAAATTGGCATAGTCACCATCAAACCAGCCGCTATTTTCCTCGGATATCTTCTTTGCAACGGCTATTAGAAGGATGTCATAGAAAGCTCTGACCATATCTCCTGTAGACGCATTTGTAGCTAATCCAGATGTATCGATATCAAATGGCGTAAGTGAGACTGTTGGTATTCCTTGAGAATTTGTTAATCGAGATGAAAAATCAAGTAGCGCACTTTTGCCACTTCCTTTCTCGCCAATAAGTAAGACGGGGCTTCCTGGAATTGGAGATATTATTTGCTTAAATTCATCAGCATATATAAATACTTTATCAAGTATAGATCGCTCTCCTTCAGCGGTTCCTGTCGGAAAATATTGTAGAATTTTATCAAGATTATCAGTTTTTGAATTCATAATTGCAATATCCTTCAGCCTAGCGTTTCGGATGAAAACACATATACATTTATGCGATCAAAAAAACGAAAAGACAAATTGTGACGCTTTATATTGAAACGGCGATGCCCCGTTAATTCATTGATAGAAATTCACAGAACTCAAGCTGCTGATCAAACTGGACGATTTGAATACTCGCGCCATGGTAACTGAAATTTGATCAAATTAATGGTCTTGGAAATACGATTCGTAAAATAACGAGTAAGATATCATCATTTCGTTGCGAGAGCAGTTCGTAACGTCCACTTTAGGAAGTTTTGAAGTAGAAGCTTAATATTTTCAGTGCGAATGCCGGTCATAAGCGTTAACGGGGCGAATGGCTGCTTTCCTTTTCAGACTGCTCAATACCAGACAGTCTGTTCCCCCCCCGTTGCAGTCATTCCAAAGGCCGCGGAGGATCGACACAAGCAAGCATGCCATCCGACAAGGGGCGTTGAAGACGCAAAGCCTCGCTGACAGACGCATTCATCCACACGTCCAGTTCATCCAGCTGCCTCAGAATGACCGGCATGGCCTTCGGATGGATCGCCCCCACTTCGCTATTGGCGTCAGTGGTCAGAAACCCGAACAGATCATCCGTCGTCTCCCCGTCAGCCAGTTTCCGCACCGATGTCCACCGGCACCAGATCCCGGCAAAGAAAGCCAGCGGCTCTCCGTCGCTGCGGGCAAACCACACCGGCTGCGATTTCCCGTCATGTAGACGCTCCGGTTCCGAGAAGGCGGTCAGCGGCACCAGACAGCGATGCGCCACACCTTCCCAGCGCTTCCACCATGTCGAGGTCGGATTGCGGATATTGGTCACACCGCGATCCATCTTGTGGCCTTTCAGGTAACCGGGCGGTGTCGGCATGCCCCAGCGGGCCATGAGCAGTTCACGACCGCCTTCCCCGTTCCTCACAATCGGCGCCATCGTATTCGGGTAGATCTCCGGCAGCGGCTGGAGATTGCCCGTGCGATCCTCAAGAACTTTCGCAATATCCCGGATCGCCTGCGGGTTCGAGGTCATGGAATAGAGATTGCACATTCGCCTGCTCCCTTACGACCACATGCCGCGTAATCTGGCTGCCATATCGATCCTTACGGATTTCACGGCCTCCTGCCGGGCCTGTTCTTCCGGTTTTACGACCGGCCAGGATATGGACTGGAACAGGGACAGCATGTCCCGATCAATGAAACGTGTGCGCGAGGCATAGACATGCCGGTCGCCCCGGCTGTGCTGCCCATGCACATAGAAACGCTGCGGCACCATGATATCGAGACTGTCCTTCGCCCGTGTCATGGCGACATAGAGCAGCCGGCGTTCCTCCTCGATGTCATCCTTCTCACCGGTGGCCAGATCAGACGGAATGCACCCATCGACCACGTTCATGACGAACACGTTCTTCCATTCCTGTCCCTTGGCGGAATGAATGGTCGAGAGGATCAGATAGTCTTCATCCAGCAGCGGCACGCCAGCCTGATCGGATGTGGCATCCGGCGGGTCCAGCGTCAGTTCAGTCAGGAACTTCTCTCGTGACGGATAGCCCCCGGCGATCTGCTCAAGCTGCACCAGGTCGGCCAGACGGGTGGAGGCGTCCTCATGCAGCCGCTCCAGATGCGGCTCATACCAGTATCGCACAGCTGCGATCTCGCCCGGCCAGCCGACCTGATGGCTGCCGAGAACGGTCAGCAGGTTTACGAAACCCGCCCAGGCCTCACCACTCCGCTGTGGCGCTTTGACATCCTTCAGCGCCTCGAACGGATGCGCACTCTCGCCCATCGTATCCAGCACGCGTCGGGCCGAACCCGGCCCCACGCCGGGGAGAAGCTGCAACACCCGAAAGCCCGCAATGCGATCCCGCGGGTTCTGGGCAAAGCGCAGCAGAGCCAGCACATCCTTCACATGCGCGCTGTCGAGAAACTTCAGACCACCGAATTTCACGAACGGAATATTGCGCCGGGTCAGTTCCACCTCCAGCGTGCCGCTATGGTGCGAAGCCCGGAACAGCACGGCCTGCTGCTTCATCGGCGTGCCGGCCTCACGCTCTTCCAGCACCCGATCCGCGATGTAATTGGCCTGAGCGGTGTCGTCCCAGATGGTAACAAGCCTTGGCAGTTCGTCGGACTGTCGTTCGGTCCACAGATCCTTGGTGAACCGCTCTGCCGCCTCGCCGATCACCGCATTGGCGGCATCCAGAATGGGTTTCGTTGAGCGATAGTTCCTATCCAGCGTCACCACACGGGCCGGGGGATCGAAGGACGCTGGAAAATCGAGGATGTTGCGCACGGTCGCGGCCCGGAAGGCATAGATGCTCTGCGCGTCATCACCCACCACCGTCAGGCCTCGACCGTCGGGCTTCATGCCCATCAAAATGTCCGCCTGCAGCCGGTTGGTGTCCTGATACTCATCGACCAGCACATGATCCCATTTGCCGCCGATATCAGCGGCCAGAACCGGGTCGCTGGTCATCTGCGCCCAGCACAGCAGCAGATCGTCGTAATCCAGCACGCCCTGTTCCTGCTTCGCGGTGACATAGCCTGCAAAGAGCTGTCTGAGCTGGGCTTCCCAGCCCGCGCACCACGGATAGTGCTTCAGCAACACATCGGAGAGCGGTGCGCCGGAATTCACCACACGGGAATAGATGGCAAGGCACGTGCCCTTACCAGGAAACCGCTTCTCGGTTTTGGAAAATCCCTGATCATGGCGGATCAGATTCATCAGGTCAGCAGAATCTTCCCGGTCATGGATCGAGAAGGCCGGGTCCATGCCGATCTGCTGGGCATACTCCCGCAGCAGCCGCGCACCGATGGAATGAAACGTCCCGGCCCAGGCCAGCGCGTCCGCCAGAGGTCCGGCCTTGTCGCCCAGCACGGTTTTGCAGATGCGCTCGACACGCCGTGTCATCTCAACACTAGCACGCCGGGAGAAGGTCAGCAGCAGGATGCGGCGCGGATCAGCCCCTGAGGCGATCAGATGCGCCACCCGGTGGGCCAGTGTGTTCGTCTTGCCCGAACCAGCCCCGGCGATGACCAGCAGCGGGGATGAATCCGCCCCGCCTGCCGAGACTCCGGTCCCATGCGTGACGGCCTGCCGCTGCGCGTCATTCAGACGGGACAGATAATCGTCGTGGTCCAGGACGGGAGAAGTCTCTGAATTCAATTCCTTAAGGTACCTTCACCAATAATTCCGGGTGGTTATGCGCCCTGCATCATGCCTGAGGTGGTGCGAATTTGCATTGACTTCCATCGCCCCACCAGAACAAATCACGAACATATAATCATGAAATCCGCCTGCACAAGGGACATCGAGCCGTGACATGACTGCTGAAACCCATAAAAAACCCGGTCTTGAGACGCTGCGGGCCGCGATCAGCCGTCTCGAAGGACACAGCGACCGACGCCGCAGGATGCTGCCTTTTGGCGTGCGCGAGATCGACATTCGCCTGCCCGGTGGCGGGCTGGCGCTGGGCGCCCTGCATGAAGTGGCCGGTGGTGGCAATGATGCCCTGCACAGTGCCGCCGCCGGTCAGTTCTGCGCCGGGATTGCGGCCCGCACGCGCGGCAAGGTGCTCTGGATCGTCACCCGTCAGGATGTGTTCGCCCCTTCCCTGAAACAGGTAGGGCTGTCGGCACGGCGAACCATTTTTGTCGAGGCCAGTTCGGACGTCGATGTGCTGGCCTGTTTCGAGGAAGGACTGCGGCATGGCGGCCTTGGGGCCGTGGTCGCGGAAGTAGCCCGCCTGTCCATGACCGCATCCCGCCGTCTGCAACTGGCGGCCGAGACGTCTGGCTCCCTTGGCATCGCGATACGCCGCTGGCGACGACAGACGGATGCGGCAGATTTTGGCCAGCCCACAGCGTCCGTCACCCGCTGGCGAGTGTCCGTCCTGCCGTCTGTGTCTTTGCCGGTGCCCGGTGTGGGCCGTCCCCGCTGGTTGCTGGAACTGATCCGCGCCCGCGCAGGCGAATGTGCCGATTTTGAAGTGGAGGCCTGTGATGCCAAAGGAAGGCTCGCCCCTTGTACCCCGGTCGCGGATCGTCTCGCTTTACCTGCCGCTCTGGCCGACGGATCGGATCAGGAAGCGACTTGGGCCAGACGCGCCCGCGCCTGAGACGCCGCTGGCGCTGGCCGGGCGTGAAGGACGGCGGCGGGTTGTCTTGTCGGTCGATCTCGCCGCCCGGAAGCTGGGGCTGCGCCCCGGCACGCCGGTCGCCAAGGCTCAGGCACTGTATCCCGATCTGGTGCTGATGGATGCCGATCCCGAAGGCGACCGGCGGGGGCTGGAGAAACTCGCCCTGTGGTTCCAGCATCGTATCGCGCCCATCGTGGCGGTCGACGCCCCGGACGGGCTGGTTCTGGACACAACCGGGGCGGATCACCTGCATGGCGGTGAACTCCCCATGCTCAAGGATATGGTTCACCGCATGGCGGGAGCGGGGTTTCGGGCAAAGGCCGTGGTGGCGGACACCTGGGGCGCTGCGCACGCCATCGCCCGCTACGGTCGGGCGCCGATTGCCGTCGTGCCGCCGGGTAACACCGCTTCTGTATTGACCGATCTTCCCCTTGCGGCACTGCGCCTGCCACCCACCATTATCGAAGGTCTGGCCACGCTGGGGGTATCCCGCATCGGACCACTGGCCGCCATGCCCCGTGCGCCTCTGGCACTGCGTTTCGGCCCGGATGTCGCCCGCAGGCTGGATCAGGCCTTTGGACGCATCGGAGAAGCCATCGTTCCGGTGCGCCCGGTTGATCCGGTCGAGGTCAGCCGCAATTTTGCCGAACCCATTGGCGCGGCCGAGACCATCGCCCGCTATATCGGCAAGCTGGTGCCGCTACTCTGTCAGGGGCTGGACGAACGCGGACAGGGCGTGCGCCGTCTCGATCTATTGCTGCATCGGGTGGACAGCCGTACCGAGGCGATCCGCGTGGCGACCGCCATGCCAGTACGCGATGTGAAGCGCCTGACCCGACTGCTGTGCGAGAAAATCGAAACGATCAATCCGGGGTTTGGCATCGAGCGCATGGTACTGATCGCGTCCCTGGCGGAACCCATGGACCGACGGCAGACGGTCTCCTCCCTCATCGCCGAAGAAGAAGCCGATGTGTCCGATCTGATCGACACGTTGGCCAACCGTGTCGGCATGCAGGCGCTGTATCGCTTTGCGCCGGTGGAAAGCGATCTGCCCGAACGCTCCTTCTGCCGCGTGCCTGCCTTGGCCCCCGAGGAGACGAAGGACTGGCCCGAGCACTGGCCGCGTCCCACACGTCTGCTGATGCGACCTGAGCCGGTGCAGGCCATGGCGGAACTGCCGGACCAGCCGCCCTTGTTCTTCATCTGGCGGGGCGTGCGGCGGAAAGTGAAATGCGCCGACGGGCCGGAGCGTGTCTTTGGCGAATGGTGGAAGAATGACGCGGAACTGACCATCGCCCGGGATTACTTCCGGGTGGAGGACACCAGCGGAGAACGGTTCTGGCTCTACCGGGCCGGCGATGGCGAGCATGGCGAAACCGGCTCACAGGGCTGGTTTCTGCACGGGATCTTTGGATGAACTCCTTGGCACCGCGCTACGCCGAACTGCAGGTGACGACGTATTTCTCGTTTCTGCGCGGGGCGTCTTCCCCGATCGAACTGTTTACGCAGGCAAAGGCCCTTGGCATCGAGGCACTGGGCATCTGTGACCGCAACTCTCTGGCCGGGATGGTGCAGGCCCATGTCGCGGCAAAAGAGGTCGGGCTCCGCCTTGTTGTGGGATGCCGTCTCGATCTGGCGGATTTCCCGCCCGTGCTGGTCTACCCAATGGACCGGGCCGCCTATGGCCGTCTTTGCCGCCTGCTGACCCTCGGCAAGGCCCGTGCCGGGAAAGGGAAATGCCATCTGCTCCGGGAGGATCTGGTCGCCTGGGGTGAAGGCCTGATTGTCGTCATGATCCCGGACACGGCGGATGATGCCTGCGCCCTACATCTGCGCAAGCTGAAGGACGCCTTTGCCGACCGGGCCTATATGGCGCTGACGCTGCTGCGTCGCCCCAATGACCAGATGCGGTTGTATGAACTGGCAAACCTGGCGCATCAGGCACGGGTGCCAACCGTTGTGACCAATGACGTTCTTTTCGATACCCATGACCGACGCATCCTGCAGGATGTTGTGACCTGCATCCGCCACAACACGACCATCGACGAGGCCGGGTTCGTCCGCGAACGTCATGCCGACCGTTATCTCAAGCCACCGCAGGAGATGGCCCGGCTGTTCAGCCGTTACCCTGAAGCGGTCGCCCGCACCATGGACATTGTGAAGCGCTGCCGCTTCTCACTCGACGATCTGGCCTACCAGTATCCCGATGAAGTGTCCGTGCCCGGTCAGACGCCGCAGCAGGCGCTGGAGGCTCTGACATGGGAAGGTGCGACACGGACCTATCCAGAGGGCATTCCGCAGGAGGTCCGCAAAAGCCTGAACCATGAACTCGGCCTGATCGGCCGCATGAATTATGCGCCGTATTTCCTGACGGTGAACAGCATTGTCCGCTATGCCCGTAGCCAGAACATTCTTTGTCAGGGTCGTGGCTCGGCGGCCAATTCTGCGGTCTGTTATGTGCTGGGCATCACCGCCATTGATCCGGCCCGAAACTCGCTGCTGTTCGAGCGCTTTGTTTCCGAAGAACGCGGCGAGCCGCCGGATATCGATGTGGACTTCGAACATGCACGGCGCGAGCAGGTCATCCAGTGGGTCTATGAGCATTACAGGCGTGACCGGGCAGCCCTGACGGCCGTGGTGATCCGCTATCGCGCCAAAGGGGCCTTGCGGGATGTCGGCAAGGTCATGGGCTTGCCGGAAGACCTGATCCGCACACTCTCGGGCCAGATTCACGGCTGGGGCCGCAGGCTGGACGATGACGCCCTGACTGACAGCGGTATTGATCTGTCGGACCGACGTGTCCGCCTGACGCTGGATCTAGCCCGCTGCCTGATCGGCGTGCCCCGCCACCTGTCACAACATCCCGGCGGTTTTGTGCTGACCCATGACCGGCTGGATGAACTGGTGCCCATCGAACCGGCATCCATGGAGGCCCGTCAGATCATCGAATGGGACAAGGACGATATCGACGTCCTGAAATTCATGAAGGTGGATATTCTGGCCCTTGGCATGCTGACCTGCATGAAGAAAGGTCTGGACCTACTCGGGGAACACAAGGGCCAGCATTTCACGCTTCAGAGCATTCCGGCCGAGGATCCGCGCACCTACGCCATGATCCGCAAGGCCGACACCATCGGTGTGTTCCAGATCGAGAGCCGGGCGCAGATGTCCATGCTGCCACGGCTCAAACCGCGCGTCTTTTATGACCTCGTCATTGAAGTCGCGATCGTAAGGCCCGGCCCC
This sequence comes from Komagataeibacter intermedius TF2, assembly GCF_000964425.1. GTDB lineage: Bacteria > Pseudomonadota > Alphaproteobacteria > Acetobacterales > Acetobacteraceae > Komagataeibacter > Komagataeibacter intermedius. Next base: position 17,959 of record NZ_BANF01000601.1, on the reverse strand, counting down.
ATTCAGGGGGATATGGTGCATCCCTATCTCCGAAGGCGCGAAGGGATCGAGCCGGAAGAGTATCCCACCCCGGAACTGGAAAAGGTTCTGAAAAAGACGCTTGGAATCCCGCTATTTCAGGAACAGGCGATGCAGGTGGCCATGATCTGTGCGGGGTTCACCGCTGCCGAGGCCGATCAGTTGCGTCGGGCCATGGCGACGTTCAAGAACACTGGTACCGTCTCGCAGTTTCAGACACGGCTGATCGAGGGCATGCGCGCCAACGGTTATGACGAGGACTTTGCAGAACGGATCTATCAGCAGCTCGAAGGGTTTGGGTCTTACGGATTTCCCGAGAGCCACGCGGCCAGTTTCGCCATTCTGGCCTATTCGTCGTCCTGGATGAAATGCACCCATCCAGACGTGTTTCTGGCCTCGCTTCTGAATTCCCAGCCGATGGGATTTTATGCACCGGCGCAGCTGGTCCGCGATGCGCGGGAACATGGCGTGGAAATCCGGCCAGTTTGTGTGAACGCGTCACGCTGGGACAGCACACTGGAAGGACCGGAAAGGCCCGATGGGATGTTCGCCGTGCGGCTGGGCATGAGTCTGGTGAAAGGGCTGGCCAATGACGATGCGGCCCGCATTGTTGCCGCACGGGCCTCACGTCCGTTTACGTCGGTCGATGATCTGTGGCGTCGGGCGGGTGTCAAAGCAGCCGCTTTGAACCATCTGGCCGAGGCCGACGCGTTCCGCCCTTCGCTCGGGCTGGCACGGCGCGAGGCACTATGGGCGATCAAAGCTCTGCGCGATGCTCCCCTGCCCTTGTTTGCGGCAGCGCAGGTAACGCGGGAAGCGGATGAGCCGGATGTGTTGCTGCAGCCCATGCGGGATGGGGCAGAGGTGGTGCGGGATTACAACCGGCTTGGCCTGACCCTGCGGGATCATCCCCTCACATTTCTTCGCAGGGATCTGCGAGAACGGGACATCGTCACCTGTCAGCAGGCGCTGGCGGCAAAGGACGGGAAGCGTCTCACCGTAGCGGGACTGGTGCTGGTCCGGCAGCGGCCAGGCTCGGCGGAGGGCGTGGTGTTCATGACGCTGGAGGATGAGACGGCCAACATGAACGTCATCATCTGGCCGGACATGTTCGACGCCAACCGGCGCGTCGTGCTGGGCGGCCAGATGCTGGCCGTGAAAGGCATGCTCCAGAAGGAAGGGGACGTCGTGCATCTGGTGGCGAAGGAGATCACCGATCTGTCAATATTGCTGGCGGACGTCGGGAACCGATCCTCCACAGGCATACGATGTGGCAGAGTGTCTGACGATGAGAACATATTTATCAAAGCTCGCAATTTCCACTGAACAAAGGCCCTCTGGAATGTCCACGCTATCACCTGACAATGATAAGGTCCTGATAGACGCCTTTGATTATTTCCTCCCCCGTTACAATTTTTCCGAACGTCACGCGATAACCATTCACGGTCAGCCTTCTGATATTCTTGATACCATCGCAGACTATCGGGTTCAGGATGACCCGCTTATACGCCAGGTTATCTCCCTACGAGAACTTCCAGGACGATTGTCAAAGCACCTGTCAGCCCCACCACTGGATCTGGATGATTTTACCCTTCTGGCCCGTACGGAACACACACTTGCCTATGGTCTGGCGGGAGCATTCTGGCGTGCTGATTATGGACTTTGCTCCCTTCCCTCTGCCGATGCTTTCATAGCCACAAAACAGGGAGATATCTGTAAACTGGTTCTTGGCTTTACTGTCGCGCCCATCAGCAGGAGCAGGTGTCGCCTCATAACCAAAACACGTGTTCTCTGCCTCAGTGACAAGGCCAGACGATACTTTACGCCTTACTGGTTTCTGATCCGTCCCGTCAGCGGATTGCTACGCCGTCGCATGCTCTGGAATATTCGCCGGATTATAGAGCAGAACTAAAGAAGTCGTATCCGGACTTTCAGCCTGCCTTACCATTTTCAGGGCAGTTTCATCATACCCGTCGGAAGTCTCTGTCCTTACTGATGTAAAAATAACAGGATAATAAGGCGGCTCGGGTGTTTCAACGATACTCATAAAACACCTGCCCTTTCCGATATAAGCAGAGAGAACCTGTCCAGAAACGCCTTAATTCTTTCACGATTTTGAGGATCAGACAGCACTTCGGATATTTGATCGGGCGTCAAGTTCATGAGACTGAACCGGAGAAAAAGATCATAAGAGAATTTGCTGCTGACCGTGCCCAATACAGTGCGCAGATCGACAAGCATATCGTCTCCCCGATGCGAAGCATGCATCAGGGCAATCGGTTTTGTCGTAAGAAGATTACCGGAGACAAGCCAGTCAATGGCATTTTTCAGTCCCCCAGGAATGCTCCGTACATATTCAGGGCTGGACACAATCAGGCCGTCACTCGCAGCGACCTGATTCATGAAGGCACATACCGGTGGTGGAAGTTCATCCGTTTCCAGATCCGGCGAGAAGACCGGAAGCGCGCCCACCTGATCAAACACTGAGATGGAAAATGTCGCTGGTGCCATGAACGACACGGCGCGCAGCATCGCGGTATTTGTCGAGTTGTGTCGTGCGCTGCCTGAAATAGCCAATATTTTCACGATGGCTCTTCAATTGTCATATTCATATAAAGCCCTGAATCTCTGGCAGAGGATAACACCTCATTCCGAGCTACGGATTAGCTCGCCTGTCGGTATGACTTTTGCATAGGCGAATGCCAATGCCGCCATATAGGCAGCATGTACCTGCCTTGCCGGAACCGCTGTCCCGTTGAACTCCAGATCACGCGTGGCGATCGCGTCATACACCACGGTCACATCGTATCCGAGATCGACCGCGGCACGGACAGTCGCGTCGATACATACGTGACTCATGGCGCCAAGGACCGTCAGTTTCCTGATGTCCCGCTCATCCAGAAGGGTCTTCAGTTCCGTATCCCTGAACGCATTGGGATGATGTTTGAGTACAACCGGCTCTCCCTTCTCCGGCAGGACGCACGCATTGATCTGCGCACCGACAGATCCCGGAACAAAGAACGGCGCATCGCTGGTTTCAAACTCATGCCGAATATGGATGACCAGCGTTCCGGTATCTCGAAAACGCGCCAGCACGCGCTTTGCGTTGGCGGCGACAGCATCGATCCCTATCAGTGGCCACCGTCCGCCGGAGAAATAATCGTTCTGCAGGTCAACAATGATCAGCGCCTGATCGGACATGGCTCTTCTCCCCACTCGAGCAAACTGTTTCACACGACGCTAACGCCTTCCTGATCACGCCCCCACTGGCAGAAATGACAAAAACAGGGCCATATCTGACAAATGAACCGTCAGCCCCCATTGGACATCGTTCTTGTCGCCTATCCTGCTGCCCAGAAGGCCGCGCTTTACGGGCTGACTGATCTGTTCAATGTCGCGGACGAACTGAGCCGCAAACGTCTGGAAAGAGCTATGCCCGTGTTGCGGGTTTTATCCGTCGCTCCGGATCAGATCACAGATCACCGTTCCCACGGAGCGGAAGAAAATGGCCCCCTGCCCACTGCACCATCCGTCGTGATCATTCCCCCCAGCCTGACGGGACCGCCTGCCTCCGAAACTGTTCCGGACCTGCTGGCGTGGCTGCGGGCCTGCCATGAAGGTGGCAGCATCCTGGCGGCTGTTTGTGCCGGGACATTTCTCCTCGCCGCCACCGGCCTGCTGGACGGAAGACCGGCCACCACGCACTGGAGCGCCGCCACCAGACTGCAACAGGCTTTTCCTGCCATCAGGATCGATCCGGATCGTCTTCTGGTGGATGATGGCGACATTCTGACGGTTGGCGGCATCATGTCGTGGCCGGATCTGGGCCTGCGACTGATTGACAGACTATTCGGCCCTGCTGCGATGCTGGAGACGGCCCGTTATTTGCTGATTGATCCGCCCCGACACGACCAGCGCCAGTACCGGCATTTCGTCCCGAACCTAACTCACGGTGACAGGACCATCCTGAAGGTCCAGCACTGGCTGCGCACGGAACCTGCCCGAAACGCCACAGTCGCCGACATGACACTGATGTCCGGACTGGAAGAACGGACTTTCCTGCGTCGGTTCCACAAGGCGACCTCTCATACACCACTCGCTTATCTGCAACATCTGCGGGTGGAAAAAGGCCGGAACCTGCTGGAAACCACAACCCTGCCGCTGGACCAGATTGCCTGGGAGGTCGGGTATCAGGACAGTGGGGCTTTCAGGAAAATTTTTACACGCCTCATGGGACAGACCCCAGCAGGCTATCGAAAGCGTTTTTCTCGTGAGCCAGATGCCTCGCCTGCTGCCGACAGGATCTGATTATTACCACCGTCCCTGTCCTCGCATGTGGCAGAAGTCCTTCTTTAGTGCCCGGCCAAAGACACCGCTGATTTCTTATTGCCTGCCTCAAAGGTGACCTGAGTGATTTTCTGTATCAGTTTTCCGACTACTGACCGCCTTGTCTTACCGACTGCCGGATCGGGCTGTCTGACCAAACAGAATCTTCTTCCCCTCTTCCGTCACGCTCGGCCGCACGGACAGATCCTTGCCTTTCTCATATGCCCGTATCGTTGCCGGGCGCGCGGCGATGGTCTCAAACCAGCGCTTCAGGCTCGGAAAGTCCTCAAGGTTCTGCTGCTGGCGCTGCCACGGCACAACCCAGGGATAGCTGGCCATGTCCGCAATGCTGTAATCGGCACCGCCGAGGAACGGCACCGCCGAGGAACGGCACCGCCGAGGAACGGCACCTGCGCCAGGCGCCGTTCCATCACGCCATACAGGCGGTTGGTCTCGTTGACATAGCGTGTGATGGCGTAGGGAATTTGCTCCGGCGCATACTGCCCGAAATGATGATTCTGCCCTGCCATCGGCCCCAGACCGCCGACCTGCCAGAACATCCATTCGGTAACCGCCGTGCGACCCCGGATATCCACGGGCAGAAACCGACCCGTTTTCTCTGCGAGATAGAGCAGGATTGCACCTGATTCGAAAACACTGATGGCCTCGCCGCCATCTTTAGGGTTGCGATCAATGATCGCGGGCATACGGTTATTGGGAGAAATAGCCAGAAATTCCGGCCGGAACTGATCCCCCGCACTGATGTCGACGGGATGAATGGTGTAATCCAGCCCGGCTTCTTCCAGAAACAGCGTGATCTTGTGACCGTTCGGGGTCGGCCAGTAGAAAAGATCGATCATGGAACGCGTCCTTTCTCAGAGGGTCGTCGGCTTCAACACGTCAGACAGCCAGATGTTCAGATCCCGGATTTCGGCCTCGATGATTGTATGATCCATGGGATAGGTCCGCCAGGTTATGTCATATCCCCAGCCAGCCAGATGACGGCGCGCTGCTGCGCCAGCAAGAGCCAGCGGAACAATGCCGTCCCGTGTTCCATGTCCCATGAAGATCGGTGTGGCGCGGCTTGCGGCAGTACGTTCCCGGCCGGTTGCGGGTGCCAGGGGCAGATAACCCGACAGATCGGCGATTCCGGCCAAAGGGCGCGAATAGCGCAGGCCGGTCATCAGCGACATTGCACCGCCCTGCGAAAACCCGCCGATCACAATGCGCCCCGGCACCATTCCCCGCTCGATTTCCCGATCGATCAGTTGCGTTAAATACGCCGCTGCTTCCTTCAGTCCGACCTCATCCTCCCGCACTACGAAGTTCTGGTCCAGCAGATCATACCAGGCGGGCATCCGCTCGCCCCCACAGATGGAAACGGGCCTGACCGGTGCATTGGGAAGGACAAAACGCACGGCACCAACTGTGCTCAGATCCAGCACCTGCGCCACGGGCCGGAACGTCTCGCCGCTGGCGCCAAGCCCGTGAATGAGAATGATGGTGGCCACCGGGTCGGGGCCGGTCGTAAATTCCAGTGGGACGCGGGGTGTCATCATGATGGCTGCTCCTCCTGTATCGCCTGTAATCAGTCACAGCGACGTGACCGCAGGCTTGATAGAGACCATGATACGGATACATACGTATTTATCGCAAGCCATCAAGGAGCCTGTCATGAAACTCGAGATCTGGTCCGACTATGCCTGCCCCTACTGTTATATCGGCAAGCGGTTTCTCGAAGCCGCCCTGGCCGAATTCGAACATGCCGGCGAAGTCGAGATCGTCTTTCGGGCCTTCGAACTCGATCCGACCTCGGGTCCGGCAGTGACTACCACAACGCTCGACCGCATCATGCGGAAATACGGCAAAAGCCGGAGCGACGCCCTGGCCATGATCGACCACATCACGTCCATGGGCGAGAGATGCGGTCTCGACATGCGTTATGCCTCGGTCCGCTACACCAATACCTTCGACGCACACCGGCTGACCAAATTCGCCGAACAGCACGAACGCGGCGCGGACATGACGGAGCGGCTGTTCCGAGCTTATTTCACCGACAACGCCCCCCTCGCCGACCATGATGTGCTTGTCGGCCTTGCACAGGATGTCGGTCTTGATGGCGACGCCGTGCGCGCCATGCTGTCGAGCACCAACTTCGCCGAAGATGTCAGGCGTGATGAAACCCATGCGTCACAGGCAGGCATTCACGGCGTGCCCTTCTTTGCCTTCGACGGCGCCTACGGTCTTTCAGGTGCGCAGCCGAAAGCACAATTGCTGGCCGCCCTGCGCCAGTCATGGAACGAAGCACGCAAAACCGCGTCCGAGAGCCCGACTACCGGCATGACCTGCGACAGCACGGGATGCGTCATCCCGACTTCCGGCTCCAGCACTCTCTGAGCAAAAACCGTCCCGCCTGGCGTTCCCGTCAGGCAGGCGCATCCTGGCGGGAGCGGTCGTATTCGGCGATCGTCTCCTGCGTGAGCGGATCACTGACAAGCGGGCCGAGGATGGAGTCCAGCAGACCGGGAAACCGGCTGTCCAGATCCTCGCGCCGCAGTTCAAGCCGGTATGCCCGACCGATATGGCGCTGCCAGACCACACCGCTGTCCCGCAAGGCGCGCCAGTGATGGGTCATGGTGGATTTCGGAATCTGCGGCAGCACATCGCAGCAGGGATGTTCGCCGCCCACGGCGATCGTCCGCACCGCAGCCAGGCGGATGGGATTACCCAATGCCGTCAGCACGGCTTCGAGCCGGATATCCTCGCGTTTCGGATGGCGTGCGATCATGCGTGGATTGGTACGCGTATCATGGGAGCGGGTCAAGAAAACGCTGCTTCCGAACCCCCGTCGCAAACCAGTTTCTCGACAAGGCTGGTCTTTTATACGTGTGTACGTCTATGTTCGTATCATTGAGACTCGTTCATGACGCCCGGAGGCCGCGTTGCCATCCAATTTCCTGCTTCCTACCCAGAGGCCAAAACGGGGCGCTGGCGCACCACGCCGAGCCTGGCTAGTTCTTGTTGCCCTGCTGCCGGGCCTCACAGGCTGCACAGTCGGCCCGACCTACAAGGCACCTCGGCCACCGAATGCCCCAACATTCGGCGAGACCCGGTCGGAAACAGCGACCATAGCTTCGTCTAACTCCCCGTATCAGGCCGCCGGAAAGCCAGACTCCAACTGGTGGCGTCTCTTTCGCTCGCCCCGACTGGACGCCCTCGTCACAGAGGCACTCCGGAACAACTGGTCGATCCAGGCGGCCCAGTCCAACCTGCGCAAGGCGGCTGAGGGACTTCATGCCGCGCAAGGCAGCCTGATGCCCCAGATCGACGCCACCGGCAGCGAAGGACGACAGGAATACGGGGCCGCCCTGTTCGGCCCCTGGGCATGGACCTTCCCGGCTTTCTCCGCCTACTCGGCAGGTCTCGACCTTTCGTATGATCCCGATATTTTCGGAGGCAACCATCGGCTGATCCAGATGGCTGCCGCGCAGAAGGATGCCGAACGGGAGCGCCGGGACGTCACGATGCTGCTGGTGGTCGGCGACACGGTCCTGACCGCCTTCGAAGCCGCCTCGACAGAAGACCAGATCGCCGTGGTCCGCAGCGTGATCGACACCGACCAGGAAACGCTCCGGCTGGCGACACTCGCCTGGCAGGCGGGCAGGAGGCCCCGGCTGGATGTCGTGACCGCCGAAGCACAACTGGCGCACGACCAGTCGCTTCTGCCGCCGCTGATCAACGCCCATGAAGCCGCGCGGACGGCACTGGCCGTCCTGACCGGGCACTCGCCCGCCAACTGGACCGCACCGATCCTGACCCTCGCCAATTTCAGCCTTCCGCCTGATATCCCTGTGGTCGTGCCATCCGATCTTGTCCATGCCCGTCCGGACATCATCGGCGCTGAAGCCGTGATGCGCGCGACGAATGCCGAAATCGGCGCCCGGACCGCTGACCTGTATCCCCGCCTGACCCTCAGCGCGACCGCCGCTGCCGAAGGTCTGATGGGTGGCCCCGCCGGCGCAGCATGGCGCCTGATCGGGGGCGCTGCTCTGCCGCTGTTCCATGGCGGCACCCTCATGGCCCGGAAAAAACAGGCGGAAGAAGATTACCGGATCGCTTTCGATCACTACCAGTCGGTGGTCATCAACGGCTTCCGTGAAGTCGCCGATGGTCTGAACGGCCTGAAGAACGCATCGACGGAGCTGGACAATCAGCTTCAGGCCCTGACTTCGGCCGATGATGCGCTGACTCTGAGCCAGGCCGCATACCAGGCGGGCCGGGAGACCATCCTCCAGCCGATCAACGCCCGGCGGCTCGTCCTGCTCGCGCGCCAGAACACAGTGCGGGCACAAACCGAGATGTTCCGTCAGACGGTACGGATCATGGTGGCGACGGGCGGTGGGCTGGCCGATGCCCGTGTCACACCCGATCAGTGGCGATCCGTCCGACTCGCCGCGCGATGACCGGCACCTGACTCAGTTTCATCCCCCAAATCCGGACTTCCCAGCCCTTTAAGTACGTATATACGCGTATAATAATTTCAGGAGATACCTGTGCGTTGCTTCTCCCTCCCCTGGCACCATGCCACCGCTCTCGCGGTGCTAATGTCCCTACCCGCCGTCGGCAGGGCTGCGGACACTCCGGCAACGGCGGTATCCGTCTGGCCGGTCAGACCCGTCCCTTTCGCCGCCCATATCGACACGATCGGTCAGGTCGAGCCGTTCCAGGGGGTGACGCTCTCCCCCGAAATCGCCGGCCGGATCACCGAACTGGATTTCGATTCCGGGGCGACCGTCCGAAAAGGCCAGTTGCTCCTGATCCTCAATGACGCGCCGGAACAGGGCGAGCTGACCCGTCAGACCGGCGAACTGCGGGCGGCCGAGGCCGATCTCGCCCGAGCCCGCTCACTCATCCGCACTGGAGTAGAAAGCCACGAGGATCTGGAGACAGCTACGGCGCGCTTCGAAGCCGCGAAAGGCAATGTCGCCAGAGTGCAGGCTGTGATCGACCAGAAGCATATCCGCGCGCCCTTCGACGGCGCCGTCGGGATCAGACAGGTCAATCTCGGCCAGTATCTGAATCCGGGTGACGCCATCGCCACGCTGACGTCCTACGCCCGGATGCGGGTCAACTTCATCCTCGCCGAAGAGAACGCCGCCAGTGTGCAGCTCGGGCAGACCGTCCACCTGACATTCGACACGACGCCGGGACAGGATTTCACCGCCACGGTCACCACCATCGACCCGCGCATCGACGGTTCGCATACGCTCTCCATTCAGGCCCTGCTCGACGCGCCGCCGGCCGACCTGCATCCGGGCACCTATGCCCATGTTTCCATTGCCGCGAAGGTGGCGCCACACCTCGTGGTCCCGGAAACCGCCGTCACCTATACCGCCTACGGAGAGACGCTCTTCGTCGAGCAGCCGTCCACCGATGGCCCCACCGTCACCGCGACGGCTGTACGCGCGGGCGACCGCCGCAACGGGTGGGTGGTCATCGACGATGGGGTGAAGCCCGATGATCGCGTCGTCACCAGCGGCCAGAACCGCCTCGTCACCGGCATGAAGGTGCGCGAAATTCCGGAAGTCCTGCCTCTGGCCGGCCTGCGGGAGCTGGCACAATGAGTTTTACTGATCGCTTCCTTCGGCGGCCTGTCCTCGCGATCGTCGTGACGATCCTGATTGTTCTCTTCGGGATCAAGGGCTTCAATTCCATCGCAACACGTCAATATCCAACCCTCGAAACCTCCACGATCCTGATCTCGACCCGCTATCCGGGGGCATCATCGGACCTCATGCAGGGCTTCGTGACCCAGCCGATCAGCGAGGCCGTCGCGTCCGTCGAGGGCATTGATTATCTTTCCTCCACCACCACGCAGGGCCTCAGCGTGGTGACGGTGCGCATGATGCTGAATTATGATTCCATGCGCGCCCTGACCGACGTGATGTCCAAGGTGAACGCCGTCAAATACCGGCTGCCGGAAGGCGCGTATGATCCGGTCATCAAACGCACCTCGGGCGGCTTCACCGCCGTCGCCTATATTGGTTTTGCCAGTACAACGCGGCCTCTCTACGAAATCTCGGATTATATCCACCGGGTCGCGGCACCGATGCTTTCGGGCATAGAGGGTGTATCCGAGATCAGTTATTTCGGAGAGCAGCGCCTTTCAATGCGGCTTTGGCTCGACCCAGAGAAGCTGGCTGCCAACGACATGACGGGCGAGGACGTGGCACAGGCCATCCGGGAAAACAATTTCCAGGCCGCACCCGGCCGGATACGTGGCGTTTATACGATCAGCAATATCAACCTCAACACGGATCTGAAAACGGTCGAGGAATTCCGTGATATGGTGCTGCGCTCGACCGGTGGCCGGGTTATCCGGGTGCGGGACATCGGGCGGGCGGAACTGGGGCCGGACAATACGGACACCAGTTCGCAGACCAGCACGCTTCGGCCCCCGAATGGCAAGCCGACACCACGTCCTTCGATCTTCGTGGGTCTGGAGCCGTCGCCAACAGGCAACCCGCTGACGATCATCTCGCGTCTCAACGAGATCATGCCGAAACTCAAAGCGACGCTTCCGCCGGGAATTGATGTCCGCGTTCCCTACGAGACCGCGCATTTCATTCAGGCGTCGATCGATGAAGTGACTGAAACATTCATCGAGGCGCTGCTCATCGTCATCCTTGTGATTTACCTCTCCCTCGGTACCGTGCGGGCGGTGATCGTACCGATCGCCACCATTCCGCTGTCGATGCTTGGCGCGGTCGGGCTGATGTATACCTTCGGGTTCAGTCTGAATCTGCTCACCCTGCTGGCGATGGTGCTGTCGATCGGGCTCGTGGTCGATGACGCCATCGTCGTGATCGAGAACGTCCACCGCCATATCGAAGAGGGCAAATCCCCCTTCGACGCCGCGTTACTCGGGGCGCGTGAGGTGGCAGGCCCTGTTGTCGCGATGACCCTCACACTTACAGCGGTTTACGCCCCGATCGCCTTCATGGGCGGACTGACGGGCACGCTGTTCCGGGAATTCGCACTCACGCTGGCCGGGTCTGTCATCGTCTCCGGTGTCGTCGCACTCACCCTGTCGCCGCTCATGAGCGCAAAGTTGCTCAAAGCGAAAGAAAAGGAAGGCTTCATGGAGCGAATGGCCGAGCGTGTCTTCGGCTTCATGACCGCGCGCTATGAAACCGTGCTCGATTTTTCGCTGCGGCATCGCTGGGTTCCACTCGGCACTGCGGGGGTAATCTTCCTTCTTATTCCGGTCATGCTGCACGTGTCTCAGAGCGAACTGGCCCCCAATGAAGACCAGGACATCGTCTATACGGCGGTCAAGGCCCCGCAATACACCAATCTTCATTATGTCGAGACCTACGCCCAGACGCTTTACGAGAAGATGTCTGAAATCCCGGAAGGCCATAGCCACTGGCAGATGAACGGAATTGACGGCATTGCCAATAGCGTTGGCGGTGTCAATCTCGATGACTGGGGGAAGCGGAAGCGTAACGCCGATCAGATCCAGATGGACCTGCAACAGCGGGTCGCTTCCATCCAGGGGACCAGCGTCTTCGTGTTCCAGATGGGCGCACTACCGGGTTCAACCGGCGGCCTGCCAGTCCAGATGGTTATCCGCGGTGATGACAGCTATCGCAACGTCTTCGGCGTCATGTCACACCTGCGGGAAGAAGCCTCCAAAAGCGGTCTGTTTGCCGTGGTCGATAGCGACCTCGCCTTCGATAATCCGGTTGTCCGGGTTACGGTCGATCGGACCAAAGCCAATGCGCTCGGGATCCGTATGGAGCGGATCGGCAACGCGCTGAATACGCTCATCGGGGAGAATTACGTCAATCGCTTTGGCTATTATGGCCGGTCCTATGACGTGATCCCGCAGGCCGTTCCGCTGTCCCGCCTGACCCCTGACGCCCTGAAGACCTATTATATGCGCGACCAGAACGGCCATCAGGTACCGCTGTCAGCCCTTGCCAGCGTGCGCGTCGATGTCGAACCCAACCGCCTGCCCCAGTTCGGCCAGCAGAATTCCGCCACGTTTCAGGCCATTCTCGCCAAAGGTGTGACGATGGGTGATGCCGTGAGCTTCCTGAAGGCAAAGGCGGCAGAGTTCCCGCCCGGCTACAGCTATGACTGGCAGTCTGATTCACGACAATATGTACAGGAGGGAAACGCGCTCATTTTTGCATTCCTTTTCGCACTGATTGCCATCTATCTCGTCCTGTCGGTTCAGTACAACAGCTTCACCGACCCGGTCATCATCCTTGTCAGCGTGCCGTTATCCGTGTTCGGAGCCCTTATTCCGCTCGCTCTCGGTGTGACGACCTTAAATATCTATACGGAAATCGGACTCATTACGCTGATCGGACTGGTCAGCAAGCACGGCATCCTGATGGTCGAGTTCGCAAACGAGATCCTTCATCGTGACAATGTAGACCGCAGGACAGCAATCGAGACGGCCGCCGCCATCCGTTTCCGACCGATCATTATGACCACGGCAGCAATGGTCGTGGGGCTTGCACCTCTGGTCATCGCTACGGGTGCGGGTGCTAATAGCCGCTTCGGACTGGGCACGGTGATCGTCGTCGGCATGATCGTCGGCACGACCATGACGCTGTTCGTGCTTCCCTCGGTCTATACGATCATCAGGCCGCGCCGTGGCAAAACGGTCTGACGCGCTATGAGCAAACTTGCTGACTTTACAGTGAACTGCTTCATTCACCAGAAAGACAGGTAAGGGGGGCAAGCGGAAGGTCGGCTATTAGGTAGAAAATTATACAACCAACCATTCGTGCAGCCAACGTGGATCACAGCTTCGCCCTATTGCGGTCGTTTTCACTCTGATTATTTGATCTGGCGACTGAACTTTTAAGTTTACGGAGTGATGATATCAACTCCATCGACCTGCTTTACACCAGCTGGTAAAAGAAGCTTTTCTAACCAGCCAATCGGCTTCCCTCGCTCGGAGCAGCACGCAAAAAACGCTCGTTGCATGGCGCGGGTAAAAGCGACGAAAAATGAATTGAGTTCCTCATTACGCTCCGGTGAAAGGCTCCACCATGTTTGGGCATCAAGCCCGAAAAAGATCACAGTGTGGAATTCAAGACCTTTACTCTTGTGAATTGTCATGAGCGGGATCTGATTTTTACCTTCGAAGCGATCAAGAACATCATTCCAATTCACAGCGTTCTCGACGCAGTCTCGCAAAAGGATCCGAAAGCCGTTGTGCACGCGCTGAAAATCAGCATCGCGCCGATATTCGGGATAAGCTTGCCGCAGACGCTCCACCCCGACGAAGTCCAAGGTCTGCGCGAACAGCCGGTTAGCCACTGCCGTATCAAGCGGCTCGTCACGCATTATCTGTCGAAGGTTCCTAGAGAACTCTCCAATCTCGCGCTGTAATCGCTCCTGCACGGTTTCGTCGTCCGAGCTAACGTTTGCCAATGCTTGCAGGCGATCTTGCGCCGCGCTCCAGGCTTCTGGTGCACGGGCACTTGCCCCAAGCCTTAGAAGTGGAAGAATTACTTCCGTAAGAGGCTCGACTAACAAATCCTGGATGGCAATTTCACCGACGTTCCTGGCAAGATTCCGTAATGTCAGGCCGTGATCACGCAGAACGGGTGCAAGCTCGTCCTCAACACTATTAGCGCGCATACGCACAAGGATGGCAACATTGTGCGGTGCAACGCGGCCTTCGTCGACTTCTCTTCTGATCCATCGCGCTATCATCTGCGTTTCCTGCTCACGGTTGTCAAAACGCCAAATCGCTGCCGTTGCGCCGTCGACCTCCAACTGTCCTCGGGCCTCGACCTCTTCAACGTCGGGATCAATCTGTCGTGCGATGACCTGTTGAATGCCGACAAGCGCCTCGTGTGATCTCCAGTTCCTGAGAAGGGCATGGCGAACAGCATTAAAGCCGTCAACAAACTCATCGAACGCATTATTCATAGCTCCCGCCCAACCCATAATTCTCTGCTTATCGTCTCCGACAGCAGTGAAGATAGAACGGCTTCCTCTGAATGCAGTATTTACGAGACTATACTGGGCATAGGTCGTGTCCTGGAATTCATCCAGAAAAACAAAGGGATAGGTCAGGCGCAGAGCGCGCTTGATCCTTGAGTTCGAACGCAGCATGTAATCAACGAGGCGGTTGATCATTGCGAAAGAAACCAGTGCTCCGTCCGGCATGGCGTACTGGTCATCCCAGTAAGCTCGAAGCAACTCTCTTGTGCACAGCTTTTCAACAGTTTTTTCAAACGGCAGTGGGGTGCGGGCGATCGCTTGTTCAAACCGATCAGAACTGACATCCGGACGACCGTGCCTTTTTAGGAATAAGTCGAAGTCTCGTCGTGTGGGAAAGGCAATGCTGTAGTCGATTGGCGGACGATAAGCGTTGGGGATCGCAAGACGGAAATGATCCAGCATATGCTTCGTGAATGCATCGAAAGTCATTGAGTGAAACCTGCGGGCCTGATTCGCAGGGCAGCGCTGGCGAACCCGCGCAGCAAGATTTTGTGCGGCATCGCGTTTAAAGCTAATCGCAAGGATGCGTTTTGGCTCGGGACAAAGGCCGGTCTGGAGAAGGTAGGCGGCCTTCTGGGCGAGAAATTCGGTCTTGCCAGCGCCAGCGCCAGCGGTAACGCACACGCTATGTGTAGCTTCTCGCAGAGCATCCCAAGCTCCTGGTTCAAGGTCATCGACACCTTGCGGTCGCCAATCCTCCGGTGCGACTGGCATCACACTTCATCCGGCTTGGGAAACAAAACGTCTCGTACATGATCGATAAGGGCGCGCAATTCCGGTGGTGCGCCGCGGGCGAGGTCTTGACGTGTGATCCTGCTCAACGCGGCAAGGTGCGTTTCCGGCTTACTTCGACTAAGGAAAAGATACGGATACCAAGCGAAACTATCGTCCCACTGGTCGCCTTTGTAGATACCCGGCTTCCCGTTGGTTTTGAGGACGACCGTCTTTTTCTCGGCAATCGCCTCCTCCGTTGTCCTGGGACCTCGGCCGCCCGGATTGGGATGTTGGTAAGCAGCCGGAAACGCCTCCAGCATTGCAAAATCTAGGTCGATGGGATCGGAAAAGAAAACGGCTTCATGCCTGAGGGCTTGAAGCCAGTTATTATCTTCCCAGACGTCCAGAACATCTTCATCAACCAGATCGTCGAGATCATCGAGATCGATCGTGCCATCAACGATGAGGGGATTTGCGGTGAAATCGCGGCCTATCTGTTTGAGAGCAGCGAAGGCGCTTCGGATCATGTTGGCGCCGCCATGGGCTCGACCAAGGTCAAAATCCAACAATGTTGCGTAGGGAATGCCAAGATCGGTGAACAGTCTCCAGAAGTGTGAGACATAGCGGCCGCCTAAGGGGACGATCGGCACAAAAGAAGGGTCAAGCTGCACGCCTCTGACTTCAGCAAGCCTAGGGAGAACAATCTGCTCCGAATCCCCTTCAGCCAGAATCACGAACCGTGCAAAGTAGAGTTCAGGGTAAGAGCGAACTGCGAGGCGCACATAGGTGCTTGCTTCCGTATCGCCTTCAGGCAGAGTTAGCTGCTTCACGGAGGCGCACCGCGTCTGTCGGTCAAGCCGAAAATAGCGGACCTCGTCCGCCTCAATACGTGAGAGGATACTCGCACTATGGCTTGAGATGAGCGCCTGAGCCGTGTCCATTTCTCCGATTTCCCGTGCCTGCGTCATGATCCGAGACAGAAAAAACGGGGAAAGACTGTTTTCAGGCTCCTCAATCGCAAGGAGAGTCAGGTGGGTGCGGCGGAGCTTTTCCCGATCAAACGGGCTTTCCGTTGCAGCGAGTGTAAGCGCTGCCTGTTCAGTTTCTAGCGTCGCAGCCGTCAGAGCAATGTGGAAAAGCGAACGCTGACCGTCACTGAGATCGGCAAGGACCCGATTTCGACCAGCTTCGTCAGGATGGAAAACAAATTCCGCGCGCCGCACCAGTTCTTCGATTCTGCTTTCGATCAGCCGAAGATTAGGGGTCGTATCCGTGTCGCCCTCGTAAACCTGCTGCCACCTGTGCGTCAGGCGCTTAATGATGAAGTCTGCTGGCGCCTCTTGCTCAAACTGTTTTTGGATAAGCTCGGCGCCTTCCGTCGCGCGAGCGCCAAGGTCAGTAGACCAGAGCGCCGCTCTCCAGAGGCGACCTTTTAGAAGCTCGGTTACACGGTCGGTGGCGTTGCGCAGGGCAGGAACGTAGATGACCTGGATACTCGCGCGATCAACGGCGGAGACCTTTGGACAAGCGTCCCAGTCAAATTCGTCGTCGAGTGTCGTGATCCATCTGATATCTTCTTCTACCGTGCCGTCCAACGTACCGTCTTCCATCCATCTGGCGACAAGCCGGATACGCACCTTTAGCGGTCCATCAGGCTCCGATGCAGCCATTTGGTTGAAAAAATCGGGAACAGAGCTGGCGTCTTCGTCCTCTTCATCATCCAACTCAGGGAAACCGAGCATGCACTCGATTTCAAGACACCGTCCGTCAGGCAGTTCCTCCTCGTTCTGAGCGATATGGAAGTCTTTTTTTGTAACAGTCCTATCCGTCCTCATTACACCAAATAGACGGGAAAGCGCTTGAAAAAGCGTTGTCTTGCCTGCACCGTTTCCCCCAACGAAAGCAGTCACCTGCTCTTGTAGACTCACTTCCGTCCATTCGGGACCAAAGCATCGAAAATTTCGTATTGATATAGTTTCGATTTTCATGAAAAGATCTCGCTATGATTGCTCTGTGCACTTTTTTAAGAGCGGTTGAAGAAATATCTACTCCCAGAATTCTGTTTTAATCAGCACAGTTCTCAACCTCTCATTATTGCATTTCAAATTACAAAATTTTTCCGTAAAATCCGAATAAGCGCTTTGCACGAATATTTCGTACATCGTTGTAATTGTCATTTAGACACTTAACTGACCAGTCAGTTAAGTAAATGGCAGCTATTCTCGACATAGGTAGCACTGTTAACTGCCAGCCAACTTTCGACCCAACGCGTCAATAGGAACCTGCACTATTCATGTCCGTTATGCGGAACGCGATTTGGAAACCTATATGTCCGAGTTGAGGGCGGAAGCCGACATGAAAGCATCGCTGCGTCATATCGCTCCCTGCACC
The DNA here is from genome assembly GCF_000964425.1 of Komagataeibacter intermedius TF2. GTDB lineage: Bacteria > Pseudomonadota > Alphaproteobacteria > Acetobacterales > Acetobacteraceae > Komagataeibacter > Komagataeibacter intermedius. The sequence continues at coordinate 475 of NZ_BANF01000601.1, read as the reverse complement.
AGCCACTCTTTCAGCTTCGACCATCGCCGCCTTCCGCCCTGATTACGCACGGCGATGGCCAGCGCCTTCTTCTGGCCCACCAGCACGACGAGTTTCCGGCCACGTGTCATCCCCGTGTAGAGCAGGTTCCGCGCGAGCATGGCGTAATGCTGCGTCACCAGCGGGATGACGACAGCCGGATATTCCGATCCCTGGCTCTTGTGGATGGTCGCGGCGTAGGCCAACACCAGTTCGTCCAGCTCGCCAAAGCCATAAACGACCTCCCGTCCATCGAATGAGACCGTCAGTTCACCCTCTTCGATATCGATCCTGTCGATAACGCCGAGATCGCCATTGAAAACATCCCGGTCATAATCGTTGGCGATCTGCATCACCTTGTCGCCCGGCCCATAGGTCCAGCCAAACCGCTCGACCTTCACCTCGCCTGGCGCGTTCAGCGCCTGCTGCAATTCGATATTCAGCGACCGCGCCCCAA
>NZ_BANF01000602.1 GCF_000964425.1 Komagataeibacter intermedius TF2 | reverse complement strand
TAGAGCAGGTTCCGCGCCAGCATGGCGTAATGCTGCGTCACCAGCGGAATCACCACCGCCGGGTATTCCGAGCCCTGGCTCTTGTGGATGGTGGTGGCGTAGGCCGGCACCAGTTCGTCCAACTCGCCGAAGCCATAAACGACATCCCGTCCATCGAATGAGACCGTCAGTTCGCCCTCTTCCACATCGATCCTGCCGATAACGCCGAGGTCTCCATTGAAGACATCCCGGTCATAATCGTTGGCGATCTGCATCACCTTGTCGCCCGGACCATAGGTCCAGCCGAACCGCTCGACCTTCACCTCGTCCGGCGGGTTCAGCGCCTGCTGCAATTCGATATTCAGCGACCGCGCCCCAA
>NZ_BANF01000603.1 GCF_000964425.1 Komagataeibacter intermedius TF2 | reverse complement strand
TCGCCATGAGCCGCCGGACCCGCTTGCGGCCCACTTCATGTCCCAGGCGGCGCAGATACCATGTCATCTGCCGTGAGCCATAATAGGGCGTTTCCAGGAACTGG
>NZ_BANF01000604.1 GCF_000964425.1 Komagataeibacter intermedius TF2 | reverse complement strand
TCCATTCAGGAAATCCGGCGTCTTATCGTCAGGCTGACCCAGCGTCAGATCTCCCTCAACCATATCCTGCACTGGTCACGCTTCAGACGAATACATCAGGCAAAAGCCTACGCCTCTCACATCAAAACACAACTGTAGTG
>NZ_BANF01000605.1 GCF_000964425.1 Komagataeibacter intermedius TF2 | reverse complement strand
TGGTGGCGGGATGTCGTCGATGCCCTTGTCAATCTCAGGGAATATCGCCTTGCAGGTTTTGCCCAGCGTCATGCCGTACCGGTCCTGCAGGATCTGCTGATTGCAGCCCGCAGCCCGGAAATCGAAAAACGCTATTCGAAGATCACCCTGGAAACTGGTGAAAGCCTGATCGACACGTTTGA
>NZ_BANF01000606.1 GCF_000964425.1 Komagataeibacter intermedius TF2 | reverse complement strand
TACAGCGCACTGGCCTATTACGCTGACGTGACGGCGCTGTCTGCGGATATAGGCAACTGCGTGTCGGGTGTTGCCGCGTCCGGGGATGCGCAGGGGCTTAAACTGTATCAGTCGGCGGGAAGTGGACGGCCGCATTTTTTCTATACGGGCGGGGATGAATACCTTGCCACTTATGCCGACATCACCACAATTCAGGCCAACCTGACATCGTTCCAGGCCAGTCAGGCAGCGCAAAACAGCACCTTTTCCACCGAGATTGCATCAAAGGTCAGCACCAACACCACGAATGACGGCGTCAATTCGCCCATTACCTACCTTGGACATAATAAT
>NZ_BANF01000607.1 GCF_000964425.1 Komagataeibacter intermedius TF2 | reverse complement strand
GCCCGAATGGCCTTGCGAGCCGCATCGCCCTTGTGACTGCCGAGGTTGTCTAGCACGACGATATCGCCCGGCTTGAGTGTTGGAACCAGAAACTGCTCGACATAGGCCAAAAAACTGCG
>NZ_BANF01000608.1 GCF_000964425.1 Komagataeibacter intermedius TF2 | reverse complement strand
CTGAGGCGCTGAGGCGTTCATTCTCTGAATGATTGCGCGTGGACTGCCCGTGATAAGAAGAAAGTTGTCCGTCACCAGATATGGGATCTGCAAAAGGATTGTCCGAGCTAAAAAGGCAGGCTGCCCTCGTGAGAGCACAACTTTGTAGTCATCG
>NZ_BANF01000609.1 GCF_000964425.1 Komagataeibacter intermedius TF2 | reverse complement strand
TGCATTTTTATGATTGACGGTGTGGTGAGTGGGACCTATATCCCCATTCACCGGCGGCGCTGAGGAAACTTCTTGAGGCTTTCCGGTGGATTTGCTAGGTTACTCGGCCCTGTTGGGCTTTGGTCTTTGACAAGAGAATAGAGAGAGTATCTGGAAGGGATATGCTG
>NZ_BANF01000610.1 GCF_000964425.1 Komagataeibacter intermedius TF2 | reverse complement strand
CTGCCCAGGGCGATGCCGCGCAGGGCGCGTTCTGCTGCATTGTTCGTCAGACAGATACGGCCATCTGTGAGGAATCGTGTGAATGTATCGGCACGCCGTAGAAAATAGTTCATGGCGTGGGTAACGGGATTTTTGGTCGACATGCGCCGGCAACACTCCCGCATCC
>NZ_BANF01000611.1 GCF_000964425.1 Komagataeibacter intermedius TF2 | reverse complement strand
GTTGCTTTCGAGGCGGGTAAGCCCCTTGAGATTGTCGAGATCGACGTAGCGCCTCCTCGTGCGGGTGAGGTGCTCGTGCAGATCACACATACGGGTGTCTGCCACACCGATGCGTTTACTCTGTCAGGGGATGATCCCGAAGGACTGTTCCCGGTCGTTTTGGGTCACGAAGGCGCGGGAATTGTGATCGAGGTCGGGGAAGGGGTGACCAGCGTTGCCCCCGGCGACCACGTCATTCCGCTTTACACGGCTGAATGTGGTGAATGTCTGTTCTGTAAGTCTGGAAAAACCAATCTCTGCATTTCAGTGCGCGCCACACAGGGTAA
>NZ_BANF01000612.1 GCF_000964425.1 Komagataeibacter intermedius TF2 | reverse complement strand
CCGTCATGAAGGCAGTTGATCACATGGGCGCTCAAAAGGGTACCAGTATATGCTGACCTGGCGCGGTTTTTATTATCCCGCCAGTTCAGGTCTCCATGTTTTCTGCGGA
>NZ_BANF01000613.1 GCF_000964425.1 Komagataeibacter intermedius TF2 | reverse complement strand
GCCACGTTTTACCGGTGGCGCGCGAAATATGGCGGCATGGATGCTTCGATGATCAGTCAGATGAAGGCTTTGGAAGAGGAGAACCGTCGGCTGAAGCGCATGTATGCGGATTTGAGCATGCAGACGGATATCCTGAAGGAAGCCCTTGGAAAAAAATGAAGCGGCCAGCCCAGCGCCGGGAACTGGCCGCACAGGCTGTGGCGCATCATGGGGTCAGCATTGCGCTGGCCTGTCGGATTTTTGGGATATCCGAGACCTGCTTTCGCTATCGTCCGCGACTGGCAGCGGAGAACGACAGGATTGCCGCTCTTCTGGTGGGACTGACCCAGGCTCACAGGAGATGGGGATTTGGTCTGTGTTTCCTGTATCTGCGCAATGTGCAGGGACAGCTCTGGAATCATAAGCGGGTTTATCGGATCTATCGGGAACTGGAACTCAACCTGCGGATTAAACCCCGCAGGCG
>NZ_BANF01000614.1 GCF_000964425.1 Komagataeibacter intermedius TF2 | reverse complement strand
CCGGGTCTTCATCGGTCGCGGTCGCCGCCAGATCGTCTTCCAGCGCTTTCAGCTCAGCGCGCTTTTCATCAAGCATCGCCTGTTCCGCGAACGGCAGGCCCAGACGGGCGCGGTAGGATGGCAGGCGATGCTGCGCTTCCTCCCGCATCCGGATTGCGTCACGGAGCGC
>NZ_BANF01000615.1 GCF_000964425.1 Komagataeibacter intermedius TF2 | reverse complement strand
GATGTCCTGGCACGGATCAATGACATTCCCAATCCACGCCTCCATGAACTCCTGCCCTGGCACTGGAAAGCCCACCAGCAGGTCCACAATACCATCGCCGCCTGAATACGCCCGCGTCTC
>NZ_BANF01000616.1 GCF_000964425.1 Komagataeibacter intermedius TF2 | reverse complement strand
AAGACCACGTTGCAATTCGGGCTCGCCATCGAAAAACTCATGGATCCAACCGTATATTGCGACATGGCAACCGGCGAGGAGCCCATCGAGTTCCTGCTGGACGACCTGCGACCGCC
>NZ_BANF01000617.1 GCF_000964425.1 Komagataeibacter intermedius TF2 | reverse complement strand
CCGGTCACGATCAAGGTGCACGGCGTGATCCGCTACGCCACATGCAAAGCGACGGACTCCCTCGCGCTGACGGATATCGTCGGCCATGTCTATGCCTCTGACGGGATGGCCATGCTTGGTGTCGGCCATATCCTCGATACAGCCTACAGCGTGGCACTGGACCGCAAGGTCAATCTGCGTTTCCGGATCAATCTTTCACCCATTTCGGTCAAGCGGGGCAGCGGCGTCCACATCGTCATGCGTCCGATCCCCGCCCGCCCCGCCAGCCTTGACCAGCAGATGGTCGAACAGGAAATCCGGGACACGAACAGGCTCAAAAGCGGCATGGTCCTGTTTGGTGGGGCAACCGGTTCCGGAAAGACCACGTTGCAATTCGGGCTCGCCATCGAAAAACTCATGGA
>NZ_BANF01000618.1 GCF_000964425.1 Komagataeibacter intermedius TF2 | reverse complement strand
GAGCGCAGCGGGTGGAGCGTGACCGCGCTCATGACCCTGCTGCACGAGGCCCGGCGTCAGGCGGGCGTACTGGCACCCTCCTCATTCGCCATCGTGAAGCTTATCGACCGATCATTGTG
>NZ_BANF01000619.1 GCF_000964425.1 Komagataeibacter intermedius TF2 | reverse complement strand
ATGATCGTCATTTACGGCTGGCGTGCCACAGAGGTGGGCGCCGAACGGATCCTGCGCGCAGGATCATCTCACACAGGAGAGGGTCATGGGATCTGTTTCAGACTATGCGGATTGG
>NZ_BANF01000620.1 GCF_000964425.1 Komagataeibacter intermedius TF2 | reverse complement strand
CTTTCCAGAAGTCCATTCACAAATAGCGAACTGGCCGAATGAGGTGTCTGGATCTCGGCTGTCAGACCTGTCATGACGCCAGAGATGAATGCATCCTGAACACCGGAAATGTCGCGCATGGAGAGCCGGGACGAATTAAGCCCCAACGATTGGGCAGCCCGGTTGACCAGAGTAAGGCCCAGATAAAGATGCAGGACTTCAAACGGACGGTCCGGATCGGC
>NZ_BANF01000621.1 GCF_000964425.1 Komagataeibacter intermedius TF2 | reverse complement strand
GACTGTCCCTTCGTCATGATGACGCAGTTTATGGCCGCAGTTCCTGACCGTGATCTGAAGAAGATCATTGCTTCATTGTCGCTTTGTCAGGACGAAATTACTCAGGCGCTCGATCTGCTTCTC
>NZ_BANF01000622.1:267-808 GCF_000964425.1 Komagataeibacter intermedius TF2 | reverse complement strand
CTGTAGAACTGGCCACATTGAGGTTCACGCAACAAGTAGGGATGCAGGTACCCGAAGCGGTCGTAACGCGCCAGCTTCGGGCTGCTCATCGACATTCCAGCGATAGTCGCCTGTCAGAGAAATATGCTCCCAACCGAGGGGTGCAATATGCCGCGCCAGGTCATCGGAAATGCCGAGCGTCGTGATGGCGGACTGAAGATAGCGCGTATTCCATAGGATAACCGCTGCCACCAGCAGGTTTAAACCTGACGCCCGATAAGCCTGATTTTCAAAACGCCGATCCCGCAGTTCACCAAGCTGGTTGAAGAAGAGCGCCCGAGCCAGCGCATTCCGGGCTTCTCCCTTATTGAGTCCAGCCTGGGTTCGTCTGCGCAAATCCAGATCCTGTATCCAGTCGAGCATAAAAATTGACCGTTCGATCCGGCCGACTTCGCGCAAAGCCACAGCCAGACCATTCTGACGGGGGTAAGATCCGAGTTTGCGCAGCATGGCCGAAGCGGTCACGGTTCCACTCCGAATAGATGTGACGAGACGCAGCAGG
>NZ_BANF01000622.1:0-257 GCF_000964425.1 Komagataeibacter intermedius TF2 | reverse complement strand
TCGACATTCCAGCGATAGTCGCCTGTCAGAGAAATATGCTCCCAGCCGAGGGGTGCGATATGCTGGGCCAGGTCATCTGAAATACCGAGCGTCGTGATGGCAGACTGAAGATAGCGCGTATTCCATAGGATGACCGCTGCCACCAGCAGGTTCAGACCTGACGCCCGATAGGCCTGATTTTCAAAACGCCGATCCCGCAGTTCGCCAAGCTGATTGAAGAAGAGCGCCCGAGCCAGCGCATTCCGGGCTTCTCCCTT
>NZ_BANF01000623.1 GCF_000964425.1 Komagataeibacter intermedius TF2 | reverse complement strand
CATGGGCCAGCAACTTTTTCTGGAAATCATGAGAGCCGTACTGGTTGCCACGATCAGAGTGGAAAAAGCAGCCGGGCGCCGGATCACGCAGCCGCACCGCCATGTCCAGGGCACGGATGGCCAGGTCCTTTTTCATCCGGTCGCTGACAACCCACCCGATCACGCGACGACTGAACAGATCGATGACGACCGCCAGATAGAGCCAGCCTTCGGCTGTCCAGATATGGCTGATATCTCCCGCCCATTTCCGGTTG
>NZ_BANF01000624.1 GCF_000964425.1 Komagataeibacter intermedius TF2 | reverse complement strand
TACGCCTCATCGGGCGTACGTCCAGCCAGCGCCGTATGCGGACGTCTTTCGTTATAATGGGCGATCCATCTGCCAAGCCCGGCCCGTAGCTCCGATCCGGTTTCGAACGCGTGCAGGTAGACGCATTCATATTTCAGCGACCGCCACAGACGCTCGATGAACACGTTATCCAGCCATCGCCCACGCCCGTCCATACTGATGCGGATCTGACGCTCTTCCAGTATCCCGGTGAAACGGGGTGTCGTAAATTGCGACCCCTGGTCAGTATTGAAA
>NZ_BANF01000625.1 GCF_000964425.1 Komagataeibacter intermedius TF2 | reverse complement strand
ACCACCACCCGACCGGCAGATCAGTCTGACCGATCCCGACAGCCGCCTCATGCGGCGTTCGGACGCCCACGAGTTCCGGCAGGCTTACAATGCCCAGGCCGTGGTCTGCGCCGAAGGCAGTCAGTTGATCGTGACAACCGACGTTGTCGCCACGTCAGCGGA
>NZ_BANF01000626.1 GCF_000964425.1 Komagataeibacter intermedius TF2 | reverse complement strand
AGGTTCTGGGGTTCTCCTACGCCACCGAGGAAGCTGCGGCGATCATCCGGGAGATTGGCCGCCGCGCGGCGACCGGCGTCGCCTGGCATGACATGGCTATCATTTACCGCCAGAACAGGCTCTCCCGAACGCTGGAGGAAGCACTGCTCCACGCTCGCATTCCGTACGAGATCATCGGGGATGTGGGTTTCTATCGGCGTACCGCCGT
>NZ_BANF01000627.1 GCF_000964425.1 Komagataeibacter intermedius TF2 | reverse complement strand
CTGTTTCGGGATATCGTTCCGGCCTCACCGAGTCAGGTTCAGGAAACGCAGTAACAGCCATGGCCGCAGACGAACTCACGGGACTGATCCGTTATCTC
>NZ_BANF01000628.1 GCF_000964425.1 Komagataeibacter intermedius TF2 | reverse complement strand
AACACATCATGGCCCTTTAGAAAACTCAATTCCCAACAGCCCCTGAGAAAACACCAACATATATTGTTACCAATTTGGTAGAATACGTTTTGGGATATGGAATAAAAAGTTTCCACATTGCAGGCATTATCCGATGGTGACTTGTAATGGTTTTGAGCCGGTCATCTGAGCGTTTTAAGCTTGTATCAGGAGACCGACGAGACCATGAAGCATACGGAAGATTTCAAACGCGAGGCCATGAGATTCGCCTTCATCCATGGGCATCAGCATGAGTGGCCAATCGAGAGGCTCTGCCGCGTCTTGCAGGTCTCGGCACGTGGTTACCGGGCCTGGA
>NZ_BANF01000629.1 GCF_000964425.1 Komagataeibacter intermedius TF2 | reverse complement strand
GTGACTCTGGGAACCGCCGTGAAAGCGGAAAATTCGACTACTGCCGCCTCCACGCTCTCATAGGGTCCCCGCCATCGGCGGGCCGCAGGCGGATAGATTTCAGGCGTCCGGATCAGAACCCCACCATCCGGGTGGAAACCCAGTTCAACCACATACCTGCCGATCAGACGCTTTTCCGTCATGTATTCATGGGTCATCACGGTTCTCCTTCGCCGACGCAGGTGAACGCGTAACCTGACGTTCCGGATAAGCCTGGTTGGGGCGCATCGCAGAATTTCGCGGTCGACGTCCTGCCAGAGGCCGTTGCTGGCTCACCGCCCGACGTCACCACT
>NZ_BANF01000630.1 GCF_000964425.1 Komagataeibacter intermedius TF2 | reverse complement strand
GCAGTGCCACACCATCACGTCCTTTCCGCAGATTTCGGCGACAGCGCCACGCTCTCTCAGCCGGGCCAGCTCGGCCGATGTGACTCTGGGAACCGCCGTGAAAGCGGAAAATTCGACTACTGC
>NZ_BANF01000631.1 GCF_000964425.1 Komagataeibacter intermedius TF2 | reverse complement strand
TATCGGGAACTGGAACTCAACCTGCGGATTAAACCCCGCAGGCGCCTGGTTCGCGAAAAGCCAGCAAAGCTTTCCGTTCCAGCCCTGCCCAACAGGGTCTGGTCCATGGATTTCATGGCGGACAGGCTTTTGGATGGACGCGCTTTTCGGCTCCT
>NZ_BANF01000632.1 GCF_000964425.1 Komagataeibacter intermedius TF2 | reverse complement strand
AGGAGCCGAAAAGCGCGTCCATCCAAAAGCCTGTCCGCCATGAAGTCCATGGACCAGACCGTGTTGGGAAGAGCCGGAACCGACAGCTTTTCAGGCTTTTCGCGAACCAGACGCCT
>NZ_BANF01000633.1 GCF_000964425.1 Komagataeibacter intermedius TF2 | reverse complement strand
AGACGCTCCATCTGTTCATCCGTCAGCCAGAACAGGTCGCTCATCTTCAGTCTCCTTGCAGGGCCTGAATCAAAATTCCCTACACAAATCAATGGGTCC
>NZ_BANF01000634.1 GCF_000964425.1 Komagataeibacter intermedius TF2 | reverse complement strand
ACGCTTGCGGCCGAGTTTGCGCCGACCGAGGCCGAGAGGGCAGCCATCTGGCATGCCATTGATCGGGCAAACGACGCCACCATGCTCTATGTCGCGC
>NZ_BANF01000635.1 GCF_000964425.1 Komagataeibacter intermedius TF2 | reverse complement strand
TTGTCGACATGCGCCGGCAACACTCCCGCATCCAGTCGAACAGATCGTCGACCAGAGGGGCTATGTCTGTTTGACGGACTGCCAGCCGATGTTCTGGGGGCGTACCGTTGATGGTGCGCTCGGCCTGGAATATGGCGTCGATCCTGCCTACTGCCTCTATGGCGAGGGGCGCCTTGTCCCTCTCGGCGATTTTGAACAGCCCTCTGCGTCCGTGGGCCCAGCAT
>NZ_BANF01000636.1 GCF_000964425.1 Komagataeibacter intermedius TF2 | reverse complement strand
AGACGATCGCTGCCACAGCACGGACACTGTGTCGGTGCGGGGATAACGACCCGCTCGCGCGGCAGGTCGGCACGCAGGGGCTGGCGTCCCCGGTTGCTCCGGGGTGCTGTCGTGCGGACAGCGGGATCCGCCGCATTTTCGGGCGCGTCCTCGGCGAGCGTCGTCTCCAGTTCTTCCAGTTCGAGTTCGAGTTGGGCCAGCAGGCGGCGCCCCCGCTCCGACGAGGCGCCGAAACG
>NZ_BANF01000637.1 GCF_000964425.1 Komagataeibacter intermedius TF2 | reverse complement strand
ATTTCGCTCATAATCGTGTCATTTATTCTTGTACAATTATGATAGCCGTCCTAGAATTTCCCTGTCTCTACATTGGGAGTTCATCATGGCCGTGATTACTGCGTCGGAAGGACGCATCACCCTGAAGGCCGAATTTCATCCCGAACTGGCAATCCAGGCCCGGCGTTACAGGGGACGTTTTCTCGGCAAGGAAATCGGCTGGTCCTTCCTGCCCGAACACGAGCCGGCGATCCGCCAGATCTGCCAGACCCTGTATGGCGTGGATGGCACGCCAGATGCATGGAATGACTGCTGCACCGTGCAGGTCGAAGTCGACGAGCAGGATGTC
>NZ_BANF01000638.1 GCF_000964425.1 Komagataeibacter intermedius TF2 | reverse complement strand
TGATAATGCGGCGGCACGTCCCGATAGATCCGGAACACCCTGATACTGGCTTCCGGCCTGTCGGTCAGATAGGTATCCAGCAGCATCGTATCCGCAGTGTGCGGGAACGCTGCCACAATCCTGTTGAGATCGAACCGTCCACCGGTACGGTTCAGGGTCATCAGATGCTCTTCATCAGTCATGAGGCCTGTTCTCCGCCCATGTTCCAC
>NZ_BANF01000639.1 GCF_000964425.1 Komagataeibacter intermedius TF2 | reverse complement strand
CAGATCCCGCTTATCGAGGCGGATATTGCCAGCCGTCAGCCCACGAAGGGGGATGCGTTCGTATTGCGTCGGGACAAGGGGGACGTCAGCGAGCGCGAGAAGGCCGGGTCATGGCTCCTGTCCCAGGTCCGCCTGGCCGCGAAGAACGGTGAGGCAGGGATCTGGAACCTCGGGCGCATCGGTGGGTTCGCCGTCATGTGCGAAGCTGGGCCTGGCCG
>NZ_BANF01000640.1 GCF_000964425.1 Komagataeibacter intermedius TF2 | reverse complement strand
TGGCGCGCCCTGCCATCTGAGTTTGGTCCCTGGTGGATTGCCGCACAGTTGTTCATTCGCTGGTCGAAGCTTGGGGTGTGGCAGCGCCTCTTTGAAAAGGT
>NZ_BANF01000641.1 GCF_000964425.1 Komagataeibacter intermedius TF2 | reverse complement strand
CAGCCATGGCCGCAGACGAACTCACGGGACTGATCCGTTATCTCGGTCAGGAGGACTGGCAGGAGTGTTTTGGCGAAGTGCTCGCCGATCACATCGGTCCGGCGCTGGAAGCGGG
>NZ_BANF01000642.1 GCF_000964425.1 Komagataeibacter intermedius TF2 | reverse complement strand
AGGAGGCGGCGAATGAGAGTGTCCGGGCTGATGGGGCAACACAGGCGCACGGTCATTCGTGCACCAGCGGAACCGCCCAGGGTATGGGCGATATAATAATGAAGATCGGTAAGACGCGTGGTCTGTCTGCCATGACGCACGGCTATCCCGTCAAGGGGCATCACAAAGGTCCGACGTGGACAGACCGCAGCCTGACAGAAAAAGCGTGGTACAGAAACGATCAGCGTGGCCGGACGGCCCTGCCATGGAAGATCCGCAAGTTTTCTCTGATAGAAGCTGTGAATGCGTTGTGTCGGGCACTGACAGTCCGGACACAGTACACTCCGCTTGCGCAGACCGACTTCGATCTCCACTCTGTTGTCCAGTGCAACAACACGACGAACGACGAGGGAACGGGGAAGATC
>NZ_BANF01000643.1 GCF_000964425.1 Komagataeibacter intermedius TF2 | reverse complement strand
AATCATCTGCCGCCTCTGATCACGCCCAACCGAGCAGAGGCATCCCGCAAAAAATCCCGTTCCACCAGCAACTGGCCGATCTTGGCGTGCAGTTTCTCTACATCAGCAGGGCTGACTGAAGGTTCCGTTACTGACTTACCAGAAAAAAGGCTTGCCATGCCTTCGATCGCCTGGCGCTTCCATTGGGCGATCATCGTCTGATGCACGCCATGTTTCGAAGCCAGTTCCGCCAGCGTCAGTTCCCCACGGAT
>NZ_BANF01000644.1 GCF_000964425.1 Komagataeibacter intermedius TF2 | reverse complement strand
CGACGGGTCAAATGAAATCACCGCATTCGACGCATCAAGAATATGGCGGGTGGAACGGAAGTTCTCCTCCAGCTTGAACATCTTCGCATCAGGAAACTCATGCGGGAAGTTCCGCAGGAAGCCGACTTTCGCCCCCCGCCAGGAATTTATGTGGAATACAATTTCACAACCTCAAAAAAGCAATTTTAAGGTTTCTTTAGGCGGGATATATGACCTGTACCTGACGTACCCACCAGCCAGTCTCTCAGTTTTGACCAACGTAGCCTTCCGCCCTGATTTCGCACAGCTATGGCCAGAGCCTTCTTCTGTCCCACAAGCACGACCAGCTTCCGGCCCCGTGTCACGCCGGTATAGAGCAGGTTCCGCGCCAGCATGGCGTAATGCTGCGTCACCAG
>NZ_BANF01000645.1 GCF_000964425.1 Komagataeibacter intermedius TF2 | reverse complement strand
ATCGCCCGCAGCCTCTCGCCCGTGCTGGTCGTGACCACATGGAACGGCGAGCAGAACGACAAGGGGCTGGAAATGCACCTCCAGCGCATGGCGGGTGCCGCTGTCGCGTCCGCCTTCGGGGCCGCCCAGTTCTATGACGCCAAGCGCGCGCAGGCCCGCGAACTGTC
>NZ_BANF01000646.1 GCF_000964425.1 Komagataeibacter intermedius TF2 | reverse complement strand
CTGACACGCCGCGAGATGAGCGATGGCATCATCACGGAATGTCGTGACGGCGAGACCATGAATGCAGCCATCAATATCGCCATGATGGGCGGTATTCTGGGCACAACGCTGCATGCAGACAGCGTCTCCCTCATGATCCAGCGCGCGATCGCGCTCTGTCCCCCCTCGGAACGTGACAACCTCGTCTCGGCCCTCGCTCAGGCGCTCCGGTTCTGCATCAACCAGCGCCTTGTGCCCCGAAAGGGCGGCGGGCGTGTTGCGATCCGCGAATTCCTCACCTTCGATCGTGATCTGCGCCGCAAGCTGACCCGGACCGAGCCAACGGACTGGCCTGACGTGGTGGCCGATGCGGTCGAGGCGCAGGGCCAGTCCTTCGGCAGAGCCATCCGCAAACTGCTTGATGCCGATCTGATCACCGAAGACACCGCTCTGGCGGAAGAAAG
>NZ_BANF01000647.1 GCF_000964425.1 Komagataeibacter intermedius TF2 | reverse complement strand
TTCCGCTTCGCCAACCTTGAAAAGAACCAGGTGGCGCAGGACCGTCTGGTGCTGGGCTCCGCGCTGCGTGATTCACTGGCCAAGGGCATGCTGAACCTGCATTACCAGCCGCAGGTGCGCACGCATACGCTCGAACTCAGC
>NZ_BANF01000648.1 GCF_000964425.1 Komagataeibacter intermedius TF2 | reverse complement strand
TCCGGCGATATTTTATTTTCCGATACATAAGCAGTTATGATTTCCACGGTCAGCGCCAGCTGTCTTTGTTGTTCTTCGGGCATTGTCCATCACCTTAACAGACGAAAAAACTGTGGCCCCGTATATAACACCGCTATTGGGAATAGTCCTCGACGTTTTCGAGGATTTGGCAGATTGCAGAACAGGTATGCTCTTGAGCAGATATCCAATAGGATCCTGTGCCTGCTCATCTGTATTTTATCTGA
>NZ_BANF01000649.1 GCF_000964425.1 Komagataeibacter intermedius TF2 | reverse complement strand
GATCGGAAAGAAAGCATCGCTACCATCCATGCCGCGCTGGACGCTGGGATCACGCTTCTCGACACCGGCGATTTTTATGGCATGGGCCATAACGAAATGCTGATCGGTGAGGCGATCAAGGATATTCCTCGCGACAGATTCCTCGTCAGCGTCAAGTTTGGTGCGATGCGCGACCCGGGTGGCAACTGGGGCTCCTACGACGCACGGCCTGCTGCCATGAAAAACTTCCTGGCCTATACCTTGCAACGGCTCGGGCTTGATCATGTCGACATCTACCGGCCTGCACGGCTGGACCCGGCTGTGCCTATCGAGGATACGATTGGCGCCATCGCCGAGATGGTTCAGGCGGGTTATGTCCGGCATATCGGTCTTTCGGAAGTTGGCCCGGAAAC
>NZ_BANF01000650.1 GCF_000964425.1 Komagataeibacter intermedius TF2 | reverse complement strand
TACCCGCCTCGAAAGCAACTGCGGCCCGTGATTTCATGATTTTTTCTCCAAATAACCTATCAGCCAGCATCGAGGGCATTACCGGAGATAGGATCGAACGAGTGACACCACATTCTCGA
>NZ_BANF01000651.1 GCF_000964425.1 Komagataeibacter intermedius TF2 | reverse complement strand
AGAAACAGAAAGCGGCGCATGTTGTAGACGATATTGGCCAGTCGACCGCTGCCGTCGCGCAATGGTTTTCGGTCGTCTCGGCACAGTCCGTACCCGAACATGATGGCCGTCTCGCCATCGCCCGTCAGGCAGCCGATGCTTATCTGCACCGCAGCAAGGCTGAGAACACACTGCGCACCTGTCGCGCC
>NZ_BANF01000652.1 GCF_000964425.1 Komagataeibacter intermedius TF2 | reverse complement strand
CCGTTACAACTCGCTGCCCATCCAGCAGGCCACGGGCGCGGCTCTGGGCAGCAACAGCGACCCCACCAGCCAGACCTACAATGGCGCCAATGGCACGAACTTCAACATGGGCACCGGCGCGCTGCTGATTACCGAACTGCAGTACGCGCTCAATCCGCAGCCTGCCGATATGTCTAACGTAACGAAAAATCCCGGCCTGCCGGGCGTCTACAAGCTGGGTGGATATTACGATACCGCCAGATTTCCCGATTACCGCTACAACAACATGGGGCAGGCCCT
>NZ_BANF01000653.1 GCF_000964425.1 Komagataeibacter intermedius TF2 | reverse complement strand
CAGGTCTTCAGCCACGTCGTGATGACGGGAACTGCGGTCCTGTCGCCGGCGCTTGTCGCCTGCACCCTTTCCCTTTCCGAATTGGAAACCCTGCTGCACGATCTTGAGCGCAACGTGCCGCGGGGCACACTGACTGACGCATGGCGGCGCATCGGGCTTGCCTGCCATGCCAGCGGGC
>NZ_BANF01000654.1 GCF_000964425.1 Komagataeibacter intermedius TF2 | reverse complement strand
AGGCTTCGTCCAGCTTCGCTTTCAGTGTTTCCCGTCGGGCAAGCGCTTCCGGCAATGCCTGCAGATCGCTGTCTATGGCATCTGCGTGCTCCGCCTGGTCCATCAGTTTCGCGATATCCACCGCCAGCTGTTCGCGCAGCGCCCTGATCCGGTCGTAGCGCAGGGAACGGTATTTCGAAGCATCGGCATCAATTTTCGTGCCGTCGATCGATACTACACCCAGACGCAGCAGACCCGCCTCGCGCGCCAGAAGCAGAACCTGCGCAAATGCAGCTTCAATGGCGTCCCTGTTCGTCCGGCGGAAGGTCGCAATCGTATCATGATCCGGATGCA
>NZ_BANF01000655.1 GCF_000964425.1 Komagataeibacter intermedius TF2 | reverse complement strand
ACGGCCCCCGCACGAAATGTGCGAGGATGAAATCGTCACCGTCTGCAACGCATGGAGCCACCTATGGGAACGATTTCGACGATTGGCCTTGACCTGGCGAGGAATATTTTTCAGGTGCATGGGATCGATAGTCTTGGGAACATTCTCGTA
>NZ_BANF01000656.1 GCF_000964425.1 Komagataeibacter intermedius TF2 | reverse complement strand
TACGAGAATGTTCCCAAGACTATCGATCCCATGCACCTGAAAAACATTCTTGGCCAGGTCGAGGCCAATCGTCGAAATCGTTCCCATAGGTGGCTCCATGCGTTGTAGACGGTGACGATTTCATCCTCGCACATTTCGTGCGGGGGCCGT
>NZ_BANF01000657.1 GCF_000964425.1 Komagataeibacter intermedius TF2 | reverse complement strand
CTCTTGCCAAGTTGCCGCAATTTCATATTTGAGAAAAATCCCTGTTTCCTGAAGCAGAACCCTACCACACAGGCTATATTTCGATAACCTCTCTTCCGTTTGGCTTTTTCGTCCTTTGGAACTCACGAATGTTTCGTTTGATGGAACAAATGGACAGGCGATAGTCGCCTCATGCAGACATTGGGGAATCAGAAAGGGATTTCTCTGACGGGACATGAAACTGCATGGCCTTCAGGCAGTAACGCGATTCATGAAATCCTGTAAAAAGGGAAAAACACGTTCAGGCATGTCTTCAAGTAACGTATGTTTCGCGAAGGGTAGGTTAAGCAATCTGGCACCTTTGACCTGCTCAGCAAGCTCAAACGCCTGTTGCCGCGACACCAGCATATCATCGTCACCATGCACGACGAGCAGAGGACACCGGATGTTTTTTACAGACGCGCCGGGATAGGCATCTTCGTCGCAGCCGAGCCACATATGCGTCGCCGCCTTGAATAACTTTTCGAAATCCGGTTCGGGATTTTCCGCGTTGTAGACCGATATTTGATTCCCGAACATCCCACGCCATTTTTCAAGATTGATCTTCTGATAAATCTGCCGGACCGGATCATTTTCCGGCAACACCCAGTGCGCGCCGACCGCTATGACGAACTCTGGTTGTACGGCATGAGATGCAGCCAGACGAAGGGCGACAATGCCACCGTCACTATGTCCGATTATACCGGATTTTTGCAGCCCCATCGCGTTAAGAACCGCGGTAAAATCATCCTGAAGCTGTCGATATGTCAGGGGGGCCGTCCCGATACCAGATCGACCATGCCCGCGCGTATCAATAGCAATCAGCCTATAATCTTCTGCCAAGT
>NZ_BANF01000658.1 GCF_000964425.1 Komagataeibacter intermedius TF2 | reverse complement strand
GCATCAGCCGGGCATCGCCTGAGGCGAGCGCCTTGGCCATGGCGAACTGGTTTCCCCCTTCCCCGCCAATGTCCTCAATCCGGCGGATGGAACGGTCACCTGACATCGCAAGGCCAATAAAGCGCTGCTTGCG
>NZ_BANF01000659.1 GCF_000964425.1 Komagataeibacter intermedius TF2 | reverse complement strand
CGCGCCCGCAATCTCACGCTCGGCCCGGTCGATGGCACGTTTTACGGCGAACTGGTCGTCATAATGGGCGGCCGCCAGTCTCTCGAGCCGCGCAAGATCGGCCTCCAGCCCGGCTTTGCGCATCAGCCGGGCATCGCCTGAGGCGAGCGCCTTGGCCATGGCG
>NZ_BANF01000660.1 GCF_000964425.1 Komagataeibacter intermedius TF2 | reverse complement strand
GATGGCCAACAGCAACGCCGTCAGAAGGGCGGCATAACAACAACTGGGTATAGCTTATCAAGCCCACAAAACTGTCCGAACGGACGGGG
>NZ_BANF01000661.1 GCF_000964425.1 Komagataeibacter intermedius TF2 | reverse complement strand
CCAAGGCCCCGCGGGGGCCGGTTGGCCATCCGCCGAAAGGCTTCGTCCGACCTGCGCTCATCGGGCCATGCGCAAAGCGTCAGCAGGGCCAGAGCGTCCTTGACGGCGGTACGCCGATAGAAACCCACATCCCCGATGATCTCGTA
>NZ_BANF01000662.1 GCF_000964425.1 Komagataeibacter intermedius TF2 | reverse complement strand
CTTCGGCTGTATCGTCGGACATGGGGCAGTGTGGATGGAAAGGGCGCCACAGTCGGAAATAACGGCGACGTGGTGGAGGTTCTGGCCCATGGCGATGCGGGGCTTCGCGTCCGCACGAAGGACGGGCTTGTTGCCGATGTCGAATGGCGGCGGTTTCGTGACGCGAAGACTGGTCGGGTACTGCTCGGGTTCGGACATGCCATGACGATTGATGCGGCACAGGGGCTTACTTCAGACGAGCACATCAACGCCCTGCCGCG
>NZ_BANF01000663.1 GCF_000964425.1 Komagataeibacter intermedius TF2 | reverse complement strand
CGGGTCTGATGTCCGAGACTTCATACAGGCTCATGACCGAAGCCTTGAGGGCACGCATGTAGGCGCTGTTACGCGGCCCTTCCTTCCAGCTCCGACGCTTGAGGTAAACGTCGACGAAGTTCCGGCCGTCATCCCAGTCCTGCCCGAGAAAATCCTCGAAGGCGCAGCCCCA
>NZ_BANF01000664.1 GCF_000964425.1 Komagataeibacter intermedius TF2 | reverse complement strand
ATTGCCCGGCTGTATGTGACGCGTCGCGATGCCCTGGTCGCCGAGGGTGCCGGCCCGCAGCGAGGCCGGGCCAAGACGATCAGCATGTCGGCGCTGACCAATCAGGATGCTGCC
>NZ_BANF01000665.1 GCF_000964425.1 Komagataeibacter intermedius TF2 | reverse complement strand
GCGTCCAGTTCGATCCTGACCGGCTGACGAGGAGTCCAGCATGAGGTTTTCCCACCGGGCCGCGATCCTTGCGGCCCTCACCTGCAGCATCAGCCATCCGGCCTTCGCGCTGCACAGAACCCCGATGCGTGCGCT
>NZ_BANF01000666.1 GCF_000964425.1 Komagataeibacter intermedius TF2 | reverse complement strand
TTCTGGCGAAAGGCCGGACAGTCACCGGACGATTGTGGAATTATATGCGGGACGATCACCCCTTTGGAGGCACAGCGCCCCCAGCCGTCTGGTTCCGTTATTCCCGGGACCGCAAGGGCGAACATCCCACGGACCATCTCAC
>NZ_BANF01000667.1 GCF_000964425.1 Komagataeibacter intermedius TF2 | reverse complement strand
GTCCTACGAGAGCCGACGCCCCATAAGGGAGGTGGCTGCACAGTATGGGATCCATCCCAGTCTGGTGTTTCGTTGGCGGCGAGAGGCTCGGGCCAAAGCGCAGGCCAAAGGCGGGACATCGTTCATACCTGTCATGGTGGCCCCGGC
>NZ_BANF01000668.1 GCF_000964425.1 Komagataeibacter intermedius TF2 | reverse complement strand
TATGACTGCGTCCTAATCTACGACGACACGACTGCCGCGCGGCGGCCGGGTCTTCTGATGGTGCCCGCATGGTTCATGCGTCAACGAGAGCGTGATCCGCAAGGCCGAGGACATCGCAGGGCAACGCTACGTGATCC
>NZ_BANF01000669.1 GCF_000964425.1 Komagataeibacter intermedius TF2 | reverse complement strand
GTCTCGGACCGGGGGCAGTCTTTCATGGACTTTGCGGCGAACAGACCGGCCCATGGCTTCCCGACAAGTTCGTTTTTCGACCGGTGTCGGGTCAGCCGGTGGCTGAGGCGCGACGTGCCGAAGTTTCTTGCAGC
>NZ_BANF01000670.1 GCF_000964425.1 Komagataeibacter intermedius TF2 | reverse complement strand
CGACATAGACCAGCGTTCCCTTCTGGCACCGACGTTCGATCACGGCCGAAAGGTGATCGTTGAAAGAGACGACACGGTGCCACTGGGTTTTTTCCCGGCGCTCGCCGCTCGCGCGATCGGTCCAGGTTTCACTTGTCGCCACGCCGAAGGATGC
>NZ_BANF01000671.1 GCF_000964425.1 Komagataeibacter intermedius TF2 | reverse complement strand
CGGGATGAAAACGGGCGGTTCCTGCGCACGGAGATGGATGATGGCACGATCGTGCTGGGCACGCTGGACCTGAAGGGGCGGCAGTTGCGGCTGCAGGTGAACTCGAAAGAGCGCGCCGAACGTGGCCGTGCCATGCTGCAGGCCGGTCTGGGAGATCTCGTGCGCGCTCCGCTCACGCAGATCATGACGCCGACGCAGGCGATGGAAGATCGGGTGACGCATGGACGGGAGGTCTCGCCAGAACTGCAGATCCCGTCCGAGGAGGAAGCCCGGATTATCGGGCAGATGCTGGAGCGGCAC
>NZ_BANF01000672.1 GCF_000964425.1 Komagataeibacter intermedius TF2 | reverse complement strand
CAGGTCGATGTCGCAGCGCTGAACGCCACCTTCGCGGAAGCGCTCGCCCCGTCGTCTGGAGCGGATGACGATGATGGGGACCTGGCGCATGACGACGAGACCGAGTTGGAAGACGACGCGGATGGTGGTGAGCTGGCTGGTGGCCCGGGAACCGATGATCCTGCCGCGACAGATCAGGAGGATGACGTGCCGCACGGCAGGGCGGAAAGTCCGGCTCCGCCATCGCAGACACCCGAAGAATTCCTCAGGACGCATGTTGAGTTTGTAGGTTTCAGCTGAGCGAGGCTGTTGCCGCCGTACGGCTCTGGCTCACGGCCTGTCGCCCTCAGTGGTGACGTCGGGCGGTGAGCCAGCAACGGCCTCTGGCAGGA
>NZ_BANF01000673.1 GCF_000964425.1 Komagataeibacter intermedius TF2 | reverse complement strand
CCGGTGGCGTCCTGATACGTGAATGCCGGCCGCTGGGAAGCCGCCTGAAACCACAGCCCCATGCCCGGCAGGTCGCCTGTCGTTCCCGTAATGGTGGCCAGATACGTGCCAGACAGCAATGTGCCGTGATCCGCGCCGTCAATGG
>NZ_BANF01000674.1 GCF_000964425.1 Komagataeibacter intermedius TF2 | reverse complement strand
GACACAAAACGAGTTCGACGCCCTCGTCTCGTTCGTCTACAATCTAGGTCGGCCGGGTGTCCGTGCTGCCATCAATAGCGGCGACAAACGCAAGGCCGTCAGAATCATCGAGGAGCAGGTGCGCTCGAAAGGCAAGATCATGAACGGTCTGGTCAAGAGACGGCACGACGAGGCCATGCTTCTGCTGGAAGG
>NZ_BANF01000675.1 GCF_000964425.1 Komagataeibacter intermedius TF2 | reverse complement strand
AGCCCTGATGTCCGTGCCATCCAGAAAAGTCATGCCGAGTGCCACTCCCTGTTGGTCCTGAACCAGTTCGAGCAGGCGTTCCCTGGACTTGTAACGTTTTTGAGCCGGTCATCTGAGCGTTTTAAGATCGTATCAGGAG
>NZ_BANF01000676.1 GCF_000964425.1 Komagataeibacter intermedius TF2 | reverse complement strand
CAACGCGCCGAGATGTTGCCGACGACACCGGCGGTGCCGATCCTTCCGCGTCCTCTGGCTTTCTACGGCGCGGTGGGTGAACGTCTGGCCAGCATCAATGCCAAAGGGACCGCATGATGTCTGTCACCGAACGCAT
>NZ_BANF01000677.1 GCF_000964425.1 Komagataeibacter intermedius TF2 | reverse complement strand
GTCTCACGCCTCGTGGATGACGGGCGTATCCGCACCACGCTTGGCAGGAACCTCGGCCTGATCACGGCGGCGAACCTGCGAGAGGCCCATGCCCTGATCGAGAGCGGTCAGGCAAAGGGCAAGATCGTGCTCGAAGGTTTTCCTGGCTGAAATGGAGAAGACCATGACTGAATCCGCAAAAGCGCTCGTCGAGACATGGTGTGGAACATGGGCGGAGAACAGGCCTCATGACTGATGAAGAGCA
>NZ_BANF01000678.1 GCF_000964425.1 Komagataeibacter intermedius TF2 | reverse complement strand
GCGCTCGACGCCCTGCCGCTGAAGAAGAAAAGCCTGTCGCTGCATTGGGAGCTGATGTTCACCCGCCCGCTGTTCGGCACAGCCGATATGGGCAGGCAGGGCGAGATTCTCAACGAAGTCTCACGCCTCGTGGATGACGGGCGTATCCGCACCACGCTTGG
>NZ_BANF01000679.1 GCF_000964425.1 Komagataeibacter intermedius TF2 | reverse complement strand
TTACGGACGTCGTCATCATTTTCCTCGTCCGTATGCGCGTTTGCAGTAGCCCCCCTGAACTCGTGGGCTTCCAGATCGCTCTCTTCCGGCTCTGCACCACGAAACAGGTCAGCAATCTGGCGATTTCTCGCAGATACCTGCCGGACACTGGACAGAAGCTCCGGCATATCTTCCGGATCCAGAACCCGGCGCAGCATCTCGATGGTGTCTCCTGCCTCGATATTCTGCGCCTGCTCGTGGTCACCCAGCGCCTT
>NZ_BANF01000680.1 GCF_000964425.1 Komagataeibacter intermedius TF2 | reverse complement strand
GGTCATCGGTGGCATCCACATCCAGAACGATCCGGGCGGGTGCGTGCTCATGCTGGTCAAGGAAGAGCGTGACGAACAGGGTAGCCAGGGCCTCATGATCAGCAATGATCCGACAGTAACGATCTGCCTTGTGCCCACTGCGCTCCAACCGGTTCAGTGTAGATTTGCCAGCCAATGCTGCGCAGTTTGCCCGGCCTCCTGACAGACGGCCCGAGGCCAGACCAAAGATCAGGTCATGCCGCAGGGCATCGTGATCATTGAGATCTTCATAGCCC
>NZ_BANF01000681.1 GCF_000964425.1 Komagataeibacter intermedius TF2 | reverse complement strand
TGTGATGATGACACTG
Organism: Komagataeibacter intermedius TF2; assembly: GCF_000964425.1. Classification (GTDB taxonomy): domain Bacteria; phylum Pseudomonadota; class Alphaproteobacteria; order Acetobacterales; family Acetobacteraceae; genus Komagataeibacter; species Komagataeibacter intermedius. The sequence goes on along the minus strand of NZ_BANF01000681.1, from coordinate 126 downwards.
GTGCGCTCGTAGAGGCGGCTGAGCAGATCGAACAGCAGGGCGCCGCCAGACGCGCTGAAGGGGAGATAACCGAGTTCATCAGGGATCACGAGATCCAGGCGGAGCAGCCTGTCGGCAATCTGCCCG
>NZ_BANF01000682.1 GCF_000964425.1 Komagataeibacter intermedius TF2 | reverse complement strand
GAGCGCAGCGGGTGGAGCGTGACCGCGCTCATGACCCTGCTGCATGAGGCCCGGCATCAGGCGGGCGTACTCGCGCCCTCCTCATTCGCCATCGTGAAGCTTATCGACCGATCATTGTG
>NZ_BANF01000683.1 GCF_000964425.1 Komagataeibacter intermedius TF2 | reverse complement strand
GCTCCCTTCGTACGCTCGACAACTTCGAGCGTCGGGCTCCTGCCGATCAGGGCGCGAAGTTCCTGCCTGACATGACCGAGGTTCTTCGAGGGATCGAGATACTGGACAAGCTTGAAGACATCGCCCTTGCCGTCGCCCTTGGGGTCCCACCAGCCCTTGCCATCGTGATTGACAATAATGGCCTCACT
>NZ_BANF01000684.1 GCF_000964425.1 Komagataeibacter intermedius TF2 | reverse complement strand
GGCGAAGTGCTCGCCGATCACATCGGTCCGGCGCTGGAAGCGGGCGACATCTCCTTCGAGGATCTGGTGGAGATGATCAGCCCCGACGTCGCCATGACGCTATGGGGCTGCGCCTTCGAGGATTTTCTCGGACAGGACTGGGATGATGGCCGGAACTTCGTGGACGTTTACCTCAAGCGTCGGGGCTGGAAGGAAGGGCCGCGTAACAGCGCCTATATGCGTGCGCTCAGGGCTTCGGTCATGAGCCTGTATGAAGTCTCGGACATCAGACCCG
>NZ_BANF01000685.1 GCF_000964425.1 Komagataeibacter intermedius TF2 | reverse complement strand
GCCCCTGGACAGGCTCATGAACTGCCTCTGGCACCAGCCATGCTTGACAGCCTTCCCGCCATTCCCCTGTGGGTAGTAGCGGATAAGGGCTACGCGTCGAACGCCTTGCGTGAACGGATATGGGACATGGGAGCCCGGCCAGCCATTCCCGCGAAACGACGCGATGGCCCGGCCGCCTGCCCCAAATGGGCCTATCGGTGTCGGCATCTCGTTGAGA
>NZ_BANF01000686.1 GCF_000964425.1 Komagataeibacter intermedius TF2 | reverse complement strand
TATGGTCGGGCAACCCACGGATCTCCGTCAGATAGCGCCATGCAACCGTCCCCTGCCCGGGTGCGGTGCGACGGTTCCACAGTTCAGCGGGATCGCGCCGCGGTCTGTCACCCGCTCCCTTCGTACGCTCGACAACTTCGAGCGTCGGGCTCCTGCC
>NZ_BANF01000687.1 GCF_000964425.1 Komagataeibacter intermedius TF2 | reverse complement strand
CTTTCTTTCCGATCAGCCGGACCATACATGCCGGACATGCTCATGCACCCAAGACCGATTTCGGATACCTGAGGGCCACTCTTGCCAAGTTGCCGCAATTTCATATTTGAGAAAAATCCCTG
>NZ_BANF01000688.1 GCF_000964425.1 Komagataeibacter intermedius TF2 | reverse complement strand
GTGATGCTCTCGCAGTCCCGGCAGGTGAACTTCTCCCGCACCGTTTGGATGACCTTATGTGGACGGCCGGTTCGATGCAATGGATCACATTTGTTAT
>NZ_BANF01000689.1:118-689 GCF_000964425.1 Komagataeibacter intermedius TF2 | reverse complement strand
TATGCGTCGGCTGCCCAGCAGATGGCTCAGGACCATGTGGCCGATGTCCCATCGGGGTTCGAACTGGCTGTCGGACTGGAAATCGACGACGGTACGCCCAGCTTCCTGGCCTGGTTCCGGCCGCTCCAGCCCGTAGGAGCCTGTCCCGGGACGTCAGACGCATCGCCTCCTGCGCCCGTCGGCCAGCCGGCTGCTGCCGTCGCGCAATGGTTTTCCGTCGTCTCGACACAGCCTGTGCCCGAACATGATGGCCGCCTGGCCACGGCCCGTCAGGCGGCCGATGCCTATATGCACCGCAGCAAGGCCGAAAACACGCTGCGCACCTATCGCGCCGCCGTGCGGTCCTGGTGTCGCTGGGCTGCCGGTCATGCCCTGCCCGCCCTGCCGGCCCGCGGCGAGGATGTTGCCGCCTATCTGGCCGACATGGCGCTGCAGGGCCGCAGGACCAGCACCATAGACCTGCATCGGGCCGCCCTGCGCTACCTGCATCACCTGGCGCAGATTGCCGTACCCACCGCCCACCCGATGGTGACCGCAACGCTTGCCGGCATCCGGCGGGAGGCAAAGGAGA
>NZ_BANF01000689.1:0-108 GCF_000964425.1 Komagataeibacter intermedius TF2 | reverse complement strand
GCCCGTCGGCCAGCCGGCTGCTGCCGTCGCGCAATGGTTTTCCGCCGTCTCGGCACAGCCCGTCCCCGAACATGATGGCCGCCTGGCCACGGCCCGTCAGGCGGCCGA
>NZ_BANF01000690.1 GCF_000964425.1 Komagataeibacter intermedius TF2 | reverse complement strand
TTCCGCCCGACGCTTCGGTCTTAAATTGCTTTTCTTTTGGTCGAAGGACGTCTGCTTTATGGCGAAAAAGCCGGTGCCGCCGATTGAGCCCGATGACTGGGATGATGACGAGGCGGGTTTCCTGCAGCCTCTGGAGCCACCGCCGCCCGTCCGGGATCCGACGGATCTCAGGCT
>NZ_BANF01000691.1 GCF_000964425.1 Komagataeibacter intermedius TF2 | reverse complement strand
TTCAATGGGGACGGAGAGGATCTGGTCTTCCACGAAGTGTGTTTTCCGCTGGCAAAGGGCGTGACGCAGAAGACAGTGGCGGACGTGCTTGACGGGATCATGGCCCTGCGACCGGAAAACCGGTCATTCTGGAACTGGCTGAAAGAGCCGATGAGCGATCCCG
>NZ_BANF01000692.1 GCF_000964425.1 Komagataeibacter intermedius TF2 | reverse complement strand
CAGGTCTTCAGCCACGTCGTGATGACGGGAACTGCGGTCCTGTCACCGGCGCTTGTGGCCTGCACCCTTTCCCTTTCCGAGTTGGAAACCCTGCTACATGGTCTTGAGCGCCACGTGCCACGGGGCACACTGATTGACGCATGGCGGCGCATCGGGCTTGCCTGCCATGCCAGCGGGC
>NZ_BANF01000693.1 GCF_000964425.1 Komagataeibacter intermedius TF2 | reverse complement strand
TCTGGGGAACGGAACGGCGACATGCCGGCGAACTGCTGGAAGATGCCCTGACGCAGGCATCGCCAAAAATATGGGATGTCTGGCGTGATGGCGATGGCAATGAGCACCGCGAACTGAACACACAGGAGACGGAAGCCGCAAAGGAAAAACTGGCGGCGATCAGGCGTGCGTTCGAGACATGGGTCTGGCAGGATGGCGATCGGGCCGAGAGGCTGGTCAGGCTGTATAACGACACCTACAACAACCTCGTGGC
>NZ_BANF01000694.1 GCF_000964425.1 Komagataeibacter intermedius TF2 | reverse complement strand
GAGCGCGCCTGCGTAGAAAACCTCATCCCCGATGGCAAAATCCGTGACTTCAGGTCCGGTGCCGACAACGATCCCGGCGGCGTCCCAGCCCAGGACCCGCCACTGACCCGCGTCCGGCGCGGCGCTGCGACGGACTTTTGTATCGAC
>NZ_BANF01000695.1 GCF_000964425.1 Komagataeibacter intermedius TF2 | reverse complement strand
GACTGTGATTACGTCCTGTTTGATGCGGACGGCCCGGTCGATGCTTCGCTTCGTTTCTTTGATGATGATGAAGATGAATGACCGGCAACGGCATCGGGCGTCCCTCGGGCCAGAGGCGCCGGTTCTTATTTCTTAAGGCGGGACACATCGGTGTTCCGCCTTTTTTGTGTCCTCGCAAGGGGCTCACACAAAGGAATAC
>NZ_BANF01000696.1 GCF_000964425.1 Komagataeibacter intermedius TF2 | reverse complement strand
GGCGCAAGCTCACGCAGGGTCTGCGTATCGACTTTCGGAAACTCGGCCTTGCCCCGCCGCTTCCGAAGCACCTTGTAAAGGTGCGTCGCCAGATCTTCGCAGGCACCCCGTGAATAGGCGAGCAGCCCGCCTGCCAGAATGGTCTTCCCATCGGACGGCACGAGACGTGC
>NZ_BANF01000697.1 GCF_000964425.1 Komagataeibacter intermedius TF2 | reverse complement strand
AGGCTGGTCAGGCTGTATAACGACACCTACAACAACCTCGTGGCACGTGCGTTCGATGGCTCCCATCTGCGCCTGCCCGGTGCAAGCACCACAATCAGCCTGCGCGCCCACCAGAAACGGGTGATCTGGCGGATCGTCGCCGCGGGCGGCACGTATATCGCGCACGCGGTCGGTTCGGGA
>NZ_BANF01000698.1 GCF_000964425.1 Komagataeibacter intermedius TF2 | reverse complement strand
CGAGATCGTGCCGAAAAACACCACGCCGAAGACCCCGATCAGCAAGGTGGTAAGGCTCCAGTGTGTCACGGAGATGAGAATGGGAAAGCAGCTGCGGGCATCGAGAATGAAAACCCGGACAGGATAGGCCGTTGC
>NZ_BANF01000699.1 GCF_000964425.1 Komagataeibacter intermedius TF2 | reverse complement strand
TGCCTTTGTTGTTCATACACGCGCAGATTCAGATCGGTGAGATCGAGGAGAGGCGTCGGGATCTGATGGACGCGCGCCCGCCTGACCAGGACACCAATAATCTGTTGCGCCTCCACAGGAGCGCCCTGCAGCAGATCCCGGAACATGGAGGACGTCAGGGTGGAGTCCGTTTTCGTCAGGAGACTGACAGTGCCCTTTAGCGCGGCATCCCGCAGGGGATAACCGGCAGCGGCGGCCGTTGACGCACATTCATGGATGACCGCCTGCGCAAAGCCCTGACCTGCTGGCTGGCTGGCGATATCCCCCACGGTTCCGCGCATCAGGCAGCAGATGCTGCCCAAGGCGGCGAGCAGCACCCATTTGTCCCACATATCCTGCAGGATGTGGGTGGAACACACGGTTTTAAATCCGGGGCCCGACAGGGTTTCCGCAATACTGCGCGCCGCTGGCGTATTGCTACCGTCCCGCTCCCCGACGGAAAGCCGGGGAAGGGAGCCCGTCTGGACAATGCGCCCCTGCGCATCAAGCATGCTGACGATAAA
>NZ_BANF01000700.1 GCF_000964425.1 Komagataeibacter intermedius TF2 | reverse complement strand
CCGCCCTGGCGATAATCACAGAACGTGATCGTGGCCTGCTCCATAGCCCGGGTCAGCGCCACATAGGCAAGGCGACGCTCCTCTTCGGGATTGCGCGGCATCGCACCGGGGAAAATCGCCTCTTCCCACGCAGGAAGAAAGACGTGCCGGAATTCCAGTCCTTTCGACCGGTGCATGGTCATGAGCTG
>NZ_BANF01000701.1 GCF_000964425.1 Komagataeibacter intermedius TF2 | reverse complement strand
TTCCAGAGCCTCCACAAACCCGATCAGGAACAGATGGTTTTCCTGTCCTTCTGTCCTGACAATGGCATGAAAACGCCGTCCGAACTTTTCATGCCCTGGGGCAACAGGGCAGAGAAGATCGGAGATCAGTCTGCCCTGCGCCCGG
>NZ_BANF01000702.1 GCF_000964425.1 Komagataeibacter intermedius TF2 | reverse complement strand
ATGGAAATGCGGGGGCCGGATTACAAGGGGTTTTCGACGGGCGGCATTGGCAAGCGTCTCTTCGGTTTCCGGGCCGACGGGGGAGAAGCGCCCGTGACGCGCCTTGTCGTCACCGAGGCGGCCATTGATGCATTGTCCTTTGCAGCACTCGATCGCTTCCAGCAAGGAACGCTCTATACCTCGACGGGTGGCGGCATGAGCCCAGAGAGCGAAGCGAACCTGAAACGGGT
>NZ_BANF01000703.1 GCF_000964425.1 Komagataeibacter intermedius TF2 | reverse complement strand
GTCTGGACAATGCGCCCCTGCGCATCAAGCATGCTGACGATAAAGCACGTGCCTCCCATGACCGCGGCAGGGCCAAAGCGGTCTGCCAGAATATCAAGATGCTGCATGCCGTTGAGAAGCGGGACAATCCGTGTCTGCGGTCCCACCGCAGGCGCGAAATCGTTCATTGCAGCCATCAGGGAATAGGCTTTTACGCTGAGCAGGATGATGTCGTAGGGCCCCTCAATCCCACCGGCCATCACCATCCGGGGGGTCATGGTGACGTTGCCAACGGAACTGATCAGGCACAGGCCCCCGGCACGGAGCTGCTGCAGGCGCCTTTCGCGCACCAGAAAGGTCACGTCATGCCCGGCGCTGGCCATGCGGGCGCCAAAATACCCACCCACGGCGCCTGCGCCGACAACAAGAATTCTGGAACCCATGACGCTGTTTCCTCTCTTTGATCCGCCCTGACGTGTTGCGGTTGAGGGCGAGTTGAAGCGCTCTGGCGGCAGGGGTCAAGACAGGCTCAGAATCTCGATCTTCCCGGGTGCCGGGCCTTGATGCTGGCCGCGTCGATATAGGTCTCGACGACCTGAAGGCTTTTGTGCCGCGAGAAGCGCTTCAGTTCCAGGAGATCATACCCGTCTTTCGC
>NZ_BANF01000704.1 GCF_000964425.1 Komagataeibacter intermedius TF2 | reverse complement strand
GTGGACTCTGACGGGATCCGGACCACCATTCTGCCTGACGGCCAGGAAGTGGACCTTGAGGTCGAGGAAGTCGTCCATGGCGAGATCGTGGCCATGGTCCACGATGCGGGAACCGGCGTGCTGCAGGGACAGTTTGGGTTTTCCCTTGTTTTCAGCCCGGGGCGAGAGGCAGCCGCCGTTCTCGCCAGAGTGATGGATCGTGTCCTTGC
>NZ_BANF01000705.1 GCF_000964425.1 Komagataeibacter intermedius TF2 | reverse complement strand
CGCGTAGAAAACCAGCCTATAATGCTCCCCGTTCTGCCCCAGGCACAGAGCGAAAGTCATTACCCAGAACCATCAATACTTGCTCGTTAAGCCCAAAATCAGGAC
>NZ_BANF01000706.1 GCF_000964425.1 Komagataeibacter intermedius TF2 | reverse complement strand
ATTGCATGGAAGCTGATGACCAGTGGCGAGACATACCGCAAGCCGGTGGCAGTAGATGCAATGACAGCGGCCACCGCTTCCTGACGAAA
>NZ_BANF01000707.1:1398-2009 GCF_000964425.1 Komagataeibacter intermedius TF2 | reverse complement strand
CCGGACATTGAAGCCAGCAGCCCATGGGCCAGCAGCTTTTTCTGGAAATCATGGGAGCCATACTGGCTGCCACGATCGGAGTGGAAAATGCAGCCGGGCGCCGGGTTACGCAGCCTTACCGCCATATCCAGGGCACGGATGGCCAGATCCTTTTTCATCCGATCGCTCGCGGCCCACCCGATTACGCGACGACTGAACAGATCGATGACGACAGCGAGGTAGAGCCAGCCCTCGGCAGTCCAGATATAACTGATATCTCCCGCCCATTTCCGGTTGGGGCCTTCAGCAAGGAAATTACCGTCCAGAAGGTTGGCCGCAATGTCAGACTGGTGGTGGCTGTCGGTCGTCATCTTGTGGCGACGGGTGCGCACGGGCCGGATCCCGTTGGCCTTCATGAGGCGGCCAACGCGACGTTCCCCGACATCAAGCCCGGCTTCCCTGAGTTCCATGGTCATGCGCGGCCGTCCGTAGGACCCGTTGCTCAGGGCAAAATGCTCACGGATATGCGTCAGCACCTTCAGATCGGTACGTTGGCGCTGGCAGGCCGGTCGGGATGTCCAGGCCCGGTACCCCCGTGCAGAGACCCGCAAGACCCGGCACAGCCTCTCGAT
>NZ_BANF01000707.1:0-1388 GCF_000964425.1 Komagataeibacter intermedius TF2 | reverse complement strand
GGGATGTCCAGGCCCGGTACCCCCGTGCAGAGACCCGCAAGACCTGGCACAGCCTCTCGATTGGCCATTCATGCCGATGTCCGTGGATGAAGGCGAACCTCATGGCTTTTGGCTCGCGAAGAACTGGGTAGCTTTTTTTAGGATTTCCCTCTCCTCCCGTAAAATCCGGTTCTCCAGGCGAAGACGTTCATTCTCGCGGGCCAGATCAGCCTGAGGCCCTGATGCCGGCTCGTCCGGACGATAATTCACTATCCATTTCGCCAGAGTGGATTTGCCAATACCCAGATCGGCCGCAACACGCGTGCGTGACAACCCACTGCTCAACGCAATCCTTACGGCCTCGCGCTTGAAATCTTCCGTATGCTTCATGGTTCCGTCGGTCTCCTGATACGAGCTTAAAACGCTCAGATGACCGGCACAAAACCGTTACAAGTCCAATATTGATAAGTGCAGAGTCTTCGGATTGTCTGGTATGAGTTCGCCATTTTTTCATAAAAATGATCTTATACGAGACTGATAACGTTAAGATACCAACAGGCGTTTCCGCGTGATCTTTCCTGAGACAGTCGTGGGCAGATGTCTGACGAAGTGGACTTCCTTAAGACCAATCCAGCGACCGAGTGCCTGATTGACCCGTCCGATCATTTCCTCGGAAGAAGGTATGACTTTTACACCGGAGTTAGGTACTACATAGGCGACAGGTCGCTGCCCTCTCAGTTCATCGGGAGAGGCTACTACGGCACAGGCATGAACAGCCGGATGGGCGGCAATGATCTTTTCGATCTGCACACCCGAAATCCGTCGTCCTGCGACCTTTATGACATCGTCGGAACGCCCGAGCATATGCACGGCGCGGCTGGCCTCGATCATGCCTTCGTCGAAGGTACGATAATACCGGTTCGTTTCATCAAGATAGGCGGCAGGAACACGGATCGCTCCATCCTTCCATACGCCAGCCAGGCAGCCGGGTGGCAGCGGCAGGGAGAGGACAATTTCCCCGCACTGTTCACCGGGTATGGACGGCACGATTTCCGGACGGAAACCCGGTGCGGGCCGCCCAATGTCATTCATGAGCGGGACCGGATCGCGCTCGGGCAGGCCAAAGAAATGGGCGGTGATGCTCCACCCGGTTTCAGTCTGCCACCAGTGATTGACCACGGGTTTGCAAAAATAGGATCGTGCCCACTCCAGCAATGTCGGGTCCGCATATTCTCCGGCCACGAAGATGCGGGCAGGAGTTGGTAGGATCGCTCCTGACAGGTTGCGGCTTTCCTGCCGCATGAGGCGCATCTGTGTTGGTGTGGTGAACAGGCATTTCACGTCATGCTCATGGCAAAGCGCGCGGATGGCGGAAGCCGATGCGCCGCCTTCCACGATCACGCTGGTGC
>NZ_BANF01000708.1 GCF_000964425.1 Komagataeibacter intermedius TF2 | reverse complement strand
ATGTCGGTCATGCAGCATGCCGGACTGTGGAGATGACAAACCTACTGTGTCGCCCTGCCGAACACGAAGCCAAGCTTGCCGTCATTCATGACGTAGGGCGTGCAGGTCATGCCGGGATGGACCGCGTCGTAGGGTT
>NZ_BANF01000709.1 GCF_000964425.1 Komagataeibacter intermedius TF2 | reverse complement strand
ATCCGACCCAGGGCAACCGTCGGTGTGCGGTGTCTGGCAAATTGTGGCCGCCATTCGGTCAGCCCCGCCCGTTCCCACAGGAGATGGAGCAGCCCGAGAGGCGTCATCCGGCGCTGTCGCGCCTGTCCGGGCCGATCTGAAGCAGGCAGCGG
>NZ_BANF01000710.1 GCF_000964425.1 Komagataeibacter intermedius TF2 | reverse complement strand
CGAAGCGCGGCGCGCAGCGGGCTTGAGGCGGGCGCCTCGCGGCGACATGCTGGTGTCAGGGCATTTTTTTTCCAGCACGATGGTGCCCCGGACACCAGAAGCAGGAACCCGGTTTCCGGGCTCCTGCGGCATAGTCTCTCAAGGCGTCGGATCGTCAGGCCACCAGGGGTCGGGGGCGTCCGCGATCTCGCGCGCTTTCGCTTCGGCTGCGGCGATGGCTGCGGCCCTTGCGGCCGTGGTCGCCTCCCGCCATGCGTCGATGCCGTGGTCGGCAATAAAGT
>NZ_BANF01000711.1 GCF_000964425.1 Komagataeibacter intermedius TF2 | reverse complement strand
TTCGGAAGAGCAGGCTTCGAACTCCTCAGGGCTCGTGTCCTCCAGCCCGCATAATCAAAAACATCATCACGAAAAGTGCGGAAGAACCAATTTTGAAACAGAATTTACAACCTTCACCTTTACCGCCACACCACCCAGAATGACAACCTCATAGCTCCAGTCAAACTGGTAAGCCTCTCCAGGTGCAAAGCTCAGCGGAACATAGGCGGCCCGCCGCCCCGTCTCATGGCGGTC
>NZ_BANF01000712.1 GCF_000964425.1 Komagataeibacter intermedius TF2 | reverse complement strand
CCTGAAAACGCTCAGCAAGCCCGGCATCACGAAGGCCATAAAGGAGGAAGGCATCCTGCCGCGTAATACCGGCAAGGAAATGCGCCATGCCCTGATGGACCATGTCGGGCAGGGGATCTGGGTGCATCCTGCAGCGCGTTTCCAGG
>NZ_BANF01000713.1 GCF_000964425.1 Komagataeibacter intermedius TF2 | reverse complement strand
CGTGAGAGCATGCCCGTGTCGGCCTGAACGCCACGCTCCTCGCGTAGCCGGATCGATAGCGCCGCGAGGGTGATATCAGGCTCGGCATCAATGATGGCCAGCAGCCAGACCCGTTCAGGTCTGGTTTT
>NZ_BANF01000714.1 GCF_000964425.1 Komagataeibacter intermedius TF2 | reverse complement strand
GGGACGCAATGCGAGGGTCATGCTCCGGACGTAGCCGTTCGTAGATGGTGCGTCCGTGGCGATCGGGAGTACCGCCAGCGCGGGAGCAATGCTCGGGGCACCGTCCCGTGGTTCGCTCTGCAGCGGGATTGGATGCCTGAAATCCATCATGACCCGCTCCGGCGCATCAAGGGCCATGCATC
>NZ_BANF01000715.1 GCF_000964425.1 Komagataeibacter intermedius TF2 | reverse complement strand
GCCTGACCGCCCATTGACGGCGGCAAAGAACGTCTTCGAATGGACGATGCGACCGGCATACATCGTTATGGCCTCGCCCTCGATGAGCGACTGAAGGTCTGCCCAGGGAATACGGGCGACTTCCCGGACTTCGGCACCCCGTCCTTCCCGGTAACTTCCCGCGGAGTTGCCTTCAAAATGCGTGGCCTGACTGACCTC
>NZ_BANF01000716.1 GCF_000964425.1 Komagataeibacter intermedius TF2 | reverse complement strand
CCGCCGGATGGGGTTAGGCGTTCCCATTGGTTGCCTGCTCCGGCCTGCCCTTTTTGTTCAGGACCGGGATACCGGCCGAAGCCACGGCCTGTTTGGCTGCGGGCTTGTCCGCCAGTGGAACGCGCACGCCCGACTGTCCCGGCTTGAAGTGGTTTTCCGCCCAGCCGATGTT
>NZ_BANF01000717.1 GCF_000964425.1 Komagataeibacter intermedius TF2 | reverse complement strand
CGATGCTGCGCTTCCTCCCGCATCCGGATTGCGTCACGGAGCGCATCATCGATCCGAAGCAGCGCATGTTCGAGCCGCGAGGTCAGCCCAAGGCCCTTCGTGTCGTCCTCGACGGCGATTTCAATGCGACCTGAGCGCGCTTCCACAAACAGCGTCACGTCGACCGCGCGCTTTTCGCCGCGCACGCGAC
>NZ_BANF01000718.1 GCF_000964425.1 Komagataeibacter intermedius TF2 | reverse complement strand
GCTTTCGAAGCAAGGGGGGCGTAATCACTTCCTGACCGGCACAAAACCGTTACAAGTCCAGTCTTCTTCTCTACCATAGGGTTCATCCTCCGAGAGTTTTACTCT
>NZ_BANF01000719.1 GCF_000964425.1 Komagataeibacter intermedius TF2 | reverse complement strand
CGATACAAATTTGTTCGTCTCTGAAGCCGGGAACCCGAAAGGAATAGTAATTATATTGCTTCATGGCGGCTTGCAGAGCCGGCTGGATTTCATTCCGCTCGCAAAGTACTTGGCAGAAGATTATAGGCTGATTGCTATTGATACGCGCGGG
>NZ_BANF01000720.1 GCF_000964425.1 Komagataeibacter intermedius TF2 | reverse complement strand
ATAAAGCAGGATATCAGAACGGATCTGCCCGCCATCGGCCAGGAGGGCCACGGGTTGTCCATCCGCGACCGTGATTGAATCCAGCCGGCTGCCCAGCCTGAAGCGCATTCCGCGATCGCATAACTGATGCATGAAGTCGACAATGATGCCCCGGTCCACAAAACCCAGAATACTGTCACGTGCCTCGACAACGCTCACCTGCACATCC
>NZ_BANF01000721.1 GCF_000964425.1 Komagataeibacter intermedius TF2 | reverse complement strand
ATCCGACCCAGGGCAACCGTCGGTGTGCGGTGTCTGGCAAATTGCGGCAGCCATTCGGTCAGCCCCGCCCGTTCCCATAGAAGATGGAGCAGCCCGAGAGGCGTCATTCGGCGCTGTCGCGCCTGTCCGGGCCGATCTGAAGCAGGCAGCGG
>NZ_BANF01000722.1 GCF_000964425.1 Komagataeibacter intermedius TF2 | reverse complement strand
GAACTCTGGTCTTTTTCGACGACGCCTGGAGACACGGCGCTCCGTTCGCGCCTTTACAAACGGATCCACTTTGCCCGGGCCCTGCGGATGCTTGCCACCGTATTTCCCTCGGGAACAGCAAACAGCGAGATCGAACGCAGAAAAAGCAAACGCATGAATGTTTTTGGTCTCGCGACTGATGAAGCATTTGCCGGCGTTCTGGACGAACTGGCGGACGAGAT
>NZ_BANF01000723.1 GCF_000964425.1 Komagataeibacter intermedius TF2 | reverse complement strand
CATTTCTTGAGGGCCATGATGACCGGCTCCAGGGTCCGTCCCCGCGGCGTCAGGCTGTATTCCACCTTCGGGGGCACCTCGGCGTAGACTGTCCGCAGGACAAACCCGTCCTGTTCCAGTTCGCGGAGCTGCGCCGTCAGCATGCGCTGGGTGATGTTGGGCAGGCGCCTGCGGATTTCGTTAAAGCGCAGGGTTCCCTC
>NZ_BANF01000724.1 GCF_000964425.1 Komagataeibacter intermedius TF2 | reverse complement strand
ATCCCCGCACCGACACAGTGTCCGTGCTGTGGCAGCGATCGTCTGAGCAAACTGGGGGAGAGCGTCACCGAGACGCTGGAGGTGATCCCGCGCCAGTTCAAG
>NZ_BANF01000725.1 GCF_000964425.1 Komagataeibacter intermedius TF2 | reverse complement strand
ACCGATATGCGCCTGGGGATGCCCGGGCTGGCGTTGAAGGTCCAGGAAGCACTGGGTCGTGACCCTTTCGCGGGTGACGTCTATGCCTTCAGGGGCCGACGCGGCGACCTGGTGAAACTGATCTGGCACGATGGGATCGGCCTTTCCTTATATGCGAAGCGGATCGAGCGCGGGCATTTCCTGTGGCCTTCGGCAAAGGACGGAGCGATCCATCTCTCCCCGTCACAATTGACTTGTCTGCTGGAGGGTGTGGACTGGCGCAATCCGCAGAAAACATGGAGACCTGAACTGGCGGGATAATAAAAAC
>NZ_BANF01000726.1 GCF_000964425.1 Komagataeibacter intermedius TF2 | reverse complement strand
CTGCGACACTCGCAGGTAGTACCGCGTCCCTATCTCTTAAATCGCTCATGCTTCATAGCTGAACCAGACCAGAAGTATTCAGCAAGGCGTCAGTCGCCGGGAGCTTAC
>NZ_BANF01000727.1 GCF_000964425.1 Komagataeibacter intermedius TF2 | reverse complement strand
TTTCATCCTCGCACATTTCGTGCGGGGGCCGTCCACAACATCACCTCTGTCGGCCGGGGTGATCGACAGCCAAAGCGTCAAGGCGCCTCATG
>NZ_BANF01000728.1 GCF_000964425.1 Komagataeibacter intermedius TF2 | reverse complement strand
TTCAATGGGGACGGAGAGGATCTGGTCTTCCACGAAGTGTGTTTCCCGCTGGCAAAGGGCGTGACGCAGAAGATGGTGGCGGATGTGCTTGACGGGATGGCAGCCCTGCGGGCAGAGAGCCGGTCATTCTGGAACTGGCTGAAAGAGCCGATGAGCGATCCCG
>NZ_BANF01000729.1 GCF_000964425.1 Komagataeibacter intermedius TF2 | reverse complement strand
CGCAAGCACAACGTCCAGCTCGCCTTCATTTCACAGAACCATACCGATTTCAGCGAGGACCTCTACAAGATATCAACCGCCCGATGGGTCCTCAAATGCGGTGATCAGGAGACGGCGGACAGCCTTATCCGACGCTTCAAGCTGTCCGATGCCAGCGCCTATGTCATCCGCAACGCGCTGCCGGGTCCGGGAAAGAATGGTGCGCCGTTCTTCGTGGACATGTCGGCCGGAGAAGCAAAGTATGAACAGCTTCTGGTGAACGTCCTGGGGCCAATCGAACTCTGGTCTTTTTCGACGACGCCTGGAGACACGGCGCTCCG
>NZ_BANF01000730.1 GCF_000964425.1 Komagataeibacter intermedius TF2 | reverse complement strand
GTTCGACGGCGTGCGGAAGTCATGCGCTTCGTTCGGAACGGCCGCCGCTGGATGACTGAATGTCATCTTGGGCCCACCCGAGCTCCAGCGCATCCGGAAAACTACGTACGTAAAACCTCGTAAGGGAAACGACCCGTCCTGATTTCAGGTCGACTGTGTTATCGCGGCCGCTCCGTGGCTGTCAGCGTCATCCGCACGAGTTCAGACAGGCTGCGAGCGTCCATCTTTATCATGAGATTGGCCCGATAAATCTCTATCGTGCGCGGGCTTATCCCAAGCTCCCGGGCGATGACCTTGTTCGATTGACCGTCGACGAGGCCACGGAGAACCTGTTGCTCCCGCGTCGTCAGAGCGGCGATCCGCTGGCGAATGACATGTGCATGCGCGCGTTCGGCGCCGTTCTCGTCACCGCACCGCAGAGCGGAGGCCACCGCGTCGAGAATGGTATGATCGTCGAACGGCTTTTCGATGAAGTCGCGGGCGCCGGCTTTCATGGCCTGCACCGCTAGGGGGACGTCAGCATGCCCCGTGATCACAATGACCGGGAGAACCGTCGCGCGCTTCTGGAGACGGTCGACAAGAGCGATGCCGTCCATGCCCGGCATCCGGATATCCGTTATGATGCATCCGCACTCGACCCCGTCGAGGATAGCGAGGAACTCATCCGCCGATGCGTGGGTCCTCGCGGTATGTCCCGATGTCAGCAACAGGAAGGCAAGGGATTCGCGTACGGCTTCGTCGTCGTCGATCACATGGACGATACCATCCGGGTTCATTCGCCAAACTCCTCTGTCCTGGCGCAGGGAAGAGTGAAAAGAAAGCACATCCCTCCCCCGCGTTCCCGCTGCGCTCCGATGCGTCCTCCATGAGCCTCCACGATGGTGCGGCAGATCGACAGCCCGACTCCCATGCCATGATCCTTCGTCGTTGAGAAAGGTTCAAACAGCCTGCCCGCAATCTCGGGGCTCACACCGGGGCCAGTATCCGTCACGCGGATCCGTGCCATGCCTTCGAAAGCGTCGACCGCGACGACCAGACGCCGTTCGTCACAGTCCTCCATGGCCTCCACGGCGTTGCGGATCAGGTTGAGGAGGACTTGCTGGATCTGAATCTTGTCCGCGATAACCTGATCGGCCCCAGAGTCCAGCTGAAAGGATACGTCGATCCCGCGCTCCGCAATTCCGACCAAGGCCAGCGTTGCCATCTCTTCGATAAGCGCCCGCAGGCTTTCCAGTCCCGGCTCACCTTCTCCCCGAGACACGAAGTCCCGCAACGACCGTATGATCCGACCGGCCCGCAGCGCTTGCGCGGCCGCCTTGTCCATGGCCTCTTGCACGCGCGTGCTCTGCCCGTTCTCGGCTTCCAGGAGACGGCGTCCGCCGTTGAGAAAGTTCGTGATGGCCGTCAGAGGCTGATTAAGTTCGTGAGCCAGTGTGGCTGCCATCTCGCCCATGGCTGACAGGCGTGAGATATGTGTGACTTCGGCCTGCAACTGTCGCACGCGTCGGTCCGCTTCCTCGCGTTCCGTGAGGTCGCGAAGGAACGCGATTGTAAAGGAGCCCTCTCCTGATGTCAGGCGTCCGGTAGACAGATCAACGGGGACAGTCGTCCCGTCTTTCCGACGGGCGACTGCCGCTATTCCGTGCCGATCGGAGACTGGAGCCGTTCCGAGTTCGGGGACGATGTCTGCGATATTCGTCCCGATCGCCTCTGCCGCATTAGACCTCAGAAGTGTCTCCGCCGCGTTGCTGAATGATTGCACGATGCCGCGCTCGTCGAGAATGATGATAGCGTCGGGAACTGCGTCGAGGATGGCGCTGAGATGCGCCTCCCGCTCAAGGATACGCTGCGCCATCGCGGCCGTGCGCCGACGGGCACGTAGCAGCCATTCGCCACCACACGTGATCAGGACGCAGAGTGTCGCGAACAGGATCGTCTCGACCCAGTTTTCGATCGGCGGCGCGCCGTCATGCGCGAGAAGGAGGCAGCCGATCACTGATGCAAGTGTGGCTGCGGCTAGACCGGAAAAGAGACCGCCGATCACCGCGCCGACGAGCACTCCCGGAAGCAGTAAGAGAAACAACGTCCTGCCGCCGAGAAACGGATTGATCAGGAAACGTATGAGCGTCCCCAGTATCACGAGCCCGAGCGCGTACGAGGAGGCGGCCGCGAAACTGCGATGGCGTGCCAGCGCACCGGTCTCTTGAGGCGGCAGATCCCAAAAGTCCCTCAATGACGTTCTCCTCACCGAATGGTCGGCGAACGACCTCGCCAAGGCGAGTCAGTATTACTACGTAATAGCCTCATTCATCAAAACATTGCACCTGTAGGGTGAGACTGCGCCATGAACCGTCATGGTTCT
>NZ_BANF01000731.1 GCF_000964425.1 Komagataeibacter intermedius TF2 | reverse complement strand
CAACCGGAAATGGGCGGGAGATATCAGCCATATCTGGACAGCCGGGGGCTGGCTCCATCTGGCGGTCGTCATTGATCTGTTCAGTGATCGGGTGGGCCGTCAGCGACCGGATGAAAAA
>NZ_BANF01000732.1 GCF_000964425.1 Komagataeibacter intermedius TF2 | reverse complement strand
CCGCCCCTGCCCCTGCTTCTGGCGGGCATCGAATTGCCGGACGGGACCTATTCCCCGGATACGCCCCTCGCCCAGGGCGTGCCGTATGCGTCGGCTGCCCAGCAGATGGCTCAGGACCATGTGGCCGA
>NZ_BANF01000733.1 GCF_000964425.1 Komagataeibacter intermedius TF2 | reverse complement strand
TCTTAACGAGATGCCGACACCGATAGGCCCATTTGGGGCAGGCGACCGGGCCATCGCGTTGTTTCGCGGGAATGGCTGGCCGTGCTCCCATGTCCCATATCCGTTCACGCATGGCGTTCGACGCGTAGCCCCTGTCCGCTACTACTCACAGGGAAATGGCAGGAAGGCTGTCGAGCATGGCTGGTGCCAGAGGCAGTTCATGAGCCTGTCCAGGGGC
>NZ_BANF01000734.1 GCF_000964425.1 Komagataeibacter intermedius TF2 | reverse complement strand
GTCGTGTCCGGGGTCCAGCCACCGAGCCCCGGTTCCTGATAGGTTGCGTTGACATGTGTCGGGAGTCCGCCGGGCACGTTTACTGTCTGTGCGTGCCCGATGGGGGGCATGACGAAGCCGCACGTCACAAGGACCACGGTCGCTTGCGCCGTGCGGCGGCATGGAAAGGGGAGCCGGATCACCTTGGCCTCCTGTTGCGAGGCGGACAGGATCGGCCAGCATCATGCGACCTGTGTCAGTACTTCGTACGGCGTTTCGGTTCCGGCC
>NZ_BANF01000735.1 GCF_000964425.1 Komagataeibacter intermedius TF2 | reverse complement strand
GGAGCGATCAACGGATTAATGGCCGGTGTTCTTGAAAGCCACCTGCGGGAAGAATTTGTTGAATGCGCCGGTGATCGTGATGCTGCCAGTGGTTCGATCGAGAATGTGGTGTCACTCGTTCGATCCTATCTCCGGTAATGC
>NZ_BANF01000736.1 GCF_000964425.1 Komagataeibacter intermedius TF2 | reverse complement strand
AAAGCCTACGCCTCTCACATCAAAACACAACTGTAGTGCTAGATTTTCTTGGGACGATCGCATGGTGGGAGCCCTCCTTCGTGATCTGACTGCCAACACTTGAGACGTTAGATGGCAAAAGAACATTTGTTGGTATCGGACAAACTACGTGCACGTTTCATGAAGCACGTGGATCAACAAGGCCCTGCACATCCATATGATTCTGCCCTTGGTTCATGTCATATATGGACATCAGTGCTTTCCAGAATTGGATATGGGAATTTTACCGTCATGGTCGGTAATAAGGGGGAAAGAAGGGAAGCGACCTTCCGGGCTCATAGGATTGTGTTAGGCTCAGGACTCATAGCCAGAAGATGACGGTTGCAGCGAG
>NZ_BANF01000737.1 GCF_000964425.1 Komagataeibacter intermedius TF2 | reverse complement strand
CGACATCTCCGACAGCGCAGGCGCACAGATGATCCTGGATGCGATCCGTAAACGCTGGCCCTGGGTGAAGCACCTGTTTGCCGATGGCGCCTATGACCGCCTCCAACTGATGGACAAGGCGGCTTATCTGGAGTTCGTCGTCGAGATCATCCGCCGCCGTAACGGGGCTAAAGGCTTCGAGGTTCTGTCCCGACGCTGGGTCGTCGAACGGACGTTCGGTTGGATGACCCGCTGGCGACGCCTCGTGCGCGATTACGAGCGCCGCATCGATGTCTCACAGGCCATGATCTTCGTCGCCATGGGGGCCAATCTCATC
>NZ_BANF01000738.1 GCF_000964425.1 Komagataeibacter intermedius TF2 | reverse complement strand
AGGCGTCTGGTTCGCGAAAAGCCTGAAAAGCTGTCGGTTCCGGCCCTTCCCAACAGGGTCTGGTCCATGGATTTTATGGCGGACAGGCTGATGGATGGACGTGCTTTTCGGCTCCTGAACATTCTGGATGACTT
>NZ_BANF01000739.1 GCF_000964425.1 Komagataeibacter intermedius TF2 | reverse complement strand
GAACGGAATGGCCGTATCATAGGTCCGTATGATCTCATGATTGCCGGGCATGCCCGGAGCAGGGGGCTGATTGTGGTGACCGGCAATCTGCGGGAATTTCAGCGGGTGGAAGGTCTTCGAACCGAGGACTGGTTGACTGACACGGTCTGACCGGGAAAGGCTGCGGCGAGACAGAATATTGATAAAAACGATTGTTTATCAATCGACTATGTCATGCAGTAGAGCCTCTCTACGAACCCGCTGACAAACTGCAATTTTCTTTGGTTGCAGGCTCCCTGAAACCAGATATGAATCCTTGATTTGACACGATAAACCCGCTCGCACACGGCGGGTTTTTTGTTGTCTGAAATTCCCTGCA
>NZ_BANF01000740.1 GCF_000964425.1 Komagataeibacter intermedius TF2 | reverse complement strand
GGTAATCCCCCCATAAAAAGAGTGACTTTTGAATGAGAATTTTCTCAGCGTAAGAATTGAGGAGATTCTGATGAAGAGTGATCGCTTTACTGACGCCCAGATCATGGGTGTGATCCGCCAGGCTGAGGGCGGTGTCCCGGTTCCTGACCTGTGCCGGGAGCATGGGATTAGCAACGCCACGTTTTACCGGTGGCGCGCGAAATATGGCGGCATGGATGC
>NZ_BANF01000741.1 GCF_000964425.1 Komagataeibacter intermedius TF2 | reverse complement strand
CTTCCTCGATCCGTGCACGGGCATCATCGATCTCAGGTGACACCTCCCTCGCCATCCGCTGCCCATCCGCGCCGCCCTTCGGGGCGGCGTCTGCATTTTTCTGGAGACTGATCATGGCCAGAACCGAACGTACCGATATTCACCAGTCCGTCACTGACCGCATCATCCGCGAACTTGAAGCGGGAACCGTGCCGTGGGTCTGCCCGTGGAGCCGCGCGAAATGCGGCATTGCCCTGCCGCGTAATGCCGCGACCG
>NZ_BANF01000742.1 GCF_000964425.1 Komagataeibacter intermedius TF2 | reverse complement strand
CCGTCATGAAGGCAGTTGATCACATGGGCGCTCAAAAGGGTACCCGTATATGCTGGCCTGACGCAGTTTTTATTATCCCGCCAGTTCAGGTCTCCA
>NZ_BANF01000743.1 GCF_000964425.1 Komagataeibacter intermedius TF2 | reverse complement strand
GTCGGCCAATGGCGCGCGGCAGTCGCAGCAAAAATGGGCAGTGCTGCGTCCAGTTCGATCCTGACCGGCTGACGAGGAGTCCAGCATGA
>NZ_BANF01000744.1 GCF_000964425.1 Komagataeibacter intermedius TF2 | reverse complement strand
GCACAGTGCAGATACGACGTCCCAGCGGACATATCCACTTCACAGATCATGCCCGCCTTGCTCAAAGATAATTTCTTCCTGAATGAACAGCCGGAATGGAACGTCTGACTTGGCGGGTAGAACGAACCCGCTGCGCGGGATTGGTGCGATGTGGAGGTCTGTCACCACGCCGTGAGCGATCTGTTTTATTTGGAACTGTCCTGATCGGGCCAAGCACTCTGGCTTCTTCCCACCAGAAGGAGCCGGATGATGACAGAGTCCCTGTG
>NZ_BANF01000745.1 GCF_000964425.1 Komagataeibacter intermedius TF2 | reverse complement strand
CGACATTCCGTGATGATGCCATCGCTCATCTCGCGGCGTGTCAGGCTGCGGGTGAACGTGGGAAAAGTCAGGGTAGGAGGGCGGATCTCCGTCTGGCTGATCCGCGAGCCTGAAGGCGGTCGCAGGTCGTCCAGCAGGAACTCGATGGGCTCCTCGCC
>NZ_BANF01000746.1 GCF_000964425.1 Komagataeibacter intermedius TF2 | reverse complement strand
TGTCATCCTGTTCCGTTCCATACCAACACACGGAATCATATCTCACATCAAAACACAACTGTAGTGCTAGGTGTCAGGTTGTGAGACGTCATTGGGATGATGTAGGGTGGGCAAT
>NZ_BANF01000747.1 GCF_000964425.1 Komagataeibacter intermedius TF2 | reverse complement strand
TTTGTCATGTCCGATTATCCTTATCTGGCTCACTGGAAAGAAGAAATCAGCCGAAGCCCGAATGCGATGTATCTGACACTCGTTGATGC
>NZ_BANF01000748.1 GCF_000964425.1 Komagataeibacter intermedius TF2 | reverse complement strand
ATCTTCCAGCAGTTCGCCGGCATGTCGCCGTTCCGTTCCCCAGACTGACGTAGCCTCGGCCTTGCCCATGAACGCCCGTTTCTCCACGGTCCAGCAGGCGACCGCGGGTGCGTGATAGATGACCGTTTCGACCCCGAGCACCTCGGCGGTAAAGGCGATGATGTCGCTGACCGGCAACCACGGAGCGCCAAGGCGCGCGGTGATCTCCGACGGACGCAGATCGGC
>NZ_BANF01000749.1 GCF_000964425.1 Komagataeibacter intermedius TF2 | reverse complement strand
CATCCCTACTTGTTGCGTGAACCTCAATGTGGCCAGTTCTACAGGTGTTCACTCCAAGCGTACGTAAAATACACTTTCGTGTCGTGATCCCA
>NZ_BANF01000750.1 GCF_000964425.1 Komagataeibacter intermedius TF2 | reverse complement strand
ACCGCGCTGGCCATCCAGGCGATCACCCATCACCGCAAGAAGGCACGCTTCTGGTCAACGGTTGACCTCGTCAATGCGCTCGAACAGGAAAAGGCCGCCAACCGGGCCGGGCAGATTGCCGACAGGCTGCTCCGCCTG
>NZ_BANF01000751.1 GCF_000964425.1 Komagataeibacter intermedius TF2 | reverse complement strand
CGCATATGAGTAGGACGCACCTGAAATGTCCGCCAGTATTATGTTGCCACTACTATCGGTGCTCATGTTGGATATTGAGTTATATCCAGATCCGGGACGCGACGGGATGATCCGGTATGAACCTAAAAGGGAACTGATAACGAACGGCGCGCCGGACGCATTATTATGTCCAAGGTA
>NZ_BANF01000752.1 GCF_000964425.1 Komagataeibacter intermedius TF2 | reverse complement strand
ATGGGCTCGTTGACCTGCGTATCGGCAAAGGAGAACCCGGACAGATCTTTATAGGCGGGGAACCGGGCGGTCTTTGTCTGGTAGGCGATGGAGCGCACTTCGCGTTCGGCCAGT
>NZ_BANF01000753.1 GCF_000964425.1 Komagataeibacter intermedius TF2 | reverse complement strand
TTGCTGTTTTTTCATATCTGGTTGCGACAGCGCGGCACTCCTTGAGGCGAGCCCAGAGGTTCTTAACGAGATGCCGACACCGATAGGCCCATT
>NZ_BANF01000754.1 GCF_000964425.1 Komagataeibacter intermedius TF2 | reverse complement strand
ATCCAGTCTGCTGCGGCAGCGATGTGGATGACCGCGAGAAACGACATTGCTGTTTTTTCATATCTGGTTGCGACAGCGCGGCACTCCTTG
>NZ_BANF01000755.1 GCF_000964425.1 Komagataeibacter intermedius TF2 | reverse complement strand
CCCGGTGATCGGCTCGAGCCGATCACCGGGGATGATGAGGCCTTCTCTCACCAACCCGGAGCAGATCCGTGAATCTCGTGATACTCGTCGCCGCCATCGCTCCGGTTGTCCTCATATTCGGGCTGGGCTATCTGGCCGGGAAGTACAAGGATTTCGATCACGATCAGGCCATCGGTTTCAGTCATTTCGCGCTGAAATATGCCCTGCCGGTTGCGCTCTTCCTCAGCATGGCG
>NZ_BANF01000756.1 GCF_000964425.1 Komagataeibacter intermedius TF2 | reverse complement strand
GGGATCCAGGCCGCCTGATCGGACGCACCAAAGGGGGCATGAACACCAGGCTGCATGCGGTCACCGATCAGAACGGACGACCGCTGAGCTTCTTTATGACAGCCGGACAGATCAGTGATTACACCGGAGCCTCTGCTCTGCTGGACAGCCTTTCCATGGCACAGTGGTTGCTGGCGGATCGGGGTTATGATGCTGACTGGTTCCGGGATGCCCTGGAGGAAAAAGGGATCAGGCCCTGCATTCCGGGAAGAAGATCCCGCGGAAGATCAGTCAAATACGACAGGCGAAAATACAAAAGACGCAGCCGCATCGAAATCATGTTCGGCCGCCTCAAGGACTGGCGGCGGGTCGCAACACGCTATGACAGATGCCCGACCGTCTTCTTCTCAGCCATCTGCCTCGCTGCAACCGTCATCTTCTGG
>NZ_BANF01000757.1 GCF_000964425.1 Komagataeibacter intermedius TF2 | reverse complement strand
CCTATCGGACCCGGCCGTGGATCGTGGAATGCTTTCTGAACGGCACGATGGGGGCGGCTTCGCTGAACCCCGTCACGGGTCTCTGGGAAGACCGTTATATGCGAGGCCGCTCGGATCTGGTCGTATTGCGCAGCCTCGCCAATG
>NZ_BANF01000758.1 GCF_000964425.1 Komagataeibacter intermedius TF2 | reverse complement strand
TTTCCGGGGCGATGGCGCGTCATTATGAGGCCGCCTTCATAAACGATCAGATCGGGATCGCGCTAACGATCTGATAATCAGATATGACTGATAATATCGTTTAGTATGCCATATACGACGCATAAATTTGTAGAATCTATCCTGCCAGACGCCGCCGCGCGATTGATCGAACAGCATGGTCAACATCATTGTGTCCGCAATGATCAGGCTGTGAGGACGTCAGGAGAATATCGGTCACTTTCTACCCAGTGGTAAATTCGAGTTCCGATTGTTCATCAATGGCGCGCAGGGTCTCGTACAGTCCTGCAGCCACGCCTCTGCCGCCTACGATCTCGTCCGCCAGTTCGTCCAGAACGCCGGCAAATGCTTCATC
>NZ_BANF01000759.1 GCF_000964425.1 Komagataeibacter intermedius TF2 | reverse complement strand
GCTCCTCCCCGTGCTCGGCGTCTGCGTCGCCTGCGCGCGGGTCCGGTGCTGCCGCTACGCGGCACCCTTGCCCCGCACTGCCCGACCCGGTTGCAATGAGAGCTGAAGGAAAGAGTAATCAGGCGACACAACCTGATTAGCACGCCCGTTCCTGACATCCCGAAAACCTGACCCGGAAACATCCCGGCCTGCAGAGGCAGCGCCGGGCGCCGGCGTTTGTACGGAGCACGGCCATGTCGTTCCAGCTCAACCTCTTCGGCACAACCGCTCTCGCAGATACCCAGAACGACCTTTTCTGGGGCGAACTTGAAGGCGAAGA
>NZ_BANF01000760.1 GCF_000964425.1 Komagataeibacter intermedius TF2 | reverse complement strand
CCCTCCTCATTCGCCATCGTGAAGCTTATCGACCGATCATTGTGGTACGCGCTGCACTCACTCGGCTTTCCTGCTGAAATCCCGGCCGAAGACCTTCATCCCAATCCCCGCATCGAGGCCGCCGGCGCGCGTGCGCACTGGAGCGAAGA
>NZ_BANF01000761.1 GCF_000964425.1 Komagataeibacter intermedius TF2 | reverse complement strand
CGTGAGAGCATGCCCGTGTCGGCCTGAACGCCACGCTCCTCGCGCAGTCGGATCGACAGCGCTGCGAGGGTGATATCAGGCTCCGCATCAATGATGGCCAGCAGCCAGACCCGTTCAGGTCTGGTTTT
>NZ_BANF01000762.1 GCF_000964425.1 Komagataeibacter intermedius TF2 | reverse complement strand
TAATTCCCTGGATTGTTGGTTTTCTGTGGTTTTTTGTTTTCGGGCGCTTCTGTTTTTTGTTTTTTTGCATTTTTATGATTGACGGTGTGGTGAGTGGGACCTATATCCC
>NZ_BANF01000763.1 GCF_000964425.1 Komagataeibacter intermedius TF2 | reverse complement strand
GAACTGGTAAAGGCCTCCCCGCTCGTTGCACAGCTTGAGGAACTCGGGATCAATCTTGTCACGGTTTTCATGATCGGCTCGGAACATGCCGATATCGACTATCTTGAAGACCTGCAGGCAAACCGGGGCTTTATTCCCAAGAACACCGTCATTGTCATTAACGAGGCCCTCCTTAGCGGGCGCGTCGATGCTTCAGAGGAAATCCGGCATATCCTCCAATATCCCGCAATCGAGGGCGCACTTGGCCGCGGGGCTGTCTACGGGGTGTTTCCTGCGCTTGACGGGATAAAGCGTGTCTCGGACCGGGGGCAGTCTTTCATGGACTTTGCGGCGAACAG
>NZ_BANF01000764.1 GCF_000964425.1 Komagataeibacter intermedius TF2 | reverse complement strand
AGTGGAGCAGAGATTACCGCCGCCGGTATAACGGGGGTCTCGCCCGCTATGTAGGCATAACCCGGCTGATACATGAAGGCGGCGGTACGATAGAGGATGTAGTTCTGCGTTGCCATGATGTTTTCCTTTACTGTCAGTCTGCCACGGGGCCTTCAACGGTCACCCAGCCCCATCCGGCGGAATCCGCCAGGTCTCCACCCTGTCCCAGGGAGCGTGCCCATATGCTGACCCCCGTTGCGGAAATAACAGGCTCTCCGTTCTGGACGAGAACGTTAGACCATGACGAGTTGTCATCAAGGTCAGCCCACGTAATAGAAACAACAGGGACATCACTATAAGCAGTGGGGAATGTAACCGGGATAATGCCAGAAACACCTGTTGATGTGATCTTCAGGCACTGGCGCAGGATATTTCCCTGTTTCGTCCACCAGCCCCCTGAAATGTTCCCATTTGCTGCTATGGTGCCGCTGCTTGTGGGCGCATATGAGTAGGACGCACCTGAAATGTCCGCCAGTATTATGT
>NZ_BANF01000765.1 GCF_000964425.1 Komagataeibacter intermedius TF2 | reverse complement strand
GGGTCGAAGGATGTCGGAATATTCGCCAGCTATGGCGGGAACTCCTGGAGCAGGGGTTTACAGGAAAATATGGCACTGTCCGGAAATGGGTGACGACGCGACAGGGTATTTCCACGAAAC
>NZ_BANF01000766.1 GCF_000964425.1 Komagataeibacter intermedius TF2 | reverse complement strand
CAACCGTGGGCCAGGTCAGATACACAGACTTCAGGACACTCCCGTCTGCCTTGTGGCCACTGCGCTCCAGCCGGTTCAGTGTGGATTTTCCGGCCAGTGCCGCACAGGTGGCCCGACCTCCTGACAGACGGCCCGAGGCCAGACCAAAGATCTGGTCATGCCGCAGGGCATCGTGATCATTGAGATCTTCATAGCCC
>NZ_BANF01000767.1 GCF_000964425.1 Komagataeibacter intermedius TF2 | reverse complement strand
CCGAACATTATGGCGAACTGGTTGCGGGCTGCAAACCATTCCCGAACATTCCGCCCGTCTTTCTCAAAGCCGCGGATTGCCAGGTAGATCAGCTTTGTTGCGGCATCGTCAGTCGGGAACGAACCGCGCGTCTTGATCGATTTGCGGATAACCCTGTTCAGGCTC
>NZ_BANF01000768.1 GCF_000964425.1 Komagataeibacter intermedius TF2 | reverse complement strand
TCGCCATGAGCCGCCGGACCCGCTTGCGGCCCACTTCATGTCCCTGGCGGCGCAGATGCCATGTCATCTGCCGTGAGCCATAATACGGCGTTTCCAGGAACTGGGCGTCGATCAGTCGCATCAGCTCCAGATTGGCTTCGCTCTGTGGCACAGGCCGATAGTAGACGCCCGACCGGTTGAGTTGCAGCAGCGTGCATTGCCGGATTATCGGCAGGCATGCTCTCTTCGGGTCAATCATCTGCCGCCTCTGATCACGCCCAACCGAGC
>NZ_BANF01000769.1 GCF_000964425.1 Komagataeibacter intermedius TF2 | reverse complement strand
TGGCCCTTCTGATCTTCAGCTATGCGAACGGGTTGTTTTCCTCACGCCGGATCGAGCGGGCGACATATCGCGACATCGGGGTACGCTTCGTGGCGGCGAACCTGCATCCGGATCATGATACGATTGCGACCTTCCGCCGGACGAAC
>NZ_BANF01000770.1 GCF_000964425.1 Komagataeibacter intermedius TF2 | reverse complement strand
GCAAAGGCCATCTGTGCCTCGGTGACGATGGGGGGCTGCATGAGGGTCTGGCCACTTCCGATCGGAAGCACGATCGACCGGAAATCATAAGTGGCGTCGAGTGTCTCCTCATGGCGCCGCAGCATCTCGTTGATGGCGAATGCCCGGGCTGCCAGACCGCCCTGCGCGCCGTAAATATGCGCGGCTTCCCGAAGCTGGGTGCTTCGACCGGGTTTCAGGTCATCGCCTGGCTCGTCATTGGGGCGGGTGTTCTCAAGGGCCTCAAGAGAGGGTGGCGCTTCGCCGCCGACCAC
>NZ_BANF01000771.1 GCF_000964425.1 Komagataeibacter intermedius TF2 | reverse complement strand
GCCTGCACCGCGACGCTGGCCCCCCTGACTACGCTGATCCGGGCGCATGTGCTGGCGGCACAACGCCTGCACGCGGACGACACCACCGTGCCGGTTCTGGCGAAAGGCCGGACAGTCACCGGACGATTGTGGAATTAT
>NZ_BANF01000772.1 GCF_000964425.1 Komagataeibacter intermedius TF2 | reverse complement strand
CTTCCCGCGGAGTTGCCTTCAAAATGCGTGGCCTGACTGACCTCGATCCGATCGGACTGCTTTTCGATCCACTCGCGCGTGCGCATGGCATCCTGCAGGCGCATGGC
>NZ_BANF01000773.1 GCF_000964425.1 Komagataeibacter intermedius TF2 | reverse complement strand
CCAATGCCGATTACGGCCATGGTCACGGCCTGCGCGTTGGTGTCGTATTCGAAATCGTTGATGAAGCTGCGGTCGATCTTGATTTCCGTCAGCGGCAGGCGC
>NZ_BANF01000774.1 GCF_000964425.1 Komagataeibacter intermedius TF2 | reverse complement strand
GCGCTGCTGTTCGGTCTCCACCCCTTCGGTCACGACCGTCATGCCAAGGCGCGAGCCAATGCCGATTACGGCCATGGTCACGGCCTGCGCGTT
>NZ_BANF01000775.1 GCF_000964425.1 Komagataeibacter intermedius TF2 | reverse complement strand
CCTGCCGAAGGCACGCCTTCCGGCTTCATCAAGAGTATCTGAAGGAATGTCGCGGGTCACAGACGAACGGGATCTGTGTCCCTGCAGCGCATGCCCGCAAAACGCGGCGTAAGCCCAGGGCATCTGGAGACGGTTTCCTTTCCTGAAAGACCTGGTCCGGGAAACATCTCTGTTCAACAGGAAAAAAG
>NZ_BANF01000776.1 GCF_000964425.1 Komagataeibacter intermedius TF2 | reverse complement strand
GGAGCCAGGTGTCATGACGGCGGGGCCGATCCTGTGCGAGCGGCTTCGGATCCCGCCTTTCGACCCGGTTGTCCTGAAACCCACCCAATGGGCGACGGCCCAGCAAAAGGCAAAGCTTGGTAATGCGATCCTGCGGTTCATCGCACTCGCAATGCCTGCAGAAAAATTTACCCCGGCCCTGTATAACCGGCTGAGCAATATGTTCGGATTTATCGCGCATTATAATCGGACCGGCTTCGCGCAGACATGGTTCGACAATGCAGCCACACGGCGCGATTTCCTCGATCAGGTTGCGCGATATCCCTGCTGGGGCGACCCGACTTTTGTCTGGTCGGATGTAGAGAAGGAAATCGGGCAGCG
>NZ_BANF01000777.1 GCF_000964425.1 Komagataeibacter intermedius TF2 | reverse complement strand
ATCAGGGTGTTCCGGATCTATCGGGACGTGCCGCCGCATTATCATACCCAGTGTGATGAAGTCCTCCATGTGCTTTCCGGAGAAGGGACATTCTGGATTGATGATCCGGCTGAGGAAGCGCCGTTTGTCCCCGGGCACCTGCTGGTCTTTCCGCGGCGTGCGGTGCATGCGGTGCCGCGTATCCTGCGTGATCCTGTCACTTTTCTTGCCATCGACACACCGCGCCGGGCACCGGATGACGTGGTGTTTGTCGATCCTGCCGAAGGCACGCCTTCCGGCTTCATCAAGAGTATCTGAAG
>NZ_BANF01000778.1 GCF_000964425.1 Komagataeibacter intermedius TF2 | reverse complement strand
TGCCGGAATTCCAGTCCTTTCGACCGGTGCATGGTCATGAGCTGAACGCGATCACGACCTTTTTCTCCAGGTGCTCCGCCTGCCAGTGCCGCATGCTCCAGCAGGTGTTCCACGCGCCGGAAACCCTGGGCCAGTTCGATCAGTTCCGCGAGGTTTTCGCGCTGGGTTGCGGCTTCATCCGAATCATCAGCCCGCAGCATGTCCAGATACCCTGTTGCCTCGAGCAGGCCGGTAAGGCGCTCCCCAAGGCTTTCCCCTTCCCGACATCCGATCTGTCTGAGAATCTGGACGAATCCCTGCA
>NZ_BANF01000779.1 GCF_000964425.1 Komagataeibacter intermedius TF2 | reverse complement strand
CGCAGTTTTTTGGCCTATGTCGAGCAGTTTCTGGTTCCAACACTTAAGCCGGGCGATATCGTCGTGCTCGATAATCTCGGCAGTCACAAGGGCGATGCGGCTCGCAAGGCCATTCGGGC
>NZ_BANF01000780.1 GCF_000964425.1 Komagataeibacter intermedius TF2 | reverse complement strand
ACAGGGCTGTCCTCAGATCGTCTGCGTGAGATTGTGGGTGCACTACGATCATGATCCCGCTTCCTTCCACGCTGAGGATATGGCTGGCGGCTGGTGTAACCGATATGCGCCTGGGGATGCCCGGGCTGGCGTTGAAGGT
>NZ_BANF01000781.1 GCF_000964425.1 Komagataeibacter intermedius TF2 | reverse complement strand
TGAGGTGGTCCCGTCCGTTCGGACAGTTTTGCGGGCTTGATAAGCTATACCCGGTTGTTGTTATGCCGCCCTTCTGACGGCGTTGCTGTTGGCCATC
>NZ_BANF01000782.1 GCF_000964425.1 Komagataeibacter intermedius TF2 | reverse complement strand
ACGGCGACCTGTGGCACCATACGCGCACGACTGCTCAAAATCGCGACACGTGTAACGCTCAGCGTCCGTCGGATTGTCCTGTCCATGCCGGACATGTTCCCCTGTCAGCATGAATTCGCCCTCGCTCATGCACGATTGCGAAGGCTCCGGCAGGC
>NZ_BANF01000783.1 GCF_000964425.1 Komagataeibacter intermedius TF2 | reverse complement strand
CACAGCCTGAACTTCTGCTCATGGAAGGACCGTAAGGCCGTGGCTGCCGACCTGCGCCGGATCTACGGGGCCGCCACCGCTGACATGGCGGCCGCCGAACTTGATGCGTTCGAGGGGAAATGGGCCGGGAAATACGCGTCAATCGCCCCGGCATGGCGCCGGGCATGGCCAGAAGTGATCCCGTTTTTTGCCTTCGATCCGGCAATCCGAAAGATCATATACACCACGAACGCCATTGAGAGCCTGAACAGGGTTATCCGCAAATCGATCAAGACGCGCGGTT
>NZ_BANF01000784.1 GCF_000964425.1 Komagataeibacter intermedius TF2 | reverse complement strand
GGCGAAACTGGGTGTGTGGGAACGCCTGCTCGAACTGGTTCAGGACCAACAGGGAATGGCACTCGGCATGACTTTTCTGGATGGCACAAACATCAGGGCTCACCACAAGGCGGCGGGAGTTCAAAAAAAGGGG
>NZ_BANF01000785.1 GCF_000964425.1 Komagataeibacter intermedius TF2 | reverse complement strand
CGCCCGTCTCCGGTCGTGGCATCTGCCAACCAACCCCTGCTCCCTGACGACCTGACCCGCCGGATCTGGTTCGTGTGGGACGGCCCCCTGGGCAAGGCCGTCGCAAAACTCGGCCAGGAGATTGGCTATAGCGTGACTGTCACCGGCCATCCCCGAGCAATGCG
>NZ_BANF01000786.1 GCF_000964425.1 Komagataeibacter intermedius TF2 | reverse complement strand
CGCCGCGAGGCGCCCGCCTCAAGCCCGCTGCGCGCCGCGCTTCGCGCGGTGAGGACACGCCCCTTTCAGTGAACAGGGCCGCCCGGATCGCAGGGCGGTGCCCCGCGCTCCGGGCAACCCGGTTCACCTCAGGGGCATGCCCTCAGGCTTGACCCGGGCGCCTCGCGGCCCTCCCGGCGGGCAGCGGCCTTCCCTGTTCCGCTCCCATGAAAAACAATGTCGGTCATGCAGCATGCCGGACTGTGGAGATGACAAACCTA
>NZ_BANF01000787.1 GCF_000964425.1 Komagataeibacter intermedius TF2 | reverse complement strand
CGGTCACGCTGTCCGACGGGAATGCAGGCGGCGCGTTCTCGGCCGATACCGTGACGTTCAACGGCTGCACGAACACGGCCCGGACCGTGACCTACACGCCAAAGGCTGCGGGAACCATCACGATCAGCGCCACGAACGATGGC
>NZ_BANF01000788.1 GCF_000964425.1 Komagataeibacter intermedius TF2 | reverse complement strand
TGGTCGCCACGCCGTCTTCAAGTGCCAGTTCAACCGCGCAGAGGACAGCCTGCTCATCATGCTGCAGCACAAGGGCCAGGATTTCAGCCATTTCCCGGTCGCCTCCAGG
>NZ_BANF01000789.1 GCF_000964425.1 Komagataeibacter intermedius TF2 | reverse complement strand
GCGTGCGCCGTATTCGCGGGCAACTTGATGCGCTGGAACAGGCTTTGGAGAAGGGAACTGATTGCGGTCCGGTGCTGCAACAGGTGGCGGCTATCCGGGGAGCGATCAACGGATTAATGGCCGGTGTTCTCGAAAGCCACCT
>NZ_BANF01000790.1 GCF_000964425.1 Komagataeibacter intermedius TF2 | reverse complement strand
CCGTCCGGCAATTCGATGCCCGCCAGAAGCAGGGGCAGGGGCGGGGTGAACCGCGCGGTCGAGAGGATTTCGCGCCAGCGCGCCGGGTCCTGTGTCTCGGCCAGACGCTGTCGTGTCAAATGGTCAACGCGGGCGTGCAGCGCGGCCTGCGCGCGCCTGCTGGAGCCGAGGATGCGGATGTCGCTCAGCATGACCGGCTTTCCCGGTCCGAAGACCCCTGGGTGCAGAAAAGGTGACCGGGGTCGCCCCTGCCTCTTTTCCGCTGGCCCGGCCTAGGCTGGGCGATCGGTTCGGCAGGACAGAGCCGACCGCTACGCGGGCAGCAGGGGAGGGGCAGACAGGCAGGTAGGGTGGAAAGGCTCTGGAACAAGCGCATTTTGGGATTTTTGTCGAAATGCCTCATGAATGGGAACAGAAATCCTATTTTACCAACCACCTATTT
>NZ_BANF01000791.1 GCF_000964425.1 Komagataeibacter intermedius TF2 | reverse complement strand
CCAGAATACTGTCACGTGCCTCGACAACGCTCACCTGCACATCCAGCGCACTGAATATTGTCGCGTATTCAATACCGATCACCCCCCCGCCAATTACCGTCAGGGAACGTGGCAGGCGCGCAAGGCTGGTCATTTCATCGCTGTCCAGCACGACCGTCCCGTCAAAGGGCACATTGGCCGGACGGTGCGGGCGGGTACCGACGGCAATAATGATCCTGTCACCCGACACGGTCCGCGCAACCCTGTTGTCCATGGTGATCGTAATATGGTGCGGATCCACGAACCGTGCCGTGCCATGCACAACCGCTATGCCGTTGCGGGCGAACTGGTGGTCCAGCATATCGACTTCATAATCCAGGGTCTTGCGCAGGCGACTGTTCAGGTCGGCTATGGTTATATCCTTGCGGGCACGATAAGCCCGGCCATAGAAAGCCTGCTCCCGCCAGCCTGTCAGGTTGAGGACCGTCTCCCGCAGGGTTTTGGACGGAATGGTGCCGGTATGCACGCAGACCCCGCCAACCCGGGTATTTTTTTCGATAATCAGCACGGATCGACCCAGTTTCGCCGCCTGAACCCCAGCCCGCCTGCCTGACGGGCCGCTGCCGATCACGACCAGATCATAATCATATGTCTCGGTCATGCCCCATCCCCCAAACCGGACTGTTCCGGCCCATGTCGTGCCTGTATGGCTAACGCACGGATCATATGCGGGATTTCGCCGGCCATGATGGCTGCGGACCAGAACTTGACCTTTCCCCTGCTGGAAGTGGCCCGGATCGATTTCGTCAGGCGTGGGAAGAGCATGACAGAAGCGATGTCTTTAACGTGCATGCAATTCATGGCAGCGGGGCAGGCCTGTATCCAGTTTGCCTGTCAATATCCCGGTCTTTATCGGCTGATGTTCAGTTCCGATGCCGGCAAGACGATAGCCCCAGTTACATGATGCGGCCATGAATACCTTCGGAAGTCTTCCGGGTCTTCTGGAAAGAGGACAACGTGACGGAAGCTTCCGACCGGTTGCCAGCAGCGCCCTGACGGCAGCAAACCAGGCATCGTGAAACCTTGAGAATGTGGCCTTACCGGTGATAATCTCGCTGCACGATCCAGAGTAATCCAGCCTTATGAAAGCCATCGAATGTTTGATACAGGGAAGTTTGTATCAGTTGGCGATACAAATTTGTTCGTCTCTGAAGCCGGGAACCCGAAAGGAA
>NZ_BANF01000792.1 GCF_000964425.1 Komagataeibacter intermedius TF2 | reverse complement strand
CCTGAATTCTCATTCAATGCCCCACTAAAAATGGGGGGATTACCGAACCGCGAGGAGAACACATGAGCCACGCCAGCACGATCCGGGGACAGGAAATCCTCAACAACCCCGCCCG
>NZ_BANF01000793.1 GCF_000964425.1 Komagataeibacter intermedius TF2 | reverse complement strand
GGCAGCATCCTGATTGGTCAGCGCCGACATGCTGATCGTCTTGGTCCGGCCTCGCCGCAGGCCGGCACCGTCGGCGACCAGGGCATCGCGACGCGTCACATACAGCCGGGCAAT
>NZ_BANF01000794.1 GCF_000964425.1 Komagataeibacter intermedius TF2 | reverse complement strand
AAAAGCCTACGCCTCTCACATCAAAACACAACTGTAGTGCTAGGCTTCAGGACTCATAGCCAGAAGATGACGGTTGCAGCGAGGCAGATG
>NZ_BANF01000795.1 GCF_000964425.1 Komagataeibacter intermedius TF2 | reverse complement strand
TGATCACACCGGTGGCTGCTTTCGCGCATGTTGAAAGCCTGATCCGCAGGCGACAGTCGGCGAATCTCCATGTGGATCATGAAAGCTGGCGCTTTGTGGTCGGGCTGTATGGTCGTTACCAGGCGATCTTGCGCGAGCAGAACGCGGCGGATTTTGGTGATCTGCTGATGTGGCCGACCCTCGCGATGTTGCATGATGCAGAATACCATCGCCGATGGTCCGCCCGTTTTACGGCCGTGATGGCGGACGAGTTTCAGGA
>NZ_BANF01000796.1 GCF_000964425.1 Komagataeibacter intermedius TF2 | reverse complement strand
AGGGTAGCGCTGAGGAGATGGTCCCCGCAGAAGACATACAGGGGAAGATAGCAGTTATGGCCGTAATATCCATGAAAGGCGCGGCCTTCCTGATGGCCATGGATACGGTCATCGGTGGCATCCAC
>NZ_BANF01000797.1 GCF_000964425.1 Komagataeibacter intermedius TF2 | reverse complement strand
CGCCATACACCCCGGATACGCACTGGCTTATGTCGGCAGACAGCGCGGCGTTGGTGTTGGTCTGGGTTGTCTGGAACGAAGACAGGTTTGACTGCAATGTCTGCACATCGGTGTTCATTGCAAGGTCTATGATCTTCGGCAGCCCGGTGGCGTCCTGATACGTGAATGCCGGCCGCTGGGAAGCCGC
>NZ_BANF01000798.1 GCF_000964425.1 Komagataeibacter intermedius TF2 | reverse complement strand
GTCCTACGAGAGCCGACGCCCCATAAGGGAGGTGGCTGCACAGTTTGGGATCCATCCAAGTCTGGTGTTTCGCTGGCGGCGAGAGGCTCGGGCCAAAGCGCA
>NZ_BANF01000799.1 GCF_000964425.1 Komagataeibacter intermedius TF2 | reverse complement strand
GAGCGGCAGGGCAACCAGCACGCGGAAATCGAACTCTACGCCTACGCCCAGCAGAGTTCCGTTGACGCGACCAACTGGCAGCTCCTCGAACGCAAGCAGCGCTTTATTGGCCTTGCGATGTCAGGTGACCGTTC
>NZ_BANF01000800.1 GCF_000964425.1 Komagataeibacter intermedius TF2 | reverse complement strand
CAGCTCATGACCATGCACCGGTCGAAAGGACTGGAATTCCGGCATGTCTTTCTTCCTGCATGGGAAGAGGCGATTTTCCCCGGTGCGATGTCGCGCAATCCCGGAGAGGAGCGTCGCCTTGCCTATGTGGCGCTGACCCGGGCCATGGAGCAGGCCACGATCACGTTCTGTGATTATCGCCAGGGCGG
>NZ_BANF01000801.1 GCF_000964425.1 Komagataeibacter intermedius TF2 | reverse complement strand
ACCTATCAGGAACCGGGGCTCGGTGGCTGGACCCCGGACACGACAGGCACAGCCCAGGCCACCAGCGGAAGCGGCGCCGTCACCCAGACAGCAACAGCAGGCACGTCCGACAGCGATGCGCTCGAGACCCTATACCA
>NZ_BANF01000802.1 GCF_000964425.1 Komagataeibacter intermedius TF2 | reverse complement strand
CGCTGAAATATGCCCTGCCGGTTGCGCTCTTCCTCAGCATGGCGTCCTTCAAATGCGACTTGCTCCTTCAGCAGGGGCCACTCGTTGTGGTCATGATC
>NZ_BANF01000803.1 GCF_000964425.1 Komagataeibacter intermedius TF2 | reverse complement strand
GGCGAAACTGGGTGTGTGGGAACGCCTGCTCGAACTGGTTCAGGGCCAACAGGGAATGGCACTCGGCATGACTTTTCTGGATGGCACGGACATCAGGGCT
>NZ_BANF01000804.1 GCF_000964425.1 Komagataeibacter intermedius TF2 | reverse complement strand
GCGGTCGGGTAGAGCATGAGGAATTCGCGGGCCATCTGGGCGAGGCAGTGACCGGGGACGGCGATCATCGCCTTGCTGATCAGGCCAAGCCGCTTCTGCTCCATGACGGCCGCAACCATCGAGAAGGTCTTTCCCGAACCGACCGCGTGCGCGATATACGTGCCGCCCGCGGCGA
>NZ_BANF01000805.1 GCF_000964425.1 Komagataeibacter intermedius TF2 | reverse complement strand
CTTATCAAGCCCACAAAACTGTCCGAACGGACGGGGCCACCTCTAGCCATCTATCAGGCACTCTACATCCAAGGACGTGGAGTTCTGAAGCGGGAACTCTCGGCCTGTCTTCGCTCTGGACGGGCACTGCGTCTGCCTCGGGAGCGAGCCAAAAACCGAGGCAAGTCCTTCATCTCAGATGCGCTTATGATCAGCGATCGGCCTGCCGAGATTAACGACAGAGCGGTGCCGGGACATTGGGAAGGCGACCTCATTCTCGGCCTTGGCAGTTCGGCGATCGGCACACTGGTTGAACGCACCACGCGCTTCACTATGCTCTTGCACCTGCCGCGCATGGAAGGCCACGGCAAGACCAACTCGATCAAGAACGGTCCAGCTCTTGCCGGTCATGGTGCTGAAGCCGTCCGCTGTGCCATCTCCGAAACCATTATGGATCTCCCGGCACATCTGCGCCGTTCCCTGACCTGGGATCAGGGTGCAGAGATGGCGCAGCACGCTCAGCTTCGGATCGACACGGGTCTTGATATCTACTTCTGCGACCCTCAGAGCGCCTGGCAGCGCGGGAGCAACGAAAACACCAATGGCCTGCTTCGCCAATACTTTCCCAAAGGCACCGATCTCAGCCAGCATTGCAGCGAAGAACTGAGCGCTGTTGCCCATGCTCTAAATACGAGACCACGAAAAACACTCGAATGGAGAACCCCCGCAGAAGCGCTCGACCGGCTACTCAAACAGGATATGATCGAACGTGTTGCGGCGACCGGTTGAATCCGCCCAATACCTGTCGATCCGATATACCGAACGCCTGGCGCTGGCTGG
>NZ_BANF01000806.1 GCF_000964425.1 Komagataeibacter intermedius TF2 | reverse complement strand
TAGGGCCTGTTAGATCTTGAAATTCTTCCCATATTGTAGGGATGGAAGAAGGAGACGGAACAGGCACTTTTACGGATGAGACGTTGGGCGATCTGGGAACCTCTGATCGAGGAGGTTCGCCCGCGGGGCAGGACGCCGCCACATGATCTGCGGCGGACGATAGCAGCGATTTTCTGGCATCATGAGAATGGTGCGAAATGGCGGAGTATCCCCGCTGAACTGA
>NZ_BANF01000807.1 GCF_000964425.1 Komagataeibacter intermedius TF2 | reverse complement strand
AGCGCATTGTCACGGGCCCGCTGTTTCCAGGTGTCAGCGAGGCCTCGGTCGGTCACCATATGAAAGTCGATCTTGGGAAGTGCCATCGCGACCGGTGTGACGGGCGAGACAGGGGATGTGCCGTCTTCGCCTTCAAGTTCGCCCCAGAAAAGGTCGTTCTGGGTATC
>NZ_BANF01000808.1 GCF_000964425.1 Komagataeibacter intermedius TF2 | reverse complement strand
GGACACCTTGAGAGATATGCAAGGTCAGGTGGTTCCTTTGGGCTGACCTGCCTGTCCGGCCCGCACGGATGGTTTGTCCATGTCCCGCTTATGTGGACGGCCTTTACGATGCAAGAGGTCACATTGATTGC
>NZ_BANF01000809.1 GCF_000964425.1 Komagataeibacter intermedius TF2 | reverse complement strand
ACCGGCATGGCCCGCTACCGGGTGCTGCTGAACGCCGGGCGCGTTGAAGAACCGCGCGTCGTGTTTGAGCATAAGGATGCGGTGGGGGGAGGAGACACCCTCCACCTCAACGACCGCACGATCCGGATCGCGAGCCAGCCCGGGCTTCAGGGCCACATCCGTCGCGGAAGCGATTACGGTTATCCGGAGCATTGCCGATGAATATC
>NZ_BANF01000810.1 GCF_000964425.1 Komagataeibacter intermedius TF2 | reverse complement strand
CTCTGCCCCGCCAGAAAACCGCGCTCACCTGGGACAGGCTGGTCCGGGTCGTCGAAGCCATCAGTCCACATGATCTGGTCGGTGCGCGGGACCGGGCCATTCTCCTGATCGGTTTTGCTGGCGCGTTCCGGCGCTCCGAACTTGCCGCACTGAAGGTGGACGACATCACGGTGGA
>NZ_BANF01000811.1 GCF_000964425.1 Komagataeibacter intermedius TF2 | reverse complement strand
CTTGCCTGCCATGCCAGCGGGCATCAGTAAGCGGCCTCCCTGTCGAGAAAATCGAGCAGTTCCGCGATTTCCCCGGTTGAAAGCATGCGTCCGCAACAGGCCTCGCTATCGCAGGGAAAATCGAGCGGCTCACCACCATGGTCACGGTTGCCGGCAC
>NZ_BANF01000812.1 GCF_000964425.1 Komagataeibacter intermedius TF2 | reverse complement strand
CGGCGCTGTCGCGCCTGTCCGGGCCGATCTGAAGCAGGCAGCGGCGTGTCATCGACTGGCCGGGGTGGCCCCTTGCGGCGCAGGCCGATCGACAGGGTCACAGCGACATCCCCATCCTCACCCTCGCGAATTACGCTATTTACATAGCTGGCGCGCCCACTTTT
>NZ_BANF01000813.1 GCF_000964425.1 Komagataeibacter intermedius TF2 | reverse complement strand
CATGGGCCAGCAACTTTTTCTGGAAATCATGAGAGCCGTACTGGCTGCCACGATCAAAGTGGAAAATGCAGCCGGGCGCCGGATCACGCAGCCGCACCGCGCCATATCCCAAGACACGAATGACCAGATCTTTTTTTCATCCGGTCGCTGACGGCCCACCCGATCACTGAACAGAT
>NZ_BANF01000814.1 GCF_000964425.1 Komagataeibacter intermedius TF2 | reverse complement strand
GCGTCCAGTTCGATCCTGACCGGCTGACGAGGAGTCCAGCATGAAGTTTTCCCACCGGGCCGCGATCCTTGCGGTCATCACCTGCAGCATTAGCCATCCGGCCTTCGCGCTGCACAGAACCCCGATGCGTGCGCT
>NZ_BANF01000815.1 GCF_000964425.1 Komagataeibacter intermedius TF2 | reverse complement strand
CCTCTGCGCGGTTGAACTGGCACTTGAAGACGGCGTGGCGACCAGGACCCATGTTCTCAATACGCTTCATCGCCTGATCGATGCCAGGAGAACCGTGGTTCCCCGGCTTGATGCCCCACAGGCCCTGGTGCTCGAACACGAACCGTGCGCCGA
>NZ_BANF01000816.1 GCF_000964425.1 Komagataeibacter intermedius TF2 | reverse complement strand
CCAGAAGCGCGCCTTCTTGCGGTGATGGGTGATCGCCTGGATGGGCAGCGCGGTCGCCAGGTGGGTTTTCCCGGTTCCCGGACCGCCGA
>NZ_BANF01000817.1 GCF_000964425.1 Komagataeibacter intermedius TF2 | reverse complement strand
AGACGATCGCTGCCACAGCACGGACACTGTGTCGGTGCGGGGATGACGACCCGCTCGCGCGGCAAATCGGCACGCAGGGGCTGGCGCCCCCGGTTGCTCCTGGGTGCTGTCGC
>NZ_BANF01000818.1 GCF_000964425.1 Komagataeibacter intermedius TF2 | reverse complement strand
TAGGCGTAGAGTTCGATTTCCGCGTGCTGGTTGCCCTGCCGCTCGATACGCCCCTCGCGCTGGATGATGTCGGAGACCAGCCACGGCACGTCGAGATGATGCAGGGCCTTGAGGCGCTGCTGGGCGTTGACGCCGGTGCCCATGGTCGCCGTCGAGCCGATCAGGATCCGCTTGCGGCCGGCATTGAGATCACCGAACAGCTTCTGCTTCGCCGCACTCTTCCTGTAGTGCTGCATGAA
>NZ_BANF01000819.1 GCF_000964425.1 Komagataeibacter intermedius TF2 | reverse complement strand
AGACCCGGAAGATCCTGAAACCCCAGCCAGAACATGCAGTTCAGGCCGCGTCCCATGGCCAGCTGCCGGTCCATGCCGTCCGTGACGTAGGCGGAGAGTTCATCGTAGAAAAAATGGAACGGCGCGTCGCCGCTGCCTGCCTTGAGCTTGAAGACCTGCTCGGCGGGGCCGTCGAGGCGGGCGCCAAGAAGCTGGGCCATGACGCCGCGACCGGCAGCGACCACGATCTTGCCCAGTCCGGCCAGCGTATCCGAGGAATTCTCCAGCGCGGGCAGCGTGACGACGAGAATGCGGCGGTTCAGCACCACATCGCGCATATCGATGTCGGGCGTCTGGGCGCGGAAGATATGCCCGAGACTGACGCCAAGCTGCGTGAAGACCCGGGTGAAATACATCTTGGCGTAGCCATGCTGCTCGCTCGGTTTGTTTTCTTTCTG
>NZ_BANF01000820.1 GCF_000964425.1 Komagataeibacter intermedius TF2 | reverse complement strand
GGTCATGCCGCAGGGCATCGTGATCATTGAGATCTTCATAGCCCAGTGCCAGGCCCATGATCCGCTGACGGACAAGGTCTTCAACCCGGTATTCCACAAAG
>NZ_BANF01000821.1 GCF_000964425.1 Komagataeibacter intermedius TF2 | reverse complement strand
CTTCTTCCCACCAGAAGGAGCCGGATGATGACAGAGTCCCTGTGCATTGCTGCAATCAGTCCCCTTCGCCAGCGCCTGCTTGATGACATGGCGGTGCGGC
>NZ_BANF01000822.1 GCF_000964425.1 Komagataeibacter intermedius TF2 | reverse complement strand
TGGAGGCAGGTTGATCAGGAACTGAATGCGCTTGGCTTGTGAATGCGGACAATGCATGCTCCGGCAGCGGCGACATGCGTTCGCGTGGCCGGGGCATTGCACCAAACAGGCTGGTTCCGTCCGACGCTTCGGTCTTAAATTGCTTTTCTTTTGGTCGA
>NZ_BANF01000823.1 GCF_000964425.1 Komagataeibacter intermedius TF2 | reverse complement strand
CGGGATGAAAACGGGCGGTTCCTGCGCACGGAGATGGATGATGGTGCGATCGTGCTGGGCACGCTGGATCTGAAGGGGCGGCAGTTGCGGCTGCAGGTGAACTCGAAAGAGCGTGCCGAACGTGGTCGTGCCATGCTGCAGGTTGGTCTGGGAGATCTCGTGCGCGCTCCGCTCACGCAGATCATGACGCCGGCGCA
>NZ_BANF01000824.1 GCF_000964425.1 Komagataeibacter intermedius TF2 | reverse complement strand
CCTGAACCAGTTCGAGCAGGCGTTCCCACACACCCAGTTTCGCCCAGCGGATGAAAAGCTGTGCCGCCCGCCACCAAGGCCTCAGTTCAGCGGGGATACTCCGCCATTTCGCACCATTCTCATGA
>NZ_BANF01000825.1 GCF_000964425.1 Komagataeibacter intermedius TF2 | reverse complement strand
GAGATGTCGGCCGGTGTCAGGTTGAGCATCAGCAGGCGCCCGTCCGTATCGACGGCGATATGCCGCTTGCGCCCGACCACTTTCTTGCCGGCGTCATAACCCCTTGTCTTTGCATGAGGCGCCTTGACGCTTTGGCTGTCGATCACCCCGGCCGAC
>NZ_BANF01000826.1 GCF_000964425.1 Komagataeibacter intermedius TF2 | reverse complement strand
TGAGGAGTGATTGACATGGAGCTTCTGAGTGTGATCCGTCGGTGCCACTGCCGGGATCATTGAACTGCCCCGGGTTTACCGGAGAGTAAAACTCTCGGAGG
>NZ_BANF01000827.1 GCF_000964425.1 Komagataeibacter intermedius TF2 | reverse complement strand
CCTCCTCGGGCGGGATCTGCAGTTCTGGCGAGACCTCCCGTCCATGCGTCCCCCGATCTTCCATCGCCTGCGCCGGCGTCATGATCTGCGTGAGCGGAGCGCGCACGAGATC
>NZ_BANF01000828.1 GCF_000964425.1 Komagataeibacter intermedius TF2 | reverse complement strand
TGACCCGCGTCCGGCGCGGCGCTGCGACGGACTTTTGTATCGACCGGATTGACCGACACAGCCCTGATTTCCACAAGGAGATCCCGCCCTGAAGGAACAGGCTTCGGCAGATCGATGTCCTGAAGGGACGCGGGATTGTCGATCGGGAGAGGCGTCTGGTAACCGACGGCGCGCATGATGTCTGCTCCTGTGTTGATGAAGGAGAACAGTGAGCATTATGCTGGGTTCGGACAAGAACGCACTTTTAACGCCCATAGTATCGGAAATGATACCGTCATGGCCCGTATCCGGCATAAATCACTTGATTGCAGTCCCGGCTGTGCCGTTGAAGCGACGCTTCAGCTCATCGACGGGAAATGGAAAGGGGTGATCCTCTACCACCTGCTTGAGGGAACCCTGCGCTTTAACGAAATCCGCAGGCGCCTGCCCAA
>NZ_BANF01000829.1 GCF_000964425.1 Komagataeibacter intermedius TF2 | reverse complement strand
AAGATCACCCTGGAAACTGGTGAAAGCCTGATCGACACGTTTGATCGCTACATCATGAACGTGATCAAGAATTTTCCCATGCTGGCGTCCCCGACAAGGCTGGATATGGGGGACGCGCGCGTGATCGTTCTCGATCTTGCCGAGGTGGCACCATCCGGCTCTCCCGCGGCCAACCGCCAGACAGCACTCATGTATATGCTTGGCCGCCATATCCTGGCCCGGAATTTCTTTCTCCATCCCGATTATGC
>NZ_BANF01000830.1 GCF_000964425.1 Komagataeibacter intermedius TF2 | reverse complement strand
GCCTGGGGCAGAACGGGGAGCATTATAGGCTGGTTTTCTACGCGGCGGCGCTGATCCGCTCCAGAAACAGAAAGCGGCGCATGTTGTAGACGATATTGGCCAGTCG
>NZ_BANF01000831.1 GCF_000964425.1 Komagataeibacter intermedius TF2 | reverse complement strand
GCATCGACCGGGCCGTCCGCATCAAACAGGACGTAATCACAGTCGTGATTCCGGGCCAAGGCAAGAATGGCCCGCAGTGACCGCGACCCCGGCCAATCATGGGAGTATGG
>NZ_BANF01000832.1 GCF_000964425.1 Komagataeibacter intermedius TF2 | reverse complement strand
GATCAGGCTTTCAACATGCGCGAAAGCAGCCACCGGTGTGATCAGATCCTCTTTCAGCCGCGCAATCCGCTCGGCCATTTTTTTAATCTGTCTCGCGTCTCCTGGCGCTCCTTCCTGCGGTACGGGAAGCTTTTCCTTCGGGACAGTCCTGATCAGGCGGCGGACGATGGCGAGACTGTCCTCGGCGTCACGAATGTCAAAGCCGCTACGCAATTGCGCCACTTCAGGCTCGGCCCGTAGCTG
>NZ_BANF01000833.1 GCF_000964425.1 Komagataeibacter intermedius TF2 | reverse complement strand
CTCGCCGAGGACGCGCCCGAAAATGCGGCGGATCCCGCCGTCCGTGCGACAGCACCCAGGAGCAACCGGGGGCGCCAGCCCCTGCGTGC
>NZ_BANF01000834.1 GCF_000964425.1 Komagataeibacter intermedius TF2 | reverse complement strand
CCATCATCCATCTCCGTGCGCAGGAACCGCCCGTTTTCATCCCGTCCAGCCTTGCGCACGGGATCGCTCATCGGCTCTTTCAGCCAGTTCCAGAATGACCGG
>NZ_BANF01000835.1 GCF_000964425.1 Komagataeibacter intermedius TF2 | reverse complement strand
AGCGCATTGTCACGGGCCCGCTGTTTCCAGGTGTCAGCGAGGCCACGGTTGGCCGGCATATGAAAATCAATCTGGGGAAGGACCATCGCGGCCGGCAAGACAGGGGGCGAGCCATCTTCGCCTTCAAGTTCGCCCCAGAAAAGGTCGTTCTGGGTATC
>NZ_BANF01000836.1 GCF_000964425.1 Komagataeibacter intermedius TF2 | reverse complement strand
GTAAGCTCCCGGCGACTGACGCCTTGCTGAATATTTCTGGTCTGGTTCAGCTATGAAGCATGAACGATTTAAGAGATAGGGACGCGGTACTACCTGCGAGTGTCGCAG
>NZ_BANF01000837.1 GCF_000964425.1 Komagataeibacter intermedius TF2 | reverse complement strand
ATCGCCCGCAGCCTCTCGCCCGTGCTGGTCGTGACCACATGGAATGGGGAGCAGAACGACAAGGGGCTGGAAATGCACCTTCAGCGCATGGCGGGTGCCGCTGTCGCGTCCGCCTTCGGGGCTGCCCAGTTCTATGACGCCAAGCGCGCGCAGGCCCGCGAACTGTC
>NZ_BANF01000838.1 GCF_000964425.1 Komagataeibacter intermedius TF2 | reverse complement strand
GGAGCGCCAAGGCGCGCGGTGATCTCCGACGGACGCAGATCGGCTGGCTGGACGGCTTCCAGCGCCGTGACGTTCCGGGCGTAGCGTCCATC
>NZ_BANF01000839.1 GCF_000964425.1 Komagataeibacter intermedius TF2 | reverse complement strand
CGCGCAAGGGGTGGCTCCTCGCCGTGCGCGATGGCTGCGCCATCTGTGCGCGGCTCCGGTGCCGCCGCTGTGCGGCGCCCTTGCCCGCCAGTCTGGCCTGCGGTCGCCGGAAGGGGTCGAAACCCCCGAAAAAAGGATCTGGAAATGGCACAGAACCGCATCGCGCCGCCGTCCCGCCCCGCCGTCGAAATTGCCAAATTCGTCGTCATCGTGCTCCTCTGGACGGCCTCCATGGTCACTTTCCTCCTGCTGCCCGACGTCTTCCTCGATCCGTGCACGGGCATCATCGATCTCAGGTGACACC
>NZ_BANF01000840.1 GCF_000964425.1 Komagataeibacter intermedius TF2 | reverse complement strand
CCTGCCAGAAGTTATGGGGGTTGGTGTGTGATGACAGCGCCGAACGAAATCGAAGACGCGGATCGTGCGTTTGCCGAGCATGTCGATAACCTGCGACGGGTTGCCAATCAGTGGATCTCCCGCCCGATCGCACCCGAAGCGGAAGTGATCTCCGCGCTGAT
>NZ_BANF01000841.1 GCF_000964425.1 Komagataeibacter intermedius TF2 | reverse complement strand
TCATCATATTTTGCCTTCAGGCGGCGTTCCCAGCGCTCCGGGTCGGTGCGGCGCCATTCGAGCTGGAACCTTTCCCCGCCGGGAAGGATGATGATCGTGCCGGTCATGCCGAGGTTTTTTCTCGCAATATCCTGATCTGGGCGAGG
>NZ_BANF01000842.1 GCF_000964425.1 Komagataeibacter intermedius TF2 | reverse complement strand
GAAGCCTTTCGGCGGATGGCCAACCGGCCCCCGCGGGGCCTTGGTGCCAGGGGCCTGGGGAAAATCGAGATAGAGGCTTCGGCGGGTGGTCAGTCGCTATGCGCGGCGGCCACACGGACCCGTCTGTCCCCGAGATGTGCCGTGGCGTTGCAGGGATTCGTCCAGATTCTCAGACAGATCGGATGTCGGGAA
>NZ_BANF01000843.1 GCF_000964425.1 Komagataeibacter intermedius TF2 | reverse complement strand
AAGGCGTCATCATCCCCGGTGATCGGCTCGAGCCGATCACCGGGAATGACTTAGGTGTGTCAGAGTTCCTTGTAGACCGGCTTGTAGAG
>NZ_BANF01000844.1 GCF_000964425.1 Komagataeibacter intermedius TF2 | reverse complement strand
TCAATCTGCGCTTCATGGCCCTGGCCAGCCATTATCTGTTCGAGCGCATTGACCAGGTCGACCGTTGACCAGAAGCGCGCCTTCTTCCTGTGATGGGTGATCGCCTGGATGGCCAGCGCGGTCGCCAGGTGGG
>NZ_BANF01000845.1 GCF_000964425.1 Komagataeibacter intermedius TF2 | reverse complement strand
CACGGTCCAGCAGCTCAATCGGCTTGCCGATTTCGGCCAGAAGCTGTGTCTGCGCCGCACTGATCGCCGCCAGATCGATCGCGCTCATGAGAACCGCCTCCTTTGCCATATCGGCAGGGCGGTGCGGACCGGCCCGATGAGGAAGCGTCGCATG
>NZ_BANF01000846.1 GCF_000964425.1 Komagataeibacter intermedius TF2 | reverse complement strand
GCTTATATTGGGTGTCAGGGACGCGATGACAAAAGGCGCACCGAAGGAGAGCGCGGCCAGCACCGGGATGACCGAAAAGGAAATCCTCGCCCAGATCAGGATATTGCGAGAAAAAACCTCGGCATGAC
>NZ_BANF01000847.1 GCF_000964425.1 Komagataeibacter intermedius TF2 | reverse complement strand
GCTGGAAGACGATCTGGCGGCGACCGCGACCGATGAAGACCCGGCGCATGACGACACCGAGGACAGGGAGAAGGAAGAAGAGGTGGCAGCCTGAGAAAGGCTGCCATCTCCGGTCAGGCGCCGCAAGGGGTGGCGCCTCCCCGTGCTCGGCGTCTGCG
>NZ_BANF01000848.1 GCF_000964425.1 Komagataeibacter intermedius TF2 | reverse complement strand
GATCTCGTGCGCGCTCCGCTCACGCAGATCATGACGCCGGCGCAAGCGATGGAAGACCGGGGGACGACGCCTGGACGGGAGGTCTCGCCAGAACTGCAGATCCCGCCCGAGGAGG
>NZ_BANF01000849.1 GCF_000964425.1 Komagataeibacter intermedius TF2 | reverse complement strand
GGTGGTGCTGAGTCCGCAGGCGCGGACGTTTCCTGAAGGGCAGGCCCAGCGACACCAGGACCGGACGGCGGCGCGACAGGTGCGCAGTGTGTTCTCAGCCTTGCTGCGGTGCA
>NZ_BANF01000850.1 GCF_000964425.1 Komagataeibacter intermedius TF2 | reverse complement strand
GATGACGTGATCATAACGCGCCAGATCAGGTATCTCTCCGGGCTCCGGCACGACAGTTCCCTGGCGGGATAACAGGCCTGCGGTCACCATGGACATTCTCCTTGTCTGAATGTCTTCTGGCGGTCCGAAGGGATATCGCGGGTCAAACGCGGCGCGTGCGCCGGCATCGCAGGCCCGCGGAGCGGGACAAGAGCCACCGTTTGAGGCGCGATGGCCCTTCGGGCATATTTTTTCCTGTGCCTTCCTGCTTTTCCTATGCGTCCGCGTTCAGGTATTCGTGCAGATACCGGCGCAGCACCATGCAGGCCGCATGGGTGTCCCGCTCACCGTCATCCGCAAGGACACGATCCATCACTCTGGCGAGAACGGCGGCTGCCTC
>NZ_BANF01000851.1 GCF_000964425.1 Komagataeibacter intermedius TF2 | reverse complement strand
CGTCCGCATACGGCGCTGGCTGGACGAACGCCCGATGAGGCGTATCATGACGTGCCGACGCCATCTGGTCCGGGGTTAACCCCGGACCAGATGGCCAACAGCAACGCCGTCAGAAGGGCGGCATAACAACAAC
>NZ_BANF01000852.1 GCF_000964425.1 Komagataeibacter intermedius TF2 | reverse complement strand
ATTCACAAGCCAAGCGCATTCAGTTCCTGATCAACCTGCCTCCAGCGACCGTCAGACTGGCGTGGTTCGTTCCTGCCGTGATTCCAGCTGCTGACCCGGTTCTCGAGTGGAATTTCGTCAATGAACCGGCTCGGACGGGAAGATCCGCC
>NZ_BANF01000853.1 GCF_000964425.1 Komagataeibacter intermedius TF2 | reverse complement strand
GTGATGCTCTCGCAGTCCCGGCAGGTGAACTTCTCCCGCACCGTCTGTATGACCTTGAACTGGCGCGGGATCACCTCCAGCGTCTCGGTGACGCTCT
>NZ_BANF01000854.1 GCF_000964425.1 Komagataeibacter intermedius TF2 | reverse complement strand
CCGCCCGTCGAAAACCCCTTGTAATCCGGCCCCCGCATTTCCATGCCGGTGAACTGCCCGTCCGCATCCCGGTGGCCGAACCAGGCAGTTCCGTGCGGGCCTTCCTTCAGCGCCCCCTGCTGTCCGGCAATCGCGACAATATGGTCGGGCAACCCACGGATCTCCGTCAGATAGCGCCATGCA
>NZ_BANF01000855.1 GCF_000964425.1 Komagataeibacter intermedius TF2 | reverse complement strand
GCCGTTCAGAAAGCATTCCACGATCCACGGCCGGGTCCGATAGGACGTCCTGAAACAGGGGCCGGAAGACGGAAGATGGTGCCACTGGCAATGGTCCCGACCCGGAGCGGATTATTACCGCCCTGGAATGGAGACGTATAATACTGGCGGATCAT
>NZ_BANF01000856.1 GCF_000964425.1 Komagataeibacter intermedius TF2 | reverse complement strand
CGTCGCTGGTGCGAAGGCGGCGTGATCGAGCGGATTTTCCGGCATCTGGCTGCTGACCATGACAACGAATACATGATGATCGACAGCACCATTGTCCGTGCTCACCAGCATAGCGCGGGCGCCCGTAAAAAAGGGGGATGGATCAGGCCACCGGGCGGTCCCGTGGCGGACTGACCACGAAAATCCATGCCATTGTCGATGCCGCGGGAAAGGCTGTGGCTCTTTCCCTGACGCCCGGACAAAGGGCCGACATCACAGAAGCAGAGCCATTGCTCGATGAA
>NZ_BANF01000857.1 GCF_000964425.1 Komagataeibacter intermedius TF2 | reverse complement strand
CCTTTGGGAATCCTATGATTCAAGCTATTCGCAGTGCGCTCTAAACATCCAGGTTCAGGTCCCTAATCAGTATGGTTTCAGGAATGTGCAACCAATGCAGGCAATCGGGAGCCTATGGGAATACTCTGTTCTGATGGTCGCCATTCGCCGGTATTTTCATCGCGGCCCTGCAGGATAAAGCGTGGTTGAGGGGCGGATAGCTGTGCTGCAGCCAGACTTGCTATAGTACCAATTTGACCGGAAAATAGCCGGTTGACCACCAGACCAAGGCGGGTGTCCGGAAATTCGGTCAGCATGGCGTAATCCCCGTCACTATCCCCACACACCAGTAAGGGTCCATAGCCCCGCGGCCCTGCCAGTGCCTGACGTATGGCGCGTACTTTTCCGGCGCGATAGGTTACGGGCCAGTTCGGCGCGGCATCAAGCCCCAGCCTGCCACCAGGCCAGTCCATACGAACGCCAAGGACATTCTGGCGGGGCAGGTCGTAACCATAATCGGGATCTGTGGCGAACACGGCCACGACGTCTTCCAGAGATGCGGAACAGACATGGACGTCAATACCTGCCCGACGCAGTGCCCATTGCAGGTCCGCGATTTCCGGGGTCAGGCGCACTCCGGTCTGGATGGGGCGTGCAACAATGCCCGCCTGCCCGGAACGGGTGGCCGGAGTGATCCATGTTTCCTGCCCCATGCCCTGTGCCAGATGCCATCTGTTGGATGCCCTGGCCAGCGCTGACAGCCCGGCTGCGTCATGACCGGCCAGCAGGCGGATGATCCAGCGGCAGGCTATGTCCCCATTGCATGTGGCGTTGATGGCGTCATAGGCAAATACCAGCTTGGCACGCAGGCTGAGCAGTACCGGGTCCGTTGGCGCCGGGGGCATGGATCGGGCAGACAGAAGGGCATAATCCGCGCACAGATCGGCATGAAGGTCCCTGAAGCGGACATTTTGCCCACATACGGTCCGAAAAGGACCTGTAAACGTATGTGCAGGTACGTCGCGCGCCGTTGCCTGGGCAAAAGTTTCGGCTGACATCGCGAATGAAAAATGGTTGGCCGTATAATGCAGCAGGCTTTCCTCGCAATCGCCTGCGATACAGGTATTGTCCCAGTCGAACACGGCATATGGGCGTCGGGCAGGGTTATAGCTGGCGCTGGCGCTGCCGTATGTGGCGATCAGGCGTTCGATCACGCGGCGCGTGCGGGGAGCCCATTTCAGCGGTGCCAGCACCGGGGCGCATCCTTCAGCCCATGCAGGCAGGGACGGGCTGATGCCAGCCGCGATACTGGCGGCCAGCACGTCGCGGCGGGTCAGGACTGTCATGCGCCGGTCCGGCCCATATGGGGATCCGTATGGCTTGGCCTGCCATTCTCGACGTGTCCCGCCAGTTGGATCAGGCGGTGCGCGTGATGCGGGTCTTGAATGGTCAGGTCATACCAGTGGTCGGATACAGCGACCGGCCATATGGTGTCGGTGTAAATGCTGTTTCAAAATTCCCCACATGTGCTGTCGGAAA
>NZ_BANF01000858.1 GCF_000964425.1 Komagataeibacter intermedius TF2 | reverse complement strand
GCCTGCCGGAGCCTTCGCAATCGTGCATGAGCGAGGGCGAATTCGTGCTGGCAAGGGAATATATCGGGCATGGACAGGACAATTCGACGCACGCTGACCTTTACGACTGTTGCGATTTTGAGCAGTCGTGCGCGTATGGTGCCACAGGTCGCCGT
>NZ_BANF01000859.1 GCF_000964425.1 Komagataeibacter intermedius TF2 | reverse complement strand
TCCATTCGAAGACGTTCTTTGCCGCCGTCAATGGGCGGTCAGGCGCGATCCGCATGGCCCAGCCGGTCATGCTTGCAGCGCCGCTGGACCTGAATCGGGTCCCCCCGGACCAGCAGTTGCTCGCCCTCCTCGCGACGATCGAAGGCGGCCTGTTTCAGTCTGA
>NZ_BANF01000860.1 GCF_000964425.1 Komagataeibacter intermedius TF2 | reverse complement strand
CCTGCCAGAAGTTATGGGGGTTGGTGTGTGATGACAGCGCCGAATGAAATCGAAGACGCGGATCGTGCGTTTGCCGAGCACGTCGATAACCTGCGGCGGGTTGCCAATCAGTGGATTTCCCGCCCGATCGCACCCGAAGCGGAAGTGATCTCCGCGCTGAT
>NZ_BANF01000861.1 GCF_000964425.1 Komagataeibacter intermedius TF2 | reverse complement strand
AGTGCAACAACACGACGAACGACGAGGGAACGGGGAAGATCAAGAGACCGAAGGCGTGACACTGGGGAATATCCATGAAAGTGAACGACTTTCTGGATTTCCCAGTTCCGGAACCTAAGTACAAGATACCCATCACGAAAAGTGCGGAAGAACCAGGAATTGACCCAGCCAGATGCTATTTCAGGTATAGTTATGCGGGCGGTCAAGAAGGAGATCTGTCCTTTCTGTTTTTTGACGCGGCAGTGCTGGCGCGGAACCTGTAGCTGTCATTTCCTGTCTCGAGGAT
>NZ_BANF01000862.1 GCF_000964425.1 Komagataeibacter intermedius TF2 | reverse complement strand
TAGAGCATTCTGTGATTAGATTGATGCATATCCAGAGTTCTTGAGATAATTTGCGCATTCCTGTGCGGAAAAGCATTTGATGAGTGAACCGATGCGTTTCCATGTTGCCTCAACGGATCGCTCCGCGGCTTTTCGCAGCAAAGTCTTGAGCTTGGCGAAGACCTGTTCGATTGGATTGAGGTCGGGACTGTAGGGCGGCAGGAAGATCATCCTTGCCCCGACAGCCCGAATGGCCTTGCGAGCCGCATCGCCCTTGTGACTGCCGAG
>NZ_BANF01000863.1 GCF_000964425.1 Komagataeibacter intermedius TF2 | reverse complement strand
GACAGGACCGCAGTTCCCGTCATCACGACGTGGCTGAAGACCTGGATGGTCGGGTCCACGAGGCGGGCCAGCGCGTAGACGGCGCGGCAATGGGCGGCATTCTGCATCACCGGGCTGTAAATCAGCCGGGGCGGGGCGTCGGGCGCCTCGCCCGCGAAACGCTGTCGCCACCGTTCATCTTCCGGGTGTCCGGTCAGTTCGCCGCCATACCGCTTTGTCTCTACGACATGGATGCCCCTCGGGCTGAGAAACAGGTGGTCAATCTGGGTCGTCCTGCCGCCACCTGCCGGCAGCATGGCGTCGTGCAGCACGGCCAGGCCGCTCCGGTCGAGCACGTGGGCTACGGCGCTCTCTCCTTTTTCGCCCTGGATGGCGGCGC
>NZ_BANF01000864.1 GCF_000964425.1 Komagataeibacter intermedius TF2 | reverse complement strand
CTGGGCACCGAGAGCGCGATGGAGACACGCGGTTTTTCCGCCTATACGTGGATCCGTGATGAACTGATCCGCCTGGGCGTGCCGCGCGCGGAAATCGCATTCATGCAGCACTACAGGAAGAGTGCGGCGAAGCAGAAGCTGTT
>NZ_BANF01000865.1 GCF_000964425.1 Komagataeibacter intermedius TF2 | reverse complement strand
AGCATTTTCAGCTTTTTCCCATCTTCAAGACATATGATATAATCCGGAAATACGGACCGCTTGATGGGAACGGCAGGTATCTGTTCTTTTAC
>NZ_BANF01000866.1 GCF_000964425.1 Komagataeibacter intermedius TF2 | reverse complement strand
GTCAGAAGCGCCAATGCCATTATCATGGAGCGTTTCAGGCCAAGTCGCCGTTCCAGCATATGCCCGAGCGGAGAGAGACCGCCCATGCACAGGACTGGAAGCGTGGTCAGCAAGCCCAGTTCGGCGTTGG
>NZ_BANF01000867.1 GCF_000964425.1 Komagataeibacter intermedius TF2 | reverse complement strand
GTGGGCTGACGGCTGGCAATATCCGCCTCGATAAGCGGGATCTGGCGCTCCGCGCCCGCAATCTCACGCTCGGCCCGGTCGATGGCACGTTTTA
>NZ_BANF01000868.1 GCF_000964425.1 Komagataeibacter intermedius TF2 | reverse complement strand
CGGCCAGGCCCAGCTTCGCACATGACGGCGAACCCACCGATGCGTCCGAGGTTCCAAACCCCTGCCTCACCGTTCTTTGCCGCCAGGCGGACCTGGGACAGGAGCCATGATCCGGCCTTCTCGCGCTCGGTGAGGTCACCCTTGTCCCTGCGCAATACGAATGCATCCCCCTTTGTGGGCTGACGGCTGGCAATATCCGCCTCGATAAGCGGGATCTG
>NZ_BANF01000869.1 GCF_000964425.1 Komagataeibacter intermedius TF2 | reverse complement strand
GCTGGAAGACGATCTGGCGGCGACCGCGACCGATGAAGACCCGGTGCATGACAACACCGAGGACAGGGAGAAGGAAGAAGAGGTGGCAGCCTGAGAAGGGCTGCCATCTCCGGCCAGGCGCCGCAAGGGGTGGCGCCTCCCCGTGCTCGGCGTCTGCG
>NZ_BANF01000870.1 GCF_000964425.1 Komagataeibacter intermedius TF2 | reverse complement strand
TCTGGCCCAGTGATGGGAGGCCCCACAGGCTTCAATGCCAATCACTGTCGGCGGCAGTTTCTCGAAAAACCGGATCATCTGATGTCGGCTCAGTTTCCGGCTTAGTGCAACCCGCTCTTCGGCATCCACGCCGTGGAGCTGAAACACTTTTTTCGAGGTATCCATGCCGATACGGACCAACTGACGCATGATGGTTTCCTTCACTGACATTCAACTCCTCAGCATCC
>NZ_BANF01000871.1 GCF_000964425.1 Komagataeibacter intermedius TF2 | reverse complement strand
TTATTACCGCCCTGGAATGGAGACGTATAATACTGGCGGATCATGCCACATCTCCTTTGCAGGACGCCATGTTTCCGGTTTCGGCTGCGGATCGTCCATGCAGGATCCGCGCGCCATCAGCGTCGTTATCGACCATGAGAACCCATCTGTCGGTC
The DNA here is from genome assembly GCF_000964425.1 of Komagataeibacter intermedius TF2. Taxonomy (GTDB): domain Bacteria; phylum Pseudomonadota; class Alphaproteobacteria; order Acetobacterales; family Acetobacteraceae; genus Komagataeibacter; species Komagataeibacter intermedius. The sequence continues at coordinate 155 of NZ_BANF01000871.1, read as the reverse complement.
CCCAGGGCGCCAGTGCGGTAAGCCGCATCAAAGCCACGTGGCTTACGATCGCCCCTGCGAATATGCACACTGATGGAAAACGAGCGCCCGGGATGCGCGCCGGCGGTCCTCTCACCGTAAAGCGTTACGGCAGTCGAGATTTCCGCGAGCGTCCG
>NZ_BANF01000872.1 GCF_000964425.1 Komagataeibacter intermedius TF2 | reverse complement strand
GGCGTGAGCTATCTCGTCCTGTGCATGATGACGCGCGACCGGCTGACCGCAGTCCTCCTCGGCTATGCGGTGTCCTCCACAGCCGCACC
>NZ_BANF01000873.1 GCF_000964425.1 Komagataeibacter intermedius TF2 | reverse complement strand
TTTTCGGGCGCGTCCTCGGCGAGCGTCGTCTCCAGCTCTTCCAGTTCGAGTTCAAGCTGGGCCAGCAGGCGGCGCCCCCGCTCCGACGAGGCGCCGAAACG
>NZ_BANF01000874.1 GCF_000964425.1 Komagataeibacter intermedius TF2 | reverse complement strand
CGAGCGGTCGAACCGTTGCGCGAAAGCGTGGAGACCCCGCAGGGGGCTCCAGTGAGGTTAGCGGCGCAGCCGCTTAGCGAACCAGAGTGAGAGAACCCCGAAGGGGCCGCCCCTGATTTTCTTTTTTCCTGTTGAACAGAGATGTTTCCCGGACCAGGTCTTTC
>NZ_BANF01000875.1 GCF_000964425.1 Komagataeibacter intermedius TF2 | reverse complement strand
GATCGCCGCAGCTTCCTCGGTGGCGTAGGAGAACCCCAGAACCTCGATCGGGAGGCCCTCGCCCCGACGTGTAAACAGTCTCTTTTCGATCCGCGACGGGTCAAATGAAATCACCGCATTCGACGCATCAAGAATAT
>NZ_BANF01000876.1 GCF_000964425.1 Komagataeibacter intermedius TF2 | reverse complement strand
CGCGCCCGCAATCTCACGCTCGGCCCGGTCGATGGCACGTTTTATGGCGAACTGGTCGTCATAATGGGCGGCCGCGAGTCTCTCGAGCCGCGCAAGATCGGCCTCCAGCCCGGCTTTGTGCATCAGCCGGGCATCGCCTGAGGCGAGCGCCTTGGCCATGGCG
>NZ_BANF01000877.1 GCF_000964425.1 Komagataeibacter intermedius TF2 | reverse complement strand
CTTATACTACGGGCTATCACCTTTGACCTATATGAGCCCATTTTCTGAGGCCGATGGATCGGATGGTCTGTGGCAGGGCGGTGAGGTTGTTCCATGCGGTGCATGCGGCTTCGATGATGTGTTCGATGCCGCTGAACACGGTGTTGGACAGCCAGTTGGCGCGTAGGAACTGCCAGATATTCTCGACCGGGTTCAGTTCGGGCGCGCGGGACGGCAGGAAGATCAGGCTGACGTTGCGCGGCAGTCTGAGTTTGGGTGTTGTATGCCAGCCGGCACGATCGAGCAGGACGACGGCATGCGCTCCGCGTGCGACGCAGCGTGAGATTTCCTCGATATGCAGTTGCATGCTGGCCGTGCCGGTAAACGGCAACACCAGGCCTGCCGCCTTGCCGAGTGCGGGGCAGATGGCGCCGAACAGCCAGGCATTCTCATAGCGTTGATCGGCAGGCTGGCGTGGTCGGGTGCCACGCCGCGCCCATTGCCGGACAAGACCGTTTTTCTGCCCGATGCGGGCCTCGTCCTGCCACCAGAGTTCAATCCGCCTGCCTCTGGGCAGATGCCCGGTGTGGGCGCTCAGGATCGTGGGGAAGTTTTTTTAAACGCGTCCATGACGGACGGATCCTGTCCGGGGTGACGCGGACGCGCGCTGACGTGGCTGAACCCAAGCCGCTTCAACAGGGCGGAGACATGGCGTTCGTGATAGGAGACGCCAAAACGCTCTTCGATGACCCGCTGAAGATCGACCCGACGCCAGCGCACCACGCCGTCCCGGGCACGGTCAGGCCCTGTCGTGACCAGCGCCGATAATTCTGCCAGTTGGTCCGCTGTCAGGCGGCAGACCGACCCGTTGCGCCACTGATCGTGCAAGCCATCCGGCCCCGCAGCATTGAACCGGTGCACCCAGTCCCGCAGGGTTTGCCGGTCCATCCCGCCGATCCGCGCCGCTTCGCCCCGGCTGGCACCGTCGCGCACCGCAGCCAGAGACAAAAGGCGCCGTGCAACATTCGCATCCCGCGTACGAGAGGCCAGACGCCGTAACGCAGAAGCCGTATAATCCGTCCGTAAGGCAATCGCACCAGCCATTCCCGATCCTCCCTCTCACGACAGAATCAGAACAGGCCCTTCGCGTCACTTCACAGATGAGTCAGAGACAGTAGCCCTTGGTATTAC
>NZ_BANF01000878.1 GCF_000964425.1 Komagataeibacter intermedius TF2 | reverse complement strand
GACGATATCGCAACGCCATGCTTCCGGCAGACCTTCTGCCCCTGCTGCGGGAGTGGTGGAAGGCCGGACGCCAGCAGGGCGTGATGCATTC
>NZ_BANF01000879.1 GCF_000964425.1 Komagataeibacter intermedius TF2 | reverse complement strand
GTTCCAATGTCCGAAATACGTCGGCAGGTCCCGCCATGGACTACCGGTCCGGGCGATCCACAGGACCGCCTCGATGAAGAGGCGGTTATCCTTCCCGCTGCGTCCCTGATCCGTCTTCTTGCCAAGGCACAGCGGTTCCATTTTCGCCCATTGGGCATCCGTCAGTATGAAGCGATCCATATGGTCTTTGAAACACATCATGGCCCTTTAGAAAACTCAATTCCCAACAGCCCC
>NZ_BANF01000880.1 GCF_000964425.1 Komagataeibacter intermedius TF2 | reverse complement strand
CGCCAGAGCGATGCCTTTGCCCGCGAAGGGATCGATCTCGACACGTCGACACTGGCCGACTGGGTGGGGGCCTGCACCGCGACGCTGGCCCCCCTGACTACGCTGATCCGGGC
>NZ_BANF01000881.1 GCF_000964425.1 Komagataeibacter intermedius TF2 | reverse complement strand
GAAATCATAACTGCTTATGTATCGGAAAATAAAATATCGCCGGATGAACTTATCAGGCTGATTAGGGCTGTTTACAATTCATTGTCCGTCCCGACTGCTTCGAACGTAAAAGAACAGATACCTGCCGTTCCCATCAAGCGGTCCGTATT
>NZ_BANF01000882.1 GCF_000964425.1 Komagataeibacter intermedius TF2 | reverse complement strand
AAGTTATCTTGTCGGAAGTAGGACAAATCTGGAAATTCCTGCTAATTTTATCGAAAGGCCCTTAATAAGGAGAATGTCAGGTTTGCCGCG
>NZ_BANF01000883.1 GCF_000964425.1 Komagataeibacter intermedius TF2 | reverse complement strand
ATCATGGCCCTCAAGAAATGGGGGGACGAGAATACCGGGTTCAGACGGGATCCTGAATCTTCTGCGGACCTGGACGAGCCTGCCGCCGATTGTCCGGTCTCCTGC
>NZ_BANF01000884.1 GCF_000964425.1 Komagataeibacter intermedius TF2 | reverse complement strand
TGATGGCCATGACCACCGTGGCCACGATGCTCGCCCTGCCCGCTACCCTGGTTCTGCTCAGGGGACTGGGCCTGCGCTGCCAGCGGAAG
>NZ_BANF01000885.1 GCF_000964425.1 Komagataeibacter intermedius TF2 | reverse complement strand
CCGCCTTTTTTGTGTCCTCGCAAGGGGCTCACACAAAGGAATACTGCCATGAAACTTCATTTTGACCACGTCTTGGTGGCGCGTCTTCTCGCTCATGCGCAAGCCGCGAGCGAACATTCCCCTACCTATGATCAGCTTGTTGACCCGG
>NZ_BANF01000886.1 GCF_000964425.1 Komagataeibacter intermedius TF2 | reverse complement strand
GATCTCACCGATCTGAATCTGCGCGTGTATGAACAACAAAGGCACGCATGAAGAGGCACAGTGCAGATACGACGTCCCAGCGGACATATCCACTTCACA
>NZ_BANF01000887.1 GCF_000964425.1 Komagataeibacter intermedius TF2 | reverse complement strand
GTGCCATCGCAGCGAATTTCCCGGCATAACGATCCCCCTGCAGGTCGTTATCAACGGCAACAACCAGTCGCGCTTCAGGCTGGACGGCGACCTGCATCATGACCCGTTTCAGGTTCGCTTCGCTCTCTGGGCTCATGCCGCCACC
>NZ_BANF01000888.1 GCF_000964425.1 Komagataeibacter intermedius TF2 | reverse complement strand
TCTCCGCCAGTGCATTATCATAACTGTCACCGACCGTGCCGACCGAGGCATCGATGCCAGCCAGCGCCAGGCGTTCGGTATATCGGATCGACAGGTATTG
>NZ_BANF01000889.1 GCF_000964425.1 Komagataeibacter intermedius TF2 | reverse complement strand
CGGATTTCCAGAACGCTGCCGGTGGGTACCTCCATGTGGTAGGCGCCGATCCGGGCGGCGCAATGCGGCTGGCCGCGCAGGAATTTTATGCCCCTGCCGGTGCGAACTGCCTGCCGTGGACCAAAAACGCCCACAACGTGACGGCCACCGAGGTAAATATCGGCGTTGAACTGGCGCCACAGCGGTGCCCGGACATCCTGCTCGTCGACTTCGACCTGCACGGTGCAGCAGTCAT
>NZ_BANF01000890.1 GCF_000964425.1 Komagataeibacter intermedius TF2 | reverse complement strand
TATTCCCGGGACCGCAAGGGCGAACATCCCACGGACCATCTCACCGGCTGGACCGGCATTCTGCAGTCAGACGCCTATGCGGGTTATAATACTCTGGCGAAACCGGGACGCCAACCCGCGCCGGTTGTCTCCGCCGGATGCTGGGCCCACGGACGCAGAGGGCTGTTCAAAATCGCCGAGA
>NZ_BANF01000891.1 GCF_000964425.1 Komagataeibacter intermedius TF2 | reverse complement strand
GATCATGACCACAACGAGTGGCCCCTGCTGAAGGAGCAAGTCGCGTTTGAAGGTCGCCATGCTGAGGAAGAGCGCAACCGGCAGGGCATATTTCAGCG
>NZ_BANF01000892.1 GCF_000964425.1 Komagataeibacter intermedius TF2 | reverse complement strand
ATGAGCGACCTGTTCTGGCTGACGGATGAACAGATGGAGCGTCTGCGGCCGTTCTTTCCCAGGAGCCATGGTAAACCTCGCGTTGATGACCGCCGCGTGCTGAGCGGCATCATTTTTGTGAACCGCAATGGTATGCGCTGGCGTGATGCGCCCCGGGAATACGGTCCGCACAGGACGCTCTACAACCGTTGGAAGCGTTGGGGCGACATGGGCATTTTCATGCGGATGATGGATGGCCTGTCTGCCGCGAAGGCTGAGCCTCAGACTATCATGATTGACGCGACCTATC
>NZ_BANF01000893.1 GCF_000964425.1 Komagataeibacter intermedius TF2 | reverse complement strand
GGCACTGGGATATGTTCTGGTTCTGGCAGGGGCAGGCACCGGCAAGACCAAAACCCTGACAGCCGGGGTCGCAACCCGCGTCGAACTGCATGGCATGGTTCCTGGCCAGATCCTCTGTGTAACCTTTAC
>NZ_BANF01000894.1 GCF_000964425.1 Komagataeibacter intermedius TF2 | reverse complement strand
CTGGTGTTTCGCTGGCGGCGAGAGGCTCGGGCCAAAGCGCAAGCGAAAGGCGGGACATCGTTCATCCCTGTCATGGTGGCCCCGCCCCCCGAGCCGCAGCCATTGGAGCGTCGGAGAGAACAGGGAACG
>NZ_BANF01000895.1 GCF_000964425.1 Komagataeibacter intermedius TF2 | reverse complement strand
TGGCTGGTGCCAGAGGCAGTTCATGAGCCTGTCCAGGGGCCAGCGCAAAACCGAAGGCTTTTCCATGTCCATCAGCGATCACGCAGACTTTTGTGCCATAGCCACCGCGAGAGCGGCCAGGTGCTTCACGATGGTCCCGCTCTTCGAAAGAAGCCCCTTTTTTTGAACTCCCGCCGCCTTGTGGTGAGCCCTGATGT
>NZ_BANF01000896.1 GCF_000964425.1 Komagataeibacter intermedius TF2 | reverse complement strand
GCTGTCTGCCGACATAAGCCAGTGCGTATCCGGGGTGTATGGCGTCTCTGCCTCGGCAGGGGACATGCAGGGCAAGGGGCTGTATCAGGCAGGCGAAAGCGCACGGCCCACCTTCGTCTACAACAATGGCACTGCCGACATTTACAGCGCACTGGCCTATTACGCTGACGTGACGGCGCTGTCTGC
>NZ_BANF01000897.1 GCF_000964425.1 Komagataeibacter intermedius TF2 | reverse complement strand
GACGGACTGGCTTCACGACCCATCCGCTCCCGATCGAGCATCAATTCAACATCGTGGATCGTCTGAAACAGGAAACGCCGCGCCAGTTCCCGGAACC
>NZ_BANF01000898.1 GCF_000964425.1 Komagataeibacter intermedius TF2 | reverse complement strand
GATGCCGATCTGATCACCGAAGACACCGCTCTGGCGGAAGAAAGGAGAGACGCGTGATGTGGCGTGCAACGGCCTATCCTGTCCGGGTTTTCATTCTCGATGCCCGCAG
>NZ_BANF01000899.1 GCF_000964425.1 Komagataeibacter intermedius TF2 | reverse complement strand
ACCAATCTGAGCTTCAGTGAATGGGGAGAGGTCTTTGGTGACCCGAAGATGACGACGGCGCTCCTCGATCGGCTGACCCATCACTGTCATATCCTCGAGACAGGAAATGACAGCTACAGGTTCCGCGCCAGCAC
>NZ_BANF01000900.1 GCF_000964425.1 Komagataeibacter intermedius TF2 | reverse complement strand
CCGGTCCTGACTTCCGCCTGGATCCAGCCCCTCCACCGGCTATTGGGCGTTCCGATGTTTCGTGCCGTCACATAGAGCAGCGCTACAACATGCGCCTGCCGCGCCGCTTCGGGCAGGGCGAGCGTGGCTGCCGCCAGTTGGTGCGACCGGGCAAGACGGTTCCTCTCGGCTGCAGGCACTGTCAGAAAGCAGCGGTAACCGTCGCGCTGACCGTTCAGGGCCATGGTAAAATTGCCCCTGGGGTCTGGTTCCAGAGCCTCCACAAACCCGATCAGGAACAGATGGTTTTCCT
>NZ_BANF01000901.1 GCF_000964425.1 Komagataeibacter intermedius TF2 | reverse complement strand
GTCGGCCAATGGCGCGCGGCAGTCGCAGCAAAAATGGGCAGTGCCGCGTCCAGTTCGATCCTGACCGGCTGACGAGGAGTCCAGCATGA
>NZ_BANF01000902.1 GCF_000964425.1 Komagataeibacter intermedius TF2 | reverse complement strand
CCTGGAAACGCGCTGCAGGATGCACCCAGATCCCCTGCCCGACAAGGTCCATCAGGGCGCGGCGCATTTCCTTGCCGGTATTGCGCGGAAGGATGCCTTCCGCCTTTATGGCCTTCGTGATGCCGGGCTTGCTGAGCGTTTTCAGG
>NZ_BANF01000903.1 GCF_000964425.1 Komagataeibacter intermedius TF2 | reverse complement strand
GCACAGGGGCTTACTTCAGACGAGCACATCAACGCCCTGCCGCGAGGCGTTGAACTGGCGACGGGATTTACCTCGTACGTCGCGGAAAGCCGGGCGCGCGGAACCACATGGACCATGATCTCCGATGGCGCGACGTTTGAGGCGGTCCGGAACCAGAGGGCGCT
>NZ_BANF01000904.1 GCF_000964425.1 Komagataeibacter intermedius TF2 | reverse complement strand
GCACTGCCCATTTTTGCTGCGACTGCCGCGCGCCATTGGCCGACCGTGGTGGTTGAACTGATATTGTTCCCCGACATCGCCGTGCTCGATATGTAGGACGACATGAGGCTGCTGTCGTCGGCCGTCGCGATTTCAGCACCCGCGCTCGGGCCAAAGTTATAATAGGCCCGGGCATCAAGGGCTGTCGGGTTACTGATGCCGCTGTGCTGCAGACTGGTCGCGGCATCCTTGAGATACTGCGCCGCAGCCACCGCCTGCGTCGCCGGGTCCTGCTGGCCCGCCGTGCCGCTGGTGATGGATGAGGCCAGCGAGGGGTCTGCGGCCAGTGCCTCTTCAAGGGTCTGGCTGTAGGTCCCGTTGCTCATCTGGAACGCGCCGGTGATCGTACTGCCGTTTCCGGCCGTGTAGAGGTTCTGGCAGCCGGATTCCACCACGCAGGTCGCGGCAAGCGCTGATGGATTGACGCCCAGCGCCTCGGCGTTCTGGGCTGCCGCATAGCCCCATGACTGCTGGTATAGGGTCTCGAGCGCATCGCTGTCGGACGTGCCTGCTGT
>NZ_BANF01000905.1 GCF_000964425.1 Komagataeibacter intermedius TF2 | reverse complement strand
TGCCGTGCGCAGGGTAGCGCTGAGGAGATGGTCCCCGCAGAAGATGTATAACGGCAGATAGCAGTTATGGCCGTAATATCCATGAAAGGCCCGGCCTTCCTGATGGCCATGGATACGGTCATCGGTGGCATCCAC
>NZ_BANF01000906.1 GCF_000964425.1 Komagataeibacter intermedius TF2 | reverse complement strand
GCCAGATTTCCCGATTACCGCTACAACAACATGGGGCAGGCCCTTGGCGGCCCCAATGACACCACCGGCATCCCGCGCTGGGACCGGGGCAACTGGATGGTATACGGCATCATTGACCAGATGATCTGGCGACCCTCCATCCAGTCCGCGCGTTCGCTGGGTGTGTTCGTGCGCGCCACGGGCAATGGCGGCGACCGTAACCTGATCAGCTTCGCCATTGACGCAGGGCTTAACCTGAAAGCCCCGTTCCGGGGCCGGGACAACGA
>NZ_BANF01000907.1 GCF_000964425.1 Komagataeibacter intermedius TF2 | reverse complement strand
CGGTCATCCACATCGCTGCCGCAGCAGACTGGATCAAGCCCTAATAGGCCCTAGCACTACAGTTGTGTTTTGATGCGAGATATGATTCC
>NZ_BANF01000908.1 GCF_000964425.1 Komagataeibacter intermedius TF2 | reverse complement strand
CCTTACTCCGCCAGGTTCGATGTTGCCAGCTTTCTTCACCAGCCAGAAGATCAGCCTGCATGCAGGCCCGGTGCCATGCAATGCGGAGGCAAGGAAAGCTGATCCTTCATGTCGCCACGGGTGATGGAGACTCCACGTCCCCCCTGCGACGGGGAATGCGGTTCCATGCATCAAGGGCCGCGATCTTGTATGCTTCCGCCAATGTCGGGTAATTGAAGGTCGCATCGATAAAGTAGTCGAACGTTCCCCCGAAATTAAGCACGGCCTGACCGATATGGATTAGTTCCGTGGCACTTTCACCGACTATATGCACCCCGAGCAACCTGTGGGTTTCAAGGGAAATCACCAGTTTCAGCATCCCCGAATGCATGCCTGCGATATGCCCGCGTGATGTCTCGCGAAAGCGTGCGATCCCGCATTCATACGGTATGGATTTTTCCTTTGCCTGTTCTTCCGTCATGCCGACCGTTGAGATTTCAGGCACGGAATATATCCCATAAGGAAAGAATTCAGGGGCTGGCGGCACGGTCTGGCCAAAAGCATGGCACGCTGCGATACGCCCCTGTTCCAGCGATGTGGAAGCAAGGGACGGAAAACCGATGACATCCCCCGTGGCATAGATATGCGCGATACCTGTCTGGAACGTCTTCGGGTCTACTTGCAACCTGCCGCGACTGTCGGCCCGCAGACCGCATGCATCAAGCCCGAGTTGATCCGTAGCCCCGGAACGTCCGCCGGTATAAAGCAGGATATCAGAACGGATCTGCCCGCCATCGGCCAGGA
>NZ_BANF01000909.1 GCF_000964425.1 Komagataeibacter intermedius TF2 | reverse complement strand
CTTCAACTTGGGAACAGTATTCACGATCCGTCTGATCCAATGGGCAAGCTGTTCTTCAACATCCTTGCGACTTTCGCGGAGTTTGAAGCCGATCTGATCCGGATGCGTAC
>NZ_BANF01000910.1 GCF_000964425.1 Komagataeibacter intermedius TF2 | reverse complement strand
CTGGAAGAGCTGGAGACGACGCTCGCCGAGGACGCGCCCGAAAACGCCGTGAATCCCGCTGTCCGCGCGACAGCACCCAGGAGCAACCGGGGGCGCCAGCCCCT
>NZ_BANF01000911.1 GCF_000964425.1 Komagataeibacter intermedius TF2 | reverse complement strand
TGGTGGTGGACAAGACCGGCACGCTCACGGAAGGACATCCCCGGTTGATCGCCCTCGACGTTGCGCCAGCGTGGCAGGAGGACGATGTGCTGCGCCTGGCGGCCTCAATCGAAG
>NZ_BANF01000912.1 GCF_000964425.1 Komagataeibacter intermedius TF2 | reverse complement strand
CGTGATCGAACGTCGGTGCCAGAAGGGAACGCTGGTCTATGTCGAAGGCCATCTCGAGACACGCAAATGGACCCATCAGCAGGGACAGGACCGTTATGTGACCGAGATCATCATTGATCGGTTTGATGGAAACCTGAAGGTGCTGGCCAATGGTCGAAGCACGGGCGATGGACGTTTTGATGAAGAGCGTCCCTCGCGGAGCGCTGCACAGCGCCC
>NZ_BANF01000913.1 GCF_000964425.1 Komagataeibacter intermedius TF2 | reverse complement strand
TGGAGGCGTGGATTGGGAATGTCATTGATCCGTGCCAGGACATCAGCGAGCCATGCATGGGGATCGACATCGTTCAGGCGCGCGGTGACGATCAGGGAATACATGGCGGCGGCGCGCTCTCCGCCACGATCGGACCCGGCGAACAACCAGGCTTTCCTGCCCAGGGCGATGCCGCGCAG
>NZ_BANF01000914.1 GCF_000964425.1 Komagataeibacter intermedius TF2 | reverse complement strand
AGCCCAAAGGAACCACCTGACCTTGCATATCTCTCAAGGTGTCCACGGTCCGACAGGGGGAGGTGGCCGGTGCTCAGGTCGAGGAATTTCCGGATCTGGAAAGGCGCTAACATC
>NZ_BANF01000915.1 GCF_000964425.1 Komagataeibacter intermedius TF2 | reverse complement strand
ATGGCCCGCAGTGACCGCGACCCCGGCCAATCATGGGAGTATGGGTCCAGCGGGACATGGACAAACCATCCGTGCGGGCCGGACAGGCAGGTGAGCCCAAAGGAACCACCTGACCTTGCATATCTCTCAAGGTGTCC
>NZ_BANF01000916.1 GCF_000964425.1 Komagataeibacter intermedius TF2 | reverse complement strand
TCCCGCCCGATCGCACCCGAAGCGGAAGTGATCTCCGCGCTGATTGTCACGCTGGACCAGATTGGCATGTTGGCCATAGAGGCACGACGCGCATCGATCCGTTCTGTCACGGAAGCCAGGCTGATCGCAGAGCAGCAGCGCAGGGCACTCGCCGACGATACCGTGGTCATCCGCGA
>NZ_BANF01000917.1 GCF_000964425.1 Komagataeibacter intermedius TF2 | reverse complement strand
TTTCAATACTGACCAGGGGTCGCAATTTACGACACCCCGTTTCAGCGGGATACTGGAAGAGCGTCAGATCCGCATCAGCATGGATGGGCGCGGTCGCTGGCTGGACAACGTGTTCATCGAGCGCCTGTGGCGGTCGCTGAAATACGAATGCGTCTACCTGTACGCGTTCGAGACCGGATCAGAGCTGAGGGCCGGGCTTGGCAGATGGATCGCCCATTATAACGAAAGGCGTCCGCATACGGCGCTGGCTGGACGAACGCCCGATGAGGCGTA
>NZ_BANF01000918.1 GCF_000964425.1 Komagataeibacter intermedius TF2 | reverse complement strand
TCGATGGATGATTTCGGGACGGGGTATTCGTCGCTCTCACGGCTAACGCGCCTGCCGCTGACGGAAATCAAGATCGACCGCAGCTTCAT
>NZ_BANF01000919.1 GCF_000964425.1 Komagataeibacter intermedius TF2 | reverse complement strand
TCGGCCACATGGTCCTGAGCCATCTGCTGGGCAGCCGACGCATATGGCACGCCCTGGGCGAGGGGGATATCCGGGGAATAGCTACCGTCCGGCAATTCGATGCCCGCCAGAAGCAGGGGCAGGGGCGG
>NZ_BANF01000920.1 GCF_000964425.1 Komagataeibacter intermedius TF2 | reverse complement strand
TGCAGGATGATCTCGACGCGGCGGTTCTGCGGCTCACGCGTGTCGGGGCCGGTCGGCACCAGCGGGTGGGCTTCACCATAACCATGAACGTCGATGGCGTTGGCGGGCACACCGTCACGGATCAGTTCAGCCTTCACGCTGTCTGCACGACGCATGGACAGGCCAAGGTTGTACTTCTCACCACGCGGGCCAGGATGGGCCGACGTGTTGTCGGTATAGCCGTTGACTTCGATGCGGGTCGTCTGGACGTGGGTGGAAGCCTGGGCAGCTTCCGCCACGATCTCACGCGAGCGGCCGGTAAGGGCTGCGCCGTCCCAGTCGAAGAACACCAGGTAAGTACGGGCTGCGGTCGGTGCGGGCGGCACGACGGCAGGGGCCGGCGGCGGCGGCGGCGGCGCG
>NZ_BANF01000921.1 GCF_000964425.1 Komagataeibacter intermedius TF2 | reverse complement strand
GCATTTCCACGCCGCCTGTTTCATGCAGGCAGACGGCCAGGGCGTCATGGGCGGAATGGATCTCGGGTTCGACAGGCGCATGAATGACGCGCTCCGAGAAAATCGGTCCCATCCGGCCTTTCTGTGTCGCCTCGTCGTATTCCTCGATGGACGAGACCAGCCAGACGTCGGGATCATCATAAAATGGCGTCAGGTTTGGCCGCCGCTGGGTTTCGTTTTCGACCCCGGTTTCCGGATCGATCCTGACTGTCAC
>NZ_BANF01000922.1 GCF_000964425.1 Komagataeibacter intermedius TF2 | reverse complement strand
GAGTTTCCGAAAGTCGATACGCAGACCCTGCGTGAGCTTGCGCCGATGTTCACGCTGACCTGGCTGTTCCGGACGCTGGAGGACATGGCCCGGCAGATGGAGGGG
>NZ_BANF01000923.1 GCF_000964425.1 Komagataeibacter intermedius TF2 | reverse complement strand
GCTGCAAGAAACTTCGGCACGTCGCGCCTCAGCCACCGGCTGACGCGACACCGGTCGAAAAACGAACTTGTCGGGAAGCCGTGGACCGGCCTGTTCGCCGCAAAGTCCATGAAAGACTGCCCCCGGTCCGAGAC
>NZ_BANF01000924.1 GCF_000964425.1 Komagataeibacter intermedius TF2 | reverse complement strand
GTCTGGATCATCTCGGGAGAAGCGCAGATCGAGGAACGAGAACTGACCGGTGAATGGACGAAAAGTGAGGTCGGATCCGGATCATTCTTCCTGACACAGACCAATGCGCCTTACCTCATGCGCTGGCAGGCCGATCCGGACCGTCCGTTTGAAGTCCTGCATCTTTATCTGGG
>NZ_BANF01000925.1 GCF_000964425.1 Komagataeibacter intermedius TF2 | reverse complement strand
CCCACCACCCGGTCCGGCATGCCCGCCATGCAGCACGCCGCGATGATGGGAATGGCAACCGCGTCGATTGCGTCCCGGTCATCATCCGCAAAGACCTGCTGTTCGGTGCAGAACACGTCGCGGCGCAGCGCATGGTAGCCAGCCCGTTCCCACGGCGTGCGGGCCAGCCGCACGACATATTCGGTCGGGATGAACGGGCGGTCGTCCACGCCTTCGAGGATCGCTGTCATTATTCGTACGCCGAAAGGGAGGAACAGGCGCCACACCGGCCACACCCGGCGCGGATGTCGGTGGATTTCATGTTCGC
>NZ_BANF01000926.1 GCF_000964425.1 Komagataeibacter intermedius TF2 | reverse complement strand
GGTTATGTCCGGCATATCGGTCTTTCGGAAGTTGGCCCGGAAACCATCCGGCGCGCGGCTTCCGTCCATCCAATCAGCGACCTTCAGATTGAATATTCACTGATTTCGCGTGGCATTGAGGACAAAATTCTTCCTGCCTGTCGTGAACTCGGCATCGG
>NZ_BANF01000927.1 GCF_000964425.1 Komagataeibacter intermedius TF2 | reverse complement strand
ACCAACGTATGACTGACATATTCAGGGCCATTATCCATTCGGATAGCCTCAGGCCTGCCGCGCCACTCCATAACCTGTTCCAGGCAGCGGACAAC
>NZ_BANF01000928.1 GCF_000964425.1 Komagataeibacter intermedius TF2 | reverse complement strand
GCCGTGGCCGCTTTCGGAACGCCCCGCATCAGTGACGCCACCGGGAGTTGGCCGCTGGGTCTGGCTTTCTGGGCGCTTCCCACGGCACTCGCCGGGTTTTGCTGGATACTATGGCGTGAAGATATT
>NZ_BANF01000929.1 GCF_000964425.1 Komagataeibacter intermedius TF2 | reverse complement strand
GTGTCGAGATCGATCCCTTCGCGGGCAAAGGCATCGCTCTGGCGGTTCAGCGGCAGATGCTGCAGGAACTTGTCGCACAGGATGGTCGACAGCAGCCATGGGCC
>NZ_BANF01000930.1 GCF_000964425.1 Komagataeibacter intermedius TF2 | reverse complement strand
CGGCCAACGGCAATTACATAGATGACGATCCGTTCGTCGATGACCTGATAAACAAGGCGGTAACCATCTTTCAGAAGCTTGATCTTATAAAACCCTGATAGGTCGCGATGTAGTTCATTTCCTGGAGAGTGAGGGTTCCAGATCAGCTTTTCTAGCTTCTTTTCAAATTTCTTACGCACGCTGCCGTCAAGAGCATCCCACTCTCTGAGCGCTCTGTCGTCGAATTCAAGACAATACTCTTTCATTCGCGATGACGG
>NZ_BANF01000931.1 GCF_000964425.1 Komagataeibacter intermedius TF2 | reverse complement strand
GCCGGAGCAGGCAACCAATGGGAACGCCTAACCCCATCCGGCGGGGCCGTTCATTCGACCCGGGCATGTACCCGACGCGCCTTGATGCGCAGCGCATGATCGAAACAAGCGCAGCCGGAGTTGATGGCGCAGGAAACCTGACCATCACCATCGGGGACGCGCCTGCGTCCGCCAGTGCGCCGGGGGCGCCCGGCACCATCATTTTCGCATCCAGCGGCATCTACGTCTGCACGGCAGAGAACACGTGGTCCGC
>NZ_BANF01000932.1 GCF_000964425.1 Komagataeibacter intermedius TF2 | reverse complement strand
ATTTTCGGTGTGACGATCGGACTGGCGACCGGAGACAGTCAGGGCGTAGCCGCCTCCGGGATTGCCCTCAGCTTCTGCCGCGAGGCGCTTGGTGGCGGCCTGCTGGGCGCACTGACGGGGTGGATTGCGCTTCGTGTGCTCAAGGGGCAGCGGGATCCGCATATCGATCTGCTGACGTCACTGGCCCTGGCGACCGGAACCTTCAGCATTGCCAACCACCTTGGCATGTCAGGCGCGATTGCTGTCGTCGTGGCCGGATTGTGTTTCGGAACAAGCTATAGCCATTCCGTTTTCGATGAAGCGTCCCGTAAGGAACTCGATATCGCCTGGACCCTGATTGACGAAGTGCTGAATGTCCTGCTGTTCATGCTTATCGGCTTTGAAATACTGGAGATCACGCCGCATCTGTTTACGGTGCTGGCAACGCTTGCCGTGATCCCGCTGTCCATTGCCGTGCGGGCATTGAGCGT
>NZ_BANF01000933.1 GCF_000964425.1 Komagataeibacter intermedius TF2 | reverse complement strand
CCTGCCTCGATATTCTGCGCCTGCTCGTGGTCACCCAGCGCCTTGATCGTGCAGCCAGTATCACGCTGCACCTGTAACAGGCGAAGCATCTGGCG
>NZ_BANF01000934.1 GCF_000964425.1 Komagataeibacter intermedius TF2 | reverse complement strand
CGGGCAGATTGCCGACAGGCTGCTCCGCCTGGATCTCGTGATCCTTGATGAACTCGGTTATCTCCCCTTCAGTGCGTCTGGGGGCGCCCTACTGTTCCATCTGCTCAGCCGCCTCTACGAGCGCACCAGTGTCATCATCACA
>NZ_BANF01000935.1 GCF_000964425.1 Komagataeibacter intermedius TF2 | reverse complement strand
CCGCGCGAAATGCGGCATTGCCCTGCCGCGTAATGCCGCGACCGATCGGGCCTATTGCGGGATCAACATCCTGATGCTGTGGGGTTCGGTAGAGATGCAGGGGTTTTCTACCCAGAAATGGCTGACGTTCCG
>NZ_BANF01000936.1 GCF_000964425.1 Komagataeibacter intermedius TF2 | reverse complement strand
TGTCACGCCGGAGGTCGCGGGTTCGAGCCCCGTCACTCGCGCCACTTTACGGTGCATTCCCCTAAAAATCTGTTATGCTGTCAAATTCCAGGCTGAAACCAGTCCTGTCGTTTCAGCATGCCCGCGCGCATTGCGTCATGCCGCCAACATGCTCAGTCTGTGACCGGATTCCCGCCTGACGGAGTAACGGCCATGACTGATCTCTTCACCCCCTATACGCTCAGGGGCGTGACCCTGCGCAACCGGATCGCCGTATCCCCCATGTGCCAGTACATGGCGCGTGATGGCGTGGTGAATGACTGGCACACCGTGCATTATTCCACCCTTGCCCGTGGCGGCAGCGGACTGGTGGTGGTGGAAGCCACCGCCGTCTCGCCCGAAGGGCGGATAACCCCTGGCTGCCTTGGTCTGTGGAATGACACGCAGGCCGAAGCCTTCCGCCCGCTTGTACGCGCCATCCGCGACGCCGGGGCCGTGCCCGGCATCCAGATCGCCCATGCGGGCCGCAAGGCCAGCGCCAACCGCCCGTGGGAAGGCGACGACCACATCGCCGCCGATGACCCGCGTGGATGGGACACCATCTCCCCTTCCGCCATTGCCTTTGGCGCCAACCTGCCCAAGGTTCCGCGTGCCATGACGGTGGCGGACATCATCCGCGTGCGGCAGGATTTCGTGGCCGCGGCCGTACGTGCGCGCGACGTGGGATTTGGCTGGCTCATGCTGCATTTCGCCCATGGCTATCTGGGACAGAGCTTCCTGTCCCCCTATTCCAACCAGCGTGACGACAGTTACGGCGGCAGTCTTGAAAACCGCGCGCGCTTCCTGGTGGAAACCCTGCGCGATGTCCGCACCGTCTGGCCCGAGGATCGCCCCCTGAGCGCCCGTCTTGGCGTGATCGAATTTGATGGCCATGACGAACAGACAGTGCAGGACGCCATTGCCGTCGCGAAGGTCTTTCGCGAATCGGGTCTGGACTTCCTTGATGTCAGCATCGGCTTTTCCACGCCTGCGGCAAAGATCCCGTGGGGCCCATCCTTCATGGCACCGGTTGCGCAGCGCGTGCGGCGCGAAACCGGCCTGCCGGTGGCGACAGGCTGGTATCTGGGCACCGCCCCCGTCATTGACGGGCTGGTGCGCGAGGAAAAGATCGATGTTGCGATGATCGGCCGCCCGTTCCTTGAAAACCCGCACTGGCCATATGCGGCGGCACGCGCGCTGGAACGCGAGGATGCGGCATGGGTACTGCCCGCGCCCTATGCCCACTGGCTGACGCGCTATCGCTCCGCATGATTGTGCATGATAAAAATTTTGGGGTGCCCGCCTTTTTTCAAAATGGCGGCGTTCCCTGAAGTTCTTTGAAAAAATGCTTCACCAGAAACGGCTTTTCGTAGAACCGTCTTGATTAAAATCCGGCATCATTCAGGTACTGCGCCACCATTGGCCGGTAGGTCCCACCAAACAGGCGCAGGTGCACCAGCGCGATCCACAGACGGTAGATGGCAAAACGGACCTCATGCCCGCGCCCAGGCATGCCGTACCGGGCGTAAAATCCCGCAGGTGGCTGGTTGAACACGCCCAGCGTGGCCAGATCCACCTCGGCATGGCCATAATAGCAGCATGGATCAATCAGCCCCGTCACATGCTGGCCTGACACCAGCACGTTTCCACCCCATAGATCTCCATGCAGCAGGCAGGGCGCAGGCGTTGCGGGCAGCAGGTCCGGCAGGCGACGCATCAGGGCTTCAAGCTGGCGGGCAAGGTCTATGGGCACATGGTCCAGATGCACGCCAATCCGGCGCTGCGCCCAGAAATCAGGCCATGTTTCCGTCCAGTCATTGCACACCGTCACCGCGCCAACGGCATACCCGCCTGACCAGCCATAACGCACCATGCCGCCCTCGGGCCGCCCCGTGTGCGCAAGGGCAATCACGCGCGCCAGATCATCCCAGCAGCGCGACAACCGGCCATCGGCAGGCAGGTACTGCAACACCAGCGCGTCCCCATCGACGGCCAGCACGTCTGGCACCGGCGCGCCTGTCCGCCCAAGGGTGCGCAGCATGTCGGCTTCCGCCACCGGGTCGGGCCCATTCTTGACGACAACCCTGCGCCCGTCATTGAGATAGACCAGCAGCACCTGCGCCACATCACCACCGGGCAGGGCGTGCCAGTTCCATAATCCCGCGCCCAGAAGGGCCGCGCCATGCCGGGCGAGGCGCGTCATGACCTGTCGCGCCGCAGCCTGTCCACCAGTGCAGCCGCCCCCGCCGCAACATCGCGCCATGTGGTGTCGAACCCGCTGGCATCGCCATAATACGGGTCGGTCACGGCATGGCCCGCCCGTCCCGGCACATGGTCAAGCAGCAGCGAGACCTCCGCCCGGCTGCCTGCTGGCTGCATGTCCAGCAGGTGCCTGAGGTTCGCATGGTCCAGGGCAATGATGTGGGTAAAACGGTCGAAATCGTCTGCCGTGACCACGCGGGCCCGGTAATGGGTGATGTCAATGCCATGCCTGCGGGCAACGGCGCAGGCACGACGGTCGGGTGGCGCGCCTGCATGCCAGTCGCCCGTCCCCGCCGAATCAACCGTAACCTGTAACCCGACCTGACGGGCGGCCGCGCGGAACGCAGCTTCCGCCAGGGGCGAGCGGCAGATATTCCCCATGCAGACAAACAGGACCGCAGGTGCCGTATCGGTCATTCAGCCTCTTTCGTGGGTATGTTCGGGAAATCTCTGCCGCAGCAGGCCGATGGTCTCGGCAATCAGGTCGGCAGGGGTTTCTTCCAGATGCACGACAACCGGATGCTCGTCAGCCGTTGGCGGTTCCAGCGTGGAAAGCTGGCTGGGCAGCAGGCTGGACGGCATGTAGTGCCCGCGCCGGCGCTGCAGGCGGTCGGCCAGCACATCCTCGGGAATCTGCAGATAGACGAACACCACGTCCGCCGTCCCATCCGCACGCAGCAGGTCACGGTATGACCGCTTCAGCGCCGAACAGGTCAGGATTCCCCCCTGTCCCGACGCGATACGGTCCAGCAGCCACTTATGGCACTCCTGCAGCCATGGCAGGCGGTCCGCATCGGTCAGGGGAATGCCCGCCGCCATCTTTTCCACATTGGCGCGGGGATGCAGCAGGTCGCCTTCCTGATAGGGCCAGCCCAGCAGGTTATGCAGCCCTTCCGCCAGCGTGGTCTTGCCGCAGCCCGACACCCCCATGATGACCAGAACCAGCGGCCGGATGCCCTGATCCTGCAGCCCCGGCCCGGTCATGCCGCAACCAGCTTCTGCAGGCCACCGGCGGTCGCCACGATCACTTCGGACGTACGGCCAATGAACAGCCCCGTCTCGATCACGCCCACGATCGGCGCAAGCTGGGCCTGCAATTTTGCGGAATCGGCAATTTCACCGAAATGACAGTCCAGGATCATGTTTCCCCCATCGGTCACGAATACATTGCCACTGCGATCCAGCCGCTGGGTGATGCGCGCGCCCAGTGCCTCGATCTGCCGGGCGGTCGAGGTCCAGCCGAATGTCGACACCTCGACCGGCACGGGCACCCGCGCGCCCAGCCGGTCAACCAGCTTGCTGTCATCCACCACGACCACGAATTTGCGTGACGCCGCCGCCACGATCTTTTCACGGAACAGCGCACCGCCCAGCCCCTTGATGAGGTTGAGCGACCCGCGCTCGACCTCATCCGCGCCATCAATATCGATGTCGATCTGCGGATGGGTGGCGAACGTCACCAGCCTGATGCCATGCGAGCGCGCCTGCTCGGCCGAGCGTTCGGACGTGGGAATGGCGGAAAAACGCAGCCCCTCCGCCCAGCGACGGCCAAGTTCCTCGATCATGAAGGCTGACGTGCTGCCGGAACCAAGGCCAACCACCATGCCTTCCCTGACCATGTCGGCGGCTTCGATCGCCGCCTTGCGCTTCAGTTCTGCCCTGGGGTCCGTATTATTATGGGTGGACATGCGCTGCTTCCTCTCCTGCGGGGCATCCCGCTGCCGGGTGTCCCGTCGTTTTTATTGAAACGTCATCCGTATCATACAGACACGACACTCAGGCACTTATTGTCCTGCCGCCGCCCTGTCCATAAGCCAGATGAGTTCGCCTTCTGTCGT
>NZ_BANF01000937.1 GCF_000964425.1 Komagataeibacter intermedius TF2 | reverse complement strand
GCCACGCTGGACATCGGCGCCGAGGCGTTGGCCCGGCTGACCGTTGAAGACATCACCGACACGACGGACGGCATGACCGTCGCCCTGCTGCGGCCCCGGTCCGGACGCCACCAGCTGCGCCGATTGCGGCGGCGCCGGGATCCGGCCGTCTGTCCGGTGCGGAACTGGGCGGCCTGGCGCGATGC
>NZ_BANF01000938.1 GCF_000964425.1 Komagataeibacter intermedius TF2 | reverse complement strand
GTTTCGTGGAAATACCCTGTCGCGTCGTCACCCATTTCCGGACAAGAGAGTGTCCGATCTTCTGTGTATAATTGATCTGGTCCATACTT
>NZ_BANF01000939.1 GCF_000964425.1 Komagataeibacter intermedius TF2 | reverse complement strand
GATGCCCCACAGGCCCTGGTGCTCGAACACGAACCGTGCGCCGATACAGGGCGGTATGACATCCTGCGAAGGGACAGCCGCCATGCGTCATGATCCTGCTGCTGCTTCACTTGTCGTCATGCTCCGTGGATTGCGGATGTATGGCATG
>NZ_BANF01000940.1 GCF_000964425.1 Komagataeibacter intermedius TF2 | reverse complement strand
AAGCGGGTCCGGCGGCTCATGGCGATCATGGGCCTGCGGGCGATTTACCAGAAGCCGCGTACAACCATGCCCCATCCGGAGCATCGGAAATATCCATATCTGCTGCGGGATCTGGTCATCAATCGGCCTAACCAAGACTGGTGTTCCGATATCACATATATTCCCAATCACCTGTCCGGATTGTGTGTATGCGGTACAGAGAGTCCCAAAAATACGGGACATCTTTGTCCAAATTGGATATACACGATACATATCCATAAGGAGGGATCTCCGATGCTGACCCGTACAACACTCTTTCTATCCAATCGCTCGCAGGCGGTGCGTCTGCCGAAGATGGTCGCCTTCGGGGAACAGGTGCGTGAGGTGGTCATCGTGTCCGAAGGTCTACGGCGGATCATCGCTCCGGTCGATGTGGCGTGGGATGATTTCTTTGCGGCTCCCGGGGTGGATCTGGGGGAGCGGAACCAGCCAGCCATGCAGGAACGCGAGGCGCTCTGAATGCTGCGTTACCTGCTGGATACGAACCTCTGTATCCGGGTGTTGCGGGATCGACCGCAGGGGCTGCGTCCAAGGTTCAACAGCTATGCGGAGGAACTCTGCATCTCGGACGTGGTGCTGTATGAGCTGCTTTATGGCGCGGAACGCTCGTCTGATCCCGTGCACACAAGGCGTGAGGTCGAGCACTTCGCGGCAAGGCTGGCGGTCCTGCCATTCGACAGTGAAGCGGCCGCCCATACAGCGGACATTCGGGCTGCTCTTGAACGGAATGGCCGTATCATAGGTCCGTATGATCTCATGATTGC
>NZ_BANF01000941.1 GCF_000964425.1 Komagataeibacter intermedius TF2 | reverse complement strand
CTGTCGCCGAAATCTGCGGAAAGGACGTGATGGTGTGGCACTGCCCATGGCGCGAAGCCAAGACACTGAGCGAATTTGTCCTGGTAAGGGAGGACGGCAATGCCTGATTTTCGTGTCACGCTGGTTGAGCGCCTGTTTGAAGCCGATGCCGGCGATTTCAGGGTCACGGCGACGGACGCCGAGGCGGCTGCGCGGATCGTCCTCAATGCCGTCCCCGACAGTGTGGACTCTGACGGGATCCGGACCACCATTCTGCCTGACGGCCA
>NZ_BANF01000942.1 GCF_000964425.1 Komagataeibacter intermedius TF2 | reverse complement strand
CCGGGGATGTCCTTCCGTGAGCGTGCCGGTCTTGTCCACCACCAGGGTGTCCACCTTGTCCAGTGCCTGCAGGGCTTCGGCATTGCGCACCAGAACGCCCTCACGCGCGCCGCGCCCGGTGCCAACCATGATGGACATCGGCGTGGCCAGTCCCAACGCGCAGGGACAGGCGATGATCAAAACGGATATGGCATTGAGCAGGGCATGGCCGAAGCGCGGCGTGGGACCGACAAAATACCACACGACGAAAGTCACGAGGGATATACCCAACACCAGCGGGACGAACCAGTCCGACACGCGGTCGGCGATGCTCTGGATCGGCGCACGACTATGCTGTGCTGTGGCAACCATTGCCACGATGCGGGCAAGCATGGTGTCGCTGCCGACCGCCCGTGCCTCGATTTCCAGGCTGCCAGTGCCGTTAATGGTGCCACCCGTTACCGCATCGCCCGGTTTCTTCGCCACGGGCGCAGGCTCGCCGGTGATCATCGCTTCATCCACACTGGACGCGCCGTTCAGCACC
>NZ_BANF01000943.1 GCF_000964425.1 Komagataeibacter intermedius TF2 | reverse complement strand
ACAATCCACGCCGACGCCATTCATACCTGGGCGGCATCAGCCCCTCGCTTTCGAAGCAAGGGGGGCGTAATCACTTCCTGACCGGCACAA